>NZ_CP021455.1:1817142-2422857 GCF_002158865.1 Comamonas serinivorans | reverse complement strand
AACGGGCCGCTGACGGCCATGCCCAGGCTGACGGGCGATGTGCGCACCGAAGGCGGCACCTTCAAGGCCTACAACCAGAACCTCACCATCCAGCGCGGCCTGATCCGCTTCAGCGGCGCCATCGACAACCCCACCCTCGACATCCGGGCCCTGCGGCCCAACTACGCGTCCGAACAACGCGTGGGCGTTCAGGTGCAAGGCACCGCCCTGCTGCCGGTCGTCACGCTGTACTCCAACCCCAGCCTGTCGGACACCGAAGCCCTGGCCTGGCTGCTGCTGGGCCGGGCCGCACCCGACACGGGCGCCGAAGCGGCCATGCTGCAATCGGCGGCCATGGCGGTGTTGGGGGGCAAGAGCGGCACGTCGCTGGCCTCGCGGTTCGGGCTCGATGAGCTGTCGTTCGGGTCGGGCAATGGCAGCACCTCGGACGCCAGCGTCACGCTGGGCAAGCGCCTGTCGGACAACCTGTACGCCAGCTACGAGCGCAGCCTTTCAGGGGTCACCGGCACCCTGATGATTTATTTGGAGCTGTCGCGCCGCTGGACCGTGCGCGGCCAGGCCGGCGAAGACAGCGCGATCGACCTGCTGTTCCGCCTGTCGTACGACTGAGGCGGCCGGTGCAAGGCCGAGCCAGGGCTACAATCGCCGGCTTTGGGTCCCTGTAGTTCAATGGATAGAACGGCCCCCTCCTAAGGGGCAGGTACAGGTTCGATTCCTGTCGGGGGCACCAGCCGAGTCCGGGTTTGGGGACAACGCTGGCGCAAACCCTTTCGGCGCATGGCCGACATCGTCAGGGGGCAATGCGGCAAGACGATTCAAGCGCTTGCATCAGCACATCGCCCAAGCAAAAAGCGGCCCGAGGGCCGCTTTTTTTGGTAAATGGACGGTGACTCTTACGCGGTCACCGTTTACGGTAGGCATGTCCTACAGCCACCTCTTTTTCTCGTCATGGTGACTGACGTGTCGTCATGAGATGCGACTTGTCTGCGCAGACAAGAGCGCAATTATAGCTGAATACCGCCGGACGAGCCAGCCTATCGCTTTTTTTGAGCCATACCGACCTTGACAGCGGCTCTCCCCGCTGCAGGCGGGTCGGTGACCTGCGCAGCGGGCATGCGGCCGTGGCCCGGGCGCTCAACCCGTCGGTCGGCCCGACTGCCAGCAAGCCACTCGCAGGCCATTGCCCTGGTTCCACGTGGCCCATAGGGCGCGGCCCCTGAGGCCGCCCTGCTCGCCTCGTTAAAATGCCGGGTTAGGTCGGCCCCACCAAGAGATCTGCACACAGATCAGGGGGCTCGACCTTTCTGGGTGGTCCACATGAGGGTGGGCCAGGACAGTCGCGAAGGTCGGGCCGCCTCGCGGCGCTGTCGTGCCCAGCCCATGCCCATCCTCTCGCTTCAGTGGATCGCAGCCTTTGTTTTTGCGATCGCCCTGCTCCACACCTTCACCGCCAAGCAGTTCGAGCGGCTTTCCAAACGCTTCCCACGCCACGCTGGCCTGTTCCACCTGCTGGGCGAGGTGGAAGTGGTCTTCGGCTTCTGGGCCATGGTCCTCATCGTGCTCATGGCCATGACGGCGGGCCACACCGAGGCCCTGGCCTATGCCGAATCGCGCAACTACACCGAACCCCTGTTCGTCTTCGTGGTGATGGTCATGGCCGCCTCGCGGCCCGTGCTGGCCACGGTGGTCCAACTCGTCAACGGCCTGGCCCGCTTGGCACCGGTTCGCGCGCCCCTGGCCACGGCCTGGCTGGGCCTGGCCGCCGTGCCGTTGCTGGGGTCGCTGATCACCGAGCCGGCCGCCATGACCATTGCCGCGCTGCTGTTGGCGCCACAGATCTTTCGCCCCCTCCTGCCCGAATGGGTGAAGTACCTGGCGCTGGGCGTGCTGTTCGTGAACATCTCCATCGGCGGCACCCTCACCGCTTATGCGGCGCCACCCGTGCTCATGGTGGCCGCCACCTGGCAGTGGGACAGCGCCTTCATGCTGGTCACCTTTGGCTGGAAGGCGGCGCTGGCCGTGCTGGTGAACGCGACCGTGGCCACCTGGGTGCTGCGCAAGCACCTCATGCCCATGCCCGACGGCGCGGCCTCGGCCCCGGCAGCCGTGCCGTGGGCGGTGGTCCTGGTACACCTGGGCCTGCTGGCCGGCGTGGTGCTGGCCGCGCATCACCCGGTGATTTTCATGGGGCTGTTTTTGATGTTCCTCGGGTTCACGCAGGCCTACGCCCGCCACCAAAGCCCGTTGATCCTCAAGGAAGCCTTGCTGGTGGGCTTTTTCCTGGCCGGCCTGGTGGTGCTGGGCGGCATGCAGCAGTGGTGGCTGCAACCCATCGTGGCCGGTCTGGAGCCGCTCGCGCTGTTTGCGGGGGCCCTGGGGCTCACCGCCGTGACCGACAACGCCGCGTTGACTTACCTGGGTTCGCTCATCGAGGGCATGAGCGAAGAAGCGCGTTACATGCTGGTCTCCGGCGCGGTGGCGGGTGGTGGCCTCACCGTGATCGCCAACGCCCCCAATCCGGCGGGCGTCGCCTTGCTCAAGCGCGGCTTTGCCGATGAAACCGTGGGCGCGGGCGGCCTGCTGCTGGGGGCGCTGCTGCCCACGCTGGTCGCTGCGCTGGCCTTCCTGCTGCTCTGAGGCATGTCCAGCGCGGCGGCTGCGGGTGGATGGAGGCACGTTCCGCATGCCCCGCGCCCATCATGTCACTCATGTCACATGAAAGGCAGTATCACCATGCTTCCGTTCATCAAAGATCGTCAACAACACCATACTACCCGGCTGATGCATCCAGGCATTTCGCCTGATCTTGCCTGACCGCGCTGGCACGCCGCCGCGTGCGCAACACCGAGGCCCGACCGGCACGCATCTCCCCAAGTCCCACCGCCGCGCGAGCGGGCCCATCAACCCGACTTGGCCCGCAACGCCCGGCTCAGCAGCATGACGGGGATCAGCCCCACCGCGACCAACGCCAGCGCCGGCACAGCCGCTTCGCCCAGGCGCTCGTCGCGGGCCAGCTGGTTGGCGATCACGGCCAGGGTGTCGGTGTTGAAGGGGCGCAGCACCACAGTCACGGGCAACTCCTTCATCACGTCCACGAACACCAGCAGCCCCGCCGCGGCGGTCGACCGCTTGAGCAGCGGCCAGTGCACGCGCGCCAGCAGGCGAGGCCCGCTCGCCCCCAGCATGCGCGCGGATTCGTCCAGGCTGGGGGCGATGCGCGTGTAGCCGCTGTGCACCGACTGCATCGCCACAGCCGTGAAGCGCACCAAGTAGGCCCAGATCAGGCCCAGCACCGTGGCGGTGATCCAGTAGCCCAGCTGCGCGTCGGGCCAGCGGCCCTGCACCCAGCCCACCGGCAACAGCAGGCCCACCAGCACCACGGCACCGGGCACCGCATAGCCCAGGCTGACCAGCCCCACCACGCCGCGCGAGGCCCAGTCGCGCCGGGTCCGCTGCACGTAGGCCAGCCCCAGCGCCAGCAGCACGGCCAGCGCGGCCGTCAGGCCAGCCAGGTAAACGCTGTTCCAGCCCCAGGCCAGGTAACGGGTCCAGGGCAGCATCTCCCAGTCGGCGGCGTACAGCGCCCGCAGCTGAAAGGCGACGGGCAGCACAAACCCCAGCAGGATGGGGACGCCGCACACCGCCCAGGCCAGCACCACGCCAGACCCCGACAGCGGCAACGCCTGGGCCTCGTTGCTGCCGGCTCGCCCGCGTACGCTGGCAAAGCGCTGGCGCCGGCGCGCGTGGCGCTCCAGGCTCAGGACCAGCACCACGCTGGCCAGCAGCATGGTGGCCAGCTGCGCGGCCGCCACCCGGTTGTCCATGCTGAGCCAGGCCTTGTAGATGCCGGCGGTGAAGGTTTGGATGCCGAAGTACGTCACCACGCCATAGTCGGCCAGCACCTCCATCAGAGCCAGGGCCAGGCCGGCCACCAGCGCAGGCCGGATCATGGGCAGGGCCACCTGGCGCAGGCGCCGCGACAGCGGTGCGCCCATCAGGCGTGCGGCCTCCATCAGGTGGGCGGCGCGCTCGCTCAGGGCCGCGCGGGCCAGCAGGTAGACGTAGGGGTAGAGCACGACGATGAAGATCAGCGTGGCGCCACCGGTCGAGCGGATCTCGGGCAGCAACCGGCCCTGCAGCCCAAAGCTGGCCCGCAGCCAGGTCTGAAACGGACCGCTGAACTGGAAAAAATCGGTGTAGGCGTAGGCCACGACATAGGCCGGCATGGCCATGGGCAGCAGCAGCAGCCACTCAAACTGCCGCCGACCCGGAAAATCCACCAGCGTGACCGCCATGGCGGTGACCGTGCCCACCCCCACCACGCCCAGCGCCACCCCCACGCACAGGATCACCGTGGTGAGCGCGTACTCCGGCAGCACGGTGGCGGCCATCTCGCTCAGGATGTTCGCCGTGCCGGCATCCCACTGCGCCCATGACGCCAGCACGCTCAGCACTGGCACGCACAGCACGGCCGCCAGCAGGACAAGGGCAAGGGTCTGAAGCAATCGCACGGGGAAGCCAGGACAGGTGAAGCCGGGAGCGGCCAATGACCGGCAAGCGCCGGTCGCGGGACACCTGTGCCAGGGCCGGCGCGCGGGCCGGGAGCCTGGACGGGCCGGTCGGGGAAACCGAAATTGTACGAAGCCTGAACCTACAATCGGCCGCCATGAATTTGCAGCTGCAAGACGTGGAAGTGCGCTACACCGGCCAGGCCAGGCCCGCCGTGGATGCGGTGGGCTTTGAGCTGGCGCCGGGCGAGATCGGCGCGCTGATCGGCCCGTCCGGCTGCGGCAAAACCAGTCTGCTGCGCGCCGTGGCCGGCCTGGAACGCCTGAGCGCCGGCAGCATTCACCTGCATGGCCAGGCGCTCAGCAGTGCCCACCAGCACGTGGCCCCTGAAAAACGCCGCATGGGCATGGTGTTCCAGGACTACGCCCTGTTTCCGCACATGAGCGTGGCGCAAAACGTGGCCTTCGGCCTGCAGCACCTGCCGGCCGCCGAACGCGAGCGCCGGGTGCAAACCGCCCTGGACCGCGTGGGCCTGGCGCAGGCCGGCGCGCGGGCCCCGCACGAGTTGTCGGGCGGCCAGCAGCAGCGCGTTGCCCTGGCCCGGGCCCTGGCGCCCGAACCCCAGTTGCTGCTGCTGGACGAGCCCTTCTCCAACCTCGACGTCGACCTGCGCGAGCGCCTGGCCTACGAGGTGCGCGACATCCTCAAGGCCGCGGGCGCCACAGCCTTGTTCGTCACCCACGACCAGATGGAGGCCTTTGCCATCGCCGACCACGTGGGCGTGATGAACCAGGGCCGGCTGCACCAGTGGGATGCGCCCTACCAGCTCTACCACCGCCCCGCCACGCGTTTCGTGGCCGACTTCATCGGCAAGGGCGTGTTCGTGCCGGCGCGCGTGGTGCGCGACGTGAACGCCCAGGGCCAGCCCCGCGCCGCGCACCTGTTGACCGCACTCGGCGTGCTCGACGCCCTGGACGACTGCCCCCTGCCCGGCGCCTATGCCAACGACGAATGCGACCTGCTGCTGCGGGCCGACGACGTGGTGCATGCGCCCGATTCCCCCCTGCGGGCCCAGGTGCTGCGCAAAGCCTTTCGCGGTGCCGACCACCTCTACACCCTGGCGCTGGCCGACGGCACCCAGCTGCTGGCCCAGGTGCCCAGCCACGTCGACCACGCGCTGGGCGACTGGATGGGCATCGCGCCCGCCTTGCGCCACGCCGTCACCTTTGCCCGCGACGCCTGAGCTGCGCTGAACGGGTCAGCGCGCGTTCGAGGTCCAGCCCTGAGCGTCGCCCGCCGATTCGGTGGAACGCCCCGGGACGGAAGGTGCGCCGAGGCGGCGCTGTGCGTCCCACACGAGCCAGATCCAGGCGTGGAAAAGCGGGTGCAGCCGACCCCGCGCCCAACCCACGCCACGCATGCATCGCGCTGTGCGGCACTGGCCGCCGGCAGCCCCGCAGCGGACGTGGTGTTCAGGACGGACGTCAGCAGGAGCGCGTGGCCGTAGGGTCAGAGACGGAAAGCGGCACATGCCGCCAGGCCGTGCGGGCAGCTCGGCTGTTTCGCGACAAAACATGGGGTATCAGGCCATCCCCGTTTGTTTGAAAACGGCAATGCCCCCATACTGCGCAACTTCATGGGGATGAAGCAGGTGACAGCGTCTGGCCAGCGCCTGCGGGCGCCACCAGGTCCATGCGGCGGCGCAGGGTTGCGGCGCGCTCGGTCTGTCCCGCGGCCTCGGCCTGCCGGACCTGCACGCCCAGCCAGGCCAGCAAGGGGCGGCGCCAGCCCTGGGCCGAGGCCGTGTCCACCGCGCTTTGCACCACGGCCGCGTTCGCGGCGCCACGCTGGAACAGCACGCCGGCCGCCACCAGGCGCGAGAGCGGGTCCTCGATCTGCGCCACGCTGGCGCCGGCCCCGGGCGCGGCCTGGCGCCCGTCCGGTGCAGACGATTGGCCATCCGCGCCGGGCGACGCGGCGGACGCCCCGCCCTGGCCGGGCGCGCCCTGATTCGCCATGCCTTGTTGCGCGGCGGGCAGCAGCGCCACGGCATCGGCGGCCAGGTCGCGGCCAGCCAGGTAGTCGGCGTACGCGCGCTCGGGCGCTGCGGCATCGGCGCGCAAGGCCTCGAAGCCGGTGCAGGGCTGCAGGTCCAGGCTGGCCACCTGGGTGGCGCAGCGCAGCAGCTCGATGCGGGCCACGAGGTCGGGCCGGCCGGTGCTGGCGGTTTCGCGGCGCGCCAGGACGAACTCGGCCTGGGCCGCCCGCGCGCTGCCGCTGAGCTCGGCGTCGACGAAGCGATCGGTGGCGCTTTTGGCGCTCACCTGCCAGTCGGGCACCTTGGGGGCGTTGCCACAGGCCGTCAGCAGCAGCATGACGAGGGCACACCATGCCGAGTACTCAGCAGCACCGATTGATTTGTGGACAGCCGAGCCCGATACCCTATCCCGAAAAGACCAACGCATCATGGCAGTTTCACCTCTTGCTGCTTGGGCGCAAACGGCCAGGTGCGGTTGAGCTGGTTGATCAGGCGCTCGACCTTGCGCAGGTTGGCCTCGACCTCGCTGCGCAGGGCGCCCAGGTCGCTCGAGGCATCCTTGGCGTTGCCGCTGATCACGGTGGCGTCGGCCAGCACCTGGTCCACCTTCTTCAGCGATTCGCGCGCATCGACCAGCAGGCCTGTCAACTCACGCACCGTCTGCTGCGCGCCGGGCACCACGCCGCCCTGCCCGAACACCTGGCTGTCGGCCTTGCCGGACAAGGTGTTCAGCCGGGCCAGCAGGGCGTTGGCGCTGTCGATGGTCTGCACCAGCTTGCGGGCATCGTCCTCGTTGCCCATCAGGCCGCCCAGCACGCCCTGGCGCCCGCTCAGCCGGCCCGACACGGCCTGCAGGTCAGACAGGGTGCGGCCCAGCGAGCCCTCAGACGCCGTCAGCGCGGCCACGTTCTGCAGCACCTCGTGCGCCTGGTTCATGAGCTTGGGAATCTCGGCCGTGATGTCGCCGCGCAGCACCAGCAGCTGCGCACCGTCGGGCAAGGGCGGGTCGTCCAGCACGCCGCTGAAGGCCTTGAGCTTGGCGCCCCCCACCACGCCTTTTTCCAGCGTCACCACGCTGGAGGTGCGCAGCCAGCGCGCGTCCTTGGTGGGCACATCGACCAGGATGCGCACCTGGCCGTCCTCGGCGAGTTCGGTGCGCGCGACCCGGCCAATCGGAAAACCCGCAAACGTCATGTCCATGCCGATGGTCACGCCCTCGGCGTCGTCGGTCATGAGCACCACCTGCTGCGTGGGCTCGAACGCGCCGCGGGCATACAGCAGGTAGCCCGCGGCCGCCGACAAGGCCAGCACGAACGCGACGAGCAGCAGGATGGCTTTCAGCTCGAGGTGGCGAATCGCGCGCAACTCGGCCGCTGCCACGGCCTGCTGGGCGTGTGCATCGTCGGGACGGGCCTCGGCCTGGGCCGCGGCAGGGGTCTCGGGCTCGGTCATGGCTCAATAGTAATTGCCGATCAGCGACACCACTTCCACCACCAGCAGCAGCGCCAGCATGCGCACCAGACCCTGCAGCTCGACGCTGGTGCGGCTGGTGCCGCGCGGCCAGTCCTGCATGGCCGCGCCGACGGGCAGCACCGCCACGATGAGGGCGAACAGCCAGGTCTTCAGCACAAAGATCAGCGAGGTGGGCGGGTTGAAGATCTGCCCCACGACGCGCGTGTACGGCAGCATGCCCCAGTGGTTGGGGCCGTAAATGATGAGGTAGGCCAGCACCAGCGAGATGAGCGCGCTCAGCAGCCCCAAAAAGGACACCGCAAACACCCCGGCCAGCACGCGGGGCAGCACCTCCAGGCCCAGCAGGTGATGCGGGTTGACGCGCTCGCCGCTTTGCAGGCGCGCGCGCCGGGTCTTGAACAACTCGTTGCCGCCTGGCACGCTGTACTGGATGGCGACGAACAAAGCCGCTGTCAGGGGGATCAACTCCAGCACCAAGGTGCGGACAACGACATTCAGGGCATACCCTGACAAGCCGTAACTGGACGCCGTGGTCACCAGGATGCGGATGATCACGACGTTGAACAGCGCCATGAGCAGCGTGAACGACCGCAGCCCCGGTGCCGTGGCCAAGTAGATCTGCTTGATGACGCGGCGGTTGCTGCCCGCGTTGTAGCTGCTGGGCGACAAGGCCAGCACGATGACCTGCGCCCCGATGAACAGCAGGCCCCACCAGTTGCGCGCCCAGCGCACCAGCGCCTGCCCACGCTCGACCAGCGCGCGGTACAGCCGCGCCAGCAACGAGGGGGGCGGCGCCCCGTGCATCAGTGCGCCTCTTCCCAGTTCAGGCCCACGCCCACTTCGGCCAGCAGCGGCACCTGCAGCTCGGCCACGCTGGCCATGAGCTGCGGCACCTCCTCGCGCACCCAGTCGACTTCGGCCTCGGGCACCTCGAACACCAGTTCGTCGTGCACCTGCATGATGATCAGCGTCTGGCGCCCTTGTGCGTCCAGCTTGTCCTGGACGGCGCACATGGCTTTCTTGATCAGGTCGGCGGCCGTGCCCTGCATGGGCGCGTTGATGGCCTGGCGCTCGGCGGCGCGTTTGCGGGGGCCGTTGCCGCCGTTGATTTCGGGCAGGTACAGGCGCCGGCCAAACACGGTTTCCACGTAGCCGTGCGAACGCGCGAAGTCCACGGTGTCGTCCATGTAGCGGCGCACGCCGGGGTAGCGCTCGAAGTAGCGCTCGATCCAAGACTTGGCGGCCGAGCGCTCGATGTTCAGGTTCTTGGCCAAGCCAAAGGCGCTCATGCCGTAGATCAGCCCGAAGTTGATGACCTTGGCATAGCGGCGCTGTTCGCTGCTGACCTGGTCGGGCGCGACGCCAAACACCTCGGACGCCGTGGCGCGGTGCACGTCCAGGCCCTCGCGGAAGGCCTTCAGCAAAGCCGCGTCACCCGACAGGTGCGCCATGATGCGCAGCTCGATCTGGCTGTAATCGGCGCTGGCGATCAGGCGGCCCGGCGGCGCGACAAAGGCTTCGCGGATGCGGCGGCCATCGGCCGTGCGCACGGGGATGTTCTGCAGGTTGGGGTCCACGCTGGACAGGCGGCCTGTCACCGCCACCGCCTGGGCGTAGTGGGTGTGCACGCGGCCGTCCAGCGGCGAGGCCATCTGCGGCAGCTTGTCGGTGTAGGTGCTCTTGAGCTTGGACAGGCTGCGGTGCTCCAAGATGGTGGCGGGCAGCGGGTAGTCCTCGGCGAGTTGCTCCAGCACGTCTTCGTCGGTGCTGGGCACGCCGCTGGGGGTCTTCTTCAAGGGCGGAATGCCGAGCTTGCCGAACAGGATCTCGCCGATCTGTTTCGGGCTGCCCAGCTTGAAGGGCTGGCCGGCCAGCTCGTAGGCCTTCTCTTCGGCCTCCAGGATGCGGCGCCCCAGGTCGTTGCTCTGCCGGGCCAGCGTACCGGCGTCGATCTGCACGCCGTTGCGTTCGACGCGGAACAGGCGCTCGCTGGTCTCGATTTCCAGCGCGTAAATGCCGCGCAGCCGCTCGTCCGCGGCCAGGCGGGGCCACAGCGCGCGGTGCACATCCAGGGTCTGGTCGGCGTCTTCGCAGGCGTATCGCGTGGCGGTGTCCAGGTCCACCTCGGCAAACGGGATCTGGTTCACCCCTTTGCCGCACACGTCCTCATAGCTCAGGCCGGTGCGGCCCAGGTGCCGGTCGGCCAGGCTTTCCAGGCTGTGGGCCCGGTGCACCTCGAGCACGTAGCTGGCGAGCATGGTGTCGTGCACATAGCCGCGCACCGTCATGCCATGGTTGGCGAAGACGTGGCGGTCGTATTTGAAGTTCTGCCCCAGCTTGGGCTTGCTCGCGTCTTCCAGCCAGGGCTTCAGGCGGGCCAGCACCTCGTCCAGCGGCAGTTGCTCAGGCGTGCCGGGTTGGGTGTGCATCAACGGGATGTAGGCCGCTTCGCCGGGCTGCACGCTGAGGCTGATGCCCACCAGCGTGGCCTGCATTTCGTCGAGCGAGGTGGCCTCGGTGTCCAGCGCCGTCAACTCGGCCGCGTCGATGCGTGCCAGCCACTCGTCGAACTGCGCCCAGGTCAGGATGGTGGTGTAGCGCAGCTCGCCCACTTCGGACTTGCCCGCCGGCAAGTCGGTCTCGGGTGCGGGGCCCGCCTTGGCGCGGCCGCCCTTGCCGGCACCACCCAAGGTGGTATGGCCCGCTGCGATCGATTTGGCCAACGAGCGAAATCCGTACTGCTCGTAGAACTGCGCGAGCGCCGCGGCATCGGCCGGGCGCACCGGCAAGGCATGGATGGGGTCATCCACGGTGGCGGTGCCCGTGGCCTGCGCGTTCAAGGCCGGGCTCAGGTCGCAATCGGTGCGGATGGTGACGAGCTGCCGCCCTGTCGGCAGCCAGTCCAGGGCCTTGCGCAGGTTTTCGCCCGCGGCACCTTTCACCGCATCGGCCTGGGCGATGAGGGCATCCAGCGAACCGTATTCGTTCAGCCACTTGGCCGCCGTCTTGGGCCCCACCTTGCTGACGCCCGGCACGTTGTCCACGCTGTCGCCCACCAGCGTCTGGTAATCGATCATGCGGTTGGCCGGCACCCCGAACTCGGCCTGCACACCGGCCAGGTCGCGCTTCTTGCCGCTCATGGTGTCGATGATGGTGACGTGCTCGGTCACCAGCTGCGCCAGGTCCTTGTCACCGCTGGAGATGACGACCTGCATGCCGCGCGCCTCGCCGGCGCGGGCCAGCGTGCCGATCACGTCGTCGGCCTCGATGCCCGGGATGGTCAACACCGTCCAGCCCAGCAGCTGCACCACGGTGTTGATGGGCTCGATCTGGGCGCGCAGGTCGTCCGGCATGGGAGAGCGGTTGGCCTTGTACGCGGCGTAGAGGTCGTCGCGGAAGGTCTTGCCGCTGGCGTCGAAAACGCAAGCCACGTACTGGGCCTCGGGGAAGTCCTGGCGCAAGCTGCCCAGCATGTTGATCATGCCGCGGATGGCCCCGGTGGGCGGGCTGGTCGGGTCCAGCGGATCGGCCCGCAGATCGGGCATGGCGTGGTAGGCGCGGTACAGGTAGCTGGAGCCATCGACCAGCAGCAGGGTCTGACCGGACAGGGCGTGCCCGCCGGCAGGTTCTTGGGTTTGGGTCATGGACCGATTGTGCCCGCACGCCTGTTCACGCCAAGGCCATTTCCCCGCGAGAAAGCCTTGCCTGCTTCAGGCTCCCGAGCAGGTCGCTTCAGCGACCGTCGCGAAGCCGGGGGCGAGCCGCGGCGTACCCGCGCCACCCAAAGCCTTCGCACATGCCGAAGCGTTCCCAAAGTTGGGGCAAACAAGGCGCCAACCCGGTGCATATCCGCACCAGCATGGCGCGTCTTGAGGGACCGCGGCCGCCCTTCATGCAAAATGGCGGGCTTTTCGCAACAAGCAGTTGTTTCTTTTTTCCAACGAGTTCATCAAGATGAAATACACCTCCTCGGCGCAGTTTCTCCAGCATGTGCAGGAACGCAACCCCGGCCAACCTGAGTTCATCCAGGCCGTGACCGAGGTGATCGACAGCCTGTGGCCCTTCATCAGCAACAACCCCAAGTACACCGAGCAATCGTTGCTGGAGCGCCTGGTCGAGCCCGAGCGTGTGATCACGTTCCGCGTCAGCTGGATCAACGATCGCGGCGAAGTGCAGGTCAACCGCGGCTACCGCATCCAACACAGCCAGTCGATCGGCCCCTACAAAGGTGGCCTGCGCTTCCACCCCTCGGTGAACCTGTCCATCCTGAAGTTCCTGGCTTTCGAGCAGACCTTCAAGAACGCCCTGACCACCCTGCCCATGGGCGGCGGCAAGGGGGGCTCGGACTTCGACCCCAAGGGCAAGAGCCCGATGGAAGTGATGCGCTTTTGCCAGGCCTTCGTCCAGGAGCTGTTCCGCCATGTGGGCGCCGACACGGACGTGCCGGCCGGTGACATCGGCGTCGGCGGCCGCGAAGTCGGCTTCATGGCCGGCATGATGAAGAAGCTCACCAACAGCGCCGAATGCGTGCTGACCGGCAAGGGCCTGTCGTTTGGTGGCTCGCTGATCCGCCCCGAAGCCACGGGCTACGGCACGGTGTACTTTGCCGACGAAATGCTGCAACGCCAGGGCAAGTCCTTCCAGGGCCTGCGCGTGTCGGTGTCCGGCTCGGGCAACGTGGCGCAGTACGCCGTCGAAAAAGCCATGGCGCTGGGCGCCAAGGTCGTGACGGTGTCGGACTCGAGCGGGACCGTGGTCGATGAAGACGGTTTCAGCCCCGAGAAGCTGGCCGAACTGATGGAGGTGAAGAACCACCTCTACGGTCGCGTCGACGAATACGCCAAGCGCGTCAAGGCCGAGTTCCATGCCGGCAAGACGCCGTGGCACGTGCCCGTGGACGTGGCCCTGCCTTGCGCCACGCAGAACGAACTCAACGGCGACGACGCCCGGCTGCTGGTCAAGAACGGCGTGATCTGTGTGGCAGAAGGCGCCAACATGCCGTCGACGCTGGACGCCGTTCACGTGTTCGAAGAAGCCCGAGTGCTGTACGCGCCCGGCAAGGCCAGCAACGCGGGCGGTGTCGCCACCTCTGGCCTGGAAATGAGCCAGAACGCCATGCGCCTGAACTGGACGCGCGAAGAGGTCGACGGTCGCCTGCTGGAGATCATGCAGAAGATCCACGCCGCCTGCGTGCAGTACGGCGGTCGCGACGACGGCTCGGTCAGCTACGTGAACGGCGCCAACGTGGCCGGCTTTGTGAAGGTGGCCGACGCGATGCTTGCCCAGGGCGTGATCTGAGGCTGGCATGCCATCTGTCACGAAATGAGGGCCTCCCAGGCCCTTTTTTCTTGCCACAACCGCCCCCAACTGGCCAATACTGGGTGGTCTGCAAAGCGCGATGGAGATGCCGACTGGCGTGCCAGCGGGCAAGCAGGTAAGGCCCAGGTAAAGTTCGGTGTCAAGTCGTGTGCCGGGTCAGCCCCCGATGCAGGACTTGCGTTAAGACGGGAGTGCCTCATGGCGGGACGCGTGTCCGGCCGGGCTTAACCCACAGGAGGTTCTTCGTGAATCGTCAACATCCTCACGGGCGTCGTCCCCTTGCCCTGCTGGTGGCCGCCTTGGCCGGCCTGGCGTTGACCGGCTGCGTGGTCGCTCCGGTGGGCGAACCGTATTACGACAGTGGCTCGACCTATTACGGCGGCGGCAGCTATTACGACAACGGCTATGCCGACGGCTTCTACAACGGCACCTACTACCCTGCCATCCCGCACGAGGTGGTGCCGGTGGCGCCGTATGCGGGTGCCCTCTGGGTCAGCGGCTACTGGGACTTGGACCGCGGTCATCGCCGCTGGATTCCGGGCCGTTACGAACGCCCAGGCTACAACCGGCCGGGCTGGCGCCCCGACGACCACCGGCCCGGCTGGAACAACGGTCGCCCCGATCGTCCGGGCTGGAACCACAACCGCCCCGACAACAACCGGCCGCGCCCCAACCGGCCCACCGGTGCTGATCGTCCCGTGGGCAACCCGGGCAATGGCGCGGTCATCCGGCGCCCGCCTGGGCAGGTCAACCCGCCCTTGATCCGCAGCAGCAGCGGCACGGGTGACGGCGGCTGACGGCGGGGGCAGCTCTGTCAGGCACCGGACCGCCACTTCGGTGCTGCTGAGCTCACACTGAGGCCTGGGCCCACAGGCCTGACTTGCAAGGATCGACCATGAAACGATTGACAGGGGTGGAACGCGACGCAGCCATTTCGGCCGTGCCCGAGTGGACGCTGTTGGACGAGGCAGGTGGCCAGCTGCAGCGAGAGTTCGTGTTTGCGGGGTTTGGCCCCGCGTTTGCCTTCATGACCGAGGTGGCGCTGGCGGCCGAACGCGCCGATCACCACCCCGACTGGCGCAACGTCTACGACCGCGTCTGGGTCACGCTCACCACGCACGATGCGCAAGGCCTGACCCAGAAAGACGTCAGCCTCGCGCAGGTCATGGACGCGGCCTACGCCCGCCGCGCCTCAAGCACCTGAGCAGCCGCTTCAGGAGTATACGACTGCCGCCGTTATTCAATCATCGGCGATCAGCCGATACTCCATTTATCGGCGCGGACGAATTACGCACTGCGCCGCAGCAGACGCTGTACACCGGTCACGATGGCCACGATCACCAGGCCGGCCACGATGCCCACAACGGCGTTGAAGAGGTTGCTGCCCAGGAACGCCCCGAGGTGAGCCACCGCGGCTTCTGCCGCGTGGTGCAACCAGGGCACGCCGTGCACCAGGATGCCGCCGCCCACCAGGAACATGGCGGCCGTGCCGACGACCGACAAGGTCTTCATCAGCCACGGAGCCAGCACCAGGATGGCGCGTCCTGCGGCCTGTTGCGCGGCACTGGCCCGCTGCGTCAGGTACAGGCCCAGGTCATCGAGCTTGATGATGCCGGCGACCAGGGCGTACACCCCGACGGTCATCAAGATGCCGATGCCGCACAGCACCGACACCTGGGTCCAAAACGTGGCCTCTTGCACCACGCCCAGGGCGATCACGATGATTTCCGCGGACAGGATGAAATCGGTCTTGATCGCCCCTTTGATCTTTTGGGCCTCCATGGCCTGGATTTCAGCGGGGGTGAGCTGCCCCTGCAGCACCGCTGCGTTGGTTTTGCCGTCGTCCTCCCCCTTGTGCAGCAGCTTGTGGAGGATTTTTTCCGCCCCTTCGTAACACAGGAAGGCGCCGCCCAGCATCAGCAGCGGCGTGACCAGCGCCGGCAAAAAGGCGTTGAGCAGCAGGGCAATCGGAATGAGCACGCATTTGTTGATGAACGAGCCCTTGGCCACTGCCCAGACCACCGGCAACTCGCGGCTGGCAGAAACGCCGCTCACTTGCTGTGCGTTGAGCGCCAGGTCGTCCCCCAGGACGCCTGCGGTTTTCTTGGCGGTCAATTTGGTGAGCACGGCCACATCGTCCAGCATCGTGGCGATGTCATCCAACAAAATCAACAAACTTGCCATTGCATTCCTTGGTAGTACAAATCTTTGGCCTTGAATTGTGTGTCTTGGCGTTACGATTCAGTTTTCATCAGCCTTCCACCACCATGAATCTCCACCTGTCTTCATGGCTGCGGTCCTTGACCGTGATTTGCGCCCTTGGCCTGGGTGCCGCCCACGCGGCTGAGCCACTGCCCTCTTCCGGCGGCATCTTCAAAGCCGTCGAAGGCGAGGTGTTCGTGGTCCACGGGAATTCTCGCACGCAGCCCGTGGTGGGCCAGGCGATTGCCGAGTCCGACCGCATCGAAACCGGCAGCAAAAGCGGCGCGGCCCTCACCCTGAGCGACGGCACCGTGATCACCGTGGGTGCCAACTCGTCGGTCAGTTTGACCGCCCTGCGCTACGAGCCCGTGAATCAGACCGGCAACCTGGCCGTACAGATCGTGCAGGGCACGCTGCGCATGATCACCGGCGCCCTCGGCAAAAGCCAACCCGACAACGTGAAGGTCACCACGCCCACAGCCGTCATCGGCGTGCGCGGCACCGACTTCATCGTGGACGTCGAGTCATGAACCAGGGTGTGTTTCGTGTCCCCGCCCTCGCCCTGCTTGCGTCCTGTGTCCTGCTGACGGCCTGCGCACCGCGCACGCGCGTGGTGCTGCTGCCCGACAGCGGGGGCCGTGCCACCGCGGTGGTGGTGCGCAACAACGATTCCGAACAGGTGCTCAGCCACGCCTATGCCAGCACCGACGTGAGCCCGCTGGGCAAACAGACGGCATCCACCCTGGACGCGGCGGCCGTGAAGGACGCGTATGCCGACATCCTGCGGTTGACACCCGCCAAGCCCGATACCTACACGCTGGAGTTCGAGACCGGAGGGGCCACGCTCACGCTGAAATCCCTGGCTGAGCTGGACACGGTGCTGACGGCAGCTACCTCGCGCCCGGGCGGCGAAATCGTCGTCATCGGCTACACCGACACGACGGGCACGCCCGAGCAGAACGACCGCATCTCCCAAGCCCGCGCCAACGCCTTGCGGGATTTGCTGGTGGGCCGGGGTTTTCCAGCTGATCGCATCCGCGCCGTGGGGCGCGGGCAACGCGACCTGCTCGTGGCCACCGGACCGGGCGTGGATGAGCCGCGCAACCGGCGCGTGCTGATCGTGGTGCGCTGACGCACGCGAGTGAACGGGCATGCGACACCAACGCGGGTTGCGCTTCTTCTCCTCGGTCCTGGCCGCTGCGGCGGTTTGCCTGGCGGCATCGGCCGCGCTGCTGGGCAGCGTGCAGGCCCAGACACCTTCAGCGTCTCCCACCTTTGAAGACTCCATGGCCCAGCGCATGCAGGCCTGCACGGCCTGCCATGGCTTGCAGGGCCGTGCGGGGCCCGATGGCTACTACCCGCGCCTGGCCGGCAAACCGGCAGGCTACCTCTACCACCAGCTCAAGAATTTTCAAGATGGCAGGCGCCACTATGGCCTGATGGCCGATTTGGTGGAGCCTCTTTCAGACGCATACCTGCTTGAAATTGCCCGCTACTTTGCCCAGCTCGATGTCGTCTACCCGCCGCCGGCCGAACGGGCGTCGCAGGTGGATGCGCAGCTGCTGGCGCGCGGCGAGCAACTGGTGCGCCAGGGCAAACCAGGCGCAGGCGTGCCGGCCTGCATGCAGTGCCATGGCGAGCAACTGATGGGCATCGCCCCGAACACCCCGGCCTTGCTGGGTTTGCCCAAGGCCTACCTCGTCGGTCAGCTGGGTGCCTGGCGCACCGGCCAGCGCCGCGCGCTGGCGCCCGACTGCATGGCCCGCGTTGTGCACGAGCTGACCGACGAAGACCTGCACGCCGCCGCGAGCTGGCTGGCGGTGCAGGCCGTGCCCGCAGGCGCCAAGCCCGCCGCTGCGGTGCGTGGTCCCCTGGTCCCGGCCTACCGCTGTGGCGCCGCACCGGATCTGCAGGCCCCATGACGCGCGCACCGACATCCCGCTTGCGCCGTTGGCTCCTGGTTGCCGTTGTGCTGCTGGCGGCGGCTGTGGCCTGGGTGGTGTGGCGCAACAGCAGCGACATCGCCATTCGGGATGATCCGCCACTGGATCGCTCGGCCCAGGCGCTGCAGCGTGGCGCCTACCTGGTGCGTGCCGGCAACTGCATGCACTGCCACACCGCGCCGGGCGGCGCGGCCTGGGCTGGTGGGCGCGAACTGCCCACGCCGTTTGGCAGCCTGTATGCCCCCAACCTGACCCCGGATCGCCAGCACGGCATCGGCAGCTGGAATGCCGACGCCTTCTGGCGCGCCCTGCATGAAGGCCGCGCCGCCGATGGCCGCCTGCTGTACCCGGCGTTTCCTTACACCAGCTACACGCGGGTGACGCGCGCCGACAGCGATGCGATGTTCGCCTACCTGCAAAGCCTGCCGGCCGTCGCGCAGCCCAATCGACCGGCGGACCTGCGGTGGCCGTACAACCAACAGGCGGCGTTGGCCGTGTGGCGGGCGCTGTTCTTCTCGCCCGGCGAACACAAGCCGCAGGCCCAGCGGGGTCCCGAGTACGACCGGGGCGCCTACCTGGTGACCGGACTGGGCCATTGCGCCGATTGCCATTCCCCCCGCAACGCCTGGGGCGCGAGCCGCCACACCGCCCTCATGCCCGGCGGCATGATCCCCATGCGCAACTGG
Organism: Comamonas serinivorans; assembly: GCF_002158865.1. NCBI lineage: Bacteria > Pseudomonadati > Pseudomonadota > Betaproteobacteria > Burkholderiales > Comamonadaceae > Comamonas > Comamonas serinivorans. Next base: position 2,404,687 of record NZ_CP021455.1, on the reverse strand, counting down.
TACGCCCCGTCCCTGTCCGATCCCCGGCAAGCCGGCGTGCAGGATTGGCCGCTGACCGACATCGTCGCCCTGCTCGCGTCCGGCCAGTCCAGCCGCGGGACGGTGGCCGGCCCCATGCGCGAGGTGGTGCAGCACAGCACCCAGTACCTGACACCGGCCGATCTCCACGCCATGGCCACCTACCTCAAGGCCATCCCGGTCGAAGCCGCGCCACCGGCGCCCCAGGCGCCAGCATCCAGCAAGGACAGGCTGACGCGCGGTGCCACGCTGTACCAGGTGCACTGTGTGCAGTGCCACGGCGCAAGCGGCCAGGGCGTGCCCGGGGCTTATCCGCCGCTGGCCGGCAACCGGGCCGTGCTGATGGACAACGTGTCCAACCTGGTGGAGCAAACGCTGCGTGGCGGGTTTGCTCCCAGCACCGCGGCCAACCCGCGGCCCTTCGGCATGCCGCCCTTCATGACGGTGCTGAACGACGCCGAGGTGGCCGATGTGCTCAGCCACGTGCGCAACAGCTGGGGCAACCAGGCGGCGCCCGTCACGGAATTCGACGTCAAGCAGGTGCGTGCGGGCAAGGCCCAGCGCTGAGCCGCCTCGCACGGCCCCTATACTCGTGCCTTCACAGACCTTGGCCGCAAACAGGCCGGGGCGACCGTGGCCACACACACCGTTGCATGAGGGGCTTTGGCCCCTCGGGAGGATGCACACATGGCACGCCATTGGTTCCAGCGCAAGACCGCGGGGGCTTCGCCCCCCTCCTCGCCGCCCGCCACCGTGGCTGGCGAGGCCAACGACGCCAGCGAGGCCGAGCTGCTCGCGCAAAGCATGGTCAAGCAGCTCAGCAGCGACATCCTGCTGGCCCTGGCGCCCGCACAGGGCCAGTTGCAGCAGCTGCGGCAACTCAGCCCCACGTTGACCGATCGCTTCCAGCCCGTGTTTGCCGCGGTCGAACGCGCGCACGACATCGCCCGCTCCGCGCAGTTGTTCAGCGATGTGCCCCAGCTGACGCCCGCGGCCGAACCGCTGGACGCCGCCAACTTCCTGCGCGCCGCCATCCTGGGGCGTGGCGACTGGCTGCGCGAACGCGACATCCAGGTGCGCCAAGCCTTGAGCAGCGCCCAGGTGCAAGCCCGCCCCGGTGAGCTGTACACCTTCTTCGACGAGCTGCTGCTCTGGACCAGCGACTTCTCCAGCAACGTCGCCCTGCAGCTGGAAGCCGTGTATGGCGACGAGCCCCGCCCGCGCACGCGGCTGCGCGTAGGCGCCTGGTTCCCGTCCGAGACGCAGGGCGGGCGCAACCCCAAGTGGCAGAACACGCGGTGGTTCGTGTGGCACCGCATTGCGCGCAGGCTGCAGGCGCGCACCGAGTTGCGCACCGACAGCGACCACCTGGTGTTGCGCGTGAGCTTTCCGCCCGTGCAAGACGCCACCGCAGCCGCAGCGCCGACCGGCCACTCCCAGCTTCACGGCCTGCGCGTGCTGCTGGTGTCCGCCCACCCTGACCGCCGCGCGGCCGTGCTCGATGCGCTGGTGCCGCTCGGCATGCACTGCGAAGTCGCTGCCTCGGTGGCCGCAGCGGCCGCTCAGTTGGCCGGTCAAACGCTGGACGCCGTGATCCACGACGAGCTGCAGTCGCCCGAGGCCATGATGGCCTTGCGGCGCGCGCCGGCCATCCGCTCCTCCACGGCGTTCATCGAGCTGCACGCCAGCGGCAACCCGCAAGACTTCCAGACCTCCACCGTCGGCGCATTCAGCACCGGCCACGTCGCCGCCGATGCCATCGCGCGCACGCTGGTGTCCGTCCTGAGTTTCGAGCTGTTCAAAGGCATTCGCTGATGGCGCCCCGACGCGCCCATCAACCGAGGCGTTGACCTCATCGCACCACCAGACGTTTCCTGCCCGCATGAGCCCCACCCGCGCCAAGGTCGACGCGCTGCATGTCGCTTGGCGACACCACTTCGGGGCCGTGCCGCCCTTGGGTCACCAGCTGCGACACGCCCTGCCGCAGCGCTGGCTGCGCGTGCACCATCTGCCGCAGGCGCGCCGCCACCCCGAGACGCCCGGCGACTGGACCGAGGCGCTGGCACGTCACAACGCCGTCGCCGCCTGGCTGTTGGGCGAGGCGCATGCGGTGTGGCGGATCGAGGTCTGCACGGTTCAGCAAGCTGGCGAGCGCGGCTGGGTGCGCCCGATGCTGCACACCGAAGAGTGGGCTGAAGCGCTGCGCGCGCGGCAGACGCGGTGGCTGCCGCACGCCCACGACGAGGCCATCGCCGCTGTGCTGGCAGAACGCGCAGGCCCCATGCTGTGGGCCGACCTGGCGCGCGGGTGCGTGTATGCGCCCTACGCTGGCGGAGCCGACCTGATCTGCGTGGATGGCGCCCAACGCGCACATGGCTTGGCGCGGTTTGCCGATTGGCTGTCGCCCCATCCCAGTGGGCTCTGAGGGGCGTCGATCTCGGGCGAAACGCGTTCAAGCGGTGGCCCGCGAGGCGGCGCGGATGACCTGAATGCGGCCCCCATCGCCCACGCGCGGCACCTGCACAAGACCGACACCCAAGCGCCAGGGCTGGGCACGCGCTGGTCTCAGGCCAGCCGCCAGTGGTTGTCGAACTGCAGCGCATGCACCCCGTCCTGCCCCGGCACCGCAAACTGGCTGCCGATGGGCGTGAGCGCTTCGCCGATCGGCCGGCTGGCCGCCATGCCGTGGCCGCCGCCACTCCACAGTCGGTTGCCCTGCACGGCCAACGGACAGACGTCGCGCTGCGCCACCGTCCGCACAAAGCGGCCTTGTGCATCGAACCACGCCGTGCAGTCGGACTTGGGGCAACTGACGACGAAGCCACCCGCGTCGCCCGGGGCCCGCTCCACGCTGCCGCCGTAGCCCGCCAGCTCGGGCTGGCCTTGCGCCAGCCGCAGCGCGCGCCCGTCCCAGAGCGCAAAAATGGGCGCCTGCTGCCGCTGAGGACCATCGTGCTCGGCCTGCAGGGCAATGCCCAGGCGCTGCCGCTCGCCATCCCAGGCCAGGTGACGGATGGACAGGCGCGGGTCCGGCAACCGCCACTGCCCCAGCAGCCGACCATCGTGCGGATGCAGGGCCACCAGCGAGGGGTCCATGCGATCGAGCCACTTCTTGCTGCGGCCGGTCTCGCTTTGGGTGGGAATGCCGCCATTGGCCACGATGAGCGTGCCCGCAGGGTATGGCCCCACGGCAGCGGGCAGCACGATCAGCTCATGCGGGTCCATGCCGTGCGTGCGCCATTCGGCCAGCTTGGCCAGGCCCTGCGCGCTGCGCAGGCCAATGCAGCCCTGGCTGTCCTCCAGGTCGGTTTCAGTGGTCAGCAGCACACCGTGCGGCTGACCCAGGGCGACAGCCGTCGCCGCGCTGGCGAGCATCACATGGCCGTTGAAACAGCGGTCCTCGTCCATCCAGGCCCACTCAGCCTGGCCGGTGGCCGGCTGCCAGCGAACCAGCCAATCGCCGGGGCGGCGTGCCACGAACACCAGCTGCCCGTCAGGCAGGCGCTGCACGCCGTGGCCACGCGTGGGCAGCTTCAGGCGGGCGCCCAGGCGCCAGGCCCATTCCCCACCGCGTTCATCGATGTGCAGCAGGCCGGCCCAATCCTGTGTCAAGCCATCGCCCCCCTGGTCTTGCCAGACGGCGGCGAGTGTGGCGTGTGGATGGGGGCGAGTTTCGTTGGCAGTATCAAGCCTTTCCCGATGAACAGAAAACGCCAACGACCCCATACTCCATGCGCCACCCATGCCACCCAAAACCGCCCAGCGCAGCAAACGCCGACGCGCACCGTCCGGCGCGTCCAGGGCCTGGGCCGGCGATGGCTCCGCGCTGCTCATGCCGGCAGCAACGAAGACCTGAGCGGCCACCTCAGTCCCCGTCGGCATCGCTGAAGCCCAGCGGGATGTCGAGCGCCGGTGCCACCTCGGCCTGGTACAGCGCGGTGACGACCTTGAGCCGGGCGGCCGCGGCCACCACCTCGCGCTGCAACGGCGGCGTCCACCCCATCTGATTCGCCGCCGGATTGGCCGATGGTCGCGCTGCCTGGTTGGCCTTCCGGCCAGTCGAACGGCTGTCTGGCGCACCTGCCGACTGCAGGCGGTGCAGGGCCGCGTCGGCGGCTTCCACGCGCTGGCGCCAGCGCGCGGCCAGCGCGATGTGGCCCTTGCTCAGCAGCAAGGCCTCGATGGGGATGAGCGACTGGCCCGGCACAGGCGGTGTGCGGCGCTGCGCGGGCGTGAGCACGGCCTGCGCCTTCAAGGCCTGCCACTGCATCTGCCAATCGGCCAGGTTGTCGGCCAGCCGCTGGCGGGCCAACGCTGGCGGCTTGCCCGAACCCTCGGCGGCCTGGATCGGCTTGTCCATCTGGGCCCAGCGCAGGCGCTCCAGCGCGCCCAGCCACTGGTTGACCCACTCGGCCATGGCCTCGCTGGTTGCTTGCGCGGCCCGGGCTGCCTGGTCGGGATCCGCCTCGCCCTCCTCGCCGGTGCCTGGGTTGTCCCAGGCCTTGGCTGGCGTGGCCGACAGATCGGCCTGCAGTGCGCTCGCCTCGGCCGTGATGGCGCGCGCCACCTGCGCGGCAAACGCGCAGGCCGGCGTGGCGGGCTGCAGCCCTTGGGCCAGCAGCCAGTCCAGGGCGCCAAAGCCCTTGGCCGGTGTGCCGACCAGCTCCATGTCGGCTGGCGTTTGGGGGGCTTTTTGCAGTGCGCGCTCAATCAGCTGCGGGCGAATCGGCGTGAAGTCGATCTGCCGCAGCGAGCGCCGCACCACCAGCGGCCCCAGGCTGGGGGTGGACAGCTGCAGCCATGCGTCCAGGGCCTGCCGCCAGGGGCCTCGCAAGGCCTCTGCCGCCTGGCCTGCGCCGGCGTGGCCACCGGCACAAAAGCGCACCAGCGCCTGTTCCTGCGTCTGGGCCGCCTGCGCAAACGCTGCTGCGCGCCCGGGCAGGTGGCGGCCGTACAAGCTGCCCAGCACCTGGGACGCGCTGTAGTACGGCATGGGCGTGTCGCCTGCGCCATCCGGCGTGGCCGACTCCGCGCCTTGGGCCAGCGCGGGTCCGCCGGCCAGCAGGCCCGCCAGCACCCAGGCCGCCGGGCCGGTCAGGCGGGCGCCAGTTCGCCGAAGCGAGGTGGTATGAGGAGGCAGTATGGTGCAGCCTCCGTTTTTCATGAAACGGGAATGGCGCCATACTGCTAATTCTGATGGATTCAATCGCATCACAGGGACTCCACGAACTTGACCAGGGCGTCGCGGTCCTGGGCACTCAGGGTCAGCACGCGCTGCTTGGCGGCCTCGGCCTCGCCACCGTGCCAGAGGATGGCTTCGAGCACCCCGCGGGCACGCCCGTCGTGCAGCAGCCGCTGGTGGCCGTTCACGTCCTGCAGCAGCCCGATGCCCCACAGCGGCGGCGTGCGCCACTGCTGGCCATTCGCCAGAAAGTCGGGCCGGCCGTCGGCCAGCGCCGGCCCCATGTCGTGCAGCAGCAAGTCGGTGTAAGGCCAGATGCGCTGGCCCGCGATGGCCTTGGCGGTCAGGCGCGGAAACGGCCCCTCGCCCGTGACGTAGCTGGGCTTGTGGCACACCGCGCATTGGGCCTCGGTGAACAACTTTTCGCCCTGGCGGACCACGGGGTCGTGCAGGTTGCGGCGGGCGGGCGGCGCCAGCGTCGCCTGGTAGAAGATCACGTCGTCGAGGGTCTTGTCGTCGATCTCGGGCGCGTCGGCGCCGGCTTGCGCCGCGGTCAACCCGGGTTGCGCGCCGCCGCCATGGGGCGCGGCCAGGCAGTCGGCCTGGCCCGGCATGCAGGCCTCGCGCGGAAACACGCGCGAGGTGATGCCGATGTCGCCCAGGAACGCGTGCGAGGTCTGGTGCGCCACGCTGGGCGCATTCGCCTTCCAGCCGAAGCGGCCCACGGCCTCGCGCTGGCCGTAGGCGTCCCACACGCGGTTCACCTGCCCGCGGATGGGCCCGCCCAGCGCGGCCTGCGCGCGGGCGTTGGCCAGGATGTCGGCTTCGGCAATGGCCTCGAGCAGGCCGACGCCAATGGCCTGCGGCGCGATGCGCGGGCTCACCATCACGTCGGGCGCCAGCGGGCCATAGCCCAGGTCCGTCAGCGTGTAGCGGGGCTGAATGAGTTCATACGCCGTGCCGTCGGCAAAGTGGCCCCGCAGCACCTCGCTGTGGATGCGGACCACCCCTTCGGGCCGCACGCCCTGCACCGCGGCGTTGCCGAACTGGTCGCCGTAGGTGGGCTCGGGCACCACGCCCACGCGCGGGTCGGCCCGGCCGGGCACGGACAGGCGCATGAGCAGCGCCACCGTGGGCTCGGGATCGGGGTCCAACGTGCGCGCGTAATCGGGCGGCTCACCGCGCCCATCCATCACGTGGCAGCCGCCACAGCTGCGCGCGATGAAATGCGGCCCCAGGCCGTCGCGCACCCGGGTGCTGGCCGGCGCCTCGACCCAGTTGCGCTTGAAAAAGGAATTGCCGATCACGAAGCGCGTGCGCTCCTCGTCCGCCAGGTTGGCGAACGGGAACGAGAACGCGTTCTTGCCCGTGGCGAACACCGTGGTCTGGCCGCCGGTGTATTCGCTGGGGTCGCTGGCGGTGCCGCCCTGTGCGGCGGCCGCTTCGGCCGGCTTGACAGGGGAGGCCCAGGGCAAAGCCGCCACCAGCACCGCCGCCGCGCACAGGCCCAGCGCCCAGCCTGCCGGCCGGGCCTGGGGACGGTGCGCCGCCCAACGCTTGGGCCGCGAGCGCATGCCCCGAGGCACGGGCCGGGTCTTGGTCGTCGCCCCGCCCCTGCGTTCAGAGGTCCTCAAGGCTGCACCAGCGTCAACCGGGTGATGCCGATGGCATGGGCCGCCTGGACCAGCAACTTGGACTGCTCGGTCGCGCTGTCCACGGCCGCCTGGATGCGCAAACGACCCGGCGCCTGCGCGCCGCCGATGATTTCGCGGTCAAACGGGGCCTGGATGGCTTCGGTGGCCGCCACGGTGCGCGCGAGCTGTGCACTGGTCTTGCTGGCCAGTTCGGCGTTGCGGACGCCCACCAGATCGGCCAGCGAGGCCACCTGGAGCGTGCTGCCGTCGCGGCGCTTGTATTGGCCCAGCCACACGTTCTGGATGCCGGTGGCGTTGGCCACCATGTCGCGGTGGGTGTTGTCCGAGAAGCACGAGTGCTCGTCTTCCTGGTCCTGCGAATTGAGCGCCACTTCCATGCGCTCGCCCGCCAGTTCGCCGCGCGACAGCGAACCCAGGCCGACGATGATCTTGCGCACCGACTCCATGCCGCCCGCCTCAAAGCGGGCGCGGTAGTTCTTCTGCGCCGGCGCCCAGGCCCGCGTCACCTGTTCCAGGTCGTCGATCAGCAGCTCGGTCACCACCTTCAGGTAGGTGCGGCGGCGGTCGGCGTTGGCCCGTTTGCCGTCCACGTAGTCCTCGAACGAGCGCTCACCGGGCCCGGTTTCCGACAGGTCCTGCCCCCAGAGCAGGAACTCGATGGCATGCCAGCCTGTGGCGATGTTCTCCTCGCCCCCGCGCTCATTCTGCTTGGCCAGGTTGGCCTTGGTGATCTGGAACTTGGGGTTGTTGATCAGCCCCGCGTTGGGCTTGCCCTCGACGTAGTCGACGTAGGACTCGTCCATGGGCCAGGCGTTGATCTGGCCCTCGGGGCCCTGGTCGTCGTCGATGGGGCCGCCGTAGAAGCGAAACGCCTCGGTCTGGCCATAGAACTCGCGCGCGGCCAGCCAGCGCTTGCGGGCGGCCTCCAGCGTCGTCGGCGACGGGGCGGCCGTGAAGGCCAGCAGTGCCGCCTGCATGTCGCGTGCGCCGGCCAGCGTGTCGCCATAGGTGGCGAACACCAGCTCGGCATAGCCGCTGGCCACCGCCTTGGCCGAGGTCGCGGTCTGCGAACTGGACGCCGACTGCGCCTGCGCCGCCGTCATCCCGGCCGGCCCCAGGCCCAGCCCCACCCCCAACAGCCCGCCCAGCACCACACGGCGTGCGACTTGACGCGTCATAAACCCTCTTCCTTCGATCGATGGATTGTTCAATGGCTTGCCGCGCTCGACCCAGGTTGCGCCGCAGCAGCGAGCCGAAAATGATAATCGTTCTCGCGCAAGGTGCAGCCGCCGGCCGGCCCGTCCAGTCCGAAAGCGGCAGGCGGATGGTTGCCGGCTCGGTGGGCCTCGCTGATCGAGACGCGTGCCCGAGCGTCCCTCTCAAAGGGGTATCTCCGGGTTGTCGATGAAAGATGAAAGGCAGTGGCGTGATACCCATGAAAAAGGGCCTGACGGCCCTTTGCATGGTAGCTGGAACGATGAACCCGGTGGCACAGCTTGCCGTTCAGCGCAGCCGGCCAAGCGACGGCTCAACCCGGCCGGCTTGGCGCCCCGGCTTCGCTGCTCAGCGGCGGCCGCCCAGCAGGCTGCCGCCGATCTTGAGCAGGTCGCCCACGTCCAGCTTGCCGTCGCCGTTCTGGTCGAGCACGGCACCCAGCAAACCGCCCCCCAGGCTGCCGCCGGCCGAGCCGCCCTGGCGAATCTCGTTGGTTTCCTGACCCAGCATGCTGCCCAGGCCGCCCGAGTTCAGGCCGCCGGCCATCACGCGCTTGGCCAGAAAAGCCATGACGATGGGCGCGAGGATCTTGAGCAGCTGGCCCGCCTGGCCGTTGTTCAGGCCCGTGGCCTGGCCCAGGCCGTCCTGCGCGCGGTCCTGTGCGTTGCCAAAGACATGGCCCAGGATGCTGCCGCCATCGAGCTGCGCGCTGGCCGGCGCACCGCCGCCCAGGCCGCCGAGGACCGAGCCCAGCAACCCCCCCAGGTCCACGCCGCCCAGGGCCGGGTTCACGGCCGGCGCATGGTCGCGCGTGAGCGCGTTGAACAGCGCATCGGCGCCGCCGGCCTGGCTGGCGTTGTTGCCGAGCGCGCCCAGCAGCATGGGCACGGCGGCGGAGATGGCGGTGTTGGCGTCCTGCCCGCCCACCCCCAGCTGCTGGGCGATCTGCTGCGTGGGTGCACCGTCGAGTTGCGCGAGCAGTTCGCTCACCAGGGAGTTGTTGGACATGGCGGATTTCCTTTGCTGGGCGAAACGATCAAGCGGTGCAGCCGCCCAAATGTGCTGCGGCGCCGATGGTAGGGCCAGCGCCGCCCCGCCCGCAAGCGGGCGCGTCGACGCACCCCATGGCCGCGTGGAAATGCGGCATTTGTAGCCAAGATGGGCTTGGGTCACCGCCGTGCCTCATGGCGGCCATCAGGTAGGTACACCCCGAGGCTGCGCGGTGTCCAGAACAAGTCAGGGCCCCGGACACCGCGTGCGGTTCGGCCTTGCGCCCCCTCGGTCCGGTGGGCCCCCGCGAGGCCCTGACGATCCCGTTGTCCTCGGCATCCAGGCGCTTGAGCGCGACGCCACCGGTGCGACCAGGGTGTGACCGTCGTCCAGCCGGACGACGACGCAGCAGCCCTCGCCTTGGCCGTCGGTGTAGCCGCCTGCTCAGGGCGCAGCCGGGATGTTCAGCCCCCGCTGCACGGCGGGCCGGGCGACGAAGGCATCGAGCACCCGCGCCACCTGCTTGAACGCGTCGAACCCCACCAGCTCGCGCGCCTCGTAGAAGCCCACGAGGTTGCGGATCCACGGAAAGATCGCGATGTCGGCCACCGTGTAGTCGTCGCCCATCACCCAGTCGCGGCCGATGAGGTGCTTGTCGAGCACGCCCAGCAGGCGCTTGCTCTCGTTCACGTAGCGGTCGCGCGGGCGCTTGTCCTCGTAGTCCTTGCCGGCGAACTTGTGGAAGAAGCCGAGCTGGCCAAACATCGGGCCCACGCCCCCCATCTGGAACATCACCCACTGCAGGGTCTGCCAGCGCGCCGCCGCATCCTGCGGCACAAAGCGGCCGGTCTTGTCGGCCAGGTACATCAAGATCGCGCCCGATTCGAACAGCGGCAAGGGCTGGCCGCCCGGACCATCGGGATCGAGGATGGCGGGGATCTTGTTGTTGGGATTCAGCGACAGGAACTCGGGCGACAGCTGGTCGTCGGTCGCGAAGTCCACGCGGTGCGCCTCATACGGCAAGCCAGTTTCCTCCAGCATGATGGACACCTTCACGCCATTCGGTGTCGGCAGCGAGTACAGCTGCAGGCGGTCGGGGTGCTGGGCGGGCCACTTCTGGCCAATGGGGAAGTCGCTCAAGGTTGGCATGACAGGGATGGGTTCAGGGTCGGTTGGGAAAACGGGCATTGTGGCGGCGCGCGCCGTACGCCGCTCAAGGCAGGCGTTCGGCACCACAGCCGTCAGGGCCGCCTGCCGCCCCGTTCACCGCCGCACAGCCTGCAGGCACGCCCCTGCGGACCGCCGTTCATGCGTGAGTCGTCGAATCGCCGCTGCGCGCACCGCGCCACAATGCGGGCATGGATCGCCCCTGGTTGCCCCTGCACGATTTGCGCCGCAACGCCCGCACGCGCCCGGCGGGGCTTGCGCCTGCCCCGGCCATGCCGATGGGTGCCGCAGTGGGCCATCCCCAGGACGCCTCGCCCACGAAGCCAGGCGCTGCCAGCCAGCACGGCGCGCCCGGCAACGCGGGCCAGCCGCTGGACCGCTTCCACCGGCCCTTGCGCGAGCTGCGCATCAGCGTGACCGACCGCTGCAACTTCCGCTGCCGCTACTGCATGCCGCGCGAGGTGTTCGACCACCACCGCTACCTGCCGCGCTCGGCCTACCTGACGGTCAACGAGATCGAGCGCCTGGCGCGCGTGTTCGTGCGGCTGGGGGTGCACAAGCTCAGGCTGACCGGCGGCGAGCCCCTGCTGCGACGCGACCTGCCCGAGCTGGTCGCCCGGCTGGCCCGGCTGCGAACCCCGCAGGGCACGCCGGTGGACCTGTGCCTGACCACCAACGGCGTGCTGCTGCCCGCCAAGGCGCAAGCCCTGGCCCAGGCCGGGCTGCGGCGCGTCACCATCAGCCTGGACGCGCTGGACGACACCGTGTTTCGCCGCATGGCCGACACCGACCAGCCCGTGTCCGCCGTGCTGGCTGGCATCGCAGCCGCTCAGCACGCCGGCCTGGCCATCAAGCTCAACATGGTGGTGCAGCGTGGCGTGAACGATGCGCAGGTGCTGCCCATGGCGCGCCACTTCCGGGGCCAGGGCCTGGCGCTGCGCTTCATCGAGTACATGGACGTGGGCAGCACCAACGGCTGGCGGCTGGACCAGGTGGTGCCCAGCGCCGAGTTGCTGGACCGGCTGCGCGCCGAATTCGCGCTGCGCCCCGTCGGCGATGAGGGGCCGGTCTTCGAGGCTGCGGACGCCATGCGCCTGGCGTCGCCCGATGCGCCGCGGGATGCGGTGGCCACGCCCCGCGACACCGCCGAGCGCTGGCTGCACGTGGACGCCCAGGGCCACCACCAGCCCCAGCTCGGCGAGCTGGGCTTCATCAGCGCCGTCACCCAGGCCTTTTGCGCGGGCTGCACCCGGCTGCGCCTGTCCACCGACGGCCAGCTGTTCACCTGCCTGTTCGCCGCCACGGGCACCGACCTGGGCGGGCTGCTGCGCGGTGGCGCCAACGACGGGCAGCTGGCTGAGCGCATTCGCCAGACCTGGCAACGGCGGGACGACCGCTACTCGGCCCTGCGCCAGCCCGGCCTGGCCGCGGCCGATGGCCCCGCCCGCGTGGAGATGAGCTACATCGGCGGCTGATTCGTTGTGGAGTATGTGGTTGTTGCCGTTGATTCGGAATCGGCAATCAAGCCATACCCCTTGAAGAAAGATCATCCCCATGGCGCAGCCATTGAGGGTCAAGGCCCATTCACCCAGGACAGTGGGCTGAGCGGCGGCCATGACGTGGTGCACGACGTGCGACACCACGCGGGATGCGGCGCCACCGCGCACTCGGCGCCTGGGCACTTGGGCGCACCATGGGCAGGCCGCCGTCAACCGCCACACGCATGCCAGAGCACGACTGCGCCGCTGGACTTTTCCAGGGCCTCACGTTTGAAAAGATCGTGGCCAGCCGGTGCCGCACCGGTCGACGGGGCCGCCGACTTGCTCCCATCCAGTTCGGACAGCAGCGTCCCCTCCCCGCTGCCATCCACGGCCGGCCCATCTTGATGGCACGCGCCGGCTGCAGGCGCCATCCTTTGGCCGACAATCGCCGCTTCGACCACCACCGCCCTTCCCTTTTTCCATGGACACCATCACCTGGGACGATTTCAGCAAGGTGCAGCTGCGCGTGGGCCGCGTGCTGCAGGCCGATGTGTTTGAGAAAGCCCGCAAACCGGCCTACATCCTGCATGTCGACTTCGGCCCCGAGCTGGGCGTGCGCAAGTCCAGCGCCCAGATCACCGTGCACTACCAGCCCCAGGATCTGGTGGGGCGGCTGGTCGTCGCCGTGGTGAATTTCCCGCCCAAGCAGATCGGCCCCCTCATGTCTGAATGCCTGGTGACCGGGTTTCACGATGCCGACGGTGCGGTCCGGCTGTGCATTCCCGAGGGCGAAGTACCCCTGGGCACCCGTTTGTTGTGAATCGGCAACCACCCCATACTGCATCACCATGCCCAAGATCGCGATCACCATCGGCCTGCTGTGCCTGAGCAACGTGTTCATGACGTTCGCCTGGTATGCGCACCTCAAGGAACTCAGCAGCAAGCCCTGGATCGTGGCGGCGCTGATCAGCTGGGGCGTGGCCTTCTTCGAGTACCTGCTACAGGTGCCGGCCAACCGCATCGGCTACCAGGTGCTGTCGCTGGGCCAGCTCAAGATCCTGCAAGAGGTCATCACCCTCACGCTGTTCGTGCCGTTCGCCGTGCTCTACATGAAAGAGCCGTTCAAGCTCGATTACCTGTGGGCCGGCCTGTGCATCCTGGGCGCGGTGTTTTTCATCTTCCGCGACAAGCTCATGGGCTGAGGCCGCGCTTCACTCCAGCGACAGCTTTTCGCGCCGGATCACGTCGCCCCAGAGCGCGATCTCGCGCTGGATGCGCTGCGCAAACGGCTGCGGCGCCATCACGATGACATCGCCCTGCACCGCCAGGCCCGCGCGCGTCTTGGGGTCGGCGGCCGCCTGCTTCAGCGCCGCATACACCTGATCGACGATGGCCGGTGGCGTGCGGGCGGGCGCCTGCACCGCCATCCAGTAGGTCACGTCGAAGCCGCGAACCCCCACCTCCTCCAGCGTGGGCACCTGGGGCAAGGCTGCGATGCGCTGCGGCGCGGTGACGGCCAGGGGCTTGAGCCGGCCGGACTCGAACAGCGGGATGGCGTTCGGGATGTCGAACATGGCCTCGATCTCGCCGGCCATCAACGCGTTCTGCGCCGGACCGCTGCCTTTGTAGGGGATGTGGGTGGTGACGATGCCGGCGTGGTTGTTCAGCATGGCGAAGGTGAGGTGCGCCAGGTTGCCCTGGCCGGCTGATCCGTAGCGCACACGGCCCGGGTTGCGCTTGGCCCAGCCCAGGAAATCGGCCGCGGTGGCAATGCCTTGCGCCTGCGCCCAGGCCGGGTTCACGGCCAGGATGAAGCGGCCCTCGACGATGGCGCTGATGGGCGTGAAGTCTTTGTCGCTGTACGGCAGCTTTTTGTACAGCTGCGGGTTGACGACCACGCTGCTGGTGTTGGCCAGCATCAGGGTGTGGCCATCGGGCGCGGCACGGGCCACCTCGGCGGCACCGATCGAGCTGTTGGCGCCAGGCTTGTTGTCCACGATGAAGGGCTGGCCCGTGGCCCGCGTCATCTGGTCGCACAACAGGCGCGCAATCACGTCGCCCGTGGACCCTGCGGGGCTGGACACCACCATGCGCACCGGCTTGGCCGGCCAGGTGGCGGCGGCCGCCGCGCCAACCTGGGCCCAGGCCGGCAGCAGCAGGCAGGCGCCGGCGCGCGCCACGGCACGGCGTTGAAGGGAAAAGCGGGTCATGGGGCGTCTCCGGGTGGTTGTGTGCCCAGTGGAAACGCGCGCCAGGGTGGTGCATGTCCCTGGGGCGTCACGCCACAGGACTGCCCCCAACGAACAAACCGCCCACGAGGGCGGTCTGCAAGCGCGCCATGCGGCGCGAGCGGGTGACGCGGATCAGGCCGCGGCGTTGGCGCGGCGGCGACGCAACACGCCCCAGCCGCCCAGGGCGGCGCCCAAGGCCAGCAGGCCGAAGGGCCCCAGGGCCGGCACGGCCTGGGTGGTGCCTGTGCTGGCGGCCAAGACGCGCACGACGATGACGTTGTTGGCCGTCACGGCCTTGGCAGACGGGGCTTCGGCACTGAGGGCCGTCGCCACCGGCAGCGGATCGCACTCGAACGTCAGGGTCGAGCCGGCGGTCAGGCCCATGTCGGCCAAGGTGGTGTTGGTCCAGGTCGTGGTGTTGTTGAGCGACGCACCAGAGGTGTAATCGAATGGCGTTGCCAAGATGCAGATCCCATTGGATTGCACAGCCATGCCCGCAAACCCGCCGCTGGAGGTTCCGAAAAACGGCGTTTCCACCGCGCTCAACTCGGTCACCGCGCTCGACAGCTGACCATAGTGCAGCGCCACCTGGCCGACATCGCCCAGCAGAAAGCCTGCTTGGTTGCTGGAGTCTGGCAATCCCCGGCCCTGGAACAGGCCCGATTGCGGGAGCTCAACAGCCGAGTCGGGCGTGCTCACCGTGAAGCTGCCCGAGCCGGTGGCCACCACGTTGCTGCCTTGTTGTTGGAAAGTGACGGTGTAAGCAGCCTGAGCGTGGCTGGCGGCAGCCAGCAGCAAGGCGCTGAGCAGGAGGCGAGGAAAGCGTGTGGAGGACATGGGTTGATGCACTGGATAAAAGGTTGACGGAACGCGTCGGCCAAGCCCATGCACCAACGCAGTGGTCAACGACCACCGAGAAACATTTGGCAGCATAGGAGAAAAATTGCTCAAAAACGCATTCTTTTTAATTATTTTTCATTGAGCCAACCGCCTTTGACCTGGCCGTGACTCACCGCCGCCCGCCACAGCCGCACGCGATCACCCTGAACCCCATTCACCATGAAAAAAGCCGCCCGGCAGGCGGCTTGGTCGAGGGCCTGTGAGGCCGTGTCAGGCCGAGGGCTGCGCGGCCTTGGCTTCGCCACGCTTTTTGAGCCACATGCCCAGGCCCACAACGAGGACCGCGCCTGCGGCAGCGGCGATGTAGTGCAGCGAGGGGTGTTCCACCACGGCCGGATGCAGGATGTTGTCGTTCATGATGGTTTCGCCGGCCACCCAGCCGATCAAGGCCGCGCCCAGCACGACGATGACGGGGAAGCGCTCCATCAGCTTGATCATCAGCGTGGAGCCGAAGATCACCAGCGGAATGGAAATGGCCAGGCCCACGATGAGCAGCACCATGTTGCCCTGCGCCGCAGCGGCCACGGCGATCACGTTGTCCAGGCTCATCACCAGGTCGGCAATCAAGATGGTGCGGATGGCCGCCATCATCGAGCCCGTGCCCTTGGATTCGCCCTCATCACCTTCGTCGCCGGTCAGCAGCTGCAGACCAATCCACAGCAGCAGCGCGCCGCCCACGATCTGCACAAACGACAAGGCCATCAGCTTGGCGGCCACCACCGTCAGCAGGATGCGCAGCACCACGGCAGCGCCAGAGCCGAAGGCAATGGCCTTCTTCTGCTGCGCGGGCGGCAGCGAACGCGCCGCGAGGGCGATGACCACGGCGTTGTCACCCGACAGGATGATGTTGATCCAGATGATCTTGACCAACCCGACCCAGAAGTCGGGGTGTGAAAGGAAGTCCATGTAAAGCTCCGAGCGCGGAAAAGGTGAATAACCTTGAAAGTCTACGGTTAAACAAACGGTCATCTGGCCGTAATTCTGCGTACACGGCCTTCCCGCGTGTGTCCTGGGCGAGGCCAGACCGAGGATGCTGCGGCGCCCTGCCCGGGCCCGCACACCCGCCCGCGTCGAGGTGACTGGACTGCGGGTTCAATCGGCACAATGCACAAGGGTATGGTCCTGTTGCCGTTATCAACACAACGGCAACAGGGCCATACCCTTGCATATACACACCAACTGGCAGCCTTCAGGCCACCAGTGCGGTGGCATCAATACTCGTGCGTGCGCTTGCCGCCGCGGCCCTGGGGCGCGTGCGAGCGGCCGTCGCGGTCACCCATGCGGCTGTCGCGCGCTTGACCGCGCGGCTCGTAGGGGCGCGCGGCGGCCGGCTTGCTGCCGAAGCCATCGCGGTGGCCTTCGCGGCGCGTCGCCGGGCGGCGGTCGTCGAAGTCACCGCGTGCGGGACGCTCGGCGCGGTCGAAACGCGGGGCGCGGTCGTCGAAGCGCGGCTCGCGGCGGGCGTCGCCACGGGGGTCGAAACGGCCTTCGGGACGCGGTGCGCGGAAATCACCACGACCCTCGGCGCCACGGTTGCCACGCGGCTCGAAGCGGCCACCGCCGAAATCGCGGCGCTGATCGAAGCCGCCCTCGCGCGGGCCGTCATGCCGGTCGGCACGGGGGGCGCGCTGGTCGTTGAAGTCGCCTTCGCCGCGGTACATGCGCGGGCCATTGCGACGGTCGTCGAAGCGCGGGGCACCACGGCCACCGCGATCGCCACCGGGGCGGCCACGGCCGCCGCCATGGCGACCCTTGCCGCCGGGCGCACGGCCACCGTTGCGCTCGCTGATCACCGGGAAGCGCAGCGTGGGCTCCAGGCCCGGCACCGTGGCGATCTGGAAGGCCTGGCGCGTGTAGCGTTCGATGTCGAACAAGCGGCCGCGGTCGCGGATTTCGGCGAAGGTGACGGCGATGCCATCGCGGCCCGCACGGCCGGTGCGGCCAATGCGGTGGGTGTAATCCTCGGCCTTCATCGGCAGGCCGAAGTTGAACACGTGCGTGATGGTGGGCACGTCGATGCCGCGGGCGGCCACGTCGGTGGCGACCAGGATCTGCACCTTGCCTTCGCGCAGTGCGCGCAGGCGACGGTTGCGCAGCGCCTGGCTGAGCGCGCCGTGCAGGGCCACGGCGGCAAAGCCGGTTTGCTGCAGGTCTTCGGCCAGGCCGTCGCACTCGATCTGGGTCGAGGCGAAGACGATGGCCTGGTTGATGGCGGGGTCACGCAGCCAGTGGTCCAGCAGCTGGCGCTTGTGCACCGAGTTGTCGGCCCACATCAGCGATTGCTCGATGTTGGCATGCGCTTCCTGCGGCGTGTCGATCTGGATGCGCTGGACGTGCTTGCCGCCTTCGTGCATCACGCGCATGGCCAGATCCTGGATGCGCGGGGCGAACGTGGCCGAGAACATCATGGTCTGGCGGCGGTTGCCGGTCAGCTGGTGAATGGCTTCGAGGTCGTCGGCAAAACCCAGGTCGAGCATGCGGTCGGCTTCGTCCATGACGAGGAATTCAACCTCGTTCAGCTTGAGCTGACCGCTGCGCTCCAGGTCGAGCAGACGGCCCGGCGTGGCCACCACGAGGTTGGCGTTTTGCAGCTTGGCCACTTGCAGTTGATAAGGCATGCCGCCCACCACGGTGGCGATGCGCAGGCCGCGGCAGTGGCGCACCAGGTCGATGGCGTCATTGGCCACCTGTTGGGCCAACTCGCGCGTGGGGCACAGGATCAGCGCGCCGGGAATGGCGGGCTGGAAGTGACGCGACTGCAACGGGTTTTTGCGGCGCGGCTTCTTGGGTGCTTCTTCGCCGTTGGCCAGCGCAGCGGCAACCTTGGCATCCCATTCGGCCTTTTCGCGCTCGAACTTGCTGTTTTGCAGCTTGAGCAGCGTGTTCAGCACGGGCAGCAAAAACGCCGCCGTTTTGCCCGAGCCGGTTTGGCTGGACACCATCAGGTCGGCATATTGGCGCGCATCGCTCAAGCCGTCGGGCATGGCCTTGGGAATGGCGGCGGCCTGCACCGGCGTGGGATCGGAGAAGCCCAGGTCGGCCACGGCCTGCACCAGCTCAGGCGCCAGGCCCAGGGCAGCAAACGCCTCGGCATTCACCGGCTCGGCGTTCTGGGGCTCGTCGGCCCCGGTGTCGGCGTCGGCACGCTCGGCAGCGGCTTCGCGGGCTTCGCGCTGGATGTCGCTCGCCTGCTTGGCCTGGCGGGCCTGGGCCGCCTGCTCAGCCTTGTCGGCTTTCAGGCGCTTGACCTGGGCCGAACCGTCGGCCTGGCGCTCGGCCAGGGCACGCACTTCGGCGGCATCGAACTCGCGTGCCAGCGCATCGATGGTGGACACGGATTCAGGGGTAGCTTGTTGTTCGGGCAATGCGTTGCCCGGCACGGTGTGTGCCAAATCGGACATGGTTTTCCAAAAGAGAAATGTCACGCCCGGCGCACGAGGGGCGCGCCGGCGTTGGACGGTTCAAAACACATCAACCATCCAACGACAAAAAACGCATGCGGGCCTGATCGGTGTGGTGCCGGCTTCATCGGTGAAGCGGCGCCAGCGACAGACTGCGTTTCGGCCATCCTCGGCCACCAAAAACCTCGGCGATGGGGTCATCGTCGGCGCAGAACGCGGGGTGCGTCTGCAAGGGTGGCTAGCCTGTGTGCAAGAAGGGAGATGCAGGGCTCATCGGATCCGCTGTGGCCCGGCAACGCCGGGTGATCATCGGCATGCCCAAGTGGCATGCCGGGAGCGTGATCCCTGATAAGCCCGCTATTGTCGCACCAATTGGTGTTTTCACCTAATTTTTCTGCACAACCTGTGCTGCGCCGCTCGCGGCTCGGGGTTTGCCGGGGCATTCCGGCACCGCGGACCACGGGCGCCATGTCGCTCGCGCGACGGAATGGGCCGGTGCCACCGGGTGTTGCAAACCGAACGAGCGAGGTGTCGAGCGGCGGCGCCGCTCAAGCGCATCGGGCGACGGTTGGCGCGTTGCCCGGAAGCGGTCACCGCTCGCGGCCGTCCCTTTGGGAGCATGCACCCGGCCGCATCAGGTTGGCACCACGTTACCGCATCCAGGCCGATGATCCGGCCTCAGCACCGGGTGCGGCATGATGCCCTTCCCGTCATCTCCCATCACCTCTCCCATGCGCACATCCCCTGCCTGGCCTTGCCCGCGCTGGATCGCCCACCGCGGCGCGGGGCACTGCGCCCCGGAAAACACGCTGGCGGCAATCCGCGCCGGTGCGGCGCGCCGCTACCGCATGGCCGAGTGCGATGTGAAGCTGTCGGCCGACGGCGTGCTGTTCCTGCTGCACGACGACACCCTGCAGCGCACCAGCAACGGCCACGGGCCAGCCGGCGCGTGGCCTTGGGCGCGCTTGTCCCAGCTCGATGCAGGCACTTGGCATTCCGCCCCCTACGCGGGCGAGCCCCTGCCGCACCTGACCAGTGTGTTGCGCTATTGCCGGGCCAACGGCATGAACCTGAACCTGGAGATCAAGCCCAACCCGGGCCAGGCGGAAGCCACCGGCCGCGCCGTGGTCCAGGCCTTGCGCGCGCATTGGCCGCCGGACGCCACGCCGCCCTTGCTGAGCTCGTTCCAGCCGGCAGCGCTGCAGGCGGCGGCCGAGGCCGACGCGCACTGGCCGCGCGCGCTGCTGCTGGCGTCCTGGCCCCGCCACACGGCCGACGCCCTGCAGCTGGCACAGGACCTGGACTGCGTCGGCCTGGTGGCCGAGCATCGGCTGTGGCAGGCCAGCCGCGTGCAGGCCATCCACGACGCCGGCCTGGCCTGCGCGGCCTACACCGTGAACGACGCCCGCGAGGCCGAACGCCTGCTGGCCCTGGGGGTGGACAGCCTGATCACCGATGCCGTGGACGCCTTCACACCCGATTGACGGGCGTGTTCAACGCTTGAACAGGGGCGGACGGCGGCCGCCACGCGCTGCATCGACAAGCTGCAGCAACGCATGGCATGCCACAGTATCACCCACATGCCGATGAACTTGAAACGGTAGATAGGTCATACTACCCACCCCAAAGGGAAGCCATCCAGTGAACGGGGCCACTCCGCACGCGGGTTGTGGCGGCATGAGGCCGCCGCAGCGATTTGGCGGCATCCGCCTGCTCGCCCACACCCTGCCCCCGTGCAGCCGGATCAGCCGAGCCCGCATGGGCAATCGGTCCTCGCAAGCTTGCACACCCGGTCGCGGTCGCTGTGCAGGCTGCGGCCGTCCCGGCCTTGCCCGCCCATCACGGCAAAAAGGCCAGGCCGGTGCGGCGCACCAGCTCGGTGTAGCTGATGGGCTGACCCGCGCGCGTGCCGCCGCGGTTGTCCTGCCAGTGCGCCCAGCTGCGGCCCGTGCCGGGGTCGTAGACCAGCTTGAACAAGGCGCTGGGCACACGCACGCGGCCCTGGCCCACGGTGCGCACGGGCGGCGCGAACACCGGACCAGTGATGACGAACACATCGCCTTGGGTGCGGCGGATGTAGGCGCGCGTGTCCTGCTCGATGTCGTTCCAGGCACCACCGTTGTGCTCGATGTCCTGCGGCACCATGTTGGCCAGCGAAAAGCTCTGTGCCTTGCCCTCTGCCGTGGCCATGTCGCCCGTGGGCGCCATGTGGCCGCGCGAGTAGCCCGAGTGCTTGTAATCCGACAGCTCGGCGCGTTCGGCGCGCGGCAGGCGGCCCTCGGCGTAGAACTTGTCCTTGCGCTTGAGCTCACGTGCGGCCTGCAACTGGCGCGCGTTCAGGCGCTGCACGACGTAGACCGGCGTCTTGGTGTCGCCGGAGTGCAGCACGGCGAACTCGTTGAAGCACAGCGCACGCAGCGCGCCTGGCGTGGCCGGCATCGGCGGCGGGGCCGGAAACAGGTGCGCACAGGCGGCAAAGCCTCGGGCATCGCCGGTCCAGGCCGGTGGTGCAGCCTGGGCCGGGGCCTTGCTGGACGGCAAGCGCCAGACGCCCTCGGCGCTGGCAGTCCCACCGACCATCAGGGCCAGCACGGCGATGGTGGCATCACGCAGCCACACGGTCACCCCCCGAAAAGGCAGTATGCCCATGCTCGCGTTGAATGGATGACAGGGATGAAGCCATGCTCTTCACCACACCTCACACCGTGGCCGCAATGCGTTCGGCGGCGGCCTGGGCCTGCCGGGCGTCCCTGGCCTCCACCATCACGCGCAGCAGCGGCTCGGTGCCACTGGGGCGGATGAGCACGCGGCCGGCATCGCCCAGCTCGGCTTCGACGGCCTGGGTGGCGGCCTGCAGGGCGGCATTGTGGCGCCAATCGGCGCTGTGCTCGCTCAGGCGCACGTTGATCATGGTCTGCGGGAACAGGCTCACGCCATCGAGCAGCTGGGCCAGGGTCTTTTCCTCGCGCACGCAGGCCTGCAGCACCTGCAGGGCGCTGACGATGCCGTCGCCCGTGGTGTGCTTGTCCAGGGCCAACAGGTGGCCCGAGCTTTCGCCGCCCAGCAGCCAGCCGCGGCGCTCCAGCTCTTCGAGCACATAGCGGTCGCCCACCTTGGCGCGCACCAGGGCCACGCCCAGGCGCTTGAGGGCCACTTCGATGCCCTGGTTGGTCATCAGCGTGCCGACCACGCCTGGCGGCACCTGGCCATCGCGGGCGCGCGCCTGGGCCATCACGTACAGCAGCTCGTCGCCGTTGTAGAGCCGCCCTTGCGCATCGACCAGCTGCAGGCGATCGGCGTCGCCATCGAGGGCGATGCCGAAATCGGCCTGATGCTGGCGCACGGCCTGGCACAAGGCCTCGGGGTGCGTGGCCCCGCAGCCTTCGTTGATGTTCAGGCCATCGGGCGTGACGCCGATGGCCCGCACCTCGGCGCCCAGCTCATGGAACACGGCGGGCGCAATCTGGTAGGCCGCACCATGGGCAGCATCGACCACCAGGCGCAGGCCGCGCAGGCTCAGCGCGTGGTCGAACGTGCTTTTGCAGAACTCGATGTAGCGGCCCGCGGCGTCGTCCAGCCGCCTGGCCTTGCCCAGTTGGGCCGAAGGCACCCAGACCGGCTCGCAGGCCAGCGCGGCCTCGACCTGCTCTTCCCAGGCGTCGGGCAGCTTGGCGCCCTGCGCCGAGAAAAACTTGATGCCGTTGTCGGGGTACGGGTTGTGGCTGGCGCTGATGACCACCCCGAGGCTGGCGCGCTGCGCCCGCGTCAGGTAAGCGACGGCCGGTGTCGGCAGGGGCCCGAGCAGCACCACATCGACCCCGGCGGAGTTGAAGCCCGATTCGAGCGCCGACTCCAGCATGTAGCCCGAAATCCGCGTGTCCTTGCCGATCAGCACCGTGGGGCGCTCGATCTGGCGCCGCAGCACCTGGCCCACGGCATGCGCCAGGCGCAGCACGAAGTCCGGGGTGATCGGGGCCTGGCCCACGGTGCCGCGGATGCCGTCGGTGCCAAAGTAGCTTCTTGTCATGTTCACTCCTGGGTGCGCCTCGTGTCGCACCATCCATCCACACAGTATGCACCCATCACCGTTCATCATTCAACGATGAATGATCCATACCCCACATTGTTTTACCTTTGACCGCCGACATGCCGGTCGCAGCCCTTCGCGCGTGCGCCGGCTCAGCCGGCCCGCGGCCGCTACGCACCGCCATCGTCAGCCGCCGCCTGCACGGCCTGCCACACGCGCAGGGCCTGCACGGTGGCGGCCACGTCGTGCACGCGCACGATGGCCGCGCCGCGCTGCACCGCCACCAGTGCAGCGGCCACGCTGGCCGCCACGCGCTGGTCGGGGGCGGGCGGCGTCCCCGAGTCGTCGGCCAGCACAGCGCCCAGCGACGATTTGCGCGACCAGCCCGCCAGCAGCGGCAGCCCCAGCGTGGCGTACGCCTGCTGATGGGCCAGGGTGGCGAAGTTCTGGGCCACGGTCTTGCCAAAGCCGACCCCCGGGTCGATGGTGATGCGCGCCGGGGCCACGCCCTGCGCCGTCAGGGCCTGCACGCGCTCGTGCAGGAAAGCCAGGCTGGTCGCCACCGCGTGGCCGGCCATGGGCGTCTGCTGCATGGTGGCGGGTTCACCGTGCATGTGCATCAGGCACACGCCACAGCGGTCATGCTGGGTCACCACCGCTTCGGCACCGGGCTGGCGCAGGGCCCAGATGTCGTTGACGATGTCCACGCCCAGGTCCAGCACGTGGCGCATCACCTCGGCCTTGTAGGTGTCGATCGAAATCGGTACCTGCCAGCGCAGCAGCTCAGGCAGCACGCTGTCCAGGCGGCGCAGCTCTTCATCCAGCGGCACACGGGGCGCACCAGGGCGCGTCGATTCGGCGCCGATGTCGAGGATGGCGGCGCCCTCCTTCACCAGGCGCTCGGCATGGGCCAGGGCCGCGTGGGGCTGGTTGTGGCGCCCCCCGTCAGAGAAGGAATCGGGCGTGACGTTGACGATGCCCATGACCACCGGCTGCGCCAGGGAAATGGCGTGGCGGGTGGTCTGCCAGATGGGAGGGTGACTCATGACACAAGGTGAATCGGTCGCGGGCCGACCGGGTCGCGCTCGACCGGGTCGTGAAGAAGGCAAAAACGGGGCCTCATGCCCCGTTCTTGAACAGCAGGCCGACCCGTGGCCGGCCCTCGACATCAGGCCGCGGTCGGCGAGGCATCCGGCTTCACCGCCGGCGTACCCCCCGGGCCACCGCTGGAAGGCGGCAGGCGCGGTGTGAAGTCCTGCGGCGGACGCGGTTCGCGGCCCGCCATGATGTCGTCGATCTGGTCCATGTCGATGGTTTCCCACTCGAGCAGGGCCTTGGCCATGGCGTGCATCTTGTCGCTGTTGTCTTCGATCAGCTTGCGGGCCAGCGTGTACTGGTCGTCGATGATGCGGCGCACCTCGATGTCGACCTTTTGCATGGTTTCCTCGCTGATCGAGGTGGTCTTGGTGACCGAGCGGCCCAGGAACACCTCGCCCTCGTTCTCGGCATAGACCATGGGGCCCAGCGACTCGCTCATGCCATAGCGCATGACCATGTCGCGCGCCAGTGCCGTGGCGCGCTCGAAGTCGTTGCTGGCGCCGGTAGTCATCTGGTTCATGAACACCTCTTCGGCGATGCGGCCACCGAACAGCATGCTGATCTGGTTCAGCATGTATTCCTTGTCGTAGCTGTAGCGGTCGCCTTCGGGCAGGCTCATGGTCACGCCCAGCGCGCGGCCACGCGGGATGATGGTCACCTTGTGCACCGGGTCGCACTTGGGCAGCAGCTTGCCGATCAGGGCATGGCCGGCCTCGTGATAGGCGGTGTTGCGGCGCTCTTCCTCGGGCATGACCATGCTCTTGCGCTCGGGGCCCATGAGGATCTTGTCCTTGGCCTTCTCGAAGTCCTGCATCTCGACCACACGCGCGTTGCGGCGGGCGGCCATCAGCGCAGCCTCGTTGCAGAGGTTGGCCAAGTCGGCACCCGACATGCCCGGCGTGCCGCGCGCGATGATGCTGGCGTTCACGTCCTGGCCAATCGGCACCTTGCGCATGTGCACGCTGAGGATCTGCTCACGACCGCGGATGTCGGGCAGCGTGACGTAGACCTGGCGGTCGAAACGGCCCGGGCGCAGCAAGGCGGCGTCCAGGATGTCCGGGCGGTTGGTCGCGGCAACCACGATCACGCCCAGGTTGGTCTCGAAGCCGTCCATCTCCACGAGCATCTGGTTCAGCGTCTGCTCGCGCTCGTCGTTGCCGCCGCCCAGGCCGGCGCCACGCTGGCGGCCCACGGCGTCGATTTCGTCGATGAAGATGATGCAGGGGGCGTTCTTCTTGGCGTTCTCGAACATGTCGCGCACACGGGCCGCGCCCACGCCGACGAACATTTCGACGAAGTCGGAACCCGAGATGCTGAAGAACGGCACCTTGGCTTCACCGGCGATGGACTTGGCCAGCAGCGTCTTGCCGGTGCCCGGGGGGCCGACCAGCAGCAGGCCGCGCGGGATGCGGCCGCCCAGCTTCTGAAACTTCTGCGGATCGCGCAGGAAGTCCACGACCTCACGCACTTCTTCCTTGGCTTCGTCGCAGCCGGCCACGTCGGCAAAGGTGATGTTGTTGTTGTTCTCGTCGATCATGCGGGCCTTGGACTTGCCAAAGCTGAACGCACCGCCTTTGCCACCGCCTTGCATCTGGCGCATGAAATAGATCCAGACGCCGATCAGCAGCAGCATGGGGCCCCAGCTGACGAGGAGGGACACCAGCAGGTTGCCTTCCTTGCGCGGCTCGGTGTCGAACTCGACGTTGTAGTTGATGAGGTCACCGACCAGACCGCGGTCCAGGTAGGGCACGCTCGCGCGCACGCGGCTGCCGTCGCTGTTCTCGGCCAGCACTTCGGACCCCGTGGACCCTTCCTGGATCAGCACCTTCTTGACGCGGCCTTCACGCACGTCTTTCAGGAAGGTGGAATATTCGATGGGTTTGGCGCCCGCCATGGCGCGGCCGTCGAACTGCTTGAACACAGTGAACAGCACCATGGCAATGACCGCCCAGATGGCGACCTTCGTAAACAATTGATTGTTCAAGCCAGACTCCAAGTCACGCAAAAAACAGACACACCGCCTCGCGCGGGACGCTACTCGGCGGTGCTCTGGAATGTGGGGGCATTTTAGGCTTTTCAATGGTGGCCTCCCTGCGGCCCGGCCCCGATGCCGCCCCAGGGACGAGGACTTGTGCGCACAACGGCGCCCCAGGCGACCGTCACCCGTGCCGCACGCCTTCCAACGGCAGCCGGGACGTGTCCCACGGCCGCTGCACGGGTGACGGGCCCGGTGCCGACTTGCCCGCATACTTGACGGCATGCCGGCCGCCAGATCGGCCCCCTTCCCCGTCCCCATGAACGCCGTGACCGCCCTGCCCCAGACCCCTCCTCGCCGCCGCCACTTCGACCTGAGCACGCCGCACGGCAACGGCCAGATCGCCGCCCTGGAATGGGGCCCCGAAGACGGGCGGCATGACCTGCTGTTCCTGCACGCCAACGGCTTCAACGCCATGACCTACACCCGGCTGCTGAGTCCGCTGGGCGACCAGGGCCTGCGCGTGCTGGCCGTCGACCTGCGCGGCCACGGCCTCACCACCCTGCCGGCCGAGGCCGACGCGACGGTGTCGAGCTGGGATGGCTACCGCGACGACCTGCATGCGCTGCTGCGCGCGTTACGCCAATCCGAAGGCGAGGTGCCGCGTGTGCTGGCCGGCCACTCCATGGGGGGCGCGACCTGCCTGCTGGCCACCTTGCAGTGGCCCGCCGACCTCGGCCCGCAACGCCCCCTGGTGCTGTTCGACCCGGTGGTTGCGCCCCCCCTGGCGCCAGACGCCAACCGCGACCCCTCGCCGCTGCTGGCCGGCGCCCTGCGGCGCAAAAACCATTTCGACAGCCCGGATGCGGCCCTGGCCAGCTACCAGGGCCGGGGCGCGTTCAAGACCTGGCCGACCGAAGTGATCGCCGACTACCTGGCCGATGGCCTGTTCCTGGGCGATGACCAGGCCTGGCACCTGCGCTGCGCCCCCACCTGGGAGGCCCACAACTTCAGCCACCCCTTCCGCCCCGTCAACGCGCCCATCGCGCAGCTGCCGGTGCCCATCACCGTGCTGCGCGCCGCCGAAGGCAGCACCTGCCATTGGCAGGACTGGCCGGCCCAGGCCGATGTGCGCACCGTGCCCGGCACCACGCATTTCGTGCCCATGGAGCGGCCGGAACTCGCGCGCGAGGTGCTGCTGGCCGCCGTGCAAGGCGAGCGCGAGGCCGTGTTGGCGCGCTGACGCCCGGCAGCGGGCCATGGCCATGGCCAGGGCCTGGCGTTGGCATGAATCGCGTCGGGAGATGTGCAGCCGGAGGTTGGACGCAGGTGTTGGGGCCCCCTGATGCTGCACGCCCGCCAAGCGCTCACGAAAGCAGTCCCCGTTTCGCGCCCGACCGCCGGCATGGATTCACTGCGCGGGCCAGGCCACACGGCGCTCGTCAGGCTCAACGCCACGTGCAAGCGCCTGGCGACCAGGACGACCCACATATCGATCACCAACAAACCGGACGTTCAGCCAGATCCAGGGAATGACTCACAACGGCAGTATCAAGCCATTTTCGTTGTCATTCAAACGGCAGCAAACCCATACTCCGTCATCGGCCTTGAAGGCGCGCCCACAGCAGACGCGGTGACCGCCAGGCCATGCCCGCCAGCAGGCGCGTGTGCATCCAGGCCAGCCGCGCGTTGTCGCGGCCATAGCGGAAGTGCGAGATCCCGCCCGCCTCGCGGGCGATGTAGCGCACAGGCGCCGGCAGGTTGATGACCGGCACGCCGGCCCAGCGCATGCGCACCACGGCCTCGGGGTCGAAATCCATGCGTTGCATGTAGGCCGAGGCCGCCAGCGCACGCGCCAAGGCCTGCGCGGGGTAGACGCGAAAGCCGTACAGACAGTCGCCAATGCCCGAGCGCACCGATTCCAGCGTCTGCAGGCGAGCCAGCACGTTGGACACCTCGCGCCCCAGCACGCGCGCACGCGGCGCATCGGCGTCGAACACCGGCTTGCCCAGCACCATGGCAGCGGGGTGCTCACGGGACGTGGCCATGAACGTCGGGATGAGCGGGGCCGGGTGCTGACCGTCCGAGTCCATGGACAGCACATGGGTGAAGCCGGCCGCGAGGGCCGCCGCCACGCCGTCGCGCATGGCCTCGCCCTTGCCGCCATTGCGGGCTCGCTCGATCACGCGCAGCCCCGGGTCGCGCGCCGCCATCTCGCGCAACAGCGCCACGCTCTCGTCGGTCGAGCCGTCGACAACGACCCACACCGGGTTCCACTGCGCGCGCGCGGCCTGCACCGTCTGCTGCACCAGCCGCCCCGGGTTGTACGACGGGATGAGCACCAGGTGCGTGCGCGAGGGCTGCGGCGATGCCAGCAGGCCGCGGGCCGACGCGCTGGCCTGCCCCGGCACAGCGGGCGCGCCAGCATTCGTGCTGGCAAACGGCTGCGATGGCCCGGGCATGCTCATGGCTGACCTCCCGCTTCCGGCACCAGCGCGCGCAGCACCGGGCTGGGCTGACCCTCCAGGCGGGCGCGGTACCAGGCCTTCAGGTCGTGCCCAAACTCGTCGGCCAGGGCCGGCACCACTCGAAAACGCGCGCTCACCTCGACGCGGATGTGCAGGGGCAGCGGCGGCGGCCGAAACAGGGGCCAGCCTTTGCCCAGGTAGCGCTCGCTCATGGTGATGACCAGGGTCTGCACCGGCACCTGGGCGCGTGCCGCGATCACGCCGGCGGTGGCGCCGCAATCACCGATCGGGCCTTCGCCGGTGCGCGTGCCCTCGGGAAAGATCACCAGCTGGCTCTGGTGGCGCTTCAAATCCTGCAAGGCGCCGCGCACCACGCTGAGGGCCGACACATTGGACACGTAACCCGCCAGCTGGGCCCCGGCCCCCAGAAACGCGTTGTGCGCCACCGCCCCTTTCATGATGCAGACGGCATTGGGCAGGCGCGAGACGATGAGCACCGCATCCAGCAGCGACGGGTGATTGGCCACCACCACCAGCGGCCGCCGCTCGCGCGTGAGCGCGTCCAGCTCAGACAGGTCGATGCGGCAGCCGCAGGCCACGCGCAACACCCCCACGTAGAAACGGAAGCAGTACGAGATCACCCGCCGGCCGATGGCGCTGCCAACGTCGCGCGGCAACACCCCGCGCAACACCAGGGCGAACGGGGTCCAGGCCAGGCACATCAGGCCCAGCACGCCCAGGCCCAGCACCATGGCCAGCCAGCGAAATGCGACCAGCGCCGCCGAGCCGACCGGCCGGGTCGGCGAGGCGCGGTCCTGGCGGTTGAGCGGTGCCGTCATGCCACGTGGTCAACCAGACGGGTGGGGTGACGTGGCTGGCCGTCCCGCGAAACGCACCCAGCCGCACCCGGCGTCATGCCCACGCGGGGCGCGGACTTGCCGACGCCCTGCTCACGCGGCAGGCAGGCCGGCTGCAGGGGTGCGTTCACGCGGCAACGAGGGCAATCGTGCTTGGCCCGCCGCACCGCGCGGCCCCGGCAAGCAGCGCCGCCGCCGCCCGGCCCGCCACCAATGACCCAAACCTCGTGATCGAAGGTGCTCATGTTCGTGTTCACTGTTGTTGCCTGGCCCGGGGCCCGCAGGCGAGCCGTGGCCTTTGCCATCATGCCACCGCCCCCGGGCGGGCGCGTGACACGTGTGGCGTCACCGGCTTGCGGCATGCTGCACGCCACACGGGGCCACAGGTGTGGGCAGTATCTCAAGGTTTCCGATCAGTCACCATCGGAAACAGGCGCATACTGCCCAATGCATGCCTCATGCCGCCCACATGCCGCCATTGATGGCCAGCGTCTGCGCCGTGATGTAGCCGGCACGCTCGCTGGCCAGGAACGCGACCAGATCGGCCACCTCCTGCGCCTGGCCGGCGCGTTGCACCGGCACCAGCTGCTTGATGCGCGCCGCATCGAAGGTGTCCGCGCTCATGGCCGTGGCGATGATGCCGGGCGCCACGGCATTGACCGTGACGCCGCGGCTGGCCACTTCGAGCGCCAGGGCCTTGGTGGCGGCATGCAGCCCGCCCTTGGCGGCGGCGTAGTTCACCTGGCCCCGGTTGCCGGCCTGACCGGCGACCGAGGTGACGTTGACGATGCGCCCCCAGCGCGTGCGCAGCATGGGCAGCAGCAGCGGCTGGGTGACGTTGAAGAAGCCGTTCAGGTTGACGTCGATCACGCGCTGCCATTGCTCGGCGCGCATGCCGGGCATCACGGCGTCGTCGTGCACGCCGGCGTTGTTGACCAGCACCTGGATGGGCGCCACCGCCAGCATCTGCGCCACGGCCGCGGCGCAGGCCGCGCCATCGGCCACGTCGAACACGATGGGCCTGGCCTGCCCGCCTGCGGCCTCGATGCTGGCCACCACGGCATCGGCGCGCGCGGCGTTGCGGTTCGCGTGCACCCACACGGCAAGGCCCTGTGCCGCCAGCGTGGTCGCCACCGCGGCGCCGATGTCGCCGCTCGCCCCGGTCACCAGGGCCCATCTGACGCGCTGGGCATCGCCCCGCCCTGTCGTTGCCTCGGTCGCTGTCTCAGTTGGCATGCGTCGTTCTTCTTTCTCGTGGTCAGGTCACCAGCAGCACCGAAGCGCGGCCGCTGACCCAGATCGTGTCCAGCCCAGGCGGCTCACCGGGCCAGGCGCCGGCCGATGTGCCGAGCCCGGCGTCGGCTGCCGCAGGCGTCCAGGGCCCGAGCGCAAACGCGTAACTGGCCTGGCGGGCATCGCCAGCCTCCAGCGTCACGTGCACACCCAGCACCTGCGCGGCGGGGTCTGGGCCATCGCCTGCCTGCGCCTTGCCTGGCCGGGCCAATTCGGGCACCGCCAGCCGCAACTCGCGCACGCTGACCAGCCGGCCGCCACCCGGGTGGGCCCCCGTCACCGAGCCGGCCGCACCGGCCAGCAAGCCGCCATGCAGCGCCATGGCCTGGCTGGCGTACTCGACCCCGTGGGCCGCCCCCAGGCGGTCGCCGCGCACGATGAGGGGATGTGGCCTGCGCAGGTGGCTGCGCGTGGCGGCCCAGAGCTGGTCCGGCGCGGCACGCACCACGTGGTCGAGCAGGCACATGCCGCCGGCATGCGGAATGCGTGCGGCAATCCAGTCGCGGCCCTGGCCCGCGGCCAGCGACCAGCGGTCGGGATTCGGCGCCACCCCGGTCATGGCGATCCCGGCGCCTCATCGCCTGGCCGACCGACGCGCAGCCGCACGGCCAGCGAGCGCCCGTCGTCGACGTGCAGGTGCAGGGTGCGCGCCGCCGGCTCGGCTCCGGTGGGGTCACCAACCGCCGCACCGGCCAGCGCAGCCAGCAGGCTCAGGCCGCGCCATGGCGGCAGCTGCGCCGGCAGCGCGCACAAGCCGGCCGGCCAGGCGCCCGGCAGCGCCGTGGCCGGCGTGCTGCCCCAGGCGGCCGAGGCATCCAGGTGCAGGCGGCCCAGGGTCGCGGGCGCACCAGCGGCCGTGGCCCGGGCGTCGCCCACCGGCCCCAGCACCAGCGCCAGGGCCGACACGTCGGCAATCGGCCGCGTGCTGTGCAGTGGCTCGGGGTATTCGCTGTCACAGGCGATCAGCAAAACGGGAACACCCGCATACTGCACTTGCGATAAAGCTTCCAGCAGGCCCATGGCGAAGCTGCCGTCGAATGCCGCGACCACCTGCGCGGGCGCCATGGCCTGGGCCGCAATCGACCAGTAGCCCGAGGCCGCGTTGTGCACCGAGTTGTGAAAACGCGTGGGCGAGATCTGTTTGTCGTCGCCAGCCAGCAGTTCGCACAGCGCATGGCAGTTGTGCCCGTCGCCGCCCGAGCTGGCGAACACCACCGGCAGCTCGCTGGCGACCAGGCCGGCCTGGGCCACCGCCTGCGTCCCGGCCTCGAGCGCGGCCTTCACCACGCGACTGGCCCGCCGCCGCTCGGCCGGCGGCAGCAGGCTGGGAGCCGGCAGCACCGTGGGCGCGGCGGTCCAGGTCTGGGGGGCGGCCACCACGGCCTGCCACTGCCTCCAATCGGCCAAGCCGGGGCCCAGCACCCCAGCGCCCAACACCTCTGCCTGCAAGGCATGCACGCTCATGCGGCCTCCCGGGACACGATCAGGCTGCAGTTGCTGCCGCCAAAGCCAAACGAATTGCTCATTGCATGGCGCACGGGCATGCGTCGGCTGCGCAGGGCCGGCTTCAGCGCGATGCCCGGGTCGGGCTGTTGCAAGCCCACCGTGGCCGGCACCAGTCCCTGTTCCAGGGCCAACAGGCACACCACGGCCTCCAGCCCGCCCGCGGCGCCCAGCGTATGGCCGGTCAGGCCTTTGGTGGAGCTGCAGTTCACCGCCGTGCCCAGCACAGCCGCCACCGCTGCCCCTTCGGCCTGGTCGTTGGCCGGCGTGGCCGTGCCGTGCAGGTTGATGTAATCGATGTCGCCCGCGGACAGGCCCGCGCTGCGCAGCGCGGCCTGCATGGCCATGCGTGCGCCCAGACCTTCGGGGTGTGGTGCCGACATGTGGTGCGCATCGCTCGACTCGCCCCAGCCTGCCAGGCGCATGCCGCTGGCCTTGACGCCCGCCAAGTCCTCGCCATCGCGCATCAGCAGGGCAAAGGCCGCCGCTTCACCGATCGACAGGCCGTCGCGGTGGGCATCGCCCGGCCGGCAGGGCTGGCTGGACGTCAGCTCGAGCGAGCTGAAGCCATAGAGCGTGGTCAGGCACAGGCTGTCAACTCCGCCAACCAACACCGCATCGACCACGCCTTGCTGCAGCCAGCGGTCGGCCGCCGCAAAGGCCTTGGCCGACGACGAACAGGCTGTGGAGATGGTCAGCGCCGGCCCGGTCAAGCCGTGGACGGCCGCCACAAAGCCGCTGAGCGCCGCGGTGTCGTGCGTGCGCCGGTAGTCGAACCAGGCCGGCAAGGCGCCCGAGTCGGGCGCCCGGTGCTGATAGGCCTGCTCGGCAGACAGGATGCCCGAGGTGCTGGTGCCCAGGATCAGGCCGACGCGCGCGCTGCCCAAGGCCTGCACCGCCTGCTGCACAGCCGCGTGCAGGCCATCGGCCTGCAGGCCCAGCCAGGCCAGGCGGTTGTTGCGGCAATCCCAGGGGGCCAGCTCGGCCGGCAGCGTCACGGCCTCCAGGCCCTCGACCGCACCGATCCAGGTGGCGATCTCCGCCTGCGGAAAATCGCAGGGCTGGAGGCCGCTGCGCCCCTGCATCAAGGCATCGAGCAAGGCCTTGCGGCCCTGGCCCACAGCACTCGTCGCTGTGTAGGCAATCACACGCGCCACGGTTGTCTCCCTCTGTTCACGCGACGGCCCCTTGCGGGCGCCGTGCCACCAAAAATGTGTTGGCAAAGGGTGGCCCGCCAACGCTGGCCATCACCTGCACCTCAAACCCGATGTCCTGCAACAGCGCCTGCCAGTCGGCCACCGAGCGGCAGTGCAGCTGCGACCAGCCATGGCCGCGCACGAAGGTGACCCATTGGTCAACCTTGCGGCTCAACTCGAAACGCCAACCCGCCGCCGCGTCGCCCACCCGTGCCACCAGCACGCCACCGGGCGTCAGGGCCTGGTGGACGCGGGTCAGCACGTCACGCTGCCGGTTGTGGTCGAAGTAATGCAGCACGTCGAGGATGGTCACCACCTCGCAGGCCGGAAATGCCGCCTGCGTCACATCCCCTTGCTCGATGACGATGCGCGGCGAAAACTGCGCCAGCGCCGCATGGGCGCGCGCCACGTCCGACGGCATGAGCTCCAGCCCCAGCAACTGGGTCACCTGCGGCGGCGGCGGCCAGTCGGCCGGCCAGCGGCCGGCGTCGGCATGGGCCTGCGCGGCCAGCAACCAGGCCGCGAACACCGCCTGCCCGCAACCCAGGTCCAAAAATCGGCCCTTGGCCGGGAACATGCCGTGCCGCAACATGTCGATGAACAGCGGATCGCGCCCCAGCTTGCCCTTGGCAAACCCGTGCGCGAAACGCCCGCCTGCGCGATACCAGTCGCTGGCCTGCTCGGTCAGGGCCAGGTGAAGGGGCTGTCGATACCCCCGGGGGGCAGCGCGGGAATGGTGCGGGACGGCGCTCATGGTCTCCGGGGGGCATCTTGCAGGGTTGCGGCGGGTCGCGCGGGATTCGGCCCGTGGCCCAGCGGCACGGCCTGGTCCAGCGCGACGGCCTTCAAGCCGGCTTCGCGCAGGCGTGCCAGCAGCCGTGGCAGCAGGGTCAGCACCACGGGCCGCCCCTGCGCGTCGCGCCGGGCGTGGCCATCGTGCAGCAGCAACACGTCGCCCGCCGCCAAGCCCCGCGTGAGGCGGGTCAGCACGCGTTCGGCATCGGCGTCACGCGTGTCAAAGCCGCGCCTTGTCCAATGCGCGAGCAGCAGGCCTTCGGTCTGCAGCACGGGGTCCAGCATGGGGTTGCGCAAGCCCGCCACGGCCCTGAAAAAACGGGGCGCTCGCCCCACAGTCGCCGCGATCGACGCCTGGGCATCGCGGATCTGCGCGCGCATGCCGGACGGACCCAGCGCCGCAAAGTGGTTCGGATGGGTCTGGGTGTGGTTTTCCAGGGTGTGGCCGGCCGCCGCGATGCGGCGCGCCAGGGGCGCCTGCTCGCGCACGCGCTGCCCCACGCAGAAAAAGCTGGCCGTTGCGCCCTGTGCCGCCAGCTGGTCCAGCACCTCGGGCGTCACCTCGGGGTCGGGGCCGTCGTCAAACGTCAGGGCCACCTCGCCGCGCGCGGCCGCTGCAGCCGGCAGACGCGTGAGGTTGGCGCCCAGCCAGTCGCTGCGAGGCCACAGGCCAGCCCCGGTCAGCAGCAGCTGGTTGGCGGCCACGGCGCCGGCCATCCAGGGCCAGTGCTGCGGCATGGCACACACCCCGGCCAGCGCCGCCGCGTGCGCGGTGCAACTCAGGGTGATGAAGGGGGACGGTTTCCAGCGCATGCGGCAATACAACGAACAGCGGGCGATTATCGCCAGAACGCGCGTCGCCTCCGCGGCCTGGGCGACGACGCCGGCTGGTTTTGCACCGCGCAGGTGCACTCACGCCGACAAGCCCGCCAGGTCGCGAATCAGCTCGCTGGTCGTCAGCTCGTCCAGCGCGTGCCAGGGTTGCACCTGGCCGGCCCCCGTCTCGCCCCAAGGCACGCCGACTTTCACCTCGCCCAGCGTCTGGGTGTCGAACTCCTGCATGGCCGCCACGATGAAGCCCGGGCCTGGCTCTGCTCGATCATCCGCCCATCGCCCACGGGCTTGCTGAAGTACCAGATGCCGCCCCCGTCCTGGGCATGCCCGCGCCACCAGCCCCGTGAGAGCAGCCCCATCACGCGGCCGCTGGCCACCGTGACGCCCACCCAACGCGAGAGCACCGTGCCCTGGCGCTCGGCCCCGCTCAGCGCATAGGTGTCGCGCCCCAGCTGCGCAAACGGCTGCAGCAGCTCGTAGTCGGCAAAGATCTGGCTGAAGGCCTGCTGGTCCTCGGCGCCGATGTGCAGCGCATGGGGCACGCCCACGCGGATGGCGTGCTGCAGCGTCGCCATGGGTCCGGACTTCGATCGCGGCCTCCGTTGCGGCCTCCATGCCAGCATGCGACGTGGTGCCCGCCTTGCGCTTGGCCTGGCGTGGGGCCGGCGGCGCAGACGGTGCCGCCACCGGCAGGGCATCGGCGGTCACCCCACCGCCCTCGCCCTCGACGACATCGCCCTTGCCGGTCTTTTCGGCCTGCAGCTTGGCCATGGCGGCACCGGCCTTGGCCTCGTTGTCGAAGGCTTTCACCTGGCTTTGGCCCGCGGTGCCGACCTTGCCCCAGGCGATGTGCAGCTCGCTGCCGACTTGCTCGATCTGCCAGAACTTGTTCGACTTGCCGTCGTTGAATGCATACCGTGGCATGTGCCCTCCCTGTTGTTCGTGCCGCTCGCGTCGTTCGACGGCCGCCTGCAATGTTTCCTCAAAATCTACCCAGTATCAACCCAATCCCGATCAAAAATAAACGAGCACTGACCTATACTGCACATCACCCTGTGCAACCTCGGTCACAGTGTCAGGTACGCCATGTCGCGCATGAATTCGCTGAACGCCACGGCATCGAGGCGGGCCCAGTCGTCGCTGCCGGGCTTGCCCTGGGCTGTGCCGGCCTCGTACACCGCGACGGCCGCCAGGGTCTGCGGGGGCGCGTTGCGCAGGTCGTAGGTGTCCACGCCCGGCGTGACCCGGATCTGCACGCGCCAGGTCGGCCCCAGTTCTCGGGTGCCGCCACTGAAGCCATAGCCGTCGTCGCTGTGCAGGCTCCAGCCGCGGGTCTTGAAGGCAAGCAGGCGCATCGGCGCGTACTGCCTGCCGGGCGCCGTCAGCTGGCCGACGAGCGCGGCGCGCCCATCGGGCGCCACCGCGGGCTGCAGCCAGCGGGCCAGTTGCTCGAACGGCTGCATCAGCTCGTAATCGGCCAGCAGCTGGCCAAAGGCCGCGCGCTCGGCCTCGCTCAGCTCCAGGGGGTGGACGATGCCCACGCGCACAGGCCGGGTCTGCGCCTCGGGCCAATCCCAGGGCTCGTCGTCGGCCGTGCTCAGCTCGCCATCGTCTGCCAGCCGCACGACCTGCAGCAGGCGCTCGGGGCGGCCCCGCACGTTGCCGGCCTGAACCGCGGGCGCATCGGCGCCTCCGGTCTCGTCGGCAAAAATGCCCCAGATCAGGCGCGCGGCCAGCTGCCGCAGCAGTGGCTGCCGCACGTAGAGGGTTTCGAAGTCCTCGCGGCTCCAGCGCCGGCCCGCGACCATGGCCTGCTCCAGCCGGACCCGCTGCACCTTGGCCACGCCCTCGGTCTGGGCCTTGATGGCCTTGTACCGTTCGCTGGCGGCCTGCGCCTGGTCGGGGTCGTCGGCCGCATTGCGGGCTGGCAGGCTGCGGATGCGCGCGCCGGGCTTGCCGCCCTCGAGCTTGCGCAACCAGGGCTTGAGGTTCTCGTCGAAGGACAGCAGGAACTGGCGCGGCCCGTAGTCCAGCGTGGTCTGGCCGCGGTCGTCCAGGCCCAGGTCTGGCACCAGGCGGTCCTGCAGGTCATCCAGGCTCAGGCCGCGCTCATCGGCCGCCTGCTGCAGGGCGGCCTGCGCCTTGGCGCGCATGCCCTTGGGCATTTTCTCGGCGCCCAGGTCGGCCACCAGGCGCAGCGCGCTGTCGCTGCCGAGCTCGCTCATGACCAGCAGGCCGAGGCTGGCACGCGCGCTGCCGCCTTCGGTGGGCCAGGCCTTCATGAGCGGCGCCAGGCGATGCACGGCGTGGTCGTCGCCCAGCACGCCCAGGGCCGAGAAGGCCCAGTTGTCCTTGGCCGGCGCACCGGCGGCCAGCCAGGCGCTGAACAGGTCCCAGGCGAACGCGGACAGGGAGTCGCGCGTGCAGGCCGCGATCACCTGGCCAAGGCCGGCATAGGCGCCCGCCGGACGCGGAAAACTCAGCATCTGGCCCAGCGCCTCGACGGCGGCATCGGGCAGTCCCTTGCCGGCGCCCGGGCCGGTTGCCAACACCGGGCGCTGCCACTGCTGGGGTTGCCAAAAGTCAGGCAATTTGCCGATTTTGGCGGGGTACAGCGCCAGCGGGTCCGCATCCAGAACGGCCACCAGGGCATGCTCCGCATCGGGGTGGCCATGACTGGCCGCCTGGGCCAGCAGCAGCTCACGCAGGCCGGCACCGGCCTGCGCCGCCATGAAGCGCAGCGCGGCCGCGGCGTCGGCCTGCTCGGCCCCGTCCGGCCCCAGGGCCACGGGCACCAGGCCGGCCGCGGCATGGCGCGGCCACGCGAGCAACCATTGCTGGCCCAACAGGCGCTGTGCCGGCGCCTTGGCCCGCAAGCCCATGCGGGCGCTGTCGATGGCCAGCGCCGTCGACCCGACGTGCAGCCAGTGGTTGGCGCGCTCATCGGCAAACGCGCGCAGCTGGGCCAGCACCCCGGGCAAGGCGGCTTCACCCCAGTGCGCAATGAGGTCGTCCCAGTACCAGATCGTGATCTCGCCGGCCACGGCGTTCCAGAACGGCACCCCCACCTCGGGCGGCAGGCGCAGCAGGTCGTTGCCAAACAGGTAGGTGTGCTCGC
The DNA here is from genome assembly GCF_002158865.1 of Comamonas serinivorans. Taxonomy (NCBI): domain Bacteria; kingdom Pseudomonadati; phylum Pseudomonadota; class Betaproteobacteria; order Burkholderiales; family Comamonadaceae; genus Comamonas; species Comamonas serinivorans. The sequence continues at coordinate 2,367,283 of NZ_CP021455.1, read as the reverse complement.
CACGGCTGACGGCCTGCTCGCGCCCCTCGCGCCAGGCCGCCAGCAGGGCCGTCATGTCGCCTGCGCGAATGGCCTGAGCACAGGCGCTCAGGTGTGGTCCCTTGTCGCGGTGACTCACGGCCAGCAGGCTGGCCATCTTGGCGGGATCGGTCAGCACCTTGGCGGCATGGCCGGGTTCGGACGGGGCCGGCCAATTCAGCGCAGGGGCAGGCACCGTGCCGCCCTGCAGCGTCAGCACGGTGCGGCCGGCCTTGGCGGTCTTCTGGCGCCAGGGCGGGTTGGCCAACACCGGCGGCAGCTCCGCGGCGTCGGCCAGGGCGATGGCGGCCTGCGGCTGGGCCTGCACCTGCAGCCAGCGCCAGGCCGCGGGCGTCAACCACGGCCGGACCAACACCAGCCCCGGCGCCAGGTCCGCCAGCATGCTGCGCACCATGCCTTGCGCCAGGGGCGCTTGGCGCCCGCCACCCAAGGCCACCCGCGTGGCGGCGATCAGCATGGCCAGGGGCGCGCGCGCCTGGCAGACCTCGATGGCCTGCTGGCGCTCCTTGCCGTCGACCGCTTCCAGGGCTTGCGTCAGGGCATCGGGGTGCGTGCCGACATCGTCGGCCCCCGCATGCACCCGCGCCAGGTTGGACACCCAGGCCCTGCGCTCCAGCCAGCCACTCCAGCGGCCGCGGTGGGGTTCCAGTCGGGCGCGCGTCGCCTCGTCCAGCTCGCACGACAGCAGCAGCCAGGCATCCTCGGTCCAATCCAGCTCGGGCTCGGCCAGCACCGCCTGCACCAGCGCCTGCGACTCGGGCAGCAGCATGGCCATGTGCTGCCGAAGCGGCACCGGCACCCGGGGCAGCCCGGCCAGCAGCAGCTGTTCGCACTGGGCGCGGGTTTCCGCCGGGGCCTGGCGCAGCAGTTCGCGCACATACGCCAGGCCGGGAACCGGCAGGCCCAGCTGATGATCGAGGTTCGCCGTGCCGCGCGTCAGGTGGAATCGGCGGGTGCGCCAGTTGTCGTGAACGACGATGCGGGCGGCCTCCAGCAGCAGGACCACATAGCCGGGCAAGCCATCGCGATGGATGAGCCAGGGTGCGAGCAGCACATGGTTGCCAAACGACAGGGCCAGCAACACGGCATCGGCCTCGGCGTCCGCCTCGGCATCCGCCTCGAGTCCAGCCTTGGCATCCAGCGGATCGTGCAAGCGTTGCCGCTCGCGCACCCGCTGGATGACCGGCGCGAAGTCGTCGTCAGACGCCTCGGCATCGAAGCGCTCCAGGTTGGTGCGTCTGAACAGGTCGTTCAGCGCGCGTCTCGCGGCCTCGGCATCGGGCCAGACCGGGATGTGAAACAGGGGCAAGGCCCGTTCAGCCCCAGCACCCCAGCGGGCGTCGTCGCGCTGTGCGGCATCGCCAGGTGCCAGATCGGCCCACTGCGCGGCGTGGCTGTGCGCGGCGGCGGCCTCGGCTTCGGCCAGGCGCGGTTCGGCCAGCAACGCCTGCGCCACGGGCACCAGCATGGACGCGCTCCACGTCTGCAGGTCGTCGCCGCGGCGGAATTGCTCCAGCCAGGTGAGCATCACGCGCGCAGCCGCGTCGTCCAGTGCAAAGCGCTTCTTCAACTGGGCGGCGGTCGGCATCTTCAGCGCCAGCGCGCTCAGCGAAGCGCGTGCAGCCGCGTCATCCGGGGCCATTCGATGCTTCGACTGGGCCTCGAAGGCTGGGTCGAGCACCGAGAGGTTTCCGGCCGCCACCTCGGTCAGCAGCTGACGCCAGGCGGCCAGCAAGCGCTGGTCGAACCCGGGTGTGGCGCGGCGTTCGGCCAGCCAGGCGTTGAGTTGCCGTTGGGCGTCCGGGGCATGGGACGCATCCGCCACTGTGGCGATGTCCGCAGCCAACGGCGCTGCAGGGCCGGCCTCGGGCACCACATCGGCATCCGGGCAGGCCGAATCGGGCGCAGGTGACGTGTCGAGCGGCTCGCGTGTCGCCACAGCCGCCGTGGACGCCGGCGCTGCGGTTCGTGCCTCGTGCTGCGCGTCGGCCGATGCGGCCACCTGCGGCGGTGCCGGCTGAGGCATGGGGGCCATGGCCGCAGCGGCGCCCGCCAGCACATAGCCTTTTTTGGTCTTCTCAGCCACCAACTTGGCCTGGGCGGCCTGCGCCTGGGACTCGTCGTCGAAGCCCTTCACCTGGCTCTGGCCGGCGGTGCCGATCTTGCCCCAGGCGATGTGCAGCTCGCTGCCGGCTTGCTTGACCTGCCAGAACTTGTTCGATTTGCCATCGCTGAACTCGTAGCGTTGCACGGGTGCGCCCTCCTGAGTGGCTGATCGCGCAGCCGGGTGGTTGGTGCGGGCACGGCCGGCCCGCTGCGCGCAAATTATGGCGTGCCGGGGGGACCCTTCCGGCCGCCTGAAAAGCCTTTGAGGTGGCGGCGCACCCGGGCGCCAGGCCAGGCGCCGCCTGGGCCTGAACCAAGCGCGGTGTGACCGCCAGGTTCGCAATCGCCCCCACAAGGCGGGCTGAGCGTGCTGAGACGCCGGCGCGCGGCGCGTCTGCGCACCGACCAGCCGCACCCGCCCCACAGACGCCCCAGCTGCTCAGGCAGGAGCGCACCAGGTCGGGGCATTGCTCAGACCCTGCGGCTTCAGGCGTGGGACGCCGCCATGCCACACCGGCACACGGCCATCCCTGCCGGGCCCCATGGCAGAATGGCCGCTCACCAGGGGTTGACCCGCAGGGCATCCCGGCACCGCCGGACGGTGAGTCAGGCGTGCCGCATGCCCATGAAGCCACCAGACCTGAGGCCGCACCCCGCTCAGGCTTTGGGCAACAAATCCCTGCGCTGCGACCGTCTCCCGCCCCCGATTTTTGTGTTCCTCAGGCGCCGGCCCGGCACGGGACGGGCCCACCTTCCGCTTTTCCATGCGTTCCAAGCTTCAACTGACGGCGCTGTTCGCGCTGTGCACCATGCTCGGGCCCCTGGGCATCGACACCTACCTGCCCTCGTTCCACGCCATCGGGCGTGAGTTCGGCGTGAGTCAGGTCGCGGTGCAACAGACGCTGAGCGTCTACGTGCTGGCCATGGCCGGCACCATGCTGTTCTACGGCACGCTGAGCGACACCTTCGGCCGGCGCGCGGTGCTGCTGTGGGCCTCGGTGGGCTACTGCCTGACCTCGCTCGTGGCCGCCTTCGTGCCCAGCATCGAGGCGCTGGTGGCCGTGCGCTTTGCCCAGGGCCTGATGGGCGGCGCCGGCATGGTGATCGTGCGCGCCATGGTGCAGGACCGCTACCAGGGCGCCGAAGCCCAAAGCATGATGGCCATGGTCATGTTCTGCTTCGGCCTGGCGCCGGCCTTGGCGCCCATCTTCGGCGGCTGGCTGCAGGCGCATGGCGGCTGGCGCACCACCTTCTACTTCCTGGCTGGCTTTGGCGCCCTGCTGGCCCTGCTGGTCTGGCGCGTGATGCCCGAAACCCTGCCGGCCGACAAACGCCAGCCCCTGCGCCTGGGCGTGATCGCCAGCAACTACCTGCACGCCCTGAGCAACGGCCAGTTCCGCCTCATGATCCTTGGCCTGGGGCTGATGGCCGGAGCGAACTCGGTCTACATCGGCTCGGCGGCCGAGTTCATCATGGGCGTGCTGCGCCTCGAAGAGACCTCGTTCGGTTGGCTGTTCATCCCGCTGATCGGCGGCACCATGCTGGGCTCGGTGCTCACGGGCTCGATGGCCGGCAAGCTGCCACAGCGGGCGCAAAAGCGCATCGGCTACTCCTGCCTGTTTGCGGCCTGCGTCTGGAACGTGGGCTACAACCTGGCGGTGCGCGGCCTGGGCCTGGAGCCGGCCGTGCCCTGGGCCGTGATGCCGATCACGCTCTACAGCTTCGGCATCGCGCTGCTGATGCCCATCCTGTCGCTGCGGATCCTGGGGCTGTTCCCCACCATGCGAGGCCTGGCGTCGTCGCTGCAGGGCTTCACACAGATGCTGTTCTTTTCGTTGATGGCCGGCCTGATCGTGCCGCACCTGTTCCACAGCGGTCTGCTGCTGGCCGTGGGTCACGCGCTGGCGGTGATCGGCGGCATGCTGGTGTGGTGGACGTCGACCCTGGCGAAAACGCCCGCCGCAGCGCCGGCGGGTTGAATCAGCGCAGCCAACACCTCCAACCGACGTACCAGTCAAGCGATGCGCTGCGGGCAGCGTTCGCCGGCAGCGCGGGCGACTACAGAAAGCGATCGAGCAGGCGCCGGCTGTCGCGGTCCATGTCCTGCGGGTTGCGGATCAGGAACTGCACCCCGTGCGCGTCGCTCACCAGCAGCACGCCCTCGGCGATGCGGCGGATGTTCTCTTCGCCCTTGAGCAGCAGCTGCGTGGGGCCACGGTCGGTCACCACGTCCCACAGGCTGGGCGTGACGAAGCTGCTGACGTGCGTGACCCGCTCGATCACGGGCATGAACTCGCGCTGCGTGAGGCCCTCGAGCACCAGCGCCGCCTGATCGGCCGCCAGGCCCGCCAGCGTGGGCAGCCAGACCAGCTCGTGGCCATCGGCATCAACCAGCGAAATGCCCTCGCCCGGCGCCGAGATGGGAAAGGCGCGCACCGCGTTCACGCCCACGTGGGCCTGGCCCTGGCCGTCGATGCAGACCAGGCGACCGTGCTCGTCGCGCTTCAACTCAAACACTGGGGTATGCATGGTTTCTCATTCCAAATTCATCGGCAGTGCCCGCATACTGCTCATGCATTGACGGGTTCTGACGCGGCGGATCCGCCCATCAGCGCGACGCGATCCGCCTCTTCCTGGCGCTGCTGCGCCTCGTACAGGCGCCAATAAAAGCCCTGTTGGGCCAGCAGGTCGGCGTGCGTGCCCTCTTCCACCTTCACGCCCTTGTCCATCACCACCAGGCGGTCGGCCTTCTGCAGCGTGGACAGGCGGTGGGCGATGGCGATGGTGGTGCGGCCGCGCACCAGGTTGTCCAGCGCCTTCTGGATTTCCTTCTCGGTCTCGGTGTCCACCGACGAGGTGGCCTCGTCCAGGATGAGGATGCGCGGGTCGATGAGCAAGGCGCGCGCAATCGAGATGCGCTGGCGCTCGCCGCCCGACAGGCCCTGGCCGCGCTCGCCGACGATGGAGTCGTAGCCCTGGGGCAGCCGCAGGATGAACTCGTGCGCATGCGCGGCGCGCGCGGCGGTCACGATCTCCTCGCGCGTCGCTTCGGGCTTGCCGTAGGCGATGTTCTCGGCGATGGTGCCGAAGAACAGGAAAGGCTCTTGCAGCACCAGGCCGATGTTGCGGCGGTAGTCGGCCACCTTGACGTCGCGGATGTCGTGTCCGTCGATCTGGATGCTGCCTTCGCTGATGTCGTAGAAGCGGCAGATCAGGTTGACCAGCGTGCTCTTGCCCGAGCCCGAGTGCCCCACCAGGCCGATCATCTCGCCGGGCCGGATGTGCAGGTTCAGGCCCCGCAGCACCGAGCGGTTGCCGTAGCGGAAGTAGGCGTCCTCGATGTCGATCTGCCCGCGCACGTTGGTCAGCGGCTTGGGGTTGGCGGCCTCGGGCACGCTGGAGACGTGGTCCAGGATCTCGAAGATGCGCTTGGTGCCCGTAGCGGCCTTGCTGGTCACCGACACGATGCGGCTCATCGAGTCCAGCCGGGTGTAGAAGCGGCCGATGTAGGCCAGGAACATGGTCAGCACACCGACGGTGATCTGCTGGCCTGCGACCAGCCAGATGCCGGCGGCCCAGACCACGAGCAGGCCCAGCTCGGTCAACAGGGTGACCGTGGGCGAGAACAGCGACCAGACCTTGTTCAGGCGGTTGTTGGCTTCGACGTTGAGGCGGTTGGCCTCGTGGAAACGCTCGGACTCGCGCGCCTCTTGCGCAAAGGCCTTGACCACGCGGATGCCGGGGATGGTGTCGGCCAACACGTTGGTCACCTCGGCCCAGACGCGGTCCATCTTCTCGAAGCCGGTGCGCAGGCGGTCGCGCACGGTGTGGATCATCCAGCCGATGATGGGCAGCGGCACCAGCGTGACCAGGGCCAGCGTCGGGTTGATCGAAAACAGGATGACGCCCGTCATGATGATCATCACCACGTCGCTCAGGAAATCGAGCAGGTGCAGCGACAGGAAGACGTTGATGCGGTCGGTCTCGCTGCCGATGCGCGCCATCAGGTCCCCCGTGCGGCGCCGGCCGAAGTACTCCAGCGACAGCCGCAGCAGGTGGTCGTAGGTCGTCGTGCGCAGGTCGGCGCCGATGCGCTCGGACACGATGGCCAGGATGTAGGTCTTGGCCCAGCCCAGCAGCCAGGCCAGGATGGCGGCTGCAAACAGGCCGGCGAGGTACTTGGCCACCAGCATGGGGTCGATGTGCTGGCCGTTCTGGAACGGGATCAGCACCTCGTCCATCAGCGGCTTGGTCATGTACAGCGGCACCATGGTCGCCGCCGTCGAGGCCAGCATGAGCGAAAAACCCAGCGCCAGCGGCCACTTGTAGGGTTTGGCAAAGCGCCACAGGCGGAACAGCGTCATGCCCGAGGGCGGCTTGTCATCCTCGGCGGGCTCGGCCTCGTCCTCGTTCAGCAGCAGGTCGCTGACCGGGCCGGCATCGGTCTGGTCGCGCACCTGCTCGAAGCGGTCCTTGAGCGCCATGGCGGCGACGTGCTTGCCCAGCGTGAAGCGCCAGGCCGCCAGGCGCCGGCCCGCGTCGTGCAGCTCCAGCACGCCCACGCCGTTGTGGTCGCGCTCGATCAGCCGCATGTCGGGCCGGATCGCCCAGCTCCGGCCCTCGGCGGCCCCCGGTCCGGCCGCGCACAGGCCCTGCGCCGTCAGCAGCAGCACGCCCGCGTCGAAGCGCAGTTGATCGTCCAGGTCGGTGTCGAGCTGGGCCAGCACCTCGGCTGGGGCTGCCAGCGATTGCAGGGCGCGCGCTTTGAGCGCCTCCTGGCTCGTGCTCAAGGGGGCGGCAGATGGGATGGAGCTCATGGGCGTGGAGTGTGCCGCAGGGATTTCGCCCCCCGGGAAAGCCCGGGCGTAAGAAGATGCAGCAAACGAAGCGAAGTGCTAAGTAGTTGTTGGTGAAGAGATTTTTTTCGGCGGCGGTCTCATGGCATCGCCATCACCCTCTCTCGTTCACAAATTGTATTGCGCGCGTGTCACCCAAAAGCAGGACCGCTGCGTTAAGCACTCATCGCGACTTTGTGAGTGTGTATGAACAACAAGACCATCACCATCTTGCGCATGACCGAGCTTCGGGGCCCCAGCATCTGGACCTATCGCCCCGCTGTGGAGGCCGTGGTTGACATCGCAGACCTGGAGGACTGTCCCTCCAATGTGCTGCCGGGTTTCAACGAGCGCCTCTCCGCTTGGCTGCCTGGACTGGTGGAGCATCGCTGCAGCGTGGGCCGCCGGGGCGGCTTCCTCATGCGGCTGCGCGATGGCACGTGGCCGGCCCACATCATGGAACATGTGGCCATCGAGCTGCAGAACATGGCCGGCCTGCGCACAGGTTTTGGCAAGGCCCGCGAAACCGGTGAGCGCGGCGTCTACAAGGTCGTCATCCGCAGCGAGCACGCCGAGATCGGCAAGTTCGCCCTGCACGCTGCACGCGACCTGCTGATGGCAGCCATCGACAACACCCCCTTCGACGTGACGGCGCCCGTGCGCGAGTTGAAGGCCATGGGCAGCCGCCTGTGCCTGGGCCCGAGCACGGCGGCCATCGTCGACGCCGCTGCAGAACGCGGCATCCCGGCCCTGCGCCTGAACGACGGCAACCTGGTGCAACTCGGCCAGGGCGCGTTTCAGCGCCGCATCTGGACGGCCGAGACCGACCGCACCAGCGCCATCGCCGAAGGCATTGCGGGCGACAAGCACCTGACCAAGGAACTGCTGGGCACCTGCGGCGTGCCGATTCCGCGCGGCACCGAGGTCGAATCGGCCGAAGAAGCCTGGGAATTCATCCACGACCTGGGCGCGCCCGGCGTGGTCAAACCCATCGACGGCAACCACGCACGCGGCGTGTCGCTGAACCTGACCAGCCGCGACGAAGTCTTCGAGGCCTACGAGATCGCCAAGGAAGAAGGCTCGGGCGTGCTGGCCGAAGCCATGATCGCTGGCAGCGAACACCGCCTGCTCATCGTGGGCGGCAAGCTGGCCGCCGCCACGCGCGGCCGCATCACGCAGATTCGCGGCGACGGCAAGTCCACCGTGCGCGAACTCATCGACCGCCAGCTCAACGCCGACCCGCGCCGCGGCGACGAAGAGAACGTGCCGCTCGAACCCATCGTGCTGCCGCAGGACAAAAAGGTCATGTTGGAGCTGCTGCGCCAGGGCCTGACGCCCGACAGCGTGCCCGATTTCGGCCAACTGGCCGTGGTCGAGCGCACGGGCAACATGTGCGAGGACGTGACCGACATCGTGCACCCCGAGGTCGCCGCCGAAGCCGCGCTGGCCGCCCGCGTCGTGGGTCTGGACATCGCCGGCATCGACTTGGTGACCACCGACATCAGCCGCCCGCTGCAGGAAACCGGCGGCGCCATCGTCGAGGTCAACGCCGGCCCCGGCCTGCTGATGCACCTCAAGCCCAGCGAAGGCAAGCCGCGTCCTGTCGGCAAGGCCATCGTCGATCACCTCTTCCCGCCTGGCGAAACGGCCGGCATCGACGGCTCGGCGCGCATGTTGCTCGTCGGCGTGCTGGGCGGCAGCGAGGCCAGCCTCACGGCCCGGCTCATTGCCGGCCTGATCCAGCTGCAGGGCCAGCCCACGGCCCTGGCCTGTGCCGATGGCCTGTTCCTCGGCAACCGCATCCTCGAGCGCATGGACTCGCGCGGCTGGGGCGGTGGCGAGCGCGTGCTCATGAGCCGCCACGCCAAGGCCGGCGTCATCGAGACCAGCGCCTGGCACATCCTGAACCAGGGCCTGCCCTACGACCGCTGCAACGTCGGCATCGTCACCCGCATGCCGGGGACGGACGGCCTCGCCGACCACTACATCACGCGCACCGAGCAAATGCCCAACGTCGCGCGCACGCAGATCGACGTGGTGCTCAAGCACGGTTTCGGCATCTTGAACGCCGACGATGCCGCCGTGGCCGAGATGGCGCCGCTGTGCGATGGCGAGGTGCTGATGTACAGCACGCGCAGCGACAACGCCGCGTTCATCCAGCACCGCCTGGGCGGCGGCCGTGGCGTGTTCGTGCGCGACGGCGAGATCGTGCTGTGCGCGGGTGAACATGAAATCCCGGTGCTGCCGCTGGCCCGCATCGACCTGTCGGGCATGTTGCAGGCCCAGCAGCAGGCCCACCCCGGCAGCTCCACCACGGCCCAGGTGCTGGTCGCGGGCGAAAGCACGCTGGCCCTGCCCGCCATCGCCGCGGCCTGGGCCCTGGGCATCCCGCTCGAGTTGATCGGCGCGGCCCTGGCGCAGACCGATCACCTGCTGGCCACCGACACCATCTTCTGATTCGCGGGGCTGTTGCATTTCGCAAACGGCCCCAACATTCCCACATCATTCGCATTCAAATTTTTCGTTGAAGTCCGCAATTCAATCGGAATCCTCGTGATATTCTGATTTTGATTGCACATGAACGGCGCCCAGCGCCTCTTCAACCGACCCTTCGCAAAGGCAGGCAACCCATCATGGACGTCTCACGCACTCGCGCCCTTCGCGGCCCCAACATTTGGAGCCGCTCCACGGCCATCGAAGCCATCGTGAACTGTGCCGGCGCCGAAAACGACCTCAGCCGCTATCCCGACTTCGAGAAGCAGCTGCGCGCCCTGTTCCCCGCCATCGGGGCACTGCACGCCAACAAGCCCAGCGAGCCCATCACGCTCGCCCATGCCCTGGAGCACGCCGCCCTGGCGCTGCAGTCCCAGTCCGGATGCCCCGTGACGTTCAGCCGCACCACCGCGACTGAGGAAGCGGGAACGTATCAAGTCGTCGTGCAGTACAGCGAAGAAGCGGTCGGCCGGCTGGCCCTGGAGCTGGCCGAGCAGCTGGTCCAGGCCGCCCTGCGCGGCGAGGACTTCGACGTGCCCGGCGCCATCGCCAAGCTGCGCGAGCTCGACGAAGACGAACGCCTGGGCCCCTCCACGGGCGCCATCGCCGAAGCCGCGCTGGCGCGTGGCATCCCGCTGCGTCGCCTGACCAAGGGGTCGCTGGTGCAGCTGGGCTGGGGCAAGAAACAGCGCCGCTTCCAGGCCGCCGAGGTGGACCAGACCAGCTGCATCGCCGAGGCGATTGCCCAGGACAAGGACCTGACCAAGAAGCTGCTGCGCGCCTGCGGCGTGCCGGTGCCGCTGGGCCGTCCGGTGACCGATGTGGAAGACGGCTGGAAGGCCGCCAACGAGATCGGCCTGCCTGTGGTCGTCAAGCCGCAGGACGGCAACCAGGGCAAGGGCGTTACCGTTTGCATTTACGAGCGCGAACACTTTGACGTGGCCTACCGCGCCGCCGAGCCCTATGGCGAGGTGATGGTGGAAAGCTACCTGCCCGGTCACGACTTCCGCCTGTTGGTGGTGGGCGACAAGCTGGTGGCCGCCGCACGCCGCGATCCGCCGCTGGTCATCGGCGACGGCACGCACACCGTGCGTGAGCTGGTCGACCTCGTCAACCAGGACCCGCGCCGCGGCGACGGCCACGCCACACCGCTGACCCGCATGCGCCTGGATGACATCGCGTTTGCCCGCCTGAAGGCCCAGGGCCTGACGGCCGATGACGTGCCGGCCAAGGGCCAGCGCGTGGTGCTGCGCAACAACGCCAACCTGTCGACCGGCGGCACCGCCACCGACGTCACCGACACCGTGCACCCCGATGTGGCACAAGCCGCCATCGTGGCCGCGCAGACCGTGGGGCTGGACATCTGCGGCGTGGACGTGGTCTGCGAAACCGTGGGCAAGCCGCTGCAGGGTCAATCGGGCGGCATCGTCGAGGTGAATGCCGCGCCCGGCCTGCGCATGCACATCAGCCCCTCGTTCGGCAAGGGCCGCAACGTGGGTGAGGCCGTCATGGACCAGCTCTTCCCCAAGGGCGACAACGGCCGCATTCCGGTCGTGGCCGTGACCGGCACCAACGGCAAGACCACCACGGTGCGCCTCATCGCCCACCTGCTGCGCACGCAGGGCCTCACGGTCGGCATGACCAACACCGACGGTGTTTACATCAACAGCAAGCAGATCGACAGCGGTGACTGCAGCGGCCCGCGCAGCGCGCGCAGCGTGCTCATGCACCCCGACGTCGACGCCGCCGTGCTGGAAACGGCGCGCGGCGGCATGCTGCGCGAAGGCCTGGCGTTCGACGAGTGCCAGGTGGCCGTGGTCACCAACGTGGGCGAAGGCGACCACCTGGGCCTGAACTACATCACCACGGTGGAAGACCTGACGGTGCTCAAGCGCGTCATCGTGCTGAACGTGGCCACCTCGGGCCACGCCGTGCTCAATGCCGCCGACCCCCATGTCGCGGCCATGGCGCCCTACTGCCCCGGTCAGGTGATCTTTTTCGCCCAGGATGGCCAACACCCCGTGCTGGCGCGCCACCGCGCCCTGGGCAAACGCGTGGTCTTCGTCGACCAGGGCGACATCGTCGTGGCCGAAGGCAAGTTCGAAAAACGCCTGCCGCTGACGCGTGTGCCCCTGACCATGGGCGGCAAGATCGGCTTCCAGGTCGACAACACGCTGGCCTCGGTGGGCGCGGCGTGGGCGTCGCAGGTGCCCTGGGACGTGATCCGCACCGGTCTGGGCAGCTTCATCAACGACGTGCACGGCGTGCCCGGCCGTTTCAACGTGTTCGAGTTCCGCGGCGCCACGCTGATCGCCGACTACGGCCACAACCCCGACGCCATCGCCGCACTCACCCAGGCCGTGTCGGCCATGCCGGCGCGCCAGCGCAGCGTGGTGATCAGCGGCGCCGGCGACCGACGCGACCAGGACATCGTCAAGCAGACCGAGATCCTGGGCCAGTCCTTCGAAGAGGTGGTCCTCTACCAGGACGCCTGCCAGCGCGGCCGAGCCGATGGCGAAGTGCTGGGCCTGCTGCGCCAGGGCCTGGCCAACGCGCAGCGCACCCGCCAGGTTGACGAAATCCACGGCGAATTCGCCGCCATCGACCACGCGCTTTCGCGCCTGAAAGCCGGCGACGTCTGCCTGATCCTCATCGACCAGGTCGAGGAAGCGTTGGCCCACATCAAGAAACGCGTGGCCGACGCCGCGAGCAAGCCGCTGGCCGCCAAGGGCGCCAAGGCCCGCGCCGGCACCAGCAAGACCACGGCCCGCAAGCCAGGCGCCGCCAGCAAGCAAGTCGCCGTCACGGTGCGCTGAGCTGGCCCCGGTCCCGGTTGCGGTCCGGTGCGCGCATCGGGCCCACGCCACCGCTCTGCCCAGCGGGGACACGGTGGCGTGACGCGGACCCGCACAGCGGGCGTCGGCCGTTTTCGGCGCGCGTCCGTCGAGGCCGACTGCAACGGCCTGGCGCAAAGGGGGCTCACGGCCCCAGCTTCGTCAGCCCGGCAGACGCGTCGCACCCCGCTCTCCCAACGAACTTACGGGCCGCTTGCCTTGCAGCAAGCGGCCCGTTGGCATGCGGGCATCGTCGCTCGGTGCCATGCGGCGTGGCCTGAACCGAAGCCGCGCCACGGGGCTGCGGTCTCAGGCTAGCTGGACCGGCAGTGTCACGGCCTTCAGCCATCCTTTTTGGCAGTATCAAGCCCTAGCCGATTTCAAATCATCGGCAACCAACTCATACCCTTGACATGGCTTGGGCCTGTCTCAGGACAGCACCTCGGGCTCGCGTTGCACGAGCTGGTCAAACCAGGCCTTGAAGGCGAACTCGGCGCCGCCGGGGCGGCCGATCTGGCTGTGGGTGAGCGCCGCCATGTCGTGGGGGATGGGCGACGGCTGGCCTGCGGCCTGGGCCAGCAGCTGCACCTGGCAGGCGTTTTCCAGCGCGATGTACCACCAGGCCGTGGCCTGCACCGACGGCCCCACGGTCAGGATGCCGTGGTTCTTCAGGATCACGGCCTTGTGCGCGCCCAGCGCCTGGCCGATGCGGTGGCCTTCGTCGGTTTCGTTGACCACGCCGTGGAACTGCTCGTAGACGCCATGGTCCTGGTAGAAGACGCAGGAGTCCTGCGTCAGCGCCTGCAGCGGCTGGCCGAAGGTGGCCCACGCCTTGCCATGGGTCGAATGGGTGTGGGCTGCCGCAACGATGTCGGGCCGGTCCTCGTGCAGCGCCGCGTGGATGGCAAAGGCCGCGCGGTTCAGCGGCCCCCTGCCCTGCACGATCTCGCCGTGGTGGTTCACCAGCAGCAGGTCGGACACCTTCATCTGCGAGAAATGCACGCCAAAGGGGTTGACCCAGAAGTGGTCGGTCCACTCCGGATCGCGCGCCGTGATGTGGCCGGCCAGGCCGTAGTCGAAGCCGAATTGGGCGAACAGCCGAAAGGCCGCTGCCAGCTGCTCCTGGCGGAAGCGGCGCTCGGCGGCCAGCGTGGGCCGCGGCGGCACGGGGTCGAACCAGTCCTGGCGCGTGGGCTTGCCTTCGGGCCGCGTCACGACCGGGCTGCTGGGCCGCTGGTGCAGGCGCGCGCTGGGCTCGCTCGTCGATTCGGGGGCGTGGTGTTCGGTGACCAGGCTCATGGGGGTGTCTCTCGTTGGTGGGTTGGAGAAGGGGCAGTGGCCGGTGCCGGCCTCGGCGCGCTGCGCGGGCCGAGGGCGTCAGGCGGCGGTCAGTTCGGACGGCGGCGCGTCCGCCTGAGCCGCGGGTGCGGGGTCTGACGCCGGGGCAAAGTGGCGGTTGGGCACGCGCGGCAGGCCCAGGTGGTCGCGCAGGGTGCGGCCGCTGTACTGGCGGCGAAACAGGTGGCGGCGCTGCAGCTCGGGCACCACCAGGCTGCAGAAGTCCTCCAGGCCGCCCGGCGTCGAGCTGAACATGACGTTGAAGCCGTCGCAGGCGCCGGCCTCGAACCAATGCTGGAAGTCGTCGGCGATGTGCTCGGGCGTGCCCACGAGCAGGCGGTGGCCGCCGGCGCTCCAGCGCGTGTACAGGTCCTGCACCGTGGGCTGCTCGCTGCGGATCCAGTCCACCAGCAGCTTTTGCCGGCTCTTGTGGCTGTTGGTTTCGGGGATGACCTCGGGCAGCGGCACGCGGTCGCTCATGGCCAGGCCGGCCAGGTCGATGCCCAGGCTGGCATAGGACGACAGCGCGCGCAGCACGGCCGGCTGGTCGCGCGCGGCCATCAGCGCCTGGAACTTGGCGTCGGCCTCGGCCTGCGTGCGGCCGATGACGGGCATCACGCCCGGCAGGATGAGGATGTGCTCAGGCAGACGGCCGTGCCGGGCCGCGCGGGCCTTCACGTCGTCGTAAAACGCGCGCGCCTGCCCCAGGTCTTGCGCCGCCGTGTAAAGCATCTCGCCAAAGCGGGCGGCCAGGTCCTTGCCCGCTTCGGATGAGCCGGCCTGCGAAATCAGGGGCCAGCCCTGTGGCGAGCGCGCAGCGTTCAGCGGCCCGCGCACCTGAAAGTGTTTGCCCTGGTGGCCCAGCACGCGCAGCTTGTCGGGGTCGGCCCACTGGCCGCTGACCTTGTCGCGCAAGAAGGCGTCGTCGGCCCAGCTGTCCCACAGCCCGGTCACCACCTCGACGAACTCGTGCGCGCGCTCGTAGCGCAAGGCGTGGTCCAGGTGGCCGTCCAGGTTGAAGTTCTCGCCGCCGCCGGTCGAGGTGACCACGTTCCAACCCGCGCGGCCCTGGCTCAGCTGGTCCAGCGCGGCGAACTGCCGCGCCACGTTGTAGGGCTGGCTGTAGCTGGTGCTGACCGAGGCCACCAGCCCGATGCGCCGCGTGTGCGTGGCCAGGGCCGACAGCAGCACCAGCGGGTCCCAGCGCGGGGCCTGGGGCGTGGTGGCCACGGTGTCGCGGTCGGTGGCCGCGAACAGGTTGTCGAAGAAGAAGATGGCGTCGAAGCACGCCGCCTCCAGCCGCTGGGCATAGCTCAGGTAACGGTCAAAGCGCTGGTCGGCGTCGATGTGCGACTGCGGGTGGCGCCAGCTGTCCCCCTGGACGGCGCTGCCGGTGAAATAGGCACCAAGTTTCAAGGTTCGGGTCATGCATGCGCTCCTGGGCGGGAATCGGACGAGAAAACGGCGGGCGCCGGACGTTGGGCTTGGGCGGGCCGGATGACCTGGGGATGCGGCAGGCGCCGCGCGGCGTTGAGCAGGCTCAGCGTGTAGGGGTGCGCGGGCTGGCGCCACACGGCTTGCGCGGGCCCGCACTCGACCAGCCGCCCCTGCTGCATCACGCCCACGGTGTGCGAGACGTGGCGCACCACGCCCAGGTCGTGCGAGATGAACAGGTAGGTCAGCTTCAGCTCCTGCTGCAGGCGCAGCAGCAGGTTGATGATCTGGGCGCGCACCGACACGTCGAGCGCCGACACGGCTTCGTCCAGCACCAGCAGGCGTGGCGACAGCGCCAGGGCGCGCGCGATGCCCACGCGCTGGCGCTGGCCCCCCGAAAACTCGTGCGGGTAGCGGTCCAGCACCTGCTCGCGCAGGCCGACCCAGTCCAGCAGCTGCCGCACGCGTTCGCGCCGTGCCGCGGCGTCGCCGCGCCGGTGCACGATGAGGGGCGCCTCCAGCGCCTGCCCGATGGTCTGCCGCGGATTCAGCGAGGCATAGGGGTCCTGGAACACCATCTGCACCCGCTGTGTGTCCAGCCGCTGCGGGCCGGGCTCGTCCCGGGGTTGCGGACGCCGGGCGGCCGGCCACCAGCGGCGTGGCTGGGGTGCCACCCACTGGCCGTCGACCAGCACGCGGCCGGCATCCACGCCCACCAGCTGCATCACCACGCGCGCCAGCGTGGACTTGCCGCAGCCGCTCTCGCCCACCAGGCCAAAGGTTTCGCCGGGCTGGATCTGCAGGCTCACCCCGTCGAGCGCGTGCACGCGGCCGTGGCGGCCCACGTAGGTCTTGCGCACGTCCTCCAGCGCCAGCAAGGGCGTTGGACCGGCCTCGCGCGTTGCGGCCGTGGCCAGGCTCAGATCGGTCATGCCGCCTCCTGCACGAGTTCGGCCATGCGCCGCAGGCGCGGCGCGGCCAGCTGGCTGGCCGGCAAGGCCGGTTCCGAAGGGGTCTCCGCCCGTGGCAAAGGGTGCAGACAGGCAGCCGCCTGCAGGCCCGCGTCCCCACGGCCGTGGTTCTGCAGGGCCGGCACCTGCCGTTCGCACTCGGCCGTGGCGCGCGTGCAGCGGGGCGCGAACGCGCAGCCGGGCGGCAACTCGCTCAGCAGCGGCACGACACCGGGAATCTCGGGCAGCGGCTGCTGCGGGGGCACGCCGTCAAGCGCCACCGAATCCAGCAGACCTCTGGAGTATGGATGGGCTGGCGATTGGAACAAAACGCCAGCATCCGCATACTCAACCACCCGGCCCGCATACATCACGGCCACGCGATCGGCCATGTCGGCCACCACGCCCAGGTCGTGGCTGATGAGCAGCAGGGCCAGGCCATCCTGCGCCTGCAGCTCGCGCAGCAGGTCCAGGATCTGGGCCTGGGTGTTCACGTCCAGCGCCGTCGTCGGTTCATCGGCGATCAGCAGCTTGGGCTTGCAGGCCAGCGCCATGGCGATCATCACGCGCTGGCGCATGCCGCCCGACAGCTGGTGCGGGTAGTCGCGGGCCCGCGCCGCGGCCTGAGCGATGTGCACGCGGTCGAGCAGCTCGATCGCGCGCAGCCAGCCCTCGCGGTGGCCGACGTCGTGGTGCAGGCGAACGGCTTCGGCCACCTGCTCGCCCACGCGCAGCACCGGGTTGAGGGCCGACAGCGGCTCCTGGAAGATCATGGCGATCTGGTTGCCGCGCAGGGCGCGCAGCCGGTGGCGCGGCATGGCCAGCACGTCCTGGCCGTCCAGCAGCACCTGGCCCGTGATGCGGGGCTGCACCAACGGGTCGAGCAGCCGCAGCAGGCTCAGCGCCGTCACCGATTTGCCGCTGCCGCTTTCGCCGACCAGGGCCAGCGTCTGGCCGCGGTCGACCGAGAAGGACACGCCATCGACCACCGTGACGGGGCCGGCGCGGGTCTGGATCTGCGTGCTCAGGGCGCGCACGTCAAGCAAAGCCATGGTTCACCTCCGGCTCAGGCGTGGGTTGAAGCGGTCGGTCAGGCCTTCGCCGACCAGGTTGATGGCCAGCACGGTGACCACGATGGCCGCGCCCGGCAAGGCGCACACGTACCAGGCGTCCACGATCTGCTCGCGGCCGGCGCCGATCAGCGTGCCCCAGCTCATCACGTTGGGGTCGCCCAGGCCCAGAAAGGCCAGCGACGCCTCGGTCAGGATTGCCGTGGCGACCGACAGCAGCGCCACCACCAGCACGGGCGGCAAGGCGTTGGGCAACAGCTGCGTGGCGATCAGCCGCAGGTCGCCCATGCCCAGCGTGCGGGCGGCCAGCACGAATTCGCGTTCGCGCAGGCTCAGGAATTCGCTGCGCACCAGCCGGGCCGTGGCCGGCCACGACACCACGGCAATGGCCACGATGGCGGTGGTGACCGAGGGCTCGAACACCGCCACCAGCACGACGGCGAGCACGAAATGCGGCACGATCTGAAACAGCTCGACCACGCGCATGAGCACGCGATCGACCAGGCCACCATGGAAGCCGGCCAGCGCGCCGACCAGCACCCCGACCACGCTGGCCATCAGCGTGCTGACGGCCCCCACCAGCAGCGACACCTTGGCGCCGGACACCAGCCCGGTGGCCAGGTCGCGTCCCATGATGTCGGTGCCCAGCGGAAACGCGGGGTCATCGCCCGGCCACAGCATGGGCGGCCCGGCCATGGCCCAGGGGTCGCCCGGAAACAGCAACGGCCCCAGGCCAGCCACGGCCGCCACCAGCAGCAACAGCAGGCTGCCGAGCTGGAGGCTCCAGCTGCTGTGCCGCCAGCCCGCCCAGGCAGCGCGGATGCGGCTGGCGGCGCGACCGCCCACAGAGCGCGTCAACTCCGCATCGCTTACAGAGGTATGGGCCAGTTTCCGATTCCGATTCATCGGCAAGGGGTGGTTACTCCCATCGGTGTGTGCGGACTGCTTCATGCATCCCCCTCGACCCGCACGCGCGGGTCCAGCCAGCCATAGAGCAGATCCACCACCAGGTTGACGGCCACCACCAGCAGCGAGCTGAGGAACAGGATGCTGAGCAGCAGGTTGAAATCACGCGCCTGGATGGACTCGAACGTCAGCCGGCCCAGGCCGGGCCAGTCGAACACCGACTCGACCAGGACGGCGCCGCTGAGCAGCGACGCGGTCTGGAAGCCGACCATGGTGACCAGCGGCAGCAAGGCGTTGCGGAAGGCGTGGCGCCAGCGCGCGCGCGCGTCGCTGGCGCCCTTGGCGCGGGCCGTGCGCACGAAATCGGCACCCTGCAGCTCGACCATGGCGGCGCGCACCAGGCGGGCGTACACGGCGATGTAGAAGGTGGCCAACACCGAGGCCGGCAGCACGGTGTGCGCGGCCACGTCGCGCACGTGGTCCCAGCCGCTGTGGTCGGCCGACAGGTCGACCATGCCGCTGGACGGCAGCCAGCCCAGGTGGCCGGCAAACAGCACGATGGCCATGAGGCCGAGCCAGAAGGTGGGCAAGGCGTACGACACCAGCCCCACCACGGACAAGGTGGCATCCCAGGCGCCGCCGGGCTTGCGCGCCGCCGACACGCCGAGCAGGACCCCGAGCACCAGCGCCAGGCCCAGGGCCGACAGCATCAGCAGCAAGGTGGCCGGCAGGCGTGCGGCCACCAGGTCGACCACGGGCATGTTGTGGCGGAACGAAAAGCCCAGGTCCAGCGTCAGCAGCTGGCCCAGGTAGTTCAGCAGCTGCACGTGCCAGGGCGCATCCAGGCCGAAGCGCTCGCGCAGCAGGGCCATGTATTCGGGGCTGGCACCGCCGGCCTCGCCGGCCAGCACATCCACCACGTCGCCCGGGGCCAGCTGCAGGATGAAGAAGTTGAGCACCGCAATGCCCAGCACCACCAGCAGCAGCGAGAGCACGCGCGGTGCCGCACGCCGCAGCGCGGTGCCCAGCACCGCCGGCAGCGCGCGCGGCGCCCCGTCGGCCGGGCGCGCCGGCGCACCCGGCACCCCGGCCAGGGGTTCGCGCGGAAGGTCCAGCACCTCGCTCATGGCGTCTTGGGCTGCAGCCAGGCGTCGGCGTACGAGGCGAACAGGCCGTCGCCCTGGCGCATGGTTGTGTGGAACCGCGCGGTGGACACGGTGACCCAGGTCGGCTCGATCAGGTCGATCAGCGGCAGGTCTTCCTGGGCGATGCGCTGCCACTCGTGGATGAGTTGCGTGCGCTTGGCGGCGTCGGCCTCGACGGCGGCGGCCTCCATGATCTGGTCCAGCTTGGGGTTGCTGTAGCCCGAGCCATTGGTCCAGGGCGCCTTGACGATGTTCTTGGTCCAGAACAGGCGCTGCACGCCCAGCGTGGGGTCGGGCAGGCGGTGCAGGCTGGACACCATGAGGTCGTAGTCCTGCTCGGTGAAGATGCGGCGCAGGAAGGTCGCGGTGTCGCCCGTGCGCAGGTTGACCTGCACACCGACACGCGCCAGCGATTGCTTGATGAACTCGGCCGCGCGGTTGCTGCCGGTGTCGTAGTCGAGGTTGACCTTCAGCCGCACGCCCTTGGCGTCCTTCTTCAGGCCCGCGGCATCGAGCAGCTCGCCCGCCTTTTTCAAATCGAACGCGTACTGGGGCGTATTCGGCGTGTAGTACTGCACCACGGACGATGGGATGGGGCCGGTGGCCGCCTTGCCGTAGCCCAGGTAGACCACCTTGAGCAGGGCATTGCGGTCGATGGCGTGGGCAAAGGCCTGGCGCACGCGCTTGTCCTGCAGCTGCGGGCGGCGCACGTTGAACTGCGTGAGGAAGATGGTCGACAGGTAGCGGCCGTCGTCCAGGTTGATGGTGTAGCGCTTGGGGTCCTTGAAGTTGGCCAGGCTGGTCACCGGAATGCTGGAGCCCAGGGCGACGTCCAGCTCGCCGGCCTGCAGCGCCACGGCGCGCGCCGCCGGATCGGGGAGGAAGCGGAACACGATGCCGTCCAGGTACGGCAGCTGCTTGCCCTGGGCGTCCTTGCCCCAGTACTGCGGGTTGCGCTCCAGCCGCACGTGGCTGCCCTTGACCCACTCCTTGAACACAAAGGGCCCGGTGCCGATGGGCGCGTTGTTGGCCGGGTGGGTCAGCACGTCCTTGCCCTCGTAGAGGTGCTTGGGCAGGATCTGCGCGCCATAGGTGTTGGCGTAGTTCAGCAGGTAAGGCGCGGGCGCGCTGAGCTTGAGCACCACGGTGTGGGCATCGGGCGTCAGCACCTCTTGCACGTTGGCGAAGGCGGCGCGGCCGAAGGGGTGCAGCTTTTGCCACACCTCCTTGAGCGTGAAAGCCACGTCGGCGGCCGTGAAATCCTTGCCATCGTGCCATTTCACCCCCTTGCGCAGGTTGAAGGTGATGGTCTTGCCATCGGGCGCGGTGGCCCAGGAGGTGGCCAGCGCCGGCACGGGCTTGAGGTCCAGGTCATAGGCGACCAGCCCCTCCAGCACCTTGCTGGACACCTGGCCGATGTTCATCGTGGTGATGAAGGCCGAGGTCAGCAGGGTGGGCTCGGGCGACACGGCCACGTTGAGCACACCCCCGAAGTGCGGGCTGGCGGCAGACGCCGGGGTTGCCGCGGCCGCGGTGGCCAGGGGCGCAATGGACAGGCCCAGTGCGGACGTGGAAGACAGGGCGGCCAGCAGGTGGCGACGGGTGAACAGCATGGGCAGGAAGCGAAACGACAAGCCAGGGAAAGCCCGCACCAGGGCAGGCCGGGAGACAGAGCGGCGCCTGCGGATCGCACGGCAACCGGGCCATCAGCCCGGGCGCCCGTGCAAGCGCGTGGCGCCCCTCAGAAGAAGGGGTAGAGGTGGATGTCCACCTCGGGGTCACAGGCCAGGCTGTTCCAGCTGGACAACCAGGCCAGCACCAGCACCCCCAGGGCCTGAAACGGCGTGCGACCGGCATCGCGGGTCGGAGTGGAAGCAGCGTGGGGCATGGTGCGAACCTTGGGCAAGAAAGGAGACAGACAACGGGTACCCCGCCTTGGCGATGGCTCGGAGAGCGACGCAGACGGGTACATGGCCACGGATTCTTCGCGCCGCGCCGCATCCTGTGAACGAACAATCGCGCACAACGACATGTGGTTTTTGCATATCGGGCCGCTTGACGCGCACCGGGCCGCTCCCCCAGGTCCTGCTCGGCGCCCTGCCCGGCCGGTGACGGCTGCCGCACACACGGGCCACCGCGCATCGGTGCCGGGTCGGCCGCATGGGCCGCGGCATGCGTCCAGGCAGTGCGGCGGCCCTCAGCAGGGATAATCGAGGGCTTTGGCTGCGCCCTCCTCCCCCTCGCCCCGTTGGACGCCCTTGTCCGCCGCAGCTGCCTCAGGCCCATGATTTCCCTCTCTCACATCACGCTGCGCCGCGGCACCAAAGTCGTGCTGGACGACGTGTCGCTCACCCTGAACCCCGGCGAGAAAGTCGGCCTGGTCGGGCGCAACGGCGCCGGCAAGTCCAGCCTGTTTGCCCTGCTGGCGGGCGACCTGCACGAAGACTCGGGCGATTTCCAGATCCCCAGCGGCTGGCAGATGGCGCAGGTGGCGCAGCACATGCCCGAAACCGACGAATCGGCCACGCAGTTCGTGCTGGACGGCGACACGCGGCTGACGCGGCTGAACGCCGCCCTGCGCGCCGCCGAGGCCCAGGGCGATGGCATGGCGATCGCCCAGGCCCACAGCGACCTGCTCGATGCCGGCGCGGCCGACGCGAGCGCGCGCGCCCAGGCCTTGATCTTGGGCCTGGGCTTTCAGGTGGCCGAGCTGGACCACCCCGTGAACAGCTTCTCGGGCGGCTGGCGCATGCGCCTGCAGCTGGCCCGCGCGCTCATGGCGCCCAGCGACCTGCTGCTGCTCGACGAACCCACCAACCACCTGGACCTGGACGCGCTGGTGTGGCTGGAAGGCTGGCTGGGCCGCTACCCCGGCACGCTGATCGTCATCAGCCACGACCGCGAGTTCCTGGACGCCGTCACGCGCGTCACCGTGCACATCGAGCAAGGCCGCCTCACCCGCTACGGCGGCAACTACAGCAAGTTCGAGGAGCTGCGTGCGCAGCAGCTGTTGCTGCAGCAGGCGGCGTTCGATCGCCAGCAGGAGAAGATGGCGCACCTGCAGAAGTTCATCGACCGCTTCAAGGCCAAGGCAACCAAGGCCAAGCAGGCGCAAAGCCGCGTCAAGCAGCTCGAGCGCATGGAAAAGATCGCCCCCGTGCTGGCCGAGGCCGACTTCACCTTCACCTTCCGCGAGCCGGCCAACCTGCCCAACCCCATGCTGGCCATCACCGATGCCGCCGTCGGCTACCCGCCGGCGTCAGCTGACGGCGCTCCCACCACCATCCTGCGCGGCATCAACCGCTCGGTGCTGGCCGGTCAGCGCATCGGCATCCTGGGGGCCAACGGCCAGGGCAAGTCCACGCTGGTGAAGACCATCGCGCACGAGTTGGCGCCGCTGGCGGGCCAGTTCACCGAGGGCAAGGGCTTGACGGTGGGCTACTTCGCTCAACAAGAGCTGGACGTGCTGCGCCCCGACGACCACGCCTTGGCCCACATGACGCGGCTGGCCCGCGACCTGGCCGCCCAGGGCGCGCCCGCGGCCAACGAATCGCGCGAGCAGGACCTGCGCAACTACCTGGGCAGCTTCAACTTCACGGGCGACCAGGTGATGCAGTCCGTGGGCAGCTTCAGCGGCGGCGAAAAGGCCCGCCTGGTGCTGGCCATGATCGTGTGGCAGCGCCCCAACCTGCTGCTGCTGGACGAACCCACCAACCACCTGGACCTGGCGACGCGCGAAGCCCTGGCCATGGCCTTGAACGATTTCGACGGCACGGTGCTGCTGGTCAGCCACGACCGCATGCTGCTGCGCGCCGTCTGCGAAGACTTCTGGCTGGTGGCCCAGGGCGGCGTCAAGCCCTACGACGGCGACATGGACGACTACCAGCGCTACCTGCTCGAGGAGGCCAAGCGTCAGCGCGAAGCCGCCAAGCTCGCCGGCAGCGCCAGTCCCGCGGCGGCGCCGGCTGTCAGCGCGCAGGCGCCTGCCATCGACGACGGCCTGTCGGGCGGCGAACGCCGCAAGCTCGCGGCCCAGCGCCGCCAGGAACTGGCCGCCCAGCTGCGCCCGCACAAAAAGGCGCTGGCCGCGGCCGAGGCGCGCATGGCCGCGCTGCAGTCGGAACAGGCGACGCTGGAGCAATCGCTGCTGGACAACCCCAGCCCCGACGCCATGGCCGAGGCCGGCAGGCGCCTGAAGGCGATTGGCGACGAGCTGGTCGCCGCCGAAGAAGCCTGGCTGGACGCCAGCACCCAGATCGAGGCGCTCGAGGCCGAAGTGTGATGCACAAGAGTATGGAGCTGTTGCCGTTTTGTATTGAACGGAAACTGCCTGATACCCCTTTCAAAGCTTGAATCAGTCGGCCAGAATCGCCGCCCTGACCGCGGGTAAGCGGTCAGGCGAAGGCCTTGGGGATCACTGGCCTCATCGCTGCGGCAGCTTCACCTGGGACAAGGCCTTCAGCTGCGCACAGGTCTGGCTCTTCTGGGCGGCCGACAGGGGCTTGAATTTCGCCAGGCCATCGTCCAAGCCTTTTTGAAAGCCGGCGTCGAACGCCTCGGCCGACACACCCTGCTGAAGGCTTTGCGCCTTCTGCGCCGCCTTCATCTTCTGCAGTTCGTCGGCCGAATGGTGGCCGCACACCTGGGCCGCGGCATGCATCTGGCCGCCCAATTCGGCCAGATTCGGCAGGCCGCCGGACTGCGCCCACGCGGCGGTGGTGAAGGTCAGGCCGGCCACGGCCGCCCAGGTGGTCATCGATCGAATCATTCGGCTTCCTTGCTGCCCCACGAGATGGCCGACCTTACCCCATGCCCTGCGCCCCATGCACCAACCTGGGCCCTCAGCCAGGGCCGCCGGGCGCCGCCTGCGCGCGCCCGGGCTCCTCGCCTGCGTCGTCTGCCGATGCGGCCTTGGGCGGCGCCGGCGCCAGCCAGCCCACGGCCGTGCACAGCAAGCCGTAAGCGATGAAGGCACCGATGCCCAGCAGGTCGCCCAGGTTCTGCCGATCGATCAGCAGCAGCTTGAGCAGCACCACGCCCATGAGCACGGCGCCCGCCAGCCACAGCACGCGGTGGCCACGGCGCGAGCCCAGCACCCAGCCGCCCACGCCCAGCACGCTCCACAGCACCGTCAGGCACGACTGCGCCAGGCTGCTGCCCAGCAGCTGCAGCGACCAGGGCTCGTGGCCCCAGTGGTGCGTGCCCCGCAGCGTCACCACCGTGATCAGCACACAGGCCGCGCCGGCCAGGCCGCCTGCGCGCCAACGAGCCAGGGGCTCGGGTGCGTCGGCGCGCCCCCACCAGCATCCCAGCAACGCCAACACGGCCAGCTGCGCCAGGTCCAGCGGGTTGAGCACCGGCACCCAGGGCCAGGGCAGTGTGTCGCCCGCGCTGCCCAGGGCCAGCCACCACCACACGGCCAGCAGCGCGAAGGTGCCGCCCAGGTAGACATGGCGCCAGCCCGGCAGTCGCCCAGCCTGGGGCCAGCCGAGCCACGACCAGCGCCAGAGCGCGAGCGCCGCAGCCGCCAGCCAGGGCAGCGCGAACAGCACCAGCGGCCAGTCGCCCGGGGCGGCGGAAAACCAGCGCGGCAGCGACAGGCACACCAGGGTGGGCGGCAACCAGGCCCAGGCCAGCTGGGCTGCAGCCACCTGCCGATCGGCGGCAGCCGATGTCGTGTCGGCGGGACTTGGGCCCAGGCAGGCCAGGCTGCGCAGGGTCAGCGCCGCAGCAACCAGCCAGGCGATCACGGGCCAGCCCCACAACGGCGTGCCTTGGGCCAGGGCCAGCGGGTAGGCCGCCAGCACGGCCGCCAGGCTGGTCCAGCGCAGGGCTGCGGCCGGCCGGCGCGCGTGCACCTCGGCCGCCAGCCAGCCGGTGGCACCCAGCCACACCAGGCTGGCGGGCCACAGCCCGTCGGCAGCCACAAACCGCTCGATCTCGCGCAGGCCCATCAGCAGCCACCACGCCAGACCCCAGCCATAGGCGACCGCGGCCGCCCAGGTGGGCGCTGCGTCCTGCGCGGCGGGGCTCGCCCCGCGGTCGCGACGGGCTGTGGCTGCAGCTTGCAGGCCCGAGGCCCTGCGGTACAGCCACGCGCTGGTCAACCCAGCCAGCGCCAGCAACAGCAAGCTCATGAAGCCGGCGTTGAACACCGGCGTGGACGCGAGCGCGGGCTGGCTCAGCGCATCCAGCACCGCCACGGCGGCCAGCAGCTGCAGCCCGGCGCCCCCGGCCTGCGGCCCCCTGCGCCCCTGCGTCAGGCCCAGCCAGATGAGGCCCGCGCCCTCCAGCGCGAACACGCAGCCCGTGACGCTGGACGAGAACGCCAGCGGCACCGCCAGCGTGGCAAAGGCGACGCCCAGCACGGCATGCACCCGGGCCAGGTCCGCGTGGCGCGGCCGACCCCACAGGGCCTTGGCCAGCACGCCGTAGAGGGCCGCCACGGCCACCGCGCACAGCGCGAGCGGCAGGCGTTTGCCCTCGAGCAGCACCGCCTGCAGGGCAAAGGCGATCAGCGGCGTGCCGAACAGCAGGCAGGCGTCGAGCCGGTCGCCCTCACGCGCCGTGGCCCGGCGTGCGAACAGCACGGGCAGCGCCAGGTAAAAAGCAAAGAACAGCACCAGGAAGGGCTCGGTGCTGGCGAACTTGGCCGGCGTGTACTGCAGCACGCCCCAGAGCGTGCCGATGCCCCAGGTGAAGGCAAAGCCCATCAGGTTGAGCCAGCGCCAGGCGCGCTGCCAGGCCATGGCGAAAATGCCCGCGTTGAGCAGCGCGTAGTACGAGAACAGCGCCACGTGGTTGCCACTGCCGCTGGACAGCCAGATGGGCGCGAGGAACCCGGTCGCCACGCTGAGCATGGCCAGGCTCAGCGCGTTCTGTCGCACCGCCATGACCGCCACCGCCCCGATGAGGAGAGCCGACAGGCCCAGCGCGACACCGGCCCCCAGCAGGCCATACAGCTTGAAGGCCGCGAACACCACCAGCAGGACCATGCCCAGCGACCCGCCCTGCAGCGCCTGGGCAAACACGGGCCGGCTGGCGCGCTGGCGCCAGCCCAGGGCCAGGCCGCCCAACGCCAGCGCGCTGACGCCCACCAGCCGCCAGGCGATCGGCACGTTCACCCAGCCCTGGCCGCTGGCGTAGCGCAGCAGGGCCGCCACACCGGCCAGCAGCACCAGCATGCCCACCTTGACGGGCACGTTGCCGGTCGAGAACCAGGCCTTGATCGCCAGGCCCGCGCGGGCCAGCACGCTGGGCTCGGCGGCTTCTGCGGGGTCGGGGCTGGCCGCAGGGCCGTCCCAGTCGAACAACTCGTCGGCCGGCGGCGCGACAGGCGGGCGCGCAGCGCCGCGGCTGGCGGGCGCAACGTCAGGCCTCGGGATGGCCTCTGGACCAGGAACAGGTCCTGTCAGGCCCCAGGCAGGCGCGGCGTCGGCCGCTGCACCCACCGGCACCGCCGTCGCGGGTGTCCCGGAAGCTGTGGCCGCGCTGGGCGACGGCGGCGCCGCGGTCACGCCCCATGCCGCAGCCGATGCAGCTGGCGACGCCGCCTCCGCCGGGTCCTGCAGCGCGGTCCAGGCCTGGGCCTGCTGCAGGAGGCGCAGCGATTCTTCCAGCTGGCGCACGCGCGTCGTGAGCCGGCGCACCAGCACCCACAGCACCGCGACACCGACCAGTGCCAACAACTCCACCATGTCGACCCCTTCGTGTTGCTTGCCTGGCACGCCCACCGCGCCCCGGCCTGCGCATGCTGGCTCGGGGACGGTGCGACGCGGCCAAGATGGTCACCGAGTATCACCTGCTGCGCCCCGGCGGACGCGCACACGCCCTGCCCACCCGCCTCGCACCCCGGTGTCTCGCCCGTTACCATTGTCCGCATGAGCGATACCCCATCCCCCGCCTTGCCCAAGCCACACGCGCCGCTGCATGCACAACCGGCCAGCGCCACCGAGCTGATTCACCACCCCTACCAGCCGCCCACGGTGTTCGCCGCGCCCACGTTTGGCGTCCACAAGGCCTCGACAGTGTTGTTCGACAGCGTGGCCGCCATGCGCGACACCACCTGGATGGACAAGTCGGGCTACACCTACGGCCTGCACGGCACGCCCACGAGCTTTCTGCTCGAAGAGCGCATCTGCGCGCTGGAAGGTGGCCTGCAGACGCTGCTGGTGCCCAGCGGGCTGGCCGCGCTGGCGCTGGTGCCCATGGCCTTGCTCAAGGCCGGCGACGAGCTGCTGATGCCCGACAACGCCTATGGCCCCAACAAGTCGTTGGCCGAGGGCGAGCTGCGCAACTGGGGCATCACGCACCAGTTCTACGACCCCATGAACCCGGACGACCTGGCCGCGCGCATCAGCGACAAAACCCGCCTGGTCTGGCTGGAGGCCGCCGGCTCGGTGACGCTGGAGTTCCCCGACCTGCCGGCGCTCGCCCGCATCTGCCGCGAGCGCGGCGTGACCACCGCGCTGGACAACACCTGGGGCGCCGGCATCGCCTTCAACCCGTTCGATTTCGGCGACGGTTGGGGGGCCGACATCTCGGCCCACGCGCTGACCAAGTACCCCAGCGGCGGCGGCGACGTGCTCATGGGCAGCGTGACCACACGCGATGCGCTGCTGCACAAAAAGCTCAAGCTCGCCCACATGCGCCTGGGCCTGGGCGTGGGCATGAACGACGTCGAAATGGTGCTGCGCAGCCTGCCCACGGTGCACCTGCGCTACGGCGCAGCCGACCGCAGCGCGCGCGCCCTGGCGCGCTGGGCCAGCCAGCAGCCGGCGTTCGTGCAGGTGCTGCACCCCGCGCTGCCGGGCTCGCCCGGGCACGACCACTGGCGCCGGCTGTGTGCCCCGGCCCAGGCGCGGGCCGATGCGGGCGACGACAGCGGCGCGGCGGCCAGCCTGTTCAGCGTGATGCTGGACCCCGGCTGCAGCCCGGCCCAGGTCGATGCGTTCTGCGATGCGCTGCGCCTGTTCCGCCTGGGCTACAGCTGGGGCGGCCCCATCAGCCTGGTCGTGCCCTACCACCTGGACGAGATGCGCAGCCTGCCCACCACGCTGACGCCGGGCCACCTCATCCGCTTTGCCGTGGGCCTGGAGCGCACGGCCGACCTGCAGGCCGACCTGGCGCAAGCGCTGAGCCACGCCCTGCGCTGACCGCACGCCTCAGCCCCCACGAGACGTCGAAAGGCAGTACAGCACCGCCGCCGTTGTTCAATGAACGGCAGTGGCTGCATACTGCGGATTGATGGCATCACCCGCCACCAACGATTCACCGGGCTCGTCGCTGCGCGCATGCGCACCGCAGCTGTGCCGGCGCTGCAGCGCCGCGCTGACAATGAGCTGACACACGTCCAGTGCGTGGCGCACGGCGGCGTCCGGCCCCAGCACGACTGGCCCCACGCCTTGGCCCCCGACCTGAGCCGCCCCAGGGTCACCGGGTGCATGCACCGCCAGGTGCTCGCCCTCGGCGAGCTGCGCCTGCCAGGCTGCGAGCTGGGCCGCAGCAGCGGCCAGGTCCACCGCGTTGCGCTGAATGCCGGCCACGGCGTTCATCAGCTGGCGCAAGGCCTGCAGGCTGGGCCCTGTGCCCACGCTGGCAGCGCCCGGCTCGA
This sequence comes from Comamonas serinivorans, assembly GCF_002158865.1. NCBI lineage: Bacteria > Pseudomonadati > Pseudomonadota > Betaproteobacteria > Burkholderiales > Comamonadaceae > Comamonas > Comamonas serinivorans. The sequence continues at coordinate 2,338,520 of NZ_CP021455.1, read as the reverse complement.
CCCATCCGGCTGAGGTGGCCCTGGGTGCCCCGCCCGCGTCGCCCTGAGGCGCCGCCGGTTCGGGCGATGACGAGCGCCCCGGGCATGCGGGGTCTGGCATGGCCTGCACGTCAGGCCAGGGCGCGGCCAGCTGATCAGCCTGCAGACGCGGCTCGCCCGAGCCCTCGGCATGCGGCTTTGGCGCCAGCTCGCCCACCAGGTGCCGGGCGGCCTGACGGCCCATGACCACGCATTCGAGCAGCGAGTTGCTGGCCAGGCGGTTGGCGCCATGCAGGCCGGTTCTGGCCACCTCGCCCACGGCATACAACCCCGGCAGGTCGGTGCGGCCCGCTACCGTGGCGCGCACGCCGCCGCAGGCGTAGTGCGCGCACGGCGCCACGGGAATGGGCGCCTGCGCGAGGTCCAGGCCATGCGCAGCGCACAGCTGCATCACCCCTGGGAAATGGCGCTGCAGCCAATCACGTGGCCGGTGCGAAATGTCCAGCAGCACATGCGGCAGGCCGCGGCTGCGCATCTCGTGCCAGATGGCGCGGGCCACGACGTCGCGCGGCGCCAGCTCGGCGCGCGCGTCATGCGCCGGCATGAAGCGCGTGCCGTCGGGCAGGCGCAGCAGCGCGCCTTCGCCGCGCAGCGCCTCGGTCACCAGCCCCACGGCGCGGCCCTGCACCTGCAGGGCCGTGGGGTGGAACTGGATGAACTCCAGGTCTTGCACGCGGCAGCCCGCGCGCCAGGCCATGGCGACGCCATCGCCGGTGGCGCAATCGGGGTTGGTGGTGCTGGCGAACAGCTGACCCAGGCCGCCCGTGGCCAACACGGTGTGCGCGGCCTGCCAGCGCACGACCTCGCCACCGGGCTGGCGCACCCGGGCGCCCAGGCAGCGCGCGCCCTCGGCCTCGCCGGCGGTCACCAGCGCCAGCGCGGCGTGCCCTTCCAACAGTTCGATGTGGGCGCGCGCACGGCAGGCCTGCAGCAGCGCCGCGTGCACGGCCTGCCCGGTGCGGTCGGCCACGTGCGCGATGCGCCGGTGGCTGTGCCCGCCTTCGCGCGTGAGGTGCAGGGCCTGGCCGCCCTCGTCCCGGTCAAAGTCCACGCCCAGGCTGCGCAGCCAGGCGATGGCCCCCGGCGCCTGGGCCACGATGGCCCGCACCACGGCCTCGTCGCACTGGCCGGCGCCGGCCACCAGGGTGTCCTGCACGTGGGATTCGAGGTCATCCGCCGGGTCCAGCACGGCCGCGATGCCGCCTTGCGCCCAGGCGCTGGCACAGGCCTGCAGCGGCCCTTTGCTCAGCACGGTGACCCGCAGGTGGGCGGGCAGCGACAGCGCCACGGACAGACCGGCCAGCCCCGCGCCGATGACCAGGACATCGCCGTGCCGAACTGGCTCGCGGGAGGGGGTGTGGAGATCCGCCATGGCTCAGGCCACGCCGTGGTGCGTGAACAGGCTGGCGTCCTGCTCGTGGCTGCCGCTGGTGCGCACGCGCTGCCCGCGCTCGGCGGCGAACTGCAGCATGCGCTCGATGGGCTGGCGCGCGGCCTGTGCCAGCGCGGCGTCCAGCGTGATCTCGCCGTGGCCGTGCCGCAGGGCTTGCTCGATGCCGGCCAAGCTGTTCATGGCCATCCACGGGCACATGGCGCAGCTTTTGCAGGCCGCGCCCTGCCCGGCCGTGGGTGCCGGCAAAAAGCGCTTGTCCGGGTGGCGTGCGCCCATCTCGTACAGGATGCCGCGGTCGCTGGCGACGATGAAGGTGTCGGTCGGGTAGCGGTCGATGGCGGCGATCAGCTGCGTGGTCGAGCCCACCACGTCGGCCAGCGCCGCCACGGCAGCCGGGGCCTCGGGATGCACCAGCACGGCCGCCTGCGGCAGCTCGCGCTTGAGCGCCGCGAGTTCGCTGGCCTTGAACTCGTCGTGCACCACGCAGGCGCCGTTCCACAGCAGCATGTCGGCGCCGGTTTGCTGCTGGATGTAGTGGCCCAGGTGACGGTCGGGCGCCCAGAGGATTTTTTCGCCGCGTGCGTGCAGGTGCGCCACGATCTGCTCGCCGATGGACGAGGTCACCACCCAATCCGCCCGCGCCTTCACGGCGGCGCTGGTGTTGGCGTAGACGACCACGGTGCGGTCGGGGTGGGCGTCGCAAAAGGCGCTGAACGCATCGGCCGGGCAGCCCAGGTCCAGCGAGCAGGTGGCGTCGCCATCGGGCATCAGCACGCGCTTGTCGGGGCTCAGGATCTTGGCCGTCTCGCCCATGAAGCGCACGCCCGCCACCAGCAGCGTGGAGGCCGGGTGCGCGGCGCCAAAGCGCGCCATCTCCAGCGAATCGCCCACGCAGCCGCCGGTTTCGCGCGCCAGGTCCTGCAGCGGGCCATCCACGTAGTAGTGGGTGACGAGCACGGCGTTGTGCTGCTCGAGCAAGGCGTGGATGCGTTGTTTGGCCTGCTGCTGCTCGGCCGGACTCAGGTCGGGCGGCACACGCGCCCAGGCTTCGCCGATGCTGCACGCCGCGCCCGTGGCGGCGCCGGACGCCCCCAGAGACGAGATCAGGGGCTGATCGAACTGCACGGATTTGATGGACATGCTCAGGGTCTCGTGGGGTGAAGGTGTGTTCATTATTCTCAAAATGAGCATTAATACAAGGCCGATTTCCCCGGACGAATGAGCCGCGCGCGACACGGCGCTGGCATGCGGATACAGAGAGGCGGTCGGCGCGCCGCTGGCCGCATGAGCGTCCCGCAGCCGTGCCGATAGCGCTGCTGGCAGCCCTGCCGAGGTGGCGGGCCTCTACGCTCCGTCTTCGGCGGCCGCACAGGCTAAGGCGGTGAACTGCAGCGCGCAAGCCGGCTCGTACAGAACCCGGCTGCTGGTCCATCACACACAGGCCTCAGCGCGCGGTGGGCACCCACCAATCGCCCACGGCGCCGGCCGCCGGCCCATCGACCAGCCCCAGCGCACCGCCCACGCGCAGCCGGGCGCGTTCCAGACGCCGGTGGGGCGACCACTGTGATGGTTGAAGGGGTATGAGCCACTTCCCATTCAACATGAAACGGAAGTGGCACCATACTGGATGAAGACATGCGTCGGTGACGCCATGATCTGAGCCGCCGCCTTGCCTGCGGGGCACCTCAGCAGGTGTTCAGCTTGCGCACAGGCCAGGGCCGCTCGCAGCCGCTCAGGGTCTTCCTTGGTGGCCGGCCCTGGTCGACGCCTCAGGCCTGCAGCTGCCGCAGCAGCAGGGCCAGCTGGGTGACGCGCGGCAGCACCGCCTCGCGGTTGGCCCCCAGGGCCAGCCCCGGCAAGGCGGTCAGGGCCTGGGCGGCCTGGGCAAAGCCGGCGCGGCGCAACAGCTGCGCGTGCTCGGCCGCGCTCTGCGACCAGCTGCCGCCCTGATGGCGCATGCCGTCCCGCAACAGCACGCTGAGGTGGTGCAGGCCGTTCTGCAGGGCCAGGGCGCGCAGGTCCTCGTCGTCGCCCGCCTCGGCGCTGGGCATGGTTTGCGGCGCCACAGGCTGCGCCGCCAGGGCCAGCGCGCGCTGGGCACAGACGATGGCCGTGGCCTGCAGGCGCACCTCGCCCTGGGCCCGCCAGGCGGGCCCGGCCACCGCCTGCACGGCGCCCCATTCTCCGGCCAGCGCGCGCGCCAGCCCGTCCACGGCCCCCGGGGACTCGGGCTGGTAGGCGAGCTGCACATGCAGCACGGCGGGGCGTTCGGCGGTGTCGGGGTCGCCATCGCCGGCCAGCACGGCCTCGTGGGTCATCACGGTGGCCTGGGTCCACACGGCGTGCACGGTCTGGCGCGCGCCGTCCCACCACCAGTGCTGCAACTCGGCATCGGCCAGGCGCACCACGTGCAGGTGGCCCGACACGCCGGCGGCCGCACCCGTGGCCGCATGCCGCGGCGCCACGAAGGGCGGCACCTGCTGACGCAGGTGGGCGTCCAGCGACTGCACATCGGGCTGGGCCAGCGGCGGGGCCAGCTCGTTCCAGGCCGTGGCCGACAGCGGCAGCACACCGGTCTGGCGCTTGTTGCCCCCGATGTCGACGGCGCCGTTGGCGCGGCGCTTGGCGGCCTTGGTGACGATCTGGCTGTCGAGCAGCTGGCGCAGCGGCACGTTGACGACGCGGCGCTGCAGCAGGCTGGTTTGCGCCACGGACGCGCTGGCCGCACCGGGCGCGGGCACCGGTGTCGGGCCGCTGCCCGTGGTGGCGGCAGCCGCTTCGGCCTTGGGCCACTCGCGCTCCAGCACCAGCACGCTTTGGGTGTCCGGGTCGGCCAGGTAGACGCTGGCCCCTTCGGCCTGCGCATCGGACCAGAGCGCACCACCCAGCGACACCAGCCGCAGGTGGTCAAGTGCGACTTCACCGCGCACGCCACGGCCCAGCACCTCCGCCGCCGGCACGGCCTCGTGGGCCGCGGCGCTGGCCGCACCCGCCTGCCCGGGCTGGCTCTCGCGCTGCCACTGGTGCTGGGCACAGCGCCAGCGCGCCCACAGCTCGGTGCTCACGTCGACCAGCCGCAACGGGTCGAAGCGCGTGCTGCGCGCGGCAAGGGCGTGCAGCTGGCCTTCGAGCTCGTCCAGCGCATCGAGCAGCCACTGCCAGCCCAGCTCCTGCAGGTCGGCGCGCAGGGCCGTGATGCGGCCGGCCAACGCCAGCTGGGGCTGCGCCGCGCCCTCCAGCCAGAGCTGGGCCAGCAGCGCATCCAGCCCGGCCCGCACGCGCAGGCCTGCGGGCGACTGCAGGCCGAAGCCATCGCCACGCGCATCGACGATGGCGTATTCGGCGCTGTCGGTGTCCAGGCCAGCACCTGCCTTGGCGCCCCGCGCGCGGCGGGGCGACACCACCGCTGCGGCCGGCTCGGCCCCGGCCACCGCCGCCACGGCATCTGCCGGCAGCGCTGAGTCGGGGGACGCCGTCGCCGCCACGGCGCCGAAGGGCACCGGGCCGCGCAGGGTCAGCACCCGCTCGCCCTCGCCCGGCGCCGGCCTGGCCTGGCGAAACGCCCACACGGCCAGCGCCACGTGAGCGCAGCGGCCGCCCGCCACGCAGTCGCAGCGCGCCAGCTGCAGGTTGTGGCGCGAGAAAAAGCGCACCGTGCACATGGGCAGCCGCGCCAGCGGCGGCGCATCGGCGCCCTGCCAGGGCTGCACGCGCACCGTGGGCTGCTGGGCCGCAAAGCGCGTGGCCTGGGCCAGCGCCGTGGCGCCCAATGCGGTGGTCAAGGCCGCGTCGTCGAAGTCGGCGGGGCTGAAGGCCTCGCCTGGCCGGGCCTCGCCTGGCCGGGCCTCACCTGGCCGGGCCTCACCTGGCCGGGCCTCTCTTGGCCGGGCCTCTCCTCCTGCCGCGCGGACGGGTGCGGCGGCCTTGCCGCCCGCGCTGGCCAGCCCGGCACTGGCGGGCTTGGCGCCCGCAGCACCTGCGGCAGGTGGTGCGCCCCCCGCATCGGCATCGCCGGGGTTCACCGCCGCTGTACCTGCCACCGCGCCGCCCTGGCCGGCCTCTGCGGACGGTGCATCAGCTGGCTGGGGTGCTTCGGTGGACGCGGCGCCAACCGCTGAGGCAGTACCAGGCGTTTCCGATGAATCAGCCTCATCTTCAGTATGAAACCCCGCCTGCCAAGCCAACACCAGGGTGACGCGGTGGCGGCACATGCCGCTGGCGGGGCAGTTGCAGTGCGCGTCGTGCAGGCCCACGCCGGGCGGAAACCGCGTCTCCACGCCGTCGTCGAACACGGCGGTCACCACGCCCTGGTCGTCGATGCTGAGCGTGGGCAATTGCCCGGCCGCCACCTCGCGCTGCGCGCGCTTCACAAACCCGGCGTTGGCCAAGGCCGTCAAGGCCTGCGGCGTGAGTTCCAGCAAATCTTCGCGGCGGTTCATGCGCCCTCCTCCATGTTGTCGCTGTCCGACAGCGTCACGCTCACCGATTGGCCGGCCATCAAATCCCCGCGGGCCAGCGTCACTTGCCCCGCTGCGTCGTTGCGCCGGCGCTGCCCCACGCTGGCCAGGGTGTGCGTGTGCAAGGACACCCGCACGCGCGCCGGGTGAAACCGGTTCCACACCGCCGAGAACGTGATGCCGTGCATCGCTGCCGCCGTGCTGCCGCTGACCCGCGTGCCGTCGGCGTCCAGCCAGTCGAACCGGTAGCCGGCGCGGTGACTGGGCAGGCCGCGAACGTGGTTCAGCACACGGTCGATGGCCGCGCGGTCGTCAAACTCGATGGGGCCTGAGCCCTCGCCCTCCGCCTGGTTGTCCTGGTCCAGGCCGTCATCGGGGTACAGCAGGTCCAGCGTCTGGCCGGCCGGTGCGGTCTCCCCAGCGGCGAGCACCGCCAGGCCCACGCGCTGGCCCGGCGTCACGGTCACGTCGTTCAGCCACAGCAAGCCCCCGGCGCCCAGGTGCACGTGGGCAAAGGCGGGGTCTGAGCGCGTGCCCTGCAGGTGAAAACGGACGACGTCGAAGCCGTCGCAGCACACCGTCGCCAGGCGTTGTCCGTCGATCGACAAGGCCATCGCCGTCATGTCCGGGCTCCTTCACAGCCACCTGCGGCCGGGGCACCCGCCATGCGGGTGTATGCAGGGTCCACCGATTTATTTTTGGTCATGCCAATCCCATACTGCATCGCACCTTCAAGCCTGCAGCTGCTCGGCCAGCCAGGCCGCCAGGTGACCCGGCGTCATCGCCCCCATCTTGGCGCCCACGTTGGCCATGGCCTGCACGACCTCGTGGTCGTACGTGGGCACCGCGTGTTCGTCGAGCGCCATCAGCCCCAGCACCTTGGCGCCATCGGCGATGAGCTGCGCCATGCGGCGCACCATCTCGCGCGCGACGAAGGCTTCTTCGTAAAAGTCGCTGATGACCACGAGCACGGTCTGCTGCGGGTTGCGCACCAGGCCCTGGGCATAGGCCACGGCCTTGGCGCCGTCGTTGCCCCCGCCCAGCTGCACCTTCATCAGCAGCTCGACCGGGTCGGCCGCGTCATCGGTCAGGTCGACCACCTCGGTGTCGTAGGCGATCAGGTGCGTGCGCATGCCGGGCAGGCCCCACAGACAGGCGGCCAGCACGGCCGAGTGGATGACCGAGTCGGTCATGGAGCCCGACTGGTCGACCAGCAGGATGATGTCCCAGGTCTCGGTGTGCTTTTTGCTGCGGCTGTTGAAACGCGGCGTCTGCAGGTAGAGGCGCCCGCTGGCCGGGTCGTAGCGGTGCAGGTTGGTCGCCACCGTGCGCCTGAAGTCGAAATTGGCGGCCACGGCGCGGCGCGAGGGCTTGCGCCGGTCGCGCGTGCCGCTGAAGGCCTGACGCACCTGGGTCGCCAGTTGCTCGAGGATGCGGCGCACCACCTCGCCCACCAGCTGCCGCGCCATGGCCAGCACCTCGGGGTTCATCAGGTGCTTGGTCTGCAGCACGGCGCGCAGCAGGCTGGGCGACGGCTCAATCCGCTGCAGCACCTCGGCGTTGGTGACGATCTCGGCGATGCCGTAGCGCTCGACGGCGTCGGTCTCCAGCCGCTCGATCACCTCTTGCGGAAACAGCCGGTGCACGGCGTTGATCCAGTCGGGCACCGACACGGCGTCGTCGGTGCGCACGCCAAAGCGCTGGCCGTCGCGGCTGCCCACGCTGCGCTCGCCGCGCGCGCCCAGGTCGCTGTCGCGGCCATACAGCCAGTCGAGCGCGGCATCGGCCGCAGCGGCCGACTCGCCCAGCGCGCCGCAGGCGTCCTGCGCGGCTTCGCCCAGCAGCAGGCGCCAGCGCTCCAGCGGGTCGGTCACGGCCAGCGGCGGCGGGCTCATCGCGTCCCCCTGCATGGCCGGTGTCGGGCTTGGGTTCGGACCGGGGCATGAGCTTGGCCGGCCCGGCGGTCATGGCGTGCGACGGGGTGTGCCGTGGTCATCGCCCCTCCAGCACGCGCAACCGCGCCTCGGTCCAGCTGGCGCGCCAGTTGAAGCGCCGTGCGGCCCTTGGCGTCGGTCAGGCTCAGGTCCGCGCCGTGGGCCATGAACAGCCGCACCAACTCGGGTTGGTTGAACACCACCGCCAGCGCCACAGGCGTGAAGCCGCCGTTGGGCTGCCGGTCTTGCGCATTGGGCGACAGGCCCATCTGCAACAGGCGGCGGGCCAGTGCCAGCTCGCGCGCCGGCTGGTAGCGGCCTTGGACCCGGTTGGCGTTCGCCAGCGCGTGCAGGGCTGTGCGCCCGTCTGTCGTGGTGATGTGCACATCCGCGCCACGCGCCATGAGCAGCTGGGCCACGTCGTAGCGGTCGGCCGTCAGCGCCTGGATGAAGGCCGATCCGCCGGTGTCATCGAGGGGCTGCTCCAGGTGCGCGCCATGCGCCAACAGCAGTTGCACCAGCTTCACATCGCCCGTGCCGGCCGCAAAACTCAGCAGGCTGACGTTCAGGGGACCGCCGCACACATTGGGGTTGGCGCCCGCCTGCAAGCGTTCGCGCAGCCGGGCTTCGGCGTTCTTCAGGTAGACCAGCTCAAACAGGTCCAGGTCCGCCACGGGCGTGCGCGCCAGGCGCTGCACATAGGCCTCGTGGTCCAGCTGCCACGGCATGGCGCCGCAGCGCAGGCCTTGGGGCAGGTACGCGGGCACCCCCTGGTCCACGGCCAGCGGCGACAGCGCTCCCAGCAAGTCGGCGCGCGACACGGTCTGCGCGCACGCCGCCGCGCTGGCCATCAGCAGGCCGGCCTGCAGGGTGTGGCGCACGGTCTTCATGGCGCGCCCAGGGCCTCATCGCGAGGACGGCCACCTGCCGCAGTCAACGAGGCGCTCTGCAGTGGCCACGCCTCGCGCGCATGGGTTGGCAGGGTCAGGCCTGCGCCCTGCCGGGCTTGGTCACACTCGGGTGAGGCGACACCGATGCCGAATTCATGCGCAGTATCACTTGTCCTCCGATTTGAATGATTCGGGCCTGAACGCATACTGCACCTCACCCCTGCACCTGCTCAGCCAGCCAGGCGGCCAGGTGGCCGGGCGTCATGGCGCCCACCTTGGCGCCCACGTTGGCCAGGGCCTGGCCGGTCTCGTGGTTGTAGACGGGGTTGGCCGATGCATCGAGCGCCGCGAGCCCCAGAAAGCGCACGCCTTCGGCCGTCAACGCCTTCACGCGGCGAATCAGCTCGTATTCGCTGCCGCCCTCGTAGAAGTCGGAGATGAGCACCACCACGGTTTTTTGGGGGTTGTTCACCAGGCCTTGCGCATAGGCCACGGCCTTGGCGATGTCGGTGCCCCCACCGAGCTGCACCTTCATCAGCAGCTCGACCGGGTCGGCCACGTCGTCGGTCAGGTCCACCACCGCGGTGTCGAACGCGACCAGCTTGGTGCGCATGCCGGGCAGCTGCCACAGGCAGGCGGCCATCACGGCCGAGTGGATGACCGAGTCCGTCATGGAGCCCGACTGGTCAACCAGCAAGATGATGTCCCAGGTGTCGGTGTGTTTCTTGGTGCGGCTGTTGAAGCGCGGCGTCTGCAGGTACAGCCGGCCGCTGGCCGGGTCGTAGCGGTGCAGGTTGGTCGCCACCGTGCGCTTGAAGTCGAAGTTGCTGGCGATGGGCCGACGCGAGTTGCGGCGCCGGTCGCGTGTGCCACCAAAGGCCTGGCGCACCTCGGTGGCGAGCTTCTCCATGATGCGGCGCACCACCTCGGTCACGATGGCGCGCGCGGCGGCCAGCACCTCGGGGTTCATCAGGTGCTTGGTCTGCAGCACGGCGCGCAGCAGGCCCTGCGAGGGCTCGATGCGCTGCAGCACCTCGAGGTTGGTCACCACTTCATCGATGCCGTAGCGCTCGACGGCGTCGGTCTCCAGCCGCTCGATCACCTCCTGCGGAAACAGCGTGTGGATGGCGTTGATCCAGTCGGGCACGGTCAGGGCCGAGGGGCTCATGTCGCCGCTGCGCTCGGCACTGCGCTCGCCGCGCGCGCCCAGGTCGCTGTCGCGGCCATACAGCCAGTCGAGTGCGGCATCGGCCGCAGCGGCATCGGCGCCCAGGCCGCCGCAGGCGTCCTGCGCGGCTTCACCCAGCAGCAGGCGCCAGCGCTCCAGCGGGTCGGTCACGGTGAGGCTCATGCGCCGGCCTCCCCCACGGTTGGCGTTGCTCCCACGCCCCCCGGCTTCGCCTGGTCCGCTGCCCCTATGCTGGGCGCGCCCCGAGGAGGCCGTGCCTGACTCGGGAGCGGCCCTTCGCTGCGGCACGGCGTGGCCCCCACGCCGGCGCCCCCGTCATCGGGTGGATGGGGCTCGGGGCCGCCGGCCGTGGCTGGCGCCTCGTCGGCGGGCATGGGCTCCAGGTCCCAAGCGCCCCAGTGGCGCAGGCGTGCGATGGCGGCGCGCTCGTCGCGCTGCGCCTCGGCCAGGGCCAGCACGCCGGCTTCGCTGGGCAGGCGTGCCAGCAGCTGACGCCAGTCGCCGCCCTGGCCTTTGCCGTGCAGGGCCGCGACCTGCTGGGCGAATTCGCCGCGTTCACGCGTGGGCAGCCACGAAAACGCGCCCCGCAACGCCGGCAACGCGAGCACGAAGTCGCCGTCATCCAGGTTCTGCACCAGGCCGTCCAGGCCCTGCACAAAGCCGGCCGAGCGTTCGAGCGCATGCCGGGCCAGCGCCAGCAGACCGGCCAGGGCGTCGCCCAGCCCGCCCATGGGCAGGGTGCCGAGCAAGGCCAGCGCCTGCTGCTCCCAGTCCTGCGCCACCGCCTGGGCGCGGCCGTCGACCGCCCCCATGTCGAAACGGTCGGCCAGGTCGACCAGCGCCCCCAGCGCTGCGCCGCGGCTCACGGGGTCGCTCTGGCCGTCGCGCAGCTTGCGCTGCCAGACGGCCACGGCGCGCGCGGCCAGCTGCTGCGCCGCCTGCGCCAGGGCGTGATCGGCCGCAGCAGGCAGGGCGGCGGCCGGGGCCGGGCTTGTCCCGACAGGCCAAGCGCCCTGTGCACCCCGCAGCGCCGGGGCGGCATCGGCCAGCGCATCGGCCACGATCTGCTTGAGCGTGGCGTGCGCCTGGATGTGGGCCGTCATCTGGTCGGGCGGCACGCCCATGGGCAATTCCATCAGCCACAGGGCGCGGTCGAAGCCGGCCTGCACCACCACCTTCAGCACGGGCGCATGCGCCATGCCCAGGGCCTGGCCATGGCGCAGCATGGTGTGCAGCGTGGCCAGGGCCTCGCCCAGCGGCTCCAGCTGCGGCGCCTGGCTCACGGCATCGCCCAGCCGGTCCATGGCTTGCTGGCTGATGGCGGACAGCCCTGCCCAGGCGGCCAGGTTCAGCAGCCGCGCCAGCTTGACAATGTCCTGCCCGGCACCGGCCAGCAGGTGTTCGAGCTTGGCGCGTGCGGCGTCGCGCAGGGTGCCGCCCCAGGCGCCGGCTTCGATCAAGGCCGCAGCTTGCGACACCGGCGCGGACAGCCGCCAGTGCTCGCTCGGGTCGCCCGACAGGGCCAGGTCAGGGCCCTGTGTGCGTTCGATGCCCGGCACGTCCAACAGCTTGAGCCGATGCAGGCTCTGGCTGCGCTGCCGGTCTTCGGGCTGCAGCAGGTTGAGCCGGCGCTGACCCTGCAGGGGCAGCAGGCCCTGGGCCTCCAGCTCGGCCATGACCGACTGCACCAGCGGCGGTTGCGGCGTGCCGGGTGCCAGCTTGCCGAGCTGCTGGCCCGCCAGCACGTCCATGGCCTCGACCAGCACGGGCGCGGTGCCGGGCCGCAGCGGCCCGCGGTAGGTCCAGGGCAGCGGCACGTCCAACGCCTCTTTCACCAGCGCACCAGCCATGGCGTCGAGCCAGTCGATGCGGTAGGGCCAGGCGTGGCCGCGCAGACGCGCCAGGCCCATGGCGCGGCCATGCGCCGCCATCAGGTCGGCCGTGGACAGGGGCAGCTTTTTGTCGCGCATGCGGCGCGACAGCCGCAGCAGCAGCTGTTTGGCCGCCGCATCCGGCCCCTCTTGCCACAGCCATTCGTACCAGCCTGGCGAGGCCATGCCCGAGGCATAGCCGGCAAACGCATCGAGCCGCGCAAAGCTGTAGGGCACGATGAACGAGCCATGGCGCAGCGGCTCGGCGTCCAGGTCCAGCGGCACGCCCGACAGGGCCGGCAAGTCTGGGCCGGGCGGCATGCCGTGAACCGCTTCATCGTCCACAGTATCCAGCGGATCCGATTCATCTTCAGACGCAGACACCCCCATACCCAGCATGGCTAGGCGGATCTGGCGCACGTCGGGTGCGGGCGTGTCGGGCAGCTCGCCATCGCAGCCCGGCCACAGCCGGGCCAGCATGGGAGCGTGAAAGCCGCCGCAGACCAGCACCACGCCGCCGGGCTCGTCGGCACCGCCACGCCAGCCCTGGCTGAGGGCATCGCGCACGGCCCAGGCCAGCCAGCGCGCCATCATCTGTTCGCGCTGCTGGTTGCCCAGCGAGCCCGGGGTGTCGCCGCGCAGCTGCGCAAAGTGCACGGCCAGGCGCTGGCTCAACTCGTCCACCTGCTCAGGCGCCGTCAGGCCCTCGAACAGGTGGTCCCACAGCGCATCGGTGCCCTGCACCGACAGGCGCTCGGCCAGGGCCGCCTCGTAGGTGGCGCCGGCCTGCTCCTGCTCGGCGTCGGCCACGTCGGCATAGCGGTTTTCCATGTCGGAGAACGCGGGGTGCCAGGCCGGCAGGTCGCAAAACCGCACCTGCGCCCCGGCGGCCTGCCCTTCCACCAGGGCCTGCCATTCGGGCGAGTGCGCAGCCAGCGGCGACCACGAGCCCCGGTGCAGCGTGCCGCACGACAGGTAGCTGTAGATGGCCACCGGCAGCTGGTGCGGCAGCATCAGCTCGTCCACGCGGCCATTGAAGTCGGCCGGCCCTTCGATGAGCACGTGGCGCGGCTTGAGCTGGCGGATGCGCGCCTGCACCAGCCGCGCGCAGGCGGGGCTGTGGTGGCGCACACCGATGATGAGGGGTTCGGGGCCGTTCCCGGCCGGGCCGTTGCTGGGACTCATGTGAGCACGTCTCGCATCAAGGCGTCAAAGTCGGGCGCCAGCAGGCTGGCTTGGCCCAGGTCGTGGTCGAACAGGCACACCTGCCCCACGGCATCGAAATAGATCGGGTTGCCGGCGCCGTCGATGCTGAACACGCAACACGGCCGCGGCAAGGGCCAGCCGTCGTCCAGAAACTCGCGGGTCAGCTCCACCATGGAGGTGGACTGCAACAGGTCGTCGTTGCGCAGGCCGTACACGTCCAGGCCGGCCCAGCAGCCGCCAAACTCGCCCAGAAAGCGGCGGTAAGACAGCGGCAGGCGCATGCCCAGCGCGGCTTCGGCGGCATCCAGCTCGCAGGCCGTGTGCGGCCACAGCACCCGGGCAGGCCCGCCCACGCGCGCATCGAAATCGGCCAGAAACCGGCGCACGTCATCGACGACGGTCATGCCCATGCACCCCCATGTCGTGTTACCCAGGCCGTGTCATTTGGGCAGTATTCACCCAATCCCGATGATTTGTCATCGGAAACACCGTCATACTCCGGCACCACACAAGCCCCACGCATCAAGGCAGGCGGTGCCGGGCCTGGTAGTAGGCCTGCCAGTGCGCGCCGGGCTTCTTCGCGGCCTTTTGCTCGAAGTAGCGGCGCAGCTTGGCGCGGTCGTCGGCGTTGTCCTTCACCACGGTGCCGGCGATGCAGTCGACCAGGTCGGCCGGGCTGCCTTCGCGCTGCTCCAGGAACCAGGCGCGCACGCCCACGGCATGGGCCACGTTCACGGCTTCGGCGGTCGACATGACGGCCGTCAGCTTGTCCATGTCCGAGTTCTGGCCCTTGCCGGCGTTGGCGTCCTTGGCGCCGCGCAAGTCGCGGAAGGTGGTGACCAGCAGCTCCACGATGTTGGCCGGCACGGTGTGGGGAATGCCGCTCTGGGCCAGCAGGCGCGTCGAGGCCGACTGCACCAGCGCCATCTCGCGGTCGAAATCCATGATGGGGAACACGGTCTCGAAATCGAAGCGGCGCTTCAGCGCGGCGCTCATCTCGTTGACGCCGCGGTCGCGCGTGTTGGCCGTGGCAATGATGTTGAAGCCCTCGCGGGCGTACAGCATGGCGTGCTCGCCCTCCAGCTCGGGCACCGCCAACACCCGGTCCGACAGCATGCCCAGCAGGCAGTCCTGCACCTCGAGCGGCGCACGCGTGATCTCCTCGAAGCGCACGATCTTGCCCAGGTTCATGCCCTGGTAGAGCGGCGCCGGCACCAGCGCACGCGGACTCGGCCCTTCGTTGATGAGCAAGGCGTAGTTCCAGCCGTACTTGATCTGGTCCTCGGTGATCGAGGCGCCGCCTTGAATCGTCAGCGTCGAATCGCCCGAAATGGCCGCAGCCAGCAGCTCCGACAGCATGGATTTGGCCGTGCCCGGCTCGCCCACCAGCATCAGGCCGCGCCCCGTGGCCAGCGACACCAGCATGCGTTCGATGCTGGCCACCGGCGCGACGATCTTGGGCGCCATGTCGCGCTCGGCGTCCCCCAGGATGAAACGGCGCGCGGCCTTCAGGGACAGCGCCCAGCCCGGGGGGCGCGGATCGGTGTCCGCCTCGCGCAGCCGGGCCAGTTGATCGGCGTACAGCACCTCGGCGGGCGGACGCTGCAGGGTGTTGGGCGCTTCGGCTTTGGTTTCGGAGGTCTTGGTCTTGCGTGTGGCCATGGCGAGAGCGGGATGACTGCGAAAGCGCACATTGTGGGCCACGTCGCCGTGGTTTTTTCGGGGCCGTTGCCCACCCCATGTCCATTTGTGCACGCCCCCAGCTTGGAAAGTGAACCAGCCGTCTCAAACACAGGTCCGCGCGGGCCGCCACCCCACGCCGACCGGCCATGTCCTACAGGTGAAACAGGGCTTGCCCCACGCCCGCTGCGGTTGCATGATGGGCCTGACGCACCCTGCGCCTGCATCGCGGCTTGCACCCCCCAAAAACCGCGCTCTTGCTGAACGTCCGGCACGGGATTGTTCAACCAAGTCGCCCGGGCCCACGGCCTGCGAAACCTTTTTCTCCGCTGTCACATGCGAGTCATGCTGCGGTGCAAAAAAGTTGCTAGCGGTTGAAGCATGGAATTTTCCCGCTCTTATTTCAGGAGTGCGGTGCCATTTCAGCTCGATTCTTATGCGTTTTTTGAACCCGCATTCTCAAAAAACGATTAACATTGTCCAAAAGATAGGTCGCCGCAGCGACATTTCCCTCAGTTCGTAGTCACGGAGACAACAGAGCATGGATGAGCCTAAGCTTACGATCGAAGAGCGGACAGCAATCAGCAATGGTCGCTGGTTTTCTGGACTTTCCCCCTCTCTGAGGCATGACATCCTGCGATGTGCGTACGTCAAGCGATTCAACGACGGCGACATGATCTACGCCCGTGGCGACGTGCCCGATGCCTGGCTGGGGTGTGCCCGCGGTGCCATCCGCGTGTGCTCGACCTCGATTTCCGGCCGCCAGGTCACGCTGACCTACATCGAACCGGGCATCTGGTTCGGCGACATCTCGCTGTTCGACAGCGACCACCGCAGCCACGACTGCTACGCCCACGGCCCGACCTCGGTGCTGTGCGTGTCGCGTGCCGACTTCAAGCGCCTGCTGGCCGAACACACCGAGCTGTACGAAGCGCTGCTGTGGATCGCCTCGCGCCGCTCGCGCCAGCTCTTCACGCTGCTGGAGGACCTGAACACCCTGCCGCTGCGCGCCCGCCTGTCCAAGCAACTGAGCAACCTGGCCCGCAGCTATGGCGTGCCGCTGAACGACAACGACGCGCATGTGCGCATCGGCCTGCAGCTGGCTCAAGAAGAGTTGGCGCAGCTCGTGGGCGCCTCGCGTCAGCGCGTGAACCAGGAGCTCAAGGCGCTGGAGCGCCAGGACATCATCAAGATCGAGCCCTCGGGCCTCATCGTGCGCGATCGTCAAGCCCTTGTCACGATCAGCGAAACCGTGGAATGAACGACGCTGGCGCTGCGCGCCAGTTTCGCACGCGACAAGCGCTGCGGCCTTCGGGTTGCGGCGCTTTTTGCATTCTATTTAACATCGCTGCATGGGCGCATCGGCCCCATGTACGCCATTTTCCTGACCTGCTGACCGCCAGCGTTCATGCTGGTCGCACGCCTTAAACCATTCACCATCCCGCAGAGGAGACACATGGAACAGTTGGACAACTACGTGGGCACCAAGCCCGTCGCCCCCGAGCACCAGATCGACCTCGACAAGCTGTCGGTCTGGATGAAGGCCCATGTGCCGGGCTTCGAGGGCCCGCTTTCCATGGAGATGTTCAAGGGTGGCCAGTCCAACCCCACCTACAAGCTCATCACCCCCAAGACGCGTTACGTGATGCGCTCCAAACCCGGCCCGGTGGCCAAGCTGCTGCCCTCGGCCCACGCCATCGAGCGCGAGTTCAACGTGATGAGCGGCCTGGCCGGCACCGACGTGCCCGTGCCGCGCATGTTCGGCCTGTGCGACGACGAGTCCTACATCGGCCGCGCGTTCTACATCATGGAGTTCAAGGACGGCCGCGTGCTGTGGGACCAGACCCTTCCGGGCCTGACCAACGCGCAGCGCGGTGAGATCTACGACCAGATGAACCAGACGCTGGCCAACCTGCACAAGGTGAACTACAAGCAGCAAGGCCTGGGCGACTACGGCCGGCCGGGCAACTACTTCGACCGCCAGATTTCGCGCTGGAGCAAGCAGTACACCGCGTCCATCACCACCCCCATCGACGAGATGGACAAGCTCATCGAGTGGCTGCCCAAGCACATGCCCGAGAGCGCCAAGCAGGACCTGACCAGCATCGTGCACGGCGATTTCCGCCTGGACAACATGATGTTCGCCGCCGAAGAGAACAAGGTCATCGCCGTGCTCGACTGGGAGCTGTCCACCCTGGGCCACCCGATTGCCGACTTCAGCTACCACTGCATGTCCTGGCGCACGCCGCACGAGCTCTCGCGCGGCATCGGCGGTGTGGACCTGAAGGCGCTGGGCATCCCCGACGAGCTGAGCTACATCCGCAAGTACTGCGAGCGCACCGGCTTCTTCACCGCCGAGGAGCTCTACAAGGACTGGGACTACTACATCGCCTTCAACATGTTCCGCATCGCGGCCATCCTGCAAGGCATCGCCAAGCGCGTGGAAGCCGGCACCGCTTCGAACGAGAACGCCAAGAAATCGGCGGCGCGTGCACGTCCCATGGCCGAGCTGGCCTGGAAGTTCGCCCAGGACGCCGGCGCGCACTGAGGTGCATCTGGGGGAGGCAGTATGATCCGCTTGCCGATTACTTGTCATCGGCGAACCGGCCATACTGCCATTCACACTCATCACCAGACGCCCCCACCCGCCGAGCCGGGCCGCACCAGCGATGTCCGCTGCGCGGCGTCTTCACGACCTTGCGGCCCCGATTCGGTTGTCGGCCGACATGCACTGCAGCGCCATCGCCAGCTGGAATGAGGCAGCTGGTCACCGGCGCGAAGGTCGAGATGCCGATCAAGCACGACGGCTGATCCCAAGCCACATTGTGCAACCGGCGCCATGGCGTCTTTTTTGGGGGTCCATGCCTTGGCGCCCATGGCTTCCCAGACCGCTGGTGCGGCATCTGCAGGCCACCCCAGGGTCTGACGCCGCTGGCCAGCACGCGCACGCTGCGCACCCCGCTGACGCAGCGCGCGTCCCCGCCGTCTGGCGCCAGGTGACAGCCTACCCGCGTCCGCTTCAACCGCTTGCCCTAAACTCCCCCGCCATGCAACAGCGCGACGCCATCAAGTTCTGCCGCGAGTGCGGCCATGCCGTGACCTACCGCGTGCCCGACGACGGCGACACACGCGAGCGCGCCGTGTGCCCCAACTGCGGCACTGTGCATTACGTGAACCCGCTCAACGTGGTGGGCACGGTGCCCTACTTTGGCGATCAGGTGCTGCTGTGCAAACGCGCCATTGCCCCGCGCGAGGGCTTCTGGACCCTGCCCGCCGGCTTCATGGAGCTGGGCGAAACCCTGGCCGAAGGGGCCCGGCGCGAAACCGATGAAGAGGCCGGCGCCCAGCTGACGCTGGGGCCGCTGTTCACCGTCATCAGCGTGCCGCAGGTGGGCCAGGTGCACAGCTTCTTCCTCGCCGAGCTGACGTCGCTGGACTTCGACCCCGGCGCTGAAACCGTGGAAGCGCGCATGTTCAAGCTCGACGACATCCCCTGGGACGAGCTCGCCTTCCTCACCGTGAGCCGAACCTTGAAGCTGTTCATCGAAGAGCGTCAACGCAGCCAGTTTGGCGTGCACTGTTTCGACATCCGCTTCCAACCCCGCAAGCCGGCTTGAAGGCCGACTTGCAGTATGCCGCCACGCCCGTCACGCAGATGACGCGCATCGCCCGTTACTCCCCCTGCTGATGCCCGTGCTCGTCCCGCGCTCATCCAGCGAGCTGGCCGATGCGCTGCAGCAGGCGCTGGGCCAGCTGCTGCCCGATGCCCGCCTGCAGCCCACGGCGTTGCCCGCCCAGGGTGGCACGCCCGCGTCCGACCTGGCCCTGTGGCTGATCGATCCGGCCAACATGCAGCGCCCGTTCGATGCCGAGGAAACGCGTCGCATCCTGCACGAGCCGCCGTACTGGTGCTTTTGCTGGGCCAGCGGCCTGGCCCTGGCGCGCTGGTTGCATGCCCACCCCGAGCAGGTGCGCGGCAAGCGCGTGCTGGACTTCGGGGCCGGCTCGGGCATCGCCGGCATTGCGGCAGCCCACGCTGGCGCGGCCGAGGTCATCGCCTGCGATCTGGACCCGCTGGCGCTGGCGGCCTGCCGCGCCAACGCCGCGCTCAACGGCGTGGCGCTGGGGGAGTCCAGCGACTTCTTCACGGCACCGGCGCAGGTCGACGTGCTGCTGGCGGCCGATGTGCTGTACGACCGCGAGAACCTGCCGCTGCTCGATGCATTTGTGGCCCGCGCCGATCACGTCATCGTGGCCGATTCGCGCGTGCGCGATTTCCGGCATGCGCGCTACCGGCGCACCGCCGTGCTGGACGCCTGCACCTGGCCCGACCTCGGCGAGCCCGACGAATTCCGGCACGTGAGCCTGTACGAATCCACGCGGGCCTGAGCGGGCGACGCCGCACGGTGGCCGGCCATGGCCTGCAGGCGGCGATGTGACCGGCGTCAGCCATCCGTGTCCGTCGCTGTCCATCAACACCACAGAACGTGGCCGAGGACTGGGCGCGTCGGCATGCCACATCCAGCCACGACGTCGGATTCATGCAGTATCACCGCACTGCCGTTTTCATGTCAACGGCAGCAGGGGCATACTGCATTCAACACTCAACTGCACAGTTCCGGAGCCAGGCGACCATAGGCTTGGATCATGGAGGCGTCGGGGGAGTTGGCCTGGAGCCGCGCCCTACCGCGCCTCGGCGGGCGGCTGGACGCGCCCCGTCCGCTCGCGGCGAGGGCAGCGCCGGCTGCGGGCTGCATCGCTCACGCCGGCCCGGTCAACATGCCCTCCAGGCAGTCGAGCAGGGTGTCCTTGCTGCCGGCCTCGGACCAGAACTGCTGCCACCCGCCCGCCTCGCCCTGCGCAGGGCCGGTGGCCCGCTCGCGCGCCGAGGCCGCGCTGAACAGGAACAGCATCATCAGGCGGATGCGCTGGTTGAGCTGCTGGCGCGGCACCGCGGGCAACAACGCCCGCAGCATGCCGATGCACTCGCGGTAGCCCAGGTCCAGGCCTTCCACGCCCTGCGTGAACGCGGCGTAGTGCTCCACCTGCAGCGCGTTCAGCAAGGCGCCATACCCCCGGGGCACGAGTTGCTCGCGCACCGCGCCATCGAATGGGTCGGCCAGCACCCGCAGCACGTCGCGCAGCGTGGGGGGCGAGCGCTTGCGCTTGAGCGCCGCCAGCTTGTGCAACCGCGCTTCGTCGAACTGGCGCGCGGCATCGGCGATCAGCTCACGCAGCAGGCCCTCTTTGCCCCCGAAGTGGTAGTGCAAGGCCCCGCCGCTGCGCTGGCCTGCGGCGGCCAGGATGTCGCGCACCGACACCTGCGCCACGCCTCGCTCGGCAAACAGCTGCAGCGCGACCTGCTTGAGGTGCTCGCGCGTTTCCAAGCCCTTGCCCGAGCCGGCGGCCGAAGCACTCGCCGACGCACCTGTCGGCGCACCCTGAACCACGCCGACCGACGCGTCCGCTGTCACATCGGCAGGCGCGCTGCCGCGTGGATCGGGGTCCGAATCTGTAGTTGAGGTGACATCGCGCATGGCATTCAATCGGTACAGTGACCCAATTAGGTCGATGTACCAATTAGACCTGAGAAATCCACCCGAACGAAACGGAGCGAGACATGACTGCACCCCACGCCGCCCCCAGCGGCTTCGCCAACGCGCTGAACTTTGCCGGCAAGACCGTGCTCGTTGTCGGCGGCAGCAGCGGCATCGGCAACGGCATCGCACACGCCTTCCGCGAGCTGGGTGCGGACGTGCACATCTGGGGCACGCGTGCCAGCGCGGCGGACTACTCCGCCGCCGAGGGTTCCGACATGACCGGCCTGACCTACACCCAGGTCGACGTGGCCAGCACCGCGGCGGTCGAGGCCGTGCAGCCCACCTTCAGCCAGCTGGACGTGCTGGTGCTGTCGCAGGGCACGGTGCGCTACGGCCGCGAGGAATTCACCATGCCGGGCTTCGACGTGGTGGTGCGCACCAACCTCGACTCGATGATGGCCTGCGCCGCCAAGTTCCACGCCATGCTGTCGGCCAGCCAGGGCTCGCTGATCACGGTCAGCTCGGTGGCGGGCTTCAAGTCCACCATGGGCAACCCTGCGTACTCCGCCTCCAAGCACGGCGTGGTGGGCTTGACGGCCTCGCTGGGCCAGGCCTGGGCGCGCGACGGCATCCGCGTGAACGGCATTGCCCCGGGTTTGGTCGACACCAAGCTGACCAAGGTCACCACCGACCACCCCGACCGCCTGGCCGCCACGCAACGCAAGATTCCCGTGCGCCGCCTGGGCACGCCGGCCGACATGGCGGGTGCGGCGCTGTTCCTGGCCTCGCCACTGTCGGCCTATGTGGTGGGCCGCACCCTCATCGTCGATGGCGGCCTGACCCTGTCCTGAACACTGCTCCATTTTTGAATGAGTATGGTGCCAATCCCGTTGTTGATGAAACGGCAATGTCACCATACCCTAAGCCAACCCTTCACCCCCTCATTCCTGGAGACACGCCATGAGCTGGTCCTTTGAAACCGATGCCGACTTCCAGGCACAACTCGACTGGATCGACGAGTTCGTGCGCACCAAGGTCGAGCCGCTGCAGTTCGTGCTGGGCAGCCCGTACGACGTGAAGAACCCGGCCAACATCAAGCTGGTGCGCCCGCTGCAGGACGAGGTCAAGCGCCGCGGCCTGTGGGCCTGCCACCTGGGCCCCGAACTGGGCGGCCAGGGCTACGGCCAGGTCAAGCTGGGGCTGATGAACGAAATCCTGGGCCGCGCGGCCTTCGCGCCCATCGTGTTCGGCTGCCAGGCCCCAGACAGCGGCAACGCCGAAATCCTGGCCCACTACGGCACGGCCGAGCAGAAAGAGCGCTGGCTCAAGCCGCTGCTGAACGGCGAGATCGTGTCGTGCTTTTCGATGACCGAGCCCCAGGGCGGCGCCGATCCGCTGATCTTCACCACCACCGCCGTGCGCGATGGCGATGAGTGGGTGATCAACGGCGAGAAGTGGTTCTCGTCCAACGTGCGCTTTGCCGATTTCTTCATCGTCATGGCCGTCAGCAACCCCGAAGCCTCGCCCTACCAGCGCCAGTCCATGGTCATCGTGCCCGCCGACACCCCGGGCATCGAGATCATCCGCAACGTGGGCTTTGGCGCCGAGCACGTGCCCACGCACGCCTACATCCGCTACACCAACGTGCGCGTGCCGGCCGACCACCTGCTGGGCGGCGAAGGCCAGGCCTTCGTGGTGGCACAGACGCGCCTGGGCGGCGGTCGCATCCACCACGCCATGCGCACCATCGGTCACGCCAAGGCGCTGTTCGACATGACCTGCGAGCGCGTGATCTCGCGCGAGACCAAGGGTCGCAACCTCTCGCAGCTGCAGATGGTGCAGGAGAAGATCGCCGATTCGTGGATCGAGCTGGAGCAGTTCCGCCTGCTGGTGCTGCGCACCGCCTGGCTGATCGACAAGCACCACGACTACAAGCTGGTGCGCAAGGACATCGCCGCCGTGAAGGCCGCCATGCCCAAGTTGCTGCACGACATCGCGGCGCGCGCGCTGCACCTGCACGGCTCCATCGGCGTGTCCAGCGAAATGCCGTTCGCCAAGGGCGTGATCGACTCCTTCTTCCTGGGCCTGGCCGACGGCCCGACCGAGGTCCACAAGGTGACCGTGGCCCGCGAGGTGCTGGGCGCCTACCAGCCCACGACGGACCTGTTCCCGTCCTACCACCTGCCCCGCCGCCGCGAACACGCCCAGGCCCTGTACGGCGACGCGCTGGAAGACCTGCAAGCCACCCTCTGAAAGACCACCATGAGCAATGCCACCGAACTCGACTGGCGCCAGTTGGCCGACCCCGAGCGCCTGCTGGCCTGGATGGACCGCCAAGGCCTGGGCGAAGGCCCGCTGGAGAACGTGCTGCAGCTGACCGGCGGCACGCAGAACCTGCTGCTGCGCTTTGAGCGCGCGGGCCGGGGCTACGTGCTGCGCCGCCCGCCGCTGCACCCGCGCATGGATGGCAACGCCATCATGCAGCGCGAGATCCGGGTGCTGGGCGCGCTGGCCGACACCGACGTGCCGCACCCGCGCCTGATCGCGGGTTGCCTGGACCCCGAGGTGATCGGCTGCATGTTCTACCTGATGGAGCCCATAGACGGCTTCAACGCCTCGGTGGGCATGCCCGCCTTGCACGCTGGCGACCCGGCCGTGCGCCACCGCATGGGCCTGGCCATTGCCGAAGGTGCAGCCGCGCTGGGGCGTGTGGACCTGGCCGCTGTGGGCCTGAGCGACTTTGGCAAGACCGAGGGCTTTCTGGAGCGTCAGGTGCCGCGCTGGCTCAAGCAGCTCGACAGCTACCGCGAGTACGCAGGCTGGCCCGGCCCCGATTCGCTGGGCGACGTGAAAGGCATTGCGGGCTGGCTGACGGAGCATCGCCCCACCAGCTTCCAACCCGGCCTCATGCACGGCGATTACCACATCGCCAACGTGATGTACCGCAACGACAGCCCCGAGCTGGCCGCCATCGTCGACTGGGAGTTGTGCACGGCTGGCGATCCGCTCATTGACGTGGGCTGGCTCATGGCCACCTGGGACGGCGTGTCGGCCTCGAGTCGGGTGCAGCCCTGGCACGGCTTTCCCACCCCGCAGGAGCTGGTGGAGCATTACGCGAAGTTCACCACGCGCGACCTGTCGCACCTGAAGTGGTATGCCGTGCTGGCCTGCTTCAAGCTGGGGCTGATCCTGGAAGGCTCGCACGCGCGCGCCTGCGCCGGCAAGGCCCCCAAGGACATCGGCGACCGCCTGCACGCCACCACGCAGGCCCTGCTCGCCCGCGCCAGCGGCTGGATCGACTCGCCGAACGCCATGCGGGTGTGAGGCCCGGGGGCAGGCTCAAGCCCCATGTCTTCAGATCCGGGCGACACCGTGCCGCTGCTCGGCAGCTTGAGGCCGGCAAACGCGTCGATCAGGTTGGCACCGTGGCCGAGTCCCGGGCGTGTCACCCCATGGACCACAGCTGGGGCTTGTGCGAATGGCGGCATCGGCCCAGCTTGCTTATGGTCGGCAGGCCCCCGCAAGGTGGGCCTTCATCTGCTTTTGCCTGACACCATGACACGTTTGCCTCACGCCTTGTCCTTTTCCCTTTCGCCTGTGATGCTCGCGGCCGCGCTCGCGCTGACGCCGGGCCTGGCCAGTGCCCAGGCCTTGAGCCCCGAGCAGATCCAGCAGCTGGGCCAACGCGCTCAGGCCGTACAACCCAAGATGGTGGCCTGGCGCCGCGACATCCACCAGCACCCCGAGCTGTCGGGCCAGGAGGTGCGCACGGCCAAGCTCGTGGCCGATCACCTGCGCGCGCTGGGACTGGAGGTCCGCACCGGCGTGGGCGGCACCGGCGTCGTCGGCCTGCTGCGCGGCGGCAAGCCCGGCAAGGTGGTGGCGCTGCGCGCCGACATGGACGCCCTGCCCGTGCTGGAACAGACCGGCCTGCCCTTCGCCTCCAAGGTCACGGCGAAGAATTTCGGCAAGGACTCGCCCGTGATGCACGCCTGCGGCCACGATGGCCACACCGCCATCCTGATGGGCGTGGCCGAGGTGCTGGCCGGCATGAAGGCCGAGATTCCGGGCACCGTGAAGTTCATCTTCCAGCCCGCCGAGGAAGGCCGCTCGGAAGACCCCAAGCACGAGCACGAGACCTTTGGCGCCAAGGCCATGATCGCCGACGGCGTGCTGGACAACCCCAAGGTGGACGCCATCTTCGGCCTGCACCTGGCACCGCGCCCGGCCCTCGGCGCCATCGGCTACCGCATTGGCTCGATGATGGCCGGCGCCGACGGCTTCAAGATCAACGTCACGGGCAAGCAGACCCACGGCTCGCAACCGTGGTCGGGCATCGACCCCATTGCCGCCTCGGCCCAGATCGTCAGCGGCCTGCAGACCGTGGTGAGCCGCCAGCTCGACATCACCAAGGCCCCGGCCGTCGTCACCATCGGCGCCATCAACGGCGGCAACCGCGAGAACATCATCCCCGACAAGGTCGAGATGCTGGGCACGCTGCGTACCTTCAACCAGGACATGCGCACGGATGCCAAGCAGCGCATCGCCCACATGGTGAGCACCATCGCCTCGGCCTCGGGCGCCACGGCCCAGGTCACGTTCAGCAACGTGGCCTACCCACCCACCGAGAACCCGGCCGAGCTGTCGGGCCACGCCGTGCCCGTGCTGCAAGCCGTGACCGGTGGCAAGGCCGAGGTGATCCCGCTGGTCAGTGGCTCGGAAGACTTCTCGGACTTTCAGCTGAAGGTGCCGGGCTTCTTCTTCATCCTGGGCGCACCGCCCAAGGACCGCACGCCCGCGCCCAACCACTCGCCCTTGTTCGATTTCGACGAGGCCGCCATGCCCACGGGCGCCCAGGCCCTGTCGGCGCTGGCGCTGGATCAGCTGACGCGCCTGGCCTCGGCGCGCTGAGTACGCCGCTGCAGCGGGCGGCACCCCGTCTCGCTGCTCGGGGCGGGCGCGCCATCGCCGACCCGCCCATCCTTGGCCTGTGGCGGCAGGCCATGCCGCACCAGACCCCTGAACTGGCTTGCATCCAACCCTGCAGGCCGCCAGAGTCAGGCAAATCAAACCAAGGTCGATCCAGTATCCACCCAGTCTCGATGCAAAAAAAACGGGAACCGGGTCATACTGCCCCTCACATCAATATCGCCCGGCACGAGGCAGCCGACATGCCCTGGCACGGCACAGGACGGGGTGCAGGGCACATCCACCTCGAGGCCGTACACCTGCTTCGCCGATGCATTGTGATCGGCAGCTCAGCGCACGCCCCTCACATCCTGGCCCCCTCAGTGCCTGTGGCCGTGCTCCTTGGCATGGTCATGATCATGGTCGTGACCGGGCTCGGACGCGGGCGTTTGTGCCGCATTCGCAGCGTCGTGGCCGGATTCAGACGCTGAGGCGGCGGGCGCCGTCGCGTGCTCGCGATCGTGGCCGGGCTCCGACGCCGGCGTCGCGGGTTCCTTGGCGTGGTCGTGACCATCATCGAGGTCATGGTCATGGCCGTGCGAATGGCCGGCCTCGCCATGCGCATGCGTGCCGTGGGCATGCTCGTGCAACCCATGGCTGGCCACGGTCACCAGGCCAATGCCGATGGCCAGCCAGATCAGCTGCGCGCCGGTTTCGCGCGCCGACAGGCGCTTTTGCAGCTGCGGGATCAGATCGGCCAGCGCCACGTAGATGAAGCTGCTGCTGGCCAGCACCAGGAAGATCGGCAGCCACTGCGACAGGTGGTCCACCAACAGGTAACCCACCACGCCGCCCAATGCCGTCAAGCCCCCGGCCAGCGACACCTTCAGCAAGGCGGTGCGCCGGTCGCGCTTGCCCTGGGTCAGCACGGCCAGGTCGCCCATGTGGTGCGGCACCTCGTGTGCAAGCACCGCCACCGCGGCCACGGCACCCAGGTGCAGGTCGGCCATGAAGGCCGAGGCAATGAGCACGCCGTCGCCAAAGCAATGCACGCCGTCGCCGGTCAGGATGGACCAGGCGCCGCCGCCATGGCTGTGGCCCTTGCCATGCGCATGGCCGTGGGCGTGGGCATGTCCGCGCGCATGATCGTGTGCGTGTGCGTGTGCGTGTGCGTGTGCATGGGCATCGGCCTGGGGCTCGCCCTGCATGGCCTGATCCAGCGAGGGCATGCTGGGCGCGTGTTCATGGCCGTGGTGCCACAACTCGGCCTTGTCCAGCAGGAAGAAGAACACCAGGCCGATGAGCAAGGTGGTGAACAGCATCTGGGCGCTGATCTCAGACTCGAACGCCTCCGGCAGCAGGTGCATGAAGGCCGTGGCCAGCAACGCGCCCGCCGCCAGGCTCAGCATGTGCGCGGTGTAGCGCGACAGCGCCCCATAGCTGAGCAAGGCCGCCACCCAGACACTGCCCACGCCCGCCAACACCGTCCCCAGCACGATCGCCAACAACAACATCACTCGCTCCAGCCTTCAAGAGGTTGCGCGTCGGGCTGTGGTCCCGCCGCGTCAGGTGCCCGGCCAGCAGGCCATCGCCTGCGCCGCGTCGAGACACCGCAAAAAAAGGGCCTTCGGCCGCGCTGGATCGCGCATGTCGCCGTGAGCCCTGTTCACCGTGAAATCTTAGCGAAGCTGTCAACCCCCTCGGCCCCGAATCGTGCAGGCGCCGTCACCTGGGCGGCCTGAAGCCGACTCGAATCAGCCCCGCCCATGACGTGCCGCGCCGACTCGACGCTGCATTCTCTTAAAGGCATGTGCTGCGGCTGTGGCTGCTCGCAGCCCTTCAGACCCATGGATGGCCAGCACCCGGCCACACAACCGCGCCAAGTCTGCCGTCCTCGCAGCACAAACCTTCCGGGGAGCCCACGCTCCAGCACGGCCTGGATGTGCATCGCCAACCTCACCCTCGGCGATGTGACCGGCTGGGGGCAAAGCGCCTGACGCTGGTCTGCGAACGGCCAAATGCATGCCGTCTTTTCAAGCCAACGCCCGCGCCATCTGCCAGCGTGATGCCCAGCAGGCGCGAATCCGCCAGGGCTTGACCTGGCCACCAGCACCGTGACCGGCCCCCTTCGGCGTTCCGGCGCACGTCGATCGCCACATGGCACTTGGCCCGGGACGATGACCGCCGCACGCCTTGCTGCCCTGGATTCGCAATGCCCCGAAACGCGTTACCTGACGCCGGGGGCATCAAAACAGGCTGCCCTGCCGGGGCTGCGGCGGCTGCGCTGGGCGGGGCGACGGGACTTCGCGCGGTACATCGCCCTCCCCCCGCGGCGTGAACACCCCGCGTGCCGGCCAGGCGGTCAGCCGCATGTCGTCCTCTTGCGCGCGCTGGTTCAGACCGAGTTGTCGGCAGGCCCGCGCAAAGCGCTGGGCCAGCAGGTCAGCCCACAGGCCCTGGCCCTGCATGCGGCTGCCAAAGCGCGCGTCGTTCAGGCGGCCGCCGCGCAGGTCTTGCACGCGCGCCATCACGCGGGCCGCGCGGTCCGGGAAATGCGCGTGCAGCCAGTCCTGGAACACGTCCACCAACTCCCACGGCAGGCGCAGCACGGTGTAGAAGGCGCTACCGGCCCCGGCCTCGCGGGCAGCGGCCAGCACCTGCTCCATGTCGTCGTTCAGAAAAGGAATCTGCGGCGCCACGCTGACCCCGACCGGCACACCAGCCGCCGCCAGGGTGCGGATGGTGCGCAGCCGCCGCGCGGGCGACGCCGCGCGCGGCTCCAGCTTGCGGATCAGCGCGCCATCGAGGCTGGTGACGGTCACGTAGACGGAGGCCAGGCCCTGCGCCGCCATGGGGGCGATGAGGTCCAGGTCGCGCTCGACGGCGGCGCCCTTGGTGATGATGGAAAACGGGTGCCGCCGGGCGACCAGCCCCTCGAGCACGCGCCGCGTCAGGCCCAGCTCGCGCTCAATGGGCTGGTAGGCATCGGTCACCGTGCCAATGACCAAGGGCCTGGGCCGATACCGCGGCGAGTCCAGCTCGCGCGCCAGGCACTCGGCCACGTTGGTCTTGGCGACGATGCGGCGTTCGAAATCCAGCCCCGGTGACAGGCCCAGGTAGCTGTGGGTGGGGCGCGCAAAGCAGTAGATGCAGCCGTGCTCGCACCCGCGGTACGGGTTCAGGCTCTGGTCAAACGGCAGGTCGGGCGAGCGGTTGCGCGTGATGACGCTCTTGGCCCATTCGGCCGTCACCTCGGTGCGCCAGCTCACGGCCGGCCCCCAGAGGTCGGCATCCGCGTCCGCCACGGCCATGGCGCCTTCGTCCGAAAGCCTCTCGTTCAGGTCGCCGCCCTGGACGATGTCGGGGTCCGGGCCGCCCGCCGGACCGTCCTCACCGTCCACCACGCCGGCCTGCGGTGCGCTCGGCAGCCAGGCCAGGGGGGCCCAGCCATCGTCGACGGCCTCGGTGCGGGTCTGGGCAAACCGGTGCACCACGTTGCCCACGGCCCCCCGGCCTTTGAGAGGCGGCCCCGCCGCTTCGCGCCGCCCGCCACGTCCGGTCGCCGTACCACCGTGCGCATGCTGGTCCCCGTGCTCGGGCTCACGCCGCCAGGCAATTTCGTTGGGCAGCGGCTGGCGGCCACCGGCCCGTGGGATGGTCTCGCTGGTGTGGGGTGGCGATATCGCCATGCTCGCCTCCGTGGGTGACTGCGAGGCCATATTTTACTGTTATTTTATACAGTATCCAAGCAATTTCATGCCTCCATTCAACATGCGCCAACCGGCCCGCTCCATGGGAGCCTGCGAGCAAGGCTACCGGCTCGGTGGCTGGTGCCGATCAGGGACAGGAGGGCGTGACGCCTTGACGCAGGCCGGGGGTGTCTCCGGGCTCGGTGCGGTCATCCTGAGCCGTGCTCGCCCGGCATCGGGCCTGGCCGACAGGAGCATCATCCCGCGATGATGGCTTGGGGCTCCAGGAAGGACTCCAGGCCGAAGATGCCATTCTCACGGCCGAGGCCGGACAGTTTGAGGCCGCCGAAGGGCGCCAGCGGATCGGTCACGGTCCGGTTGATGAGCACGGTCCCGGCCTGAAGCTGCTGCACCACAGATCGGCTGCGGGCAGCGTCAGGTGAGAATACGTAGGCCTGCAGGCCATAGGCCGATTCGTTGGCCTGGGCGATGGCGTCGTCGTCGGTGTACGAGAGGGTGGAAAGCACGGGACCAAAGATTTCCTCGCGCGCGATGTCCATGTCGTTGCGCACTTGGGCGAAAACCGTGGGGCGCACGAAGTGACCCCGTGTCGCCGCCAGCGATCAGCGTCGCGCCTTGCTCGTCGCCAAGGCCCAACAGGATGTTGAAGACCTCCGCCGGCAAGCCGGCCGCGTGCAAAGCTTGCGCTGTCACGTCGGTCTGCCAGGGGATCAACTCGCAGGGTTTGTTCGTGGCCCAGATCGGCCCTGCCGTGCAGCAGATCGAGGCGGCAGAAGCACTGGTGAACGACCGCAGAGAGACGGGCTGGGTACGGCCCTGATGAGCCACACCCCCTTGCTGGGCACGTTCGCGCGGCGCTATCCCGAGGTGGTGCCGGCCTGCGGCCCAGTCACCTGGTCCCCAAGGACATGGTGCGTGTGCCGTTGACGCAGGAGGTGCCGCTGGTCATCGTCGGCTCCCCCGACTATCTGGCGCAGTGCGCCCCGCCGCGGACGGCGGTGAATCTGCTGCGCCATCGCTGCATCCAGACTCATCTGCCCAGCGGCGCACCGTCGTCCTGGCCCTTGCGTGTCAAAGGCCGGTCGGTAGAGATGGATGTGCCGGGCCCCCTGGTCTGCGATGCGCCCTTGCTCATGCGAGAGGCCGCGCGCAGCGGCACGGGCTTGGCGCAATTGGCTCGGTGGTATGTGGCCGATGACATCGCCAGGGGCACCCCTGCAGACCGTGCTGGACAGCTGTGCGCCGCAACTGCCGGGGCTCAGCCTGACTACGCGGGCCACCGTCATGTGCCTGCAGCGCTGCGGGCGCTGGTGGCCCTGGCCCACGAGCTGCGTGAGCAGGCCACAAGCTGGCACCCAGATTCTTGTATGGTTTTGTACCCGCAGCCCTGGCCGCTACATGCGGTCAGAAAACCCCTCGGACAGAACGCCGCGCCCTTGAACAATCGCGCCGTCATTTCGACAAGACCCTCCGAAGGATGCACACCATGACCACCACCCCAGACAAGGTTCTCTACACCGGCCGCACCCACACCACGGGCGGGCGCAGCGGCGCCGCGCGCAGCGACGACGGCCGCCTGGACATCACGCTCACGCGTTTCGGCACCACGGGCACCGGCACCAACCCCGAGCAGCTGTTCGCGGCCGGCTGGTCGGCCTGCTTCATGGGTGCGATGGCTCGTGCGGCCCAGGTCCAGGGCCTGCGCTTGCCCGCCGAGCTGGCCGTCGATGCCGAGGTCGACCTGGTCGAAGGGCACGAGGGCTTCAAGCTGGCGGCACGGCTCAAGGTCCACGTGCCCGGCGTGCCGCGGGACACCGCGCTGGCCATCGTCGAGGCCGCGCACCAGCTGTGCCCGTATTCCAAGGCCACGCGCGGCAACATCGCCGTCGCCCTGTCGGTCGCCTGACGCGTTGCAGATGCGCGCTTTCCTGCGACGGCTCTGGCCGGCCACGCTGCTGGCGCGCGTGACGCTGCTGGTGGTGCTGGGCATGGCGCTGGCCCAGCTGCTGACCTATGCCGCGATCCGCCACGAGCGCGGGCAGACGCTCATGAACCTCATGCTCAGTGGCGTGGAGCGCGACATCGCGAGTTCCGTCGCCATGCTGGACCGCTTGCCCGCCGACGAGCGGGCCGCCTGGTTCCCGCGCCTGGAGCGGCCCAACTACAGCTTCGCGCTGGAAGGCGCGGTCGACACGCCGCCGCCCACGGCGCCCGCGCTGGCCCGCTTCGCCGAGGTGGTGGCGCAGGCGCTGCAGCCGTTCCCGGTGCTGGCGATCGGACAGATCGGCCAGTCCGATGCCGTGCGCATGCAGCTGCGGCTCAGCGACGGCTCCATGCTCTACGTGCTGGCGCGCCGCATGCCCATGCCGGTGGCGGACTGGGTGACCTGGCTGCTGCTCGCGCAGCTGCTGGTGCTGGCGCTGTGCGCCTGGGCCGGCATGCGGCTGGTCACGCGCCCGCTGGCGCGGCTCGCGCAGGCGGCCGACCGGCTCGGCCCCGACCTGCGGCCGTCGCCGGTGGCCGAGGGCGGCCCCGCCGAGGTGGCGCAGGCCGCGCGCGCCTTCAACGCCATGCAGCGGCGCATCGCCGGCACCGTGCAGGAGCGCATGCAGATCCTGGCCGCCATCTCGCACGACCTGCAGACGCCGATCACGCGCATGCGCCTGCGCGTGGACCTGGCCGACGAGCTGCCCGATGCCGACAAATTCCGCGCCGACCTCGAGGCCATGCGCACGCTGGTGCAGGAGGGCGTGGGTTACGCGAAAACACTGCAGGGCATCGAGGAACCGCTGCGCCGGCTCGACCTGGACGCGCTGCTGCGCAGCCTCGTCAACGACTATGCCGACACCGGCCGCCCGGTCACGCTCACGGGCGAGGCCGGCATCGCCCTCGCCACGCGGCCGCAGGCGCTGCGCCGCATCCTGACCAACCTCGTCGACAACGCGCTCAAGTACGGCGAGCGCGCCGAGGTGGGTGTCCGGCTGGAAGACGGCGCCGTGCGGGTCGAGGTCTGCGACGCGGGCCCCGGCATCCCTGAGGACCAGCTGGCCGCCGTGCTGCAACCCTTCTACCGCCTGGAGGGCTCGCGCAACCGCGAGACCGGCGGCACCGGCCTGGGCCTGGCCATCGCACACCAGCTGGCGCTGTCGCTGGGCGGTGCGCTGGCCCTGCGCAACCGGCCCGGCGGCGGGCTCTCTGCCAGCCTGTGCCTGCCGACTTCCACGACCGAGAGCACCCGATGAACACCACCACGCCTGCCGCCGACCACCTGCTGCTGGTCGACGACGACCGCGAGATCCGCGACCTGGTCAGCGCCTACCTGCAGAAAAACGGCCTGCGCGTGACCACCGTGCCCACGGGCCGGCACATGCGCCAGGCGCTGGAGACCGCGGGGCCCTTCGACCTCGTCATCCTGGACCTCATGCTGCCCGGCGAGGACGGGCTCACGCTGTGCCGCGACCTGCGCGCCGGCAAGCACAAGTCATTGCCCATCATCATGCTCACCGCACGCGGCGACGAGGCCGACCGCGTGCTGGGCCTGGAGATGGGCGCCGACGACTACCTCGCCAAGCCCTTCGCCGCGCGCGAGCTGCTGGCCCGCGTGAAGTCGGTGCTGCGGCGCACGCGCATGCTGCCGCCCAACCTGCGCAGCACCGACGAGGCGCGCTTCCTGGCCTTCGGCGACTGGCGGCTGGACACGGTGGAGCGCGTGCTGCTGGACCGCGAGGGCACGGTGGTCTCGCTGAGCGGTGCGGAGTACCGGCTCTTGCGCGTGCTGGTGGACCACGCGCAGAAGGTGCTCACGCGCGACCAGATCCTCTTGATCACGCAGGGCCGCGAGGCCGAGCTGTTCGAGCGCTCGATCGACCTCATGGTCAGCCGTCTGCGCAAGTGCCTGGGCGACGACGCGCGCGAGCCGCGCTACATCAAGACCGTGCGCAGCGAGGGCTATGTGTTCGCGGTGCAGGTCGAGGCGCAGGACGCGTAGGGGCCGCCATGCGCAAGCTGCTGTTCTCCTTGTTCTTCCTGTTCGGCGGGCTGGCCTCCGAAGTCACCCAGTCCGCCGGACGGCCCTGCGCCGTGCCGTCGGCGAATTCCGCGCCGCCAGCGCGGCGGCGTGGCGGCTGAGCGCCATCCCTTCTCCTTCGCCTGCAACGCGCCGCCACCTTCGAGGTGGCGGCGTCGTTTGGGGGCCACTTTGTATGGCTCTGTATCCGGCCCGCGTTCGGCGACATGGACATGCATTTCCAGGGTGTCCATGACACATGCCACATACACCGCGGCGGTGTACTGGAGGCCAGCCGGCGCACAGCGCGCCGGCAACGTCCCAACCAACCGAAAGGCTTGCCATGCACACCGCAGACACCACCCCCCGCCGCCGCCAGTTCCTCGGCGGCGCCGCACTGACCCTCGCCAGCGCATCCTTCGCCAGCCTGCTGGCCGCGCCTGTCCGGGCCGCCACGGCAGGCGGCGCCACGGGCTTCGCGCCGCTCAAGACCATGGTTGCCGGCGACCTGCGCGTGGCCTACGCCGAGGCCGGCCCGGCCGACGGCCCGGTCGCCATCCTGCTGCACGGCTGGCCCTACGACATCCACGCCTTCGTCGACGTGGCGCCGCGCCTGGCGGCGGCGGGCTACCGCGTGATCGTGCCGTCCCTGCGCGGCTACGGCGGCACGCGCTTCCTGTCCGACGCCACGCCGCGCAACGGCCAGCAGGGCGCCGTGGCCCAGGACATCGTCGCGCTGATGGACGCGCTGGGCATCCGCCAGGCCGTGCTGGGCGCCTTCGACTGGGGCGCGCGCACGGCCTGCATCCTGGCCGCCGTCTGGCCCGAGCGCGTGGCCGGCCTGGTGTCCGTCAGCGGCTACCTGATCGGCAACCCGCAGGCCAACGCCAAGCCGCTGCCGCCGGCGGCCGAGTTCGCCTGGTGGTACCAGTCCTACTTCGCGACCGACCGCGGCCGCGACGGCTACGCCGCCAACCCGGTGGCCTTCAACCGCTTCATCTGGCAGCAGGCCTCGCCGCAGTGGCGCTTCGACGAGGCCACCTACCAGCGCAGCGCGCAGTCCTTCGACAACCCCGACCACGTGGCCATCGTGGTCCACAACTACCGCTGGCGCATCGGCCTTGTGGCGGGCGAATCGCGCTTCGACGCGCTGGAGCAGCGGCTGGCCCTGGCCCCGAACATTGCCGTGCCCACCATCACGATGGAGGGCGATGCCAACGGCGCGCCGCATCCCGACCCGGCCGTCTATGCGAAGAAGTTCAGCGGTCGTTACCAGCACCGCAACCTCGATGGCGGCATCGGCCACAACCTGCCGCAGGAGGCGCCGGCCGCGTTCGCGCAGGCGGTGATCGACGTCACGCGGCTCTGAGCCACCGCATCGCCTGGAGCTGCCATGTCCCTCGCCATCCTTGCCTTCGTCGCCGGCATGCTGACCGTGCTGAGCCCCTGCATCCTGCCGGTGCTGCCCTTCGTCTTCGCGCGGCACGACCGGCCCTTCGTGCAGGGCCAGCTGCCCTTGCTGGCCGGCCTGGCGACCAGCTTCGCGCTCGTCGCCTCGCTGGGCGCCGTGGCAGGCGCCTGGGCCGTGCAACTGAATCTCGTGGGCCGCTGGATCGCGCTGGCGGCGCTGGCCCTGTTCGCAGCCTCGCTGCTGTGGCCACGGCTGGCCGCCTGGTGGAGCGCGCCGCTGGTGCGGGCCGGTGAGCGCCTGGCCGCCACGCAGGACGGCCGCAGCTGGCGCGGCTCCCTGCTGCTGGGCCTGGCCACGGGCCTGGTCTGGACGCCTTGCGCCGGTCCGGTGCTGGGCCTGGTCCTGTCCACGGCTGCGCTGGCGGGTCCCGGCGCCAGCACCAGCTGGCTGCTGCTGTCCTACGGTGCCGGCGCGGCCGTTGCGCTGGGCCTGGCGTTGCGCCTGGGGGCCCGGCCGCTGGCGGCGTTGAAGGCCCGGCTGCTGCCCGGTGCGGCCGGCCGCGTGGCAGGTGCCGCCATGCTGGCCGCGGTGGCAGCCGTCGCGGCGGGCCTGGACACGGCCCTGCTGGCGCGGTTCACGGCGCCCGGTGCGGCGAGCCTGGAGGCCGGGCTGCTGCAGCGTGTATTGCCGAATGCCGAAGCTGCGCAACTCCAGCCCAGCCGCTTGCCTGTCGAATCCACGCGCGCCAATCTGGACGGCGGCACGCAGTGGCTGAACGGGGCCCCGCAGTCCATCCCCGCACTGCGCGGCAAGGTCGTGCTCGTGAACTTCTGGACCTACTCCTGCGTGAACTGCCTGCGCACGCTGCCCTATGTGAAGGCCTGGGCGCAGAAGTACGCCGACCGCGGCCTGGTCGTGGTGGGCGTGCACACGCCCGAGTTCGCGTTCGAGAAGGACAGCGGCCACGTGCAGCGTGCGCTGCGCGACCTGCAGATCGGCTACCCCGTGGTGCAGGACAACGACTACCGCATCTGGCGCAACTTCAGCAACCAGTACTGGCCCGCGCTGTACTTCATCGATGCGCAGGGGCGTGTGCGGCATCACCAGTTCGGCGAGGGCGGCTACGCGGCCTCCGAGCGCGTGATCGAGGAGCTGCTGCGCGAAGCGGGCAGCCCGGCCGCTGACAGCGCCGCGCCCGAGGTGCAGCCCGACACGCGCGGCCCGGGCCTGGCCGCCGATGCCGCGACGCTGCGCAGCCCCGAGACCTACCTGGGCTACGAGAAGGGCAGCGCGCCGCGCGTGGCCGGCCGCATCGTGGCCGATCAGCCGGCACCCTACCAACCGGCCGCGCTGCAGACCAACAGCTGGTCGCTGGCCGGTACCTGGACGCTGCGGCCCGAGTACGTCGAAGGCGCAGAGGCCGGCGGTCGCCTGGCGGTGCGCTTCCAGGCGCGCGACGCCAACCTGGTGCTGGGCAAGGGCGATGCGGCGGGCCCGCTGCGCTTTCGCCTGACGCTGGACGGCCAGCCACCGGGCGCGGACCACGGTACCGACGTGGATGCCGAGGGCAACGGCGTCGTCGACGCCACGCGCCTGTACCAGCTGGTGCGCCAGGGCGGCGCGGTCAAGGCCCGCACGGTGGAGATCCGCTTCCTCGACCCGGGTGCGCGCGCTTACGCGTTCACGTTCGGCTGACCAACGACAGACCTCGCTCAGCGCCACGCCAACGGCGCCTGCGGCAAGCCGCCAATCCTCGCCCACCAGCCCCAAGACCCGCATGTGCTGCTGCTGGCCGATGCGCCGCCGCACCTGGACGATGGCCCGCTCCATGCACGGTCTCCCGACAGGGACCGCTGGACGGGTCGTGGACCTGGACATGGGTCAGGAACACGAAGCGTCCACCGGTGTATTGCGCGATCTGGCGCTGGATGTACTCGCCCTGCTTAGCCAGCCCGCTGGCCCCACGCCGAACACCTTGATGCCCTCGCCAAGCGCCGCGACCAGGCTGCCGTGCCGCGCGAGCACCTGGATCGCTCTCAGGGCGCACGCACAGGCACCCGGCTTTTGGGGCGCCGATCACCTCGAGCTGACCCCGGCTATCCCCGGCGCCTTGCCAACTGCTCGGTGGCCAGGAATCGGGTCTTCAGCGTCCGCATCGCTTCGGTGTTGGTTGGAGCACCATTGGACAGCAGTATCCAGCCCTTACCGTTCACCTGAAAACGGCAATCCATCCATACCCCACCTCATCGAAACATGGCCGACGGCGGCACGCCAAAGTGGCGCCGGAACATGGCCGAGAACGCGCTCTGGCTGGCGTAGCCGCAGTCGAAGGCGATGTCGATGATGCGGGCGCCGCTGGCAATCTGCCGCAGCGCGAACACCAACCGGGCCTGCTCGCGCCATTGCGCGAAAGTCATGCCCGTCTCCTGCACAAACAGGCGGTGCACGGTCTTGGCGGTGATGCCCAGCCGTGCCGCCCATTGCTCGGCCGTGTCGGCGTTGGCGATGTCGGCCATCAGGCCTTCGCAGATCTGGCGGATGCGCGCATCGACCGGCACCGGCAGGTGCAGCGGCAGCACGTCGGAAACGGCGATCTCCTCGACCAGCAGCCGCATGAGCAGGCGCTCGCGCAGCGTGTTCTGCCGCTGCTGCGAGGTCGCCACCGTGGCCACGATGAGTTCGCGCAGCAGCGGCGACACGTGCAGCACGCCCGTGGCCACCGGCAGCCCGCGCACGCGGCTGGCATCGATGTAGACGGTGCGCATCTGCACGGCGCCGGCCATGCGCACCTCGTGCAGCACGCCCTCAGCCAGCCACAGCGCGCGGTTGGGCGGCACCACCCAGGCCCCCGCGTCGGACTGCACCAGCATGACCCCGGCAATCGCATACAGCAGCTGGCCGCGCGAGTGGGTGTGCCAGCCCGTCGAGGTGCCGTCGGCCCAGTTGCTCTCCATCGCCATCAGGGGCCGCTCGTCGTACAGGTGGCGGTTCTTGTCCCGAATGACCGGCTCCTGCGGGCTGAGCGGCGACGGCAAGGTTTGCGAAGGGCGGGTGGTCATGTCCCAAATTCTACGGTTGGGGTCATTGAACCGCGATACAGACGCCCCGACAACGCCTAACCTTGCGCCCGTCACCTGCGATTGGGGCTGTGCCGGCCAGCCCCGCCGCAGGCGATGTCCGCCCGGCGGCTCTGTGCCATGCCGGGTGGCTTGTTCCTCTCTTTCAGACTTTGACGACCATGTCCCCGCCCTCCCTGACCGCCACGGCAGATGCCGGCGCCACGGCGCAGGCCGCTGCCGCGCCGCAGCCCGTGCCCACCTCCTCCACACCGCTTTCGGCCCAGACCATGGTGCTGCCCGTGGTGGGGGCCGCCGCCCTGGCGCACTTGCTCAACGACCTGATCCAGGCCGTGCTGCCGGCCCTCTACCCCATGCTGAAGACGCAGTACAGCCTCAGCTTCGCGCAGATCGGCTGGATTTCGCTGATCTACCAGGTCACCGCCTCGCTGCTGCAGCCCTGGATCGGCCTGTTCACCGACAAGCGCCCCATGCCCTACCTGCTGCCCGCCGGCATGGGCGTGACCTTCGTGGGCGTGCTGCTGCTCGCCGTCTCGACCACCTACCCCATGCTGCTGCTGGCGGCAGCGCTGGTGGGCGTGGGCTCGTCCACCTTCCACCCCGAAGCCTCGCGCGTGGCGCGCATGGCCTCGGGCGGCCGCTTCGGCACGGCGCAATCGTGCTTCCAAGTCGGCGGCAACGCCGGCTCGGCCCTCGGCCCCTTGCTGGCGGCGGCCGTTGTGGTGCCGCGCGGTCAGACCGCCATCGCCTGGTTCCTGATCGTGGTGGTGTTCGCCATCGTGGTGCTGCTGCGCATCACGGGCTGGACGGTGCGCCACACCCAGGCCAAATCGGTCGCCCGCCAAGCGCCGCCGCCCAAGCTGGACATGCGCACGGTGACGCGCGCCCTGGCCGTGATCGCCATCCTCATGTTCGCGAAATTCGTCTACGTGGCCTCGTTCTCGAACTACTTCACCTTCTACCTGATCGAGCGCTTCGGCGTGTCGCTGCAGGACGCCCAGCTCTACCTGTTCGCCTTCCTGGCCGCGGTGGCCGCGGGCACCTTCGCAGGCGGCCCCGTCGGCGACCGGATCGGGCGCAAGGCCGTGATCTGGGTGTCGTTCCTGGGCGTGGCGCCGTTTGCGCTGATGCTGCCGCACGCCAACCTGTTCTGGACGGCTGTGCTCTCCATCGTCATCGGCCTGGTGATGTCGTCGGCGTTCGCCGCCCTGGTCGTCTACGCGCAGGAAACCGTGCCGGGCCGCGTGGGCATGGTGGGTGGCCTGATGTTCGGCCTGATGTTCGGCATCAGCGGCGTTGCGGCCGCGGGCCTGGGCCAGCTGGCCGACACCCACGGCATCGTCTGGGTCTACCAGCTGGTGGCCTTCATGCCCTTGCTGGGCCTGGTGACGGCCTTCCTGCCCGGCAAACGACGCGCCTTCGTCTGAGCGGAGGGTTGCCTGGCTGGCGAACGGCTGGGCCCAGGTGATGGCCTGCGGCTCTGGCTCTGGCGCCAGCCCGGCCTGAGCGCGGCGGGCGTGCGGCGCATGAGGTTCAGCCCCGCTGCGGCAGGCCGGCACGGCAGCACGGCGACTTTCAACGACGTGCTCCGGCGCTCGGACCGCGCAGCCCGGCGACCAGGACACGGGGTTCACCGTCAGGTGACTCACCCAAGTGGCCTTCAGACTTTCACATCGCAACGGCCTTGCCAAACAACGTGCCGGGGTAGCGCCGTGGCGTGCCGTCCCTGCCTTTCTCATAACGATGCGCCTTCTCGATCAGAGGGCATCGCATGCGGCACAATCGCGCGCCACGGGCTGAGGCGGGCCGCCTCCAACGCCAGGCCCATGCGTCCCCGCTGACGCAGCGCAGTATGCACGCCAAACCGATCATGTGTAATCGGCATACGCACCATACTTCACATTCCTCGACAACCATCGGGCAGCACGCCGCTCGGCGCGCTGCCCTTTTCATGGCTCCTCCCCCATCCCCATGCACGCCCTGCTCGCCGCCATCGCCACCCTGCCTCGGCCCACGGACGCCCAACGCTTCTTCCACGGGCGCGGCGGCCTGCATGCCGACAGCGCCGCGTGGACGCTGGATGCGTTTCCTCCGGCCTGGGTGCTGACCAGCTACGAACCCGCCGACGATGCCCAGCTGCACGTTCTGGGTGACGCCCTGGCCGCGCGCTGGCAGCAGATCGCGCCGGGCGAGCCCCTCACCTGGGTCTACCAGTGCCGCCCGCAAGGCAAGCACAAGGCGCCCGCGCACACGCAGCTGATGGCCGGTTCGCTGCCCGAGGTGCACGTGGTCAGCGAAGCCGGCCTGCGCTTTCGCGTCAACCTGCTGCGCGGCCAGAACCATGGCCTGTTCCTGGACATGGCCCATGGCCGCCAGTGGGTGCGCGACCACGTGGCCGCCCTGGCCGGCCAGCCCGGCACCCGCGTCAAGGTGCTGAACCTGTTCGCCTACACCTGCGCGTTCTCGGTGGCGGCGCGGGCGGCGGGCGCGCGGCAGGTCATGAACGTGGACATGAGCCAAGCCGCACTGGCCACGGGCGAGCGCAACCACCAGCTCAACAGCGCGCTGTGGGCCGCGCCACCCTCGGTGTACCCAATGCCGGCTGCGGCGGGCGTGGGCGGTGGCCTGCAGCCCGGCCAAGGCGGCGTGAGCTACCTGCCGCACGACATCTTCAAAAGCTGGGGGCGCATCACGCGCCAGGGCCCCTACCAGCTCGTCATCGTCGACCCGCCCAGCTACCAAAAGGGCAGCTTCATCGCCAGCAAGGACTACCCCCGCCTGCTGCGCCGCCTGCCCAGCCTGCTGGCACCGGACGGCACCGCGCTGCTGTGCCTGAACGCCCCCGAGATCGCCACGCAGGACCTGCTTGACCAGGTCGCCGAATGCGCCCCGGGCCTGCGCTTTGAACACCGCGTCAGCAACCCGCCGGCTTTCGCCGACGTGGACGAAGACCGCTCGCTGCGCGTGCTGGTTTTTCAGTGGACGGGCGACGGCGACGGTACAGACGCCTGAGGGCCGGATGCGGGCCAGGGCCAGAGCCGCCTGGTCATCTTCGGCCAAGAAGGCTTCGGGCTCGCCAAGCGCCGCCAACTTGGACACTCGCCGGATCGCTTGATCACACGGCTGTGCTCAGATCAAGCGCCGTGCTGCCTCTCTCGCCTCACCGAAGGGGTATGCACCGCTTTCCGATGATTCTTCATCGGCAGCACGGCCATACTGCCCATGAAACGATTCAGCCTTGGCGCACCGAGGCTTCGCGGTCGCTGAACAGGCCGCCGCCGGTGGGCAAGCGATCCTGCCGACTCTCCAGCCGGTCGAAGTAATCGCGCACGGCATGCCACTGCGCCGTGGCGCTCGTCAGCTGGTTCATCTCGCGGCGAAAGTCGTCGCCCCCGGGCAGGCCATGCACGTACCAGCCAATGTGCTTGCGCGCCGAGCGCACGCCCGTGTGCTCGCCATACAGGCCGTAGTGATCCTGCAGGTGGGCGAGCAGCGCGTTGCTGACCTCGCCCACCAGCGGCGGCGCCAGGTGGCGGCCCGTGCGCAGGTAATGCAGCACCTCGCGGAAGATCCAGGGCCGGCCCTGGGCGGCGCGGCCGATCATCACAGCATCGGCCCCTGTGGCCTGCAGCACCGCCTCGGCCTTTTCGGGTGAATCCACGTCGCCGTTG
The DNA here is from genome assembly GCF_002158865.1 of Comamonas serinivorans. Taxonomy (NCBI): domain Bacteria; kingdom Pseudomonadati; phylum Pseudomonadota; class Betaproteobacteria; order Burkholderiales; family Comamonadaceae; genus Comamonas; species Comamonas serinivorans. The sequence goes on along the minus strand of NZ_CP021455.1, from coordinate 2,297,538 downwards.
GCCACCACGGGGATGCGCACCGCCTGCTTGACGGCGGCGATGGTCTCGTACTCGGCCTGGCCTTTGTAGCCCTGCTCGCGCGTGCGCCCGTGAACCGTGAGCATCTGAATGCCCACGCCTTCAAAGGCGCGCGCCAGCGCCACGGCGTTCTTGTGCTCGGCGCTCCAGCCAGTGCGCATCTTCAGCGTCACGGGCACGCCATGCGGCGCACAGGCCTGCACCACCGCCTGAGCGATCTCGATGGCGAGCGGCTCGTTCTGCATCAGGGCCGAGCCGGCCCACTTGTTGCAGACCTTTTTGGCCGGGCAGCCCAGGTTGATGTCGATGATCTGCGCGCCACGCTCGACGTTGTACTGCGCGGCCTCGGCCATCATGGCGGCGTCGGTGCCGGCGATCTGCACGGCGATGGGGCCGGGCTCGCCCGTGTGGTCGGCGCGGCGCGAGGTCTTGAGCGAGTCCCACAGCTCTTTGCGCGAGGTCACCATCTCGCTGACCGCGTAGCCGGCACCGAAATGCCGGCACAGCTGGCGAAACGGCCGGTCGGTCACGCCCGCCATGGGCGCGACAAAGACGCGGTTGGGCACCTCGAACGGTCCAATCCGCATGCCCTGCTCTCCGACGGGTTCACCCAACACCGACACCTGTGTTCTCCACGACATGGCCGCCTGGCGGCCGCAACACAAAGCCCAAAGCCTCGTGCGCTCGAACGCGCGCGGCTTTGGGCCAAGCCCGCATCAGCGGGCGATGCGCCATGGTAGCGCACAGGGCCCGGCGCCAGGCGCTTCGGGGTTTTTCATCGCGCGCCGGCAGGCCTGCCCGCCTGAGCGCCGGGCTTCAGCGGCGCCAGGCCTGCGCCGCCTCGGTCAGTGTGCGGGCCAGGGCATCGCGCTCGGCCTTGGTGGCGAAGTCGGCCGCCGTCATGCCGAGCTGGTTTTTGCGCGTGGGATCGGCGCCGGCCTTCAGCAAGGCCCGGGCCGCGTCTTCAGAGCCGTACATGGCGGCCATCATCAGCGGCGTGGATTCGTTGGGCGACGGCGCGTTGAGGTCGGCCTTCTGGCTCAGCAGAAAGTCGATCATGGCCAAGTGGCCGTTGGTCGCGGCGTAGTGCAGCGGCGTCCAGCCCCTGCGGTTGACCTGCGCGCCCCGCGCGATCAACTGCCGGGCCAGATCCACCTGGCCGCGAAAGGCCGCCATCATCAGGGCCGTCTCGCCCTTGGGGCTGGTCTGGTCGGCCTCCAGGCCCGGCGCCTGGGCCAGCACCTTCGCCACCTTGTACGACTCCATCTGGATGGCCGAGTACAACACCGGCACGCCCTTGTTGGTGAGCGTGTTGGGGCTGACGCCATTGGCCAGCATCTTCTGGGTGCTCAGGTCGTTGTCCTGCGCGATGGCGCGCTCCATGTCGTCGGCCGGCGTGGCGTGGGCCAGAGAGCTGCTCAGGCCCAGCGCCAATGCAAGGGCGGCCAGGGAGCGGGGGGTGAAGCGGGTCATGCGCATGCCTTGGAAAACAGGTGGTTGAAGTTCTGGGCCGTGGTGGCCGCGATGGCCTCGACGCTGGCGCCGCGCAGCTCGGCCAGTTTGGCGGCCACATGCGGCACCAGCGCGGGCGTGTTGGTCTTGCCCCGAAAGGGCACGGGCGCCAGGTACGGCGAATCGGTTTCGATCAGCAGGCGATCATCGGGCACGAACTGCGCCACCTCCTGCAATTCTTTGGCACTTTTGAAGGTGACGATGCCCGAGAACGAGACGTAAAAGCCCAGGTCCAGCGCGGCGCGGGCCACCTCGCGCGTGTCGGCAAAGCAGTGGAAGACGCCGCGGGCCTCGGTGCCGCCACCGCCCTGCCCTTCGCTGCGCAGCATGGCCAGCGTGTCCGCCGAGGCGTCGCGCTCGTGGATGACCAACGGCAAGTCGGTGCGCCGGGCGGCTTCGATGTGCACCGAGAAGCGCTCGCGCTGCCAACCCAGATCGGCGATGCTGCGGCCGCCCTTGCGGGTTTCCATCTGGTAGTAATCGAGCCCGGTTTCGCCAATGGCGACCACGCGCGGCAAGGCCGCCCGCGCCACCAGGTCGGCCACGCTGGGCTCGGCCATGTCTTCGGTGTCGGGGTGCACCCCGACGCTGGCCCAGATGAAGTCCTGCGCCAGGGCCAGGGCGTGCACCTGCTCGAACTCTTCCATCGTGGTGCAGATGCACAGGGCGCGATCGACTTGCGCGGCCTGCATGGCGGCAAACACCGCCGCGTGGTTTTCGACCAGACCCGGGTAGGTCAGGTGACAGTGGGAATCCGTGAACATGCCGCAATTTTGCCTGCGACGCGACCCGGTCATTCCGGGCGAGCAGCGCGGTGTCGCCAGCTGGCCGGGCGGGCGCCGGGCGTTCCTCCGCGCCGCCTGGGATGGCCCCGCAGGTCGCCTGCCGGGGCGGCACCGGCCAACCATGGGCCTGCCGACAGCCGCTTCGGCCGCCACTACCACGAGGTATCGAGCCACGCATGCTTCAAATCAATCGGCAATGGCCCTATACCCATGCACCACAGCCATCCCGATTCCACCTTTTCGCCCGCCGGCCAAAGGCCTGGTCCGGCTCAACCAGCCATCATGCGCCTGGCGGCGCGCCGGGCATGACACCACAGCCAATGCCCTCAACGTCCGCCAGGAGGCTCACGCCCGTGTGGCCTGAGGGTGGGACACTTTTAGAATGGGGACATGCTTGAACTCGCCGCCCCCGTTCCCAGTCGTTCGCGCACCCTGCGCGCGGGCTTGACCCTTGTCCTGGCCTGCATGCTCGCCGGCACGGGCATCGCTCAAACCCCTGCCGACCGTGTCGAAAGCACCGACGTGCAGTCCAACGACCGCGGCAAGACCACCACGACGGCGATCCGCGACGGGCGCCGCATCGAGCAGATCACGGTGGAAGATGCCGGCTCGCGCGTGGATGAGCTGCGCGAAGGCGGCGAAACCCGCAAGATCACCGTGCAGCCCAAGGCCGACGTGCCGGCCTACGACGTGCGTCCGCCCGACAGCGGCGCCGGCTCGCGCCGCAACGACGGCTCAGGCAACGCTGGCGAGCGCAGCTGGAAGCTGTTTCAGTTCTGATCGAACGGTGTGGGCCGCGAGGCCTGATGTGACCGTCAGGGCGTGGCCGTCTTTGAACGAAAAGCGGTCTCGCACGATCGAGACTCCCCCGGTCTAACCGCCTTGCAGCGCAGGCCATGCAGCCCTGCGTGTGCTGGGCCATGTGCCTTCAAAGCGGGCAATGTGACGCCTGCCAAGAAGCGGGGCAGTGTGCATGCCCCACCCGCAACAGGCCGAAACGCTGGCTGGCCCTAAGGAGAAAGCGCGTAACAGTGAACCGTTCTGTGCGCTGCACCTCCCCCGAGCCATCTCCGCCCAAAGCGCCGACGCCGGCGCATCGGCCAGGGCTCAGCGGATCGTGATCTGGCCGCGCAGTTCGCCCTGCGGGAAGGCGCGCGTGCGCACGTTGACGTACCACAGCCCCGCCAGCAAGCTGGACGACTGCGTCGCCGTCAGGGTGGCGCGCCCCTCGTAACGGGCCTTGCCGGCGGCAGAGGCCCACTCGATGACGGCAGGCGCGTTCTGGTCCAGGTCGGCCGGCCCGTTGAAGCTCACCCCGGTGATCTCGCCGCGCAGGCCGCTCACGCTCGACTTCCAGCGCAGCAAACGCGTGCTGCGGTCGTAGACGGCCGCAAACTCGCCACGGCCCGAGGTGTCGGCCGCGGGCACGACTTCTCCGCCGCTCAGGTCGGCAGCCAGGGCCACCAGGTTTCGCTCGTCCGTCGGCGCCGAGGGCGTCGGCACGGGGGTGGACACCGCGGGGCTGGACGGCGCGGTCGGGCGCGTTTGTTGCGCGTTGGGATCAGGCAGCGGCGGCGGGTTGTACGGGGGCAGCGAACGCACCGCGCAGGCGCTCAAGAGCAGCATCATCGTGCCCGTGGCGGCAAGCTTCGCGGCTCGAATGCGATGGGTTGGGTGCTTCATGGATCTTCCTTGCTTGTCGTCAACGCCTGGGCTCAAGTCACCGCCACCGGGGCTTCGCGGGCCGCGTTGCATGGCTCGTGCATCGCCTTCGTCGGCTTGAAAAAAGGCCTGAGCGGCCACGGCCGATTATGACAAGCCCAGATGGCAGGCTTTGCCAGACGAAACCGGCAGCCCGCCGACAGGCCATGACCCGGTGTCAGCCCATCGATCAGCCCCATGGACGACGGTGAGGCCTCAGCGGTCATCTGGGCGGTTGCGCCGCTCGCGGGCCCGGCGCACCTGGCGGCTTTCGCTCGCGCGTGCGGCCTGCTCGGCGTCTCGGCGCTTTTTCTCCTGCCACCGGGTGGCCAGCTTGCGCCCCAGCCAGGCGCTGAACGCGGCAAAGCCCACCATCAAGAGCGTGCCGACCAGGTTGAACTCGCCTCCCATCACTGCACCCGCTGGATGTCATCGGGCTTGAAGCCCAGGTCGGCGGCCTTGCCCTTGCGTGCACGCAGGGCGCGCGCGTTGTTCAGGCTGCGGATCTCCAGCGTTTCCTCGCGCGCCTTGCCGCCGCGCCCCACACCGCTGATGCGCACGGAGCGCACGTAGGCCGCGGCACCGGCCAGCTTGTCCTTGTCCTCCAGGGTGATCAGGGTCAGGCCCTTGCCCCCCTTTTCCATCACCTTCAACTCGGCAATCTCGAAGGTCAAAATGCGCCCACCCGTGGAGGCGCAGCACACGTGCGTGGCCGCCGGCCACACGCCCGGGACGGCCTCGCCCTCCACCGGCTGACCGACGGCGACAGGCGACGGCCGACACACGGTTTCTCCCTCGGGCACGGCCATGAAGGTCTTGCCGCCGCGCTGACGCGAACAGAGGTTGTCCACGCTGGCGATGAAGCCAAAGCCGCCGCTGTTCGACAGCAGCAGCTGGGCGCTGGTGGGGCCGGCAAAGTAGTGCACCACCTGCGTGCCCGCCTCCAGGTCGATCAAGGTGGCAATGGGCTGGCCGTCGCCCCGCGCGCCGGGCAGCTGTACCACCGGCGTGCTGTACACGCGGCCATTGCTGCCAAAGCTGATGAGCTGGTCGACGGTGCGGCACTCGAACGTGCCATAGAGGGCATCCCCGGCCTTGAACGAGAAACTGGCCGCATCGTGCCCATGGCCGGTGCGCGCGCGCACCCAGCCCTTGGCCGAGATGACGACCGTCACGGGCTCGTCGGCCACCTTGACCTCGACCACCGCCTTCTTGTCTTCCTGAATCAGGGTGCGACGGGCATCGGCGAAGGTCTTCGCGTCAGCCTCGATCTCCTTGATCATCAGCCGGCGCAGGCTGGCCGGGCTGTTCAGGATGTCCTCGAGCTTGCCCTGCTGCTCACGCAGCGCCTGCAGCTCCTGTTCGATCTTGATGGCTTCGAGCTTCGCCAGCTGGCGCAAGCGGATTTCCAGGATGTCTTCGGCCTGCCGATCGCTGAGCGAGAAGCGCTCGATCAGCGCCGCCTTGGGCTCATCGCTGGCGCGGATGATGGCGATCACCTCGTCGATGTTGAGCAGCACCAGCTGCCGCCCTTCGAGGATGTGGATGCGGTCCAGCACCTTGTCCAGCCTGTGCTGCGAGCGCCGCGTGATCGTGGTCTGGCGAAACTGCACCCACTCCTCGAGCATCTGGCGCAGCGATTTCTGCACGGGCCGGCCATCGATGCCGATCAGCGTCAGGTTGATGGGGGCCGAAGTCTCCAGGCTGGTGTGCGCCAGCAGCGTGTTGGCCAGCTCGTCCTGGCTCACGGTGCGGCTCTTGGGCTCGAACACCAGGCGCACCGGCGCGTCCTTGCTCGACTCGTCGCGCACCTCGTCCAGCACCGCCAGCACCGTGGCCTTGAGCTGGGTCTGGTCCTGCGTCAGCGCCTTTTTGCCGCTTTTGACCTTGGGGTTGGTCAGCTCCTCGATTTCCTCCAGCACCTTCTGGCTCGAGACGCCCGGCGGCAACTCATCCACCACCAGCCGCCACTGGCCGCGAGCCAGGTCCTCGATGCTCCAGCGCGCGCGCACCTTGAGCGAACCGCGCCCTGTGCGATAGGCCTCGGCGATGTCGGTCGCCGGGCTGATGATCTGGCCGCCGCCCGGGTAATCGGGGCCTGGCAGCAGCTGCGCCACTTCGGCATCGCCGATCTGCGGGTTCTTGACCAGGGCCACGCAGGCCGCGGCCACCTCGCCCAGGTTGTGGCTGGGAATCTCGCAGGCCATGCCCACGGCGATGCCACTGGCGCCGTTGAGCAGCGCAAACGGCAGGCGTGCGGGCAGCTGTGCGGGTTCCTCCTCGCGACCGTCGTAGTTGGGCACGAAGTCCACCGTGCCTTCATCGATCTCGTCGAGCAACAGCCGCGTGATGCGCGACAGGCGGGCCTCGGTGTAGCGCATGGCCGCGGCGCCGTCGCCATCGCGGCTGCCGAAGTTGCCCTGGCCGTCGACCAGCGGATAGCGCTGGGAAAAGTCCTGCGCCATGCGCACCAGGGCGTCGTAGGCGGCGGTGTCGCCATGCGGGTGGTACTTGCCCAGCACATCGCCCACCACGCGCGCGCTCTTCACCGGCATGGCGCCATTGACCGCATTGGCGCCCGTGAACCCCAGGCCCATGCGGCTCATGGTGTAGAGGATGCGGCGCTGCACCGGCTTCTGGCCGTCGCACACGTCGGGCAGGGCCCGGCCCTTGACCACCGACAAGGCGTATTCGAGGTAAGCGCGCTGGGCGTAGGCACCCAGGCCCGCATCGTCGTCCAGCACATCGGACGGCTCGGGCGTGAACAAATCAGTCATGAAGGAGTAACAGAGGATGAATCAGTCGCCATCAACGGCAACCGGTGGATACTGTCTGAATCAAGCAAACGGATCGGCACTTGGGGCACCTCAAGCGGGGACGCCTCAAGGTTCGCCGCCCAACTGCACCTGGACGCGGCGGCCGCGGCGCTGCACGGCAGACTGGCCCTCGCGAGCCGGCGCCGCCGCCGCCGCGCCATCCAGCAAGGCCACGGCGGCGTCGGGGTTGAAGGCGGCATACAGCTGCAGCACGGTCTTGACGTAGTTTTGCGTTTCCTTGAACGGGGGAATCTGCCGCTTGTAACGCGCCACGGCACCCTCGCCCGCGTTGTAGGCCGCCACCGCTAGGTCGATGCGCCCGGGAAACAGCTTGAGCAGGTAAGCCAGGTAGCGCGCGCCGGTGCGCGCATTGATGCGCGGATCGGTCAGTTTCTCCTGCACCGTGCGTTTGGCATCGCCCACCACGCCATAGCGCTCGGCGGTGGCCGGCATCACCTGCATCAGGCCGATGGCGCCCATGGGGGACACGGCTTCGGGGTTGAAGCCCGATTCGGCCGCCGACACGGCCTTGAGCAAGGCGTAGTCCACCCCGTGCACGCGGGCCGCTTCCTGAAGGTGCTTGCGGTTGGCCTTGTAGCCCGGCAACTGGTCGAGCATGGCCAGGTGCCGCGGCAGGGTCAAGGCCTGTGCGGGCCGCGCCTGGGCAGGTCGCGCCTGCAGGCCTTCGGTGGTGCTGGCCGGCCCCGCCAGATCGCCCACGCGGTCGCTGCGCGGCAGCGCCACCGTCACCCCCGGCCCGGCATCCACACCGGCCCGCGCCGGGGTCTTGGAAAACAGCTCATAGCGCTCGTCGAGCTGCTGCGACGCGAAATGCGGCACACCGTCGCTGTCGACGAAGCCCCAGAGGTCGGCATGGGCCACGCCGGTGCAGGCGGTCAGCCCCAAAGCCAGCGCCAGGTGCGTCAAGCGCACCCGCAACCGCGCCCGCCAGCCAGGCCGGTGGATCGCGCGTGAGGAGCTCAAGCGCGGCATGTGGCCTGCGGCAGGGTGCCCGGCTTCGGTGCTCATGCAAACCATCGAAGGCTGCAGCCTTGCCAGAGGCGTCACCGCGTGCAAGCGACTGGCGGCCTGCCAGGGCTCCAGGGCATGAGCGGCCCGCGCCTGTTGCCGGCGCAGACCTTCGCCTGCCGGCACCATGCCCTGCCGGCGCGCCCCTGGCGCGCCACGTCGAAACCTTGCCATCATGCCAAGCCCCCTGTTCAGGACGCCCGTGCACATGCGCGATGCCGCCCGGCCATCGCTCACACGTCCACCTCGACCGAATCGCCATGCAGCTCCATCAGCTCGCGCCGGGCCGAAGCCTCGCCCTTGCCCATGAGCTGCGTCATCAGCGACGTGGTCTGCAACGCGTCCATGGCGCCCAATTGGACCGGCATCAGCCGGCGCGTGTCGGGATTCAGCGTGGTTTCCCACAATTGCTCTGCGTTCATTTCGCCCAGGCCCTTAAAGCGGCTCACGCTCCAGGCGCCCTCGCGCACGCCGTCCTTGCGCAGCTTGTCGATCATGGCCGCCAGCTCCCGCTCATCGAGCGCGTACTGCTTGCTCGCGGGCTTTTTGCCACGCGCGGGCGCATTCAGGCGGAACAACGGTGGGCGCGCCACGTGGATGTGGCCGGCCTCGATCAGCTTGGGGAAGTGGCGGAAGAACAGCGTCAGCAGCAGCACCTGGATGTGCGAGCCGTCGACGTCCGCGTCGGAAAGGATGCAGATCTTGCCGTAGCGCAACCCGCTCAGGTCGGGTTCGTCCTGCGGGCCATGGGGATCGACACCGATGGCCACCGAGATGTCGTGGATCTCGTTGTTGGCGAACAGGCGGTCGCGGTCGACCTCCCAGGTGTTCAGCACCTTGCCGCGCAGCGGCAACACGGCCTGGGTTTCCTTGTCGCGCCCCATCTTGGCGCTGCCGCCGGCCGAGTCGCCCTCGACCAGGAACACCTCATTGAGCGCGATGTCCCGGCTTTCGCAGTCGGTCAGCTTGCCCGGCAGCACGGCCACGCCGCTGCCTTTGCGTTTTTCCACCTTCTGGCCGGCCCGCTGGCGCGTCTGCGCCGCCTTGATGGCCAGCTCCGCCAGCTTCTTGCCCCATTCGACGTGCTCGTTCAGCCACAGCTCGAGCGCCGGCTTCACATAGCTGGACACCAGACGCACGGCGTCGCGCGAGTTCAGGCGTTCCTTGATCTGGCCCTGGAACTGCGGATCGAGCACCTTGGCCGACAGCACGTAGCTCGCCCGCGCGAACACGTCCTCGGGCATCAGCTTCACGCCCTTGGGCAGCAGGCTGTGCAGCTCGATGAAGCTCTTCACGGCCTGGAACAGCCCGTCGCGCAAGCCGCTGTCGTGGGTGCCCCCGGCGGTGGTGGGGATCAGGTTGACGTAGCTCTCGCGCACGTTGGCGCCGTCTTCGGTGAAGGCGACGCACCAGGCCGCGCCCTCGCCTTCGGCGAAGTTGTCGTCCTTCTTGCCGGCAAAGCCGCTGCCCTCGAACACCGGGATCACGGGGTCGCTGGCCAGCTCCTGCATCAGGTAGTCGCGCAGGCCGCCCTTGTACTGCCAGGTTTGGGTGTCGCGGCTTTTCTCGTCCGTCAGCGTGACCGACACGCCGGGCATGAGCACCGCCTTGCTGCGCAGCAGGTGGCGCAGCTCGTGCATGGGGTATTGGCTGCTCTCGAAGTATTTGCCATCGGGGTAGGCGCGTACGGTGGTGCCTTGCTTGCGCTCGCCAGCCTCCAGCGCCCGCACCACCAGCGGCTCGGTCACATCGCCGCCGGCAAAGACGATGGCGGCCCGCTTACCTTCGCGGTGCGACACGACCTCGAGCCGTGTGGACAAGGCATTCGTCACCGACACGCCCACGCCATGCAAGCCACCCGAAAAGCTGTAGGCCCCGCCCTGGCCTTTGTCGAACTTGCCGCCCGCATGCAGCCGCGTGAACACCAGCTCGACCACGGGGGCCTGCTCTTCGGGGTGCAGGCCAAAGGGGATGCCGCGCCCGTCGTCCTCCACACTGACCGACCCGTCGGCGTGCAGCGTGACCTTGATCTTCTTGCCAAACCCGGCCAGCGCCTCATCGGCCGCGTTGTCGATCACCTCCTGGATGATGTGCAACGGGTTGTCGGTGCGCGTGTACATCCCCGGCCGCTGCTTGACGGGCTCCAGCCCCTTCAGAACGCGGATGGAGCCCTCGCCATAGCTCGTGGCGGCGGGCTGAGATATCGATTGCGTGTTGCTGACCATGGGGCAATTTTAGCGTGGCAAGCAGCCAATGCCTGTGTATTTATACAGATGAGGGCCTGGCCTGAGCAGGCCCTGGCGGCAGAAGGCGCCGGGTGAACACCTCGCAGGGCCATGCGTCCTCGATGGCGTCATCAAGCCAATGAAGGGCAGTATTGGTCATTTCTCGTTTCAAATGAAACGGCGATGGCATGATACTGCCCAAATCCATCAACCCCGAACCAGGGCCACGCCCTTGTTCGCCAAGGCATCGGCGCGCTCGTTGCCTTCGTCGCCCGCGTGGCCCTTGACCCAGTGCCAGGTGATCTGGTGCGGCCCGGTGGACACGAGCTGGTCCAGCCGCTGCCACAGGTCCACGTTCTTGACCGGCTGGCCTGTGGATGTGCGCCAACCCTTGGCCTTCCAGCCCCGCACCCATTCGGTGATGCCCTGGCGCACGTATTGGCTGTCCAGGTAGAGGTTGACCTGGCAAGGCCGCTTGAGGGCCGCCAGCGCCTCGATCACGGCCTGCATCTCCATGCGGTTGTTGGTGGTGTTGGCCTCGCCGCCAAACAACTCTTTGGTGAAAGGCCCCGATCGCAACACCACCCCCCAGCCGCCAGGGCCCGGGTTGCCCTTGCAGGCGCCATCGGTGTAGATCACCACCGAATCCATTTTTGCAGTCAAAGCCGTTACCTCATGCTATTCAATGGAAGCCACACAATCATGTTTCAAGAAATTGATGGCCACTGCATCGACGGACGCTCCCCGCGCCGCCGATGCAAAGCGGCCGATTGTGGCGCAGTTGGCGACGCACGGACCTGCGCCCGACCGCACCAGGCATCAAGGCGGGGTGCGGGCCGTGGCAGGCGCCGGCCCGGGCGCCGGCGCCACGCGCGGTGCGCTGGGCGTGCGCTGCGCCACCACGGCCGCCTCGCCCTTGGCGGCCAGCGCCTTCCAGGGCTTGCCGATCAAGGTCGGGCCCGCGCTGCGCTTGATGGCCGTCACGCAGTAGGCCGCCCCCAGCACCGGCCACAGGCGCTCGCCCCAGCGGTCCATCCAGGCCAGGCGGGCCAGCCAGCTGGCACTGCGCGTGGCCGCGCGGTGACAGCCGTATTGCACCGGCCCCACGGCAAAGCCCAACAGGCGCAACCAGTCCGCCACACGCCAGGGGGCGATGAACTCGCCTTGCTCGGGCAGGTACAGGTCGCCGCCGCCCAGCCGCCGCCAGGCATGGCCCCGCCACTGGCGCGCCGCCCACAGGCTCAGCGGATTGATGCCACAGATCACCACACGGCCCTCGTTGACCAGCACACGTGCCACCTCGCGCAGGCAGGCGTGCGGATCGGGGCTGAACTCCAGCGTGTGGGGCAGCACCACCAGGTCCAGGCTTTCCTCAAAAAACGGCAGCGCGCGGGCATCGAGCACCAGTTGCGCAGCGGATGTCTCGCGTTCGGCCGAGTTGCCGGCTGCGGCTGATGGCCTGGCGGTGCACGCCGCGGTCGCCACTGCATCAGGCAAGGTGGTCGGCCCGACCGCTGGCGTGCGCAGCTGCTCATCGGGGGGCGCGGGGGGCTGCCCCTCGCCCGCACAGGGGGCGGCGCCGGCATCGATGGCGAGCCAGCGGTGCGGCATGCGGTTGGCCCGCAGGCCATCCACACGCGCGGCCCCGATTTGCAGCGCGTGGTAACCAAAGGCGTCGGCCACGGCCTGATCCAGCTGCGCCTCTTCCCAGGCCCGCAGGTATTGGCCCGGTGGCGTCAGATACCAATCATGGAGGGAAGCGGCGGTTCTTATAATCACAGCGGATTGCCCAACGGTTACCTGCCAGCAGTTTCAAGGCGCGCCGGCCGTCATCGCACATGGCCTCATGTGCCGGTGCAGAGGCGAGCGGTGAGCTTGGGTTGACGCAGCCTTCATCACGATCCCCATGCGCCACCTTCAACTGACCCCCCTGCCCGCCTTCAACGACAACTACCTGTGGCTGCTGGACGATGGCCAGCACGCCTTGGTCGTCGACCCCGGGGATGCGGCCCCCGTGCAGGCCGCTCTGGCTGAGCGCCACCTCACGTTGACGGCCATTCTAGTCACGCACCACCACGGCGATCACACCGGCGGCGTGGCCACGCTGAGGGACAGCACCGGCGCGCAAGTCTGGGGCCCGGCCCGTGAACGCATCCCGCAGCCCTTCACCCCGGTGCAGGCCGGTGACACCGTGGACGCCCTGGGCCTGAACTGGCAGGTTCTGGATGTGCCGGGCCACACGGCGGGGCACATCGCCTACGTGTGCCGCGACGTGGGCGGCAAGCCTCTGCTGTTCTGCGGCGACACGCTGTTTTCGGGCGGCTGTGGCCGCCTGTTCGAGGGCACGCCCGCGCAAATGCTGGACTCCCTGGATCAGCTGGCCGCGCTGCCGGGCGACACCCAGGTGTGCGCGGCCCACGAGTACACGCTGTCCAACCTGAAATTTGCGCGCGCCGTGGAACCTGGCAACGCCGACACGATCGAGTACCTGGCGCACTGTGAGGCCCTGCGGGCCGCCGGGCGTCCGACCCTGCCCAGCTCCATGGCCCTGGAGCGGGCCATCAACCCCTTTTTACGCGCCCGCCAGGACTCGGTGGCGCAAGCCGTGCAAGCCCATGCGAGTCTGGACACCATGGCGAGCCCAAATGACACGGTGGCGGTGTTTGCCGCCCTGCGCGAATGGAAGAACAACTTTTCATGAACGAATCGCTTTCGCCCCTGCGCCGCGCGTGTACAACACGCCTGTCCGCCCTGCCGCGTCGCCCGCTGTCGGCCTTGATGCTCGCCGTGTCGGTATTGGCCACGGGGTGCGCCACCCTGGACAACTCAGGCACCAGCGCCGATGCAAGCAGCCGCAAGCCCGCTCAGTCGACGCGCCTGGCCAGCCAGCCGGCGTCGGGAGAGATGGGTCCGCTGGAGGCAGGTCAGTTGAACCACCAGGGCGTGGCGCGCCTGGAAGCCCCCAACGACCTGTGGGAGCGCATCCGCCGCGGCTTTGCCATGCCCGATCTCGAAGGCGACCTGGTGCGCAGTCGCGAGGACTGGTACACCGAGCGGCCAGAATACCTGCTGCGCATGACCGAGCGCTCCCGCATGTACATCTTCCACGTGGTGGAAGAGCTGGAGCGGCGCAACATGCCCACCGAGCTGGCCCTGCTGCCCTTCGTCGAATCGGCCTTCAACCCGCAAGCCGTGTCGAGCGCCAAGGCGGCAGGCATGTGGCAGTTCATGCCGGCCACGGGCAAGTACTTCGACCTGACGCAGAACGTGTTCCGCGATGACCGGCGCGACATCCTGGCCTCCACCCGTGCCGCCCTCGACTACCTGCAAAAGCTTCACAACATGTTCGGCGACTGGCACCTCGCCCTGGCCGCCTACAACTGGGGGGAAGGCAATGTGGGGCGCGCCATCCAGCGCGCGCGTGACGCCGGCGAGCCCACCGACTACGCCAGCCTGCGCATGCCCAACGAAACGCGCATGTACGTGCCCAAGTTGCAGGCGCTGGAAAACATCATCGCCAGCCCGGAGAAATTCGGCGCGACGCTGCCCGAAATCGGCAACCACCCCTTCTTCGACACCGTGCGGCTCACCAGCGACATCGATGTCGCCACGGCCGCCGAGCTGGCCGAGATCCGTGTCGACGAGTTCAAGGCCCTGAACCCCTCCATCCACCGGCCCATCGTGTTCGCGGCCGGCACGCCCGAAATCCTGCTGCCCTGGGACAACGCCGAGGTCTTCAAGCGCAACCTGCAGGCCCGCCAGAGCCGCCGGCTGGCCAGCTGGACCGCCTGGGTGGCACCGTCGAACATGACGGTGAGCGAGGCCGCCCGGACCAACAACATGAGCGAAGAGGAGTTCCGCTCGCTCAACAACGTGCCCCCGCGCATGCTGGTCAAAGCCGGTTCCACCCTGCTGGTGCCGCGCGGCGATGGCGCCGCACTCAAGGTCGCCAGCGACGTCGTGGACCAGGCCCGGGTGGCCTTTGCCCCCGAGGTGGTGCTGCGCCGCGCCACCGTGCGGGCGCGCAAGGGCGACACCCTGGCCAGCATCGCCAACCGGTATGACCTGCCGACCTCCACCGTGGCGGGCTGGAACCAGCTCAGTCCCCGCGCCTCGTTGAAACGCGGCCAGGCCGTGGTGCTGTACCTGCCGCAGCGCTCCACCGTGAGCCGGGCTCTGGCTGCGGAATCGCGCAGCATCAAACCCACCGCCAGCAAGCGCAGCGCCAGCAACGCCCGTCCCGCAGGCCGCGCGCCAACCAAGGCGGCCGCCAAACCAACCGCCACCAAAACGCGGCAGGCTGCAGCGCCTCAGGCCAAGTCGGCCAAGCCCACCAAAACGGCCAAGCCGGTGGCCAGTAGCAAGACCAAAACCGCCAAAGCCAAATGATGCGGGACGGGCGCCTCAGCCGGCCAACTGTCCCCGCGCCTGTTCGATCCACTGGGGTGCCAGGGCGCGCCGCCAGTCGCCTTCGACGGGCGTGATCTGCAGGCGATCCATCACCGCCAAGGTGGCCACGAGGTCGTCCGGCCGCAACGCGCCATCGACCGACAGCGCGCCACGCGCCTTCTCGAACGCCAGGATGTGGTCGGCCTGCTTGCCCACGCCCAGCTGCGCGGGCAGCACCTTGGCCAGGTCGCTGGTCTGTGCCGTCTGCAGCCATTTCAGCGCCCGCGCCAGAGCCAGCACCAGGGCCTGCGCCGGCTGGGGGTTGGCACCGAGCCACGCCGTGCGCGCCACCAGGCACGTGCCCCCGTAATCCCCCCCAAACAGTGCGCGGGACCCTTGCAGCGTGCGGGTATCGGCGGCAATCTGCACCGGAAAGTCGCGCTCCAGCAGGTTCACCACCGGGTCTTGGGCAACCAGCGCATCCACCTGCATGTGGGCCAGGGCTGACAGCGCCCCTTCTTGCGCCCCCAGGCTCACCCAGTTCACGGCCTGCGTCGTCACCCCGCCCTTGTGCAACACCGCCCAGGCGGTGTGGCTGGCAGCCGCACCGGGCGCGCCGATGCCGATGCGCAAGCCGCTCAATTGCGTCGGGGCCAGGTAGCGCTCCACCGCCCGACGCGACACCAGCAGTACCGACTGGGGCGAGCGCCACAGTTGCATCAGCACACGCCAAGGGCCAGGGCCGTCGGTGGCGCCCGTCAGCAGCGACGGCAGACCGACCACCGCAAGATCGGCCTCGCCGCGCTGCAGTTTTTGCAGCGCCAGCGCATCGGTGGCCTCGTCGCTCCAGCGCACAAGCAAGCCCTGCTGGGCGAGGTGACTAAAGCGGTCGGCGCACCACAGCGGAAAGGCCTGGGTGGCATGCAGGCCAGGCACCACCACGCGCAAGCCGGTGGTGGCGCTCAGCCGGGGTGCCACCCCGTCCTGCGCCAGCGCCGGCATGGCCCACCCCGCGCCCGAGGCCGCGAGCCACTGCAGCACGCGCCGACGACGGAGGGGTATGGGGGGCAAAGCAAGCGGCATGGCCGACACGCTACGGCATGGGGGTGCAGACCACATCGGTGGCATCCCGCGCAGGTTTTCCCGGTTGCAGCGGCCTACGGCGATTCAGGAATGAGGATCCCCGACAGGCAGCGCCCAGCCGGCATGGCCGTGCGATACCCGGCAGCCTGCGTCTGTGGACTGGCTTTCGAGCTTGGGAGCACGCGCATGAGCGACCCGCCGGCCAATGAGCCAACCGCGCAAAACGCCGGGCTCGCGCGACCTGGCCAGCACCCACGCCCCGCCCGCCAACAACAGCCACATCAGGCCCTGAGTCATGGTGTCGACAAACTTTTAAATGAAAATGATTCTCATCATAGAGTTCACCTGCAGCGCACGCCTTGCCCGGCAGGCGCGCCGTCCGCGCTTGGCTGATCGGGCGCCCAGCTCCATCCACCGGGCCACTGACAGCGGCGACGTCTGGGCATGCGACGGGTACGTGCTTGGGCCAGCCGCCAGCGGATTTCACCTTCGCGGAAGGCATGGCACGGCTCAAATGGCCAGGGACCCAGATGCAGCACATCCGCGACTTGGACAGCCAGGGTCAAGGACAGCGCAAGTGCGCCTCAGGCGCTGCTCAGCGCCGATCGACCAGGGCGTGCGCGATGGTGCTCAGGTCCACATACTCCAGCTCGCTGCCGGCGGGCACCCCGCGCGCCAGGCGCGTGACCTTGAGCCCGCGCTCGCGCAACGCCGTGCCCAGCAGGTGGGCGGTCACTTCGCCTTCGGCGGTGAAATTGGTGGCCATCACCACCTCGTGCACCAGCCCATCGGTGGCGCGCGTCAGCAGCTGATGCACGCCGATCTCGTTCGGCCCCACCCCGTCGAGCGGGCTGATGCGCCCCATGAGCACGAAGTAGCGGCCCCTGAAGGCCGCAGTGCGTTCCACCGCCGCCTGATCGGCGGGCGTCTCCACCACGCACAGCAGCCCAGGATCACGGCGCGGGTCGCGGCAGGTCGCACACACCTCGTCCTCGGTGAAGGTGTGGCAGAGCTTGCAATGGCCCATGCGATCCACCGCCGCATCCAGCGCCTGAGCCAGCACGCGCGCGCCCTCGCGGTCGTGCTGCAACAGGTGAAACGCCATGCGCGCAGCCGACTTGACCCCCACGCCAGGCAGGCGCCGCAGGGCTTCGATGAGGTGATCGAGCGAGCCGGTGTCGTTCATGCGAAAGGGTATCTGTGCACAGTGCGCCCCGGGCCCGATGTGTCCGAGACTTTCCACCACATCGGCATCCGCATCGAAGACGCCGCCGTGGTGACCGAAGCCCGTGCAGTCGGTCTGGACCAGGTGCATGCGCAGCCCACATTGGGCAGTATGAACCAGTGGCCGTTCATCATCAAACGGCTTCCAACCCATACTCCATAAGGTGTGCGCACACCTATCAGAACGGGAACTTCATGCCCCCGGGCAGGCCCGGCATGCCGGCGGTGATCTTGCCCATCTTTTCGCTGGAGGTGTCTTCCGCCTTGCGCACCGCGGCATTGAACGCTGCAGCCACCAGGTCTTCCAGCATGTCCTTGTCTTCGGCCAGCAGGCTGGGGTCGATGGTCACGCGCTTGACGTCGTGCTTGCAGGTCATCAGCACCTTGACCATGCCGGCGCCGGCTTCGCCTTCGACCTCGATGTGGGCGAGTTCATCCTGAGCCTTCTTCAGGTTGTCCTGCATGGCCTGTGCCTGCTTCATCAGGCCGGCGAGTTGTCCTTTGTTGAACATGGGTGGGTCCTTCGATTGCAATGAAAAGCGTTGCGCGTCCGCTCACAAGGGCTTGACGCTGTGATCGATGATTGTCGCCGCGAAGTCGCGCTGCAGCGCCTGCACGAACGGATCGGCCTCGAGCAGCGCGCGCGCGGCGTTCAGCCGCCTGGCCTGCGCATGCTGATTGCGCAGCGACGGCGTGTCGGAAACCTCGGCCTGCCTGACCTTCAACTGCACGGCATGGCCGGCTGCCACCAGCGCGGCCTGCAGGCGCTCCACCGTGTTGGCGCTGCCCAGCAGGCCCGAGGCACACGCCAGATGCCAGGCATCCGCATCGCGCTGCAGCAGCTGTGACTGCAACGCCAGCTCGCGCACGAACCCGTTGATGGCCTCCTGGCCCACCAAGCCAGCCACCACGCGGTGCCAGAACTTGCCCTCTTCGGTGGGCACCAGCGGCGGCAATGCCTTGGCCTGGCCCGTGGGCACCTCGTCGCGCGACGCGCGGGCCACCGGCACAGACAGCACCGGGTGCGGCGCGTCGTCCGCAGGCAGCGGGTCGGGGGTGCCGCCCTGCGGCGCATCGCGCACCGGCAAGGCTTGCAGCGCGGCCCCAGCACCCGGCGCAAGCGGCTTGGCTGCCGGCGCCATCACGGGCGGTGCCGCATCCAGCTCCACCAGCTCGTCCCAGGGGGGCATTGACGGCGGGCCCAGGTCGTCCTGCTCATCATCGAGGGACGTCGATGGCTGGTCCAGCTCGACCGTTGCTGCGATGGCGAGCGGCGCTGGCTCCGGCGCACGGTGTTCGTCCAGCTCGTGGGCCTGCTCAGGCCGCAGCGTGGCGATCTCGGGCACCGCGTGACCCGGCGGCACTACCGGCACTACCGGCGCCGCAGCCTCGCGCCACGGGGGCGTCTGGGCAGCCTGCTCCACGGGCGGGGGCTCGGCCCGGTCTGGAACGGGGTGCGGCACCTCGGGCGGTTGCGACGCCATCGAATCCGGCGTGGGAGCAGCGCCCTGCCCGTCCAATGCAACCGAAATATAAGGGGTATCGAGCACTCTCGTTTGTTGCATCAACGGAGATTGCACCATACTCCGCCCGACCACCACATCAACCGGCATGCTGGGCCCTGTCGATCCGGACTGCCCCCTGTCGCCAACGACAAGCGGCGCCGCGGGCGGCACGCGCACCGGCATGGCAGCCGCCGCCGACGTTGCCACGGGCTTGGCCAACGTCGGTGCCGCAGCCGGGACAGGTGCCGGTGCGAGCCCCTGCACCACCGCCGGCGGCGCGGTGGCCCCTGGCGCGCGGCCAGCAGACGACGCGGACGCCTCGGCAGGCAGCGCCTGCTTGGTCAGGCGCCCGGATTCAGGCGTTTTTTTTTCAGCCCCTTCTGGCTGGAAGGCCAGAAGCCGGAGCAACACCATGGTCAGGCCCGCATACTCGTCGGGCGCCAAACCCAGTTCGGCTCGGCCATGGATGCAGATGCTGTAGAGCAGCTGCGTTTCATCCCGCGCCATCTGTTGCGCCAGCTGGTGCTCCATGCGCTGATCCGGATCGGCATCGGCGGGCGGCTCGGCCGTGCGCACGGTCTGAGCCACCGCCATGTGCTGCAACACCTGGGCCATGTCCTCGAGCAGGCTGCCGGCATTCAGCCCCACGGCCCGGGCCTGTTCGACCAGCCCCACGACCGCCTGACCATCGCCCGCCGCCAAGGCCTCGATGATGGCGAACACCTGCTGACGATCGACGGCGCCCAGCATCTGCCGCACCGTCGCTTCCTGGACCTGGCCGGCGCCAAAGGCAATTGCCTGGTCGGTGAGCGACAGCGCGTCGCGCATCGAACCCCGCGCTGCGCGTGACAGCAGCGTCAGCGCCCCTGGCTCGGCCTGGATCTGTTCGTTGCCCAGCACGGCCGCCAGGTGCTCGCGCACCGTTTCGGGGGCCATGGGCCGCAGGTTGAACTGCAGACAGCGGCTGAGCACGGTGACCGGCACCTTTTGCGGGTCGGTCGTCGCCAGCACGAATTTCAGGTACTCGGGCGGCTCCTCCAGCGTCTTCAACATGGCGTTGAAGGCCGTGTTCGTCAGCATGTGCACTTCGTCGATCATGAAGACCTTGAAGCGGCCCTGCACCGGCTTGTAAACAGCCTGTTCGAGCAGCTGCTGCACCTCGTCCACGCCCCGGTTCGAGGCCGCGTCCAGCTCGGTGTAATCGACGAAATTGCCCGCATCGATGGCGCGGCAGGCCTCGCACACGCCACACGGTTCGGCCGTGATGTCGCCCTGCCCATCCACGCCCACGCAGTTGAGCGACTTGGCCAGGATGCGCGACACCGTGGTCTTGCCCACACCTCGCGTGCCCGTGAACAGGTAAGCGTGGTGCAGGCGCTTTTGCACCAGCGCGTTACCCAGTGCCGTCACCACATGGGCCTGCCCCACCATTTCGCGGAAGTTGCGCGGGCGATATTTGCGGGCCAGGACCAGATAAGACATGGCGCGCATTCTAAGGAATGCCGAGAACGCCCTGCTCGTGCCGGCGGCCATCGGGGCGGTCGGCGGCTTGAGGCGCGAGAGTGACGCGTAATTGCCACAAAATTCAGTGAAAGGTATTACTTTGAACACATTAGGCTGCGCACTCCAGACATTTGTCATCAAATGCCCGTTGTTTTTTGGCGCTCGCCTGCGCCTCAAGGCGTCCCATCGCCTTGACCACCCTTTGAATCGCCCATGTTGCAGCACCTCGACCCACCTGTGATGCCCATCGACGACGCGAAAGAATGCGCCGGCCCCGAGATCTCCGCCCTGCTGGAAGCCCTGGCCGATTGCTGCCATCCGCGGGCCAGCCGATTGCTGCAGCAGCTCTGCGCCAACCCCGACATGTGCGGCCCAGAGCTGGAACAGGTGCAACGCGATGCCCGTCATGTCCTGTGCCTGAGCTTCGGCACCATGGAAGCGAGCCGACGCCTCTCCGCCATGGCGTTACAATAGCGGCTGACGGGCCTTCCCGCATGGAGAAGCGGCCAACCGGGTCAGGTGGGGAACCAAGCAGCCCTAACTGTGGAACCAGTGCCGGGGTCAAGGCTCGTCACCCCCTCTTTCAGCGATCCAGCTCCCTATCTCCGCGATAGAAACAATTCAAACCAGCCCTGAACATCTCGCGCCCAATGTGGCGACAATGTCAGTTCCGCTTGTTTATTGAGGTGCGCTCCGCGCCTCGGGATCCTCTCCCCACATTGTCATGACCATGATCAAAACCCTGACCGATGCCAACTTCGAAGCCGAAGTCTTGCAGTCCGACAAGCCTGTGCTGGTGGACTATTGGGCAGAATGGTGCGGCCCCTGCAAGGCCATGGAACCTGCCATCGAAGAACTGGCCAGCGACCTGGACGGCAAGGTGCAGGTTGCAAAGTTGAACATCGACGACAACCGCGCCGTGCCTGCGCGCTTCAACGTGCGCGGCGTCCCCACGTTCATGCTGTTCAAGGACGGCGCCCTGGTGGCCGCCAAGGTCGGCGCCCAAACCAAGTCGCAACTGGCGGCCTTCGCCCAGCAGTGATTCCCATCGGCGCCCACAAGGCGCCGATTTCTCATCTCAGACCTCAAACTCTGCGCGCGCCGCATGCGATAATCTGCGGCAGATTTGTGAACGCGTGAACACAGCGGGCCCAGCAAAACCCCTTCACCTTCACCCAGATTCCCATTTCTTTTCACCCACCGCCGACAGGTCGGATCGGGTCCTCTTCCATTGAAGTCCTACGCGGCAATGCCCTTTCGGGATTGACCGTACGCGTGCAATCAAGCGGAATTCCCCATGCATTTGAACGAACTCAAGGCCTTGCACGTGTCCGAAGTGACCAAGCAAGCCGAAGCCCTGGAAATCGAAAACACAGGGCGCATGCGCAAACAGGAATTGATGTTTGCCATCATCAAAAAGCGCGCCAAGGCTGGCGAGCAGGTGTTTGCCGATGGGGTGCTGGAAATCCTGCCCGATGGGTTTGGCTTTTTGCGCAGCCCCGACACCAGTTATACGGCCAGCACCGACGACATTTACATCTCGCCCAGCCAGGTGCGGCGCTTCAACCTGCACACCGGCGACATGATCGAAGGGGAAGTGCGCATCCCCAAAGACGGTGAGCGCTACTTTGCCTTGACCAAGCTCGACAAGGTCAACGGCCTGCCGCCCGAGCAGAACAAGCACAAGATCATGTTCGAGAACCTGACGCCGCTGTTCCCCAAGGAACAAATGCGCCTGGAACGCGAGAGCTTCAAAGGTGAAGAGAACATCACCGGCCGCATCATCGACATCATCGCGCCCATCGGCAAAGGCCAGCGCGCGCTGATCGTTGCGCCACCCAAGAGCGGCAAGACCGTGATGATGCAGAGCATTGCCCACGCCATCAGCGCCAACTACCCCGACAGCCACATGATGGTGCTGCTGGTGGACGAGCGCCCTGAAGAAGTGACGGAAATGCAGCGCTCGGTCAAGGGCGAAGTCATCGCCTCCACGTTCGACGAACCTGCGGCCCGTCACGTGCACGTGGCTGAAATGGTGATCGAGCGCGCCAAGCGCCTGGTCGAACTCAAGAAGGACGTCGTCATCCTGCTCGACTCCATCACCCGTCTGGCCCGCGCCTACAACAACGTGGTGCCGTCCTCGGGCAAGGTGTTGACCGGCGGTGTGGATGCCAATGCCCTGCAGCGGCCCAAGCGTTTCCTGGGTGCGGCCCGCAACGTCGAGGAAGGCGGCTCGCTGACCATCATCGCCACGGCCCTGATCGACACCGGCAGCAAGATGGACGAGGTGATCTTTGAGGAATTCAAAGGCACGGGCAACAGCGAACTGCACCTGGACCGCCGGCTGTATGAAAAGCGGGTGTTCCCGTCGATTCAGCTCAACCGCTCGGGAACGCGCCGCGAAGAACTGCTGCTGGCCCCGGAAATCCTGCAAAAAACGCGCATCATCCGGCAATTCATCTACAACATGGATGAAATCGAAGCCATGGAAATGGTGCTGAAAAGCATGAAGGCCACGAAGAACAACTCGGAATTCTTCGACATGATGCGCCGCGGCGGTTGATCGATGGCCATGTGCAATCTGCACAGATTTGGACAAGAAGTGAGGCGAGCGCCTCACGACTTGTCAAAAGTCGTCACATTGAACGCACAATGTGACAATCTGTGTAATTGAATTGGCTTCTTCCAAGGCATGAGCATGACGTTTTTTCGCCCCCTGATGCTTGCGAGCCTGTGTCTGGTCTCCGCGCAAGCCTTTGCTCAATGGCAATGGGTCGGCAGCGACGGCCGCAAGGTGTTCAGCGACCGACCGCCGCCAGCGGATGTGCCCGAGTCGCGCATCCTCAAGGCGCCTGGCGAAGTCACGCCCCGTGTCAGCACCGGCAAGGCCGCTGCCCCGGCCGGCCCGGCAGCGCCCGCCATCTCTGGTCGCAAGACCGCGAACACCCCGCAATACGGCGACATCAAGCCGGAAGAACCGCGCAAGGCCCCCAACGCCGCCGCAGCCCCTGCGTCCGGCGCGGCTTCTGCGCCGGCCAAGCCAGACCCGGCTGCAGCCGCCAAGCAAAAAGCCCTGGAAGACAAGGCCAAGCAGGCCGAAGCGGCCGAGGCCGCCAAGCGCAAGGCCGAAGAGGAGCGCGTCGCCAGCGTGCGCGCCGAGAACTGCCGCCGCGCCCAGGATGCCCGCAATTCGCTGGCCAGCGGCATGCGCCTGGCCAAGGTGAACGACAAGGGCGAACGCATTGTGCTGGACGACGCCGCACGCGCCTCCGAACTCCAGCGTGCCGAAGGCATCATCGCATCGGACTGCGGCCCGCTGCCCGCGGCCAAGAAGTAAACCGCACGGGTCAGACCCCGCCACCCAAGCCGCTGTCCAGCGGCTTTTTTCATGGCCAGCCTGCGGTCGATTCAACAAACTGTGAGCAGTATCAGGCCATTGCCGTTGACAAACAAAAGGCCAGCCACAGATACTCCTCAATAACCCGGCACCGACCCCGGCCTGCGCTTGGCGAACAGGCCCGATCGGCCAGCCCCCTGCTGGCTGAAGCGCTCACGGCGCGCCCGTTTGGGGTCCACGCGCAAGGCGCGGCAGACGTCCAGCCGATCCCCGTCCTCCAACGGCCTGTCCAGGTGCACACGGCTGCCGAAGATGGCGAGGCGAAGGCCACGCCAGTCGCCGCCGGATGCGTCCTGCCCGGGCGGTGACTCGGGCAGGCTGCGCCACAGGGTGGACGCCTGCAGGGCATCTCGCACCGTGGCGTGGGCCGGCAGGGTGAGCAGCTCGCAGCTGAGCTCACGCGGCGCCGGGCTGTGGGCCACCTCCACCCGGATGACGGGCTGGGTCTCGGGACCGCTTGCGGCGTCGGCCTGCGGGCTGGGCGCATTCAAAGGCATGGCGTCAGGCTCGGGAAGCATGCAAGGACCGCCTGGGCTCGCCAGCCATCAAGGCGCCGCACCGGGTGTCGCTCGACTTGACGACACGCAGTACGCACCATTTCCCGTTGATCACAAAAGGGCACCACCGTCATACTTGTCTTCAGCCCGTTTGACGAAGGCATCAACCAGGGTCGACGCAATGCGGTCGAACACCGGCCCCACCACCATGCCGAGGGTGCGGCTCGAAAAATCGTAGTGCAGGTCCAGCTCGACACGGCTTCCCACATCGCCCAGCGCATGGAAGTGCCACACGCCATCCAGCCGGGAAAACGGGCCGTCCACCAATTCCATGGTCACGCTGCGCCCCGGCACATGGGTGTTGCGGGTGACGAACGCCTGCTTGATGCCACCGATGCTCAAGCCCACCTCGGCCGTCATCTGGTCATCGCCTTCGCTGATGACCCGGGCGTGGTCGCACCAGGGCAGGAATTCGGGGTAACGGGCCACGTCGGTCACCAGGGCAAACATTTGCTCGGCCGAGTAGGCAACCAGGACGGATTTGTGAACGTTCTTCATACAATGGTGGGCTTTGCAAGGCGCCGCCGGCCTGGCATTCAAGCCTGCATTGTAAATTTGCCCGCCGGCACCACCTGCTCAGGTCTCGCCAGAGACCGCGCCGACGCCCCTGCGCGCCGCGCATCCCTTTGCCCCGTTTGTATCCAGGATGGCCATGTCCAAAGCCAAAACCGGCGCCGCCAAACCCGCCGTGAAACCCATCATTGCCGACAACAAGAAAGCGCGCTTCAACTATTTCGTGGAAGAGCGCTTCGAGGCCGGCATGGTGCTCGAGGGCTGGGAAGTGAAGGCCCTGCGGGCCGGCAAGGTGCAGCTCACCGATGGCTACGTCGTGATTCGTGATGGCGAGCTGTTCGTGCTGGGCGCCCAGATCAATCCGCTGGGCACGGCGTCGACGCACGTCCGGCCCGATGCCGTGCGCACCAAGAAGCTGCTGCTGCACAAGCACGAGATCTCGCGCCTGATCGGCAAGGTGGAGCAAAAGGGCTACACGCTGGTGCCGCTGAACCTGCACTGGAAGAACGGCCGCGTGAAGTGCGAAGTGGCGCTGGCCAAGGGCAAAGCCGACCACGACAAGCGCGACACCATCCGCGAGCGCGAAGGCAAGCGCGAGGTGGAGCGTGCCTTGAAGTCGTTCAAGCGCTGAAGCCAGCGTAACTCTCTCGCCCTCGCCGCCTTTTCTCGTCATCGCCGGCGCCTCAGGCGCGTGGGGCGAGGCGAACGAACTGCTGCTCGGTCACGCGGCTTCCCCATTGCGTGCCAGCCCACTCGTGCACGCAGACAAAGCCAAAGGACTCGTACAGCGCGCGCGCTGCATCCAGGCCCTGAAACGTCCAGAGGTGGGTTTCGTCAAAGCCGCGGATGTCGCAAAACGC
Source organism: Comamonas serinivorans (assembly GCF_002158865.1). Lineage (NCBI taxonomy): Bacteria > Pseudomonadati > Pseudomonadota > Betaproteobacteria > Burkholderiales > Comamonadaceae > Comamonas > Comamonas serinivorans. Next base: position 2,272,421 of record NZ_CP021455.1, on the reverse strand, counting down.
CATGGCCTCGGCCATCAGGCGACGGCCGATCCCGGATCCCCGGCAACCGTCATCCAGGATGAACCACCGCAGGTGGGCCTTGTTGTCCCCCAGGTCTTCGCCGTCGATGGCGAGCGACCCCACGATGCGGCCATGCAGCTGCGCGGTCCAGATGCGGTTGCACGGCGACTGCAGGCGCCCGGTGTAGGCCGCCAACTCTGTGGCCACCCGGCTCTCGAAGTACTGCCCGAATCCGGCGTGTGCCGCATAGAAGGCGGCATGCATTTCCGCCACCCGGCCAATCAAGCCGGGCTGGTAGCCGGTGTGAACGGTGATCGGGCTGGTCGGCGCCTCGGCCCGCCCCAGGCGATGGGCCTTCAGCCCCGCCGCGTAGGTCGCCAGCCCTTGCGCCGCGCTCTGCTGCTGCGTGGGGTTCAGGTGCTGCAGGGCCTGAAGCACCTGCTGCTGGCCAAATGCGTGAATGCGCTCGACGGTGCGCGCGCCCTGCGGGGTCAGGCTCAGCGATTTGACCCGGCCGTCCTCCGGGTGCGCCTGCTCGTGCAGCTCGCCCGCAGCCAGCAGCTTGGCCACCATGCGGCTGACGCTGGATTTGTCCAGGTCCAGCAGGCTGGCCAGCTGCACCGCCGTCAACGCGCCCTGGGCGTCGATCTCCATCAACGCGTGCACGGCCGACGGCGAATGCGCCGTGGCCGCAATGGTCGCCTTCATGAACCCCAGCTCACGCACCAGCGTGCGCGAGGCGGCTCGAATCGATTCCACGAGCGCCATCTCGCTCGCATCGGCTGCATGGGGTGTTGTCATAGTTGCATGATACAAGTATTTGATTGCATCAAGCAACCAAATCATCCCCTGCCGCCAACACGCCACCGCCACAGACGCTGGGTACACTGCACGGGTTCTCAACCACCTTGGAGTTGATCCATGAAGCTTTTGATTGCCACGCTGATGGCTGCCGCCGCGCTGACCGCTTGCTCGTCCAAGCCCGCCAAGCATGAGGCAGCCAAGGCCTCGGCCACGGCGGACACGCCCACGCGCTCGGCCGACGGCGTGCTCATCGGCCCGGACGGCAAGAGCCTGTACGTGTTCGCCAAAGACACCGTGGGCAGCGGGGCATCGGCCTGCTACGACCAGTGCGCCAAGAACTGGCCTCCGCTGGTGGCCGCACCCACGGCCAAACCCGCTGGCGACTACACCATCCTGATCCGCACCGACGGCGCCCGTCAGTGGGCCTACAAGGGCGCACCGCTGTACTACTTCGTCAAGGACACCAAGGCCGGCGACAAGACCGGTGACGGCGTGGGTGGCAACTGGAAACTCGCCCGCCCCTGAGGCCCAGCTTGCGCGGCGCAAGGCCAGCCCTGCGCCACGCACCCGCGATCCGCACCGGATCTTTGCACCAAGCCGCAGCATGCTGCGGCTTTTGCCGTTCTTGCGCACAATGCAGGGCTGGCGCCGAATTTGCCCGTTGATCGGCAGCGAAGCGCAGCCCGTGCGTGATCAGCGCAGCACCAGGACACCAGCTTTCGCACACCACCACGCCAAGCGCACCGGCGCAACGCGCCATTTACAGATGTATCAGCCCATTGCTGTCAACCCATCAACGGCAATCGGCCCGTACTCCCATCCATCCCATGCCTGACCCTCTGCTCTCCTCCCCACAAGCGCTGGCGCAGCTGTTGCAGCTGGCGGGCGGCCAGGCCCGTCCCCTGCCCCACGCCTTTCGCGACCTGAGCCCGGCATTCGGCACCCGCCTGCCCACGGCCGGCCTGCCGGCCCCGCACTGGGTGGCGGGCAGCGATGCCATGGCGCGCGAACTGGGCTTGGGTGAGCACTGGCGCGCGCTGCAGGATGCCCCCGGCTTGTTGGACGTGCTGGCCGGCAACCAGCCCGAGGTCGCCAGCAGCATCGGCCCGCTGTCCTGGTCCAGCGTCTACAGCGGGCACCAGTTCGGCGTCTGGGCCGGTCAGCTTGGCGACGGGCGTGCGCACTCGCTGGGCTGCGTGCAGGACCGCCATGGCCAGTGGCAGGAGCTGCAGCTCAAGGGCGCGGGCCGCACGCCCTATTCGCGCATGGGCGATGGCCGGGCCGTGCTGCGCTCGTCCATCCGCGAGTTCCTGGCCAGCGAAGCCATGGCCGCCCTGGGCGTGCCCACCACCCGGGCACTGGCCCTGGTGGGCTCTGACCTGCCGGTCGCGCGCGAGGAGATGGAAACCGCCGCCATCGTCACGCGCGTGGCCCCCAGCTTCATCCGCTTCGGGCACGTTGAACACTTTGCGGCCCGCCGCGACACCCACCACCTGCGCCTGCTGACCGAGTTCGTGGTGGACGAGTTCATGCCCGCCTGCCGCGACCAGGCCCACGCCCACGACGGCAAGCTGGCGGCTGCGTTGCTGGCCGAAGTCACCCAACGCACCGCGCGGCTGTTTGCGCAATTCCAGGCCCTGGGCTTTTGCCACGGCGTGCTCAACACCGACAACATGAGCATCCTGGGCCTGGCCATGGATTACGGGCCGTTCCAGTTCATGGACGGCTTCGATCCCGGCCACATCTGCAACCACAGCGACCACGCCGGCCGCTACAGCTACAACAACCAGCCCAGCGTCGCTTACTGGAACCTGTTCTGCCTGGCCCAGGCCTTGATGCCGCTGATCGAGGACGAACAGTTGGTGCTGCGGGCGGTGGAACCGTTTCAGCAAGCCTTCTCCCAGGCGTTGGCGGGGCAGATGGCGGCCAAGCTTGGTGTGCAGCCCGGCAACCCCGACGAACCCGGTGATGGCGACCTGGCGCAGGGCTTGCTGCCCATCCTCGCGGCCGCGCGAGCCGACTGGCCGCTGTTCTGGCGCCGGCTGTCCCACGCGGTGGCGCGCGGATTCGACGCCGCGGCGGACGGTGCGCCGCCTACGCAACAGGACCCGGCCGATCTGTTCACCCAGCCCGAGCACCGCCGTGCTTTCGAGGGCTGGCTGCAGGACTACCGGGCGCGCCTGGCCCGGCAGGACGCCGCGGCAGCCGGCATGACCATGCTGGCCACCAATCCCGAGTACGTGCTGCGCAACCACCTGTGCGAGCACGCCATCACCCAGGCCAAGGCGGGCGACTTCTCAGACGTGCAACGCTTGCTGGCCTTGGTGCAAGCCCCTTTTTCCCCCGTCCCCGGGGCCGAAGACGCCAGCGACGCTGCGCCGGCCTGGGCCGCCAACATCTGCATCAGCTGTTCATCATGACCCCACCCGCCACGCCGCCGCTCAAGCTGTCCGACCTGCCGCAAACCGAGGCCGAATGGCGCGCCTTGCTCGCCCGCCGCGGTGCCGAGCCAGGCGCCTACGAAATCACCCGCCACGCGGCCACCGAACGCCCCTTCACCGGCAAGTACGAGCAGGTCTGGGCCGACGGCAGCTACCACTGCATCTGCTGCGGCAACAAGCTGTTCGAGTCGGACACCAAATTCGACGCGGGCTGCGGATGGCCCAGCTTCTCCGAAGCCATTCCGGGCGCCATCGAAGAGCGGCGCGACATCAGCCACGGCATGATCCGCGTGGAAACCGTGTGCGCCCAATGCGGGGCGCACCTGGGCCACGTCTTCCCCGACGGCCCCGCGCCCACCGGCCTGCGCTATTGCATGAACTCGGCCTCGCTGCAGTTCGAGCCGGGCGCGGACTGAGCCGCACGCCGTGTTCGCGGCGGCTCTGTCCCACGCGGGTGCTGGGCCAGCCACTGCGGGTCAGATCCTCGGCCTTGCGCCATCGGCGATCCGCCTGTCGCCAGACTTGGCCTGCCATGGGTACCCGGTCCGTAGCCATGCCCGCTGGCCCGCGGCGATGCCAGCCCTTCTCCAACGCGAGCGGGCGACGTGACCAGGTCCTGCAAGGGCCGTCCACCCATTTTTTTGAGGTATAGCCCTCATCTCGTTGTCTGTCGAACGGCAATTCACCCATACTGCTGTTCAATCAGCTTCCCTCGGCCTTTTGCGCCAACCCACCGTCCCATGACCGACCCCACCTCGCGCGATGTCGCCACCACCCCGCCATCGCGCCCTGCAAGCGCCTGGGGGTTTGCCCTGCTGCTGGCCTTGCTCGGCATGCTGGGGCCGTTTTCCATCGACACCTACATCCCCGCCTTTGGCGCCATTGCCAGCGCCATCCAGGCCAGCCCGGCGCAGATGCAGCAGACGCTGTCGGCCTACCTGTTCGGCTTCGCCTTCATGAACCTGTTCCACGGCGCGCTGTCGGACAGTTTCGGCCGGCGGCCGGTGGTGCTGGGCGGGCTGGCCCTGTTCACCGTGGCCTCGGCCGGCTGCGCCCTGGCCCAGTCCATCGAGGCGCTGGTGTTCTGGCGCGCCGTGCAGGGCTTCAGCACCGGGGCCGGCATCGTGGTCTCGCGCGCCATCATCCGTGACGTGTTCGCGCCCGGCCAGGCCCAGCGCGTGATGAGCCAGGTCACCATCTTCTTCGGCATCGCCCCCGTCATCGCGCCCATGATCGGCGGCCTGGTGGCCGACTGGTGGGGCTGGCACGCCGTGTTCTGGTTCCTGGTCGTGGTCGGCGTGGGGCTGTTCGCCTCCAGCGCGACCTGGCTGAAGGAAACGCTGGCCCCGGAACAGCGCCAGCCGCTGCGCGTGGGCAACCTGATGCGCGGCTACGCCAGCCTGTGCTCCGACCCGCGCTTCCTGCTGCTGTGCTTCGCCAGCGGCGTGCCCTTCAACGGCATGTTCCTCTACGTGCTCAGCGCACCAGCGTTCCTGGGCGACATCCTGCAGCTGGCGCCCACGCAGTTCTTCTGGTTCTTCGTGCTCAACGTCGTCGGCATCATCAGCGGCTCGTGGACCTCGGGTCGCATGGCCGGCAAGGTGGCGCCCAAGCGCCAGATCCGCGACGGCTTTTTCGTCATGGTGCTGGTGTGCCTGGTCAACATCGCGGCCAATGCGCTGTTTACCCCGCATGCGCTGTGGTCCATGTGGCCGGTGATGTTCTACAGCTTCGGCTGGGCGCTCATGGTGCCCGCGGTCACCTTGCTGGTGCTGGACTTGCATCCCGACCGCCGCGGCATGGCCTCGTCGCTGCAATCCGTCGTCGGCTCGGCCGCCAACGGCATCGTGGCCGGCGTGCTGGCGCCGCTGGTCATGCACTCGGCCCTGGGCCTGGCGGTGGCCGCCGCCGGCCTGCTGGCCACGGGGCTGGTGTCGTGGGTGTGGCTGCACCAGCGCTGGCCCGAGATTGGCCGCCGCGCGCACGAATTGACCTGATGGGACTCATGGGCTCGCCTGGGCCCTTCGCTCCGAAGCGGGCATGGTCAGATCCACACGCGCGCGTTTTGCCGGCGTGCGAATCGGGCGATGGGGTCACCACGCAGGCCATGCGCGCTTTCATGAAGGTGTTGAGCGCGCGGAGGTTGACGGCATCGACCTGGTCCAGGCCAATGGCGCGTTGCCGATTCACATCGATTCGGTCAGGGAAATTCTTGAATGAAATTCGACACAGTATCCGCCTGCATCCGATTTGTGAAGAACGGCAATGGATGGATACCCGTTAACCCTGCAAAGCCAGCGCACCCAGGCGGCGAGCCACCTGCTCGATGTGCTCACGCCAGTGCAGCACGGCCAACCACTCGGGCGGAATCGCGGCCAACCCGTAGTGCGCACCCGCGATCTGCCCGCAGATGGCGGCCGTGGTGTCGGCGTCGTCCCCCAGGTTGGCCGCCGCCAGAATCGCGTCCCTGAAGCTGTCGGTGTGCCAGAACGCCCACAGCGCAGCCTCGAGGCTGGCGATCACGTATCCGCTGCCCCTCACCTCGTCAGCCGTTTTGCGTTTGAAGTCGCCCGACAGCACCTCGCTCAGGCTGTCGAGCGGCGGCAGCCCTGAGGCGTCGAGCATAGTCGCCTTGTCCACACCGCCCCATGCCCGCATCAGCACCTGCGTGACGTACTGACAGGCCTGCACGCAAGCCGGCGCCGCATGGGTGACCCGAGAGCTCAAGGCCGCGTATCGCCAGGCCTCCTCGGGCTGGTTCGCGTATGCGATCGCGATGGGCGCGATCCGCATCAGCGACCCGTTGCCCGAAAAACGCACCTCTGAGCGCCCGCTGTACGGGTTGCCGCTGACCTGAAACGACAGCCCGGCCTCCAGCACGGTCTTGCCAATGCCAAAGGCTTCGGGCCGGGTGGCGTTGTACCCCTCGTTGACCCAGCGGCAGTAGCGCTGCATCTGGTCCAGTGGATCAAACCCCTGGCAGGCGATCAGGCTGTCCGCCAGGCACAGGGCCATGGCGGTGTCGTCCGTCCACTCGCCCTTGGCCACGCGGAACTTGCCACCACCCGTCATGTCGGTCAGCGGCCGAAACCGCCCCCGCGGCAGGAACTCCACCGCAGCGCCCACCGCATCTCCCACCGCCAGGCCCAGCAGGCAAGCGCTGGCGCGGTCCATGAACAGCTCCGAGTCCTCAACAGCCGATGTCATGCGCCCCTCCTCACCTCTTGCAAAGCTGCACAGCATACGGCCCCGGTGCGGGCCACTGAGCGGTGAGACGCGGGTCCGGATGCAGGCGAGCGCCGCTTCTTGCTGCACCTTTGGCAGCGTCCCACCGGGCCTGCTCACACCCTTGCTGCCACGCGGATCGCCCGCCCGGATGGTCTTGCCCGGCCGGCGAACGCCGTGCCTACGCCTGCCTTAACGTTTGGCAAGAAACGGCCAGGGCCGCCCGCCCAGGCGTAAGGTCGCACCGCGCTGCATCGATCGGCAGCCGCCCTGACCCGGCCCCACGTGGCCCGGGTCGACCAGGCTGCCCCAGCCATGACTTGCCCCACCGGGACGTGCCAGACCGAGACAGCCACGGACGTTCAGGCGCGGCTGCACACGCGATGTGGCCCGCTGTAACGAGACAACGCAGAGGACACACATGGCTCGCACCTGGATCCAGGAACTGGACGAATACCCCACCGGCGCCAAGCGGCGCAAGATTTTGAGCATGGCCGTGCTGGCCAGCCTCATCTGCTCCTACGAGGCCGCCATCGCCCCCGTGGTCCCCTTGCTGCTGCATGACCTGAACATGACGCTGACCACCTACGGCCTCATCTCCGCCATCGCCTTGCTGTGCGGCGGCGTGGCGGGCTTCTTCGGTGGCCGCCTGGCCGATCGCTACGGCCGGGTGCGGGTGCTGCTGCCCATCATGGCGCTGACCGCGTTTCTGGCCCTGGCCATGGCCTTCGTCACCACGGCCACCGAATTCGCTGTGCTGCGCTTCGTGCTCACCTTTGCCGACGGCATGGCCATCGCGACCACGGCGCCGCTGGTGCGCGACTTCTCGCCGCGCATGGGCCGGGCGCAGGCGCTGGGGTTTTGGACCTGCGGCCCTGTGGGCGCCAACTTCCTGTCTGCCGGCATCGCCGCGGTCACCCTGCCTTTGTTCAACAACGCCTGGCACTCCCAGTTCCTGATCATCGGCGTGCTCTCGCTGATCGCCTCCATCGTCATCGCGCTGAACATCGCCGACCTCTCGCCGCGCCTGCGCGCCGAGGTGCTGCACAGCGAGCAACGCGTGATCGAGGCCGCCGACACCCGCGAACCCGCCCGGGCGGCCACGCTGCTGACCAACCGCACCATCCTCGCGCACGTCATCGGCATTGCCGTGTGGCTCAGCTTCTACATCTCCATCACCGCCTTCGGGCAGACCATGCTCACGCAGACCTTCCAGCGCACGCCGGCCGCGGCGTCGATGATCATGGCCTGCTTCTGGGTGCTCAACATCGTCAGCCTGATCGTGGTGGGCCGCTGGTCCGACAAGCTGCAGCTGCGCCGCATCTTCACCTGCGGCTTCACGCTGGTTGCGCTGGTGGTGTTGGCCGTGTTCGGCTACCTGATGGGCCGGCCCGATACCTCGAACGCCGCCTTGATGCTGACCGGCGCGCTGATGGGCGGCGCCATGGGGGCGGCCGTCAGCCCCTGGATGGCCAACTACTCAGAAAATTCAGAGGACATCGACGCACGCCTGCAAGGCACGACCTGGGGCCTGTACAACCTCGTCGTCAAGGGCGTGGGCATGGTCACGCTGCTGGTTGCCCCACAGGTCGCTCACCACAGCTCCTGGCAGGTCTGGATCATGATCACCTGGGTGTGCATGGCCCTGTTCCTGGTCGCCATGACCCGCTTCAAGGGCCCGTTCTGGCCCCGCGATGTGGGCCACCTGCAGTTACCCGCCCACGGCGCCATGCACACGGTGGATGCGGCGCACGCCAAGCCCTGAAGCCCCGGCCTCACCAGGCACACAAGTCGCTCTGGACTGGCCTTGTGCGCCACCGCTGACGCACAGCCCGCATCTGCAGGCAAAACCCAAAAGGACGGGTTCCCCTCAGCGTCGGTGCTTGATGTTGCGCCCAACCGCGCAACCGCAGGTTCACGCCGTCACAGCAGCCGCTGCCGGCTGGTGCGCCAGGGCAAAGGCCTCGCGCACGGGCCCGTGCTTGAGGCGGAAGTCGCTCAAGACCTGACGCCAACGCCGGCTGCCCTTCAGCCCCTGGCGCATGCCCAGCATGTGGCGGGTGATCGCCGGCCAGTACAAGTCCTCGCGCTTGGCGCAGGCCCTCTCGATGTAGGCGCACATGGCGTCCTCGACCTCGTCCATGGTGAGCGTGCTGGGCGCGGCGCCAAAGTAGCGCGCATCCCACTCGGTCAGCCACCAGGGCCGGTGGTAGGCCTCGCGACCCACCATCACGCCATCGACATGGGCCAGGTGATGCTCGACCGCCTCGTCGTTGGTGATGCCGCCATTGATGACGATGGTCAGCTGCGGAAAATCCCGCTTGAGCTGGTGCGCGACCTCGTAACGCAGCGGTGGAATTTCGCGGTTTTCCTTGGGCGACAGGCCTTTGAGCCAGGCGTTGCGCGCATGCACGATGAACACCTCGCAGCCCGCGTCGGCGATGGTGCCCACGAAGTCGCGCACAAAGCTGTAGCGCGTTTCGTCGTCGATGCCGATGCGGTGCTTGACCGTGACCGGAATCGACACCGCATCCCGCATGGCCTTCACGCCATCGGCCACCAGCTGCGGCTCGTTCATCAGGCAGGCGCCGAACGCCCCCTTGAGCACACGCTCGCTGGGGCAACCGCAGTTCAGGTTGATCTCGTCGTAGCCCCAGCGCTCACCCAGCTTGGCGCAGTGCGCCAGATCGGCCGGCTCGCTGCCCCCGAGCTGCAAGGCCACGGCATGCTCCACCTCGTTGAAATCCAGGTGCAGCGGCACGTTGCCGTGAATCAAGGCGCCCGTGGTGATCATCTCGGTGTACAGCCGCGCTTCCCGTGTCAGCAGGCGGTGGAAAAACCGACAGTGCCGATCGGTCCACGCGATCATGGGCGCCACCGAGAGGCGCCAGGGGTTGAAAGGAGCAGAATTCCGCCTAACAACATCAACTTGCGACTCGGCAACGGTGTTTGTTTGGCCTGATTGTTCGATCATGTGGAGTGATTTTTTAGGGCTCTGTGGTTCATTGAGGGCCACATTTTTACGTGTACCACCGAAGGCATTCATGGGATGCGACCCTTTCAGGATGGGCCATCCATGGATGCGACCCCTAAGGCGAAGGTCTGGTGGACAACGTGCTGATGCTGCACGGTAACAAGCTTGAGTGAGTATGTCTCGCTGTTCGCTGTTCTTCAAACGCCAACACAGGCATACCTCTAATCAATCCAACAATGCGCAGCCATCTCGCCGGCCCCTGCCGCTTGCGATGCCCTGCCGCGGCACGACGGCACTCATGGCACAGACGGCCTCAACAGCCGCCATGCACCCGCCACGCCTCGCCGACCCGAAGCCGGCTTGCGTCCGCCGGCCACAAAAAAAGCCCACACACGGTGGGCCTTTGTGCACGCTGAAGCCAGCATGCCGGGGCTGCCACGGGGTCACCCCATGTGCAGGCCGCCGTTGACCGAGAAGTCGGCACCGGTGGAGTACCCGGCTTCGTTCGAAGCCAGCCAAGCGATGATGGAGGCAATCTCGGAGGGCTCCCCCAAGCGCTTGACCGGCACCGTGCCCACGATTTTATCGAGAACGTCGGGACGGATGGCTTTGACCATGTCCGTGCCGATGTAGCCCGGGCTCACCGTGTTCACGGTCACGCCTTTGTTGGCCAACTCTTGCGCCAGCGCCATGGTGAAGCCGTGCATGCCGGCCTTGGCGGCCGAGTAGTTGGTTTGGCCGGCCTGCCCTTTTTCGCCATTGACCGACGAGATGTTGATGATGCGGCCCCAGCCCTTGTCCACCATGGGCCCCACCACCTGCTTGGTGACGTTGAACATGGAGTTCAGGTTGGTTTCGATCACCGCGTCCCAGTCCTCGCGCGTCATCTTGAGGAACATGCGGTCACGCGTGATGCCGGCGTTGTTGACCAGCACGTCGATGCTGCCGTGCTCGGCCTTGGCCTTGTCGAAGGCTTCGACGGTGGAATTCCAGTCGGCCACGTTGCCCACGCTGGCGTAGAACGTGTAGCCCTGCTGGGCCTGCTCATCGAGCCATTTCTGGTAGTCCCGTGTCGGGCCGCAGCCCGCGATGACCTTCATGCCTTCCTTGTGCAGGCGCTGACAGATGGCGGTACCGATGCCGCCCATACCACCGGTGACGTATGCGACGCGTTGACTCATGGATGAACTCCTTGCTTATCGTAGTGATGGCCTGCAGGCCAGAAGAAAAAAACCGGTGACTCAGCGCTCCACCGCCAGCGAAACCCCCATGCCCCCGCCGATGCACAGGGCCGCCACGCCGCGCTTGACATCTCGGCGTGCCATCTCATGCAAGAGCGTGACCAGCACGCGGCAACCCGAGGCACCGATGGGGTGACCCAGGGCAATGGCGCCGCCGTTCACGTTCACCTTGGCCGGGTCCACGCCCAGCAGGTTGTTGACGGCGCAGGCCTGTGCCGCGAAGGCTTCGTTGAGCTCGAACAGGTCGACGTCGCCCACGGTCCAGCCGGCGCGCTTGAGGGCCTTCTGGGTGGCAGGCACGGGGCCCAGCCCCATGGTGGCCGGATCCAGGCCCGTGGTGGCGAAACCGGCAATGCGGGCCAGGGGCTTGAGGCCCAGCTCGGCCGCCTTCTTGGCCGACATGACGACCACGCAGGCGGCGCCGTCGTTGATGCCGGAAGCGTTGCCAGCCGTGACGGTGCCCGACTTGTCGAAAGCGGGACGCAGGCCCGCCAGGGCTTCGGCCGAGGTCTTGGCGTTGATGAACTCGTCCTGCTCGAACACCAGCGGGTCGCCCTTGCGCTGCGGCACGTGGACCGGAACGATCTCATCCTTGAACTTGCCGGCGGCCTGGGCAGCTGCGGCCTTTTGCTGGCTGGCCAGGGCCAGGGCATCCTGCTGCTCGCGCGTGACGTGCTCTTGCTTGGCGACGTTCTCGGCGGTGATGCCCATGTGGTACTGGTTGTACACGTCCCACAGACCGTCCACGATCATGGTGTCGGTCATCTTCCAGTCCCCCATGCGCTGGCCATCGCGCGAGCCGTTGAGCACATGGGGCGAGGCGCTCATGTTTTCCTGCCCGCCCGCCACCACGATCTCGTTGTCGCCGCTCACGATGGACTGGTAGGCCAGCATGACGGCCTTGAGCCCCGAGCCGCACACAGCGTTGATGGTGAGCGCCGGCGCATCCTTGGACACCCCGGCATGGATCAAGGCCTGGCGTGCGGGGTTTTGCCCCACACCTGCCGCCAGCACCTGGCCCATGATGACCTCGCTCACCTGCTCGGGCTTGAGCTGGGCGCGCTCCAGGGCGGCCTTGATCACCGTGGCGCCCAGCGCCGTTGCCGGCACCTTGGCCAGGCTGCCGCCGAACTTGCCGATGGCAGTGCGCACTGCCGACACAATGACCACGTCTTCCATGTCATGACTCCTTGAGGTGCAACCAGCCGCGCACTGGCATCGTCAGCGCGGCGAACAAACGGGGGAATGACCGTGTGATGGCAGCGCCTCACACGGTGGGGATCAGGCCTTGGCTTTCACGTACCGACCCGGTGCGGGCTCGATGGCCTTGTACTTGGCGCCCTTGCCATAAGCCTTGGGGGCGGCAATCTGCTTGCCGGCATGCCCTTGCAGCCAGTTCGACCAATCCGGCCACCAGCTGCCGGGGTATTCTGTTGCCGTTTCGATCCAGTCATCGACAGATGCCGGGAACTCCCCTTCCGGCCCGATCCAATGCGTGCGCTTTTTGGCGGCTGGCGGGTTGATCACCCCCGCGATGTGGCCCGAGGCCCCCATCACAAAACGCTTGTCGCCGGGAAACACCTGCGTGCTGCCGTAAGCGCCGCCAATGGGCACGATGTGGTCTTCACGCGAGCCATACATGTAAATCGGCATGTCGACCTTGCCCAGGTCCAGCTTGACGCCGCAGACCTCGGCCTTGCCGGGTTTGATCAAGTCGTTCTGCAGGTAGGTGTGGCGCAGGTACCAGGCGTAATACGGGCCAGGCAGGTTGGTCGAATCGGAGTTCCAGTACAGCAGGTCGAACGGCGGCGGCGTTTCACCCTTGAGGTAGTTGCCAGCCACATAGTTCCAGACCAGATCGGTCGGACGCAGGAAGCTGAAGGTGCTGGCCAGGGCGTTGCCGGCCATCAGTCCGCCACGGCCCATCTCCATCTCGCGGTAGCGCACCACGCCTTCGTCGATGAAGACATCCAGGATGCCGGTGTCGCTGAAGTCGACCAGCGTGGTCAGCAAGGTGGCGCTGGCCACGGGGTCTTCGCCGCGGGCACGCAACACGCCCAGCGCCGTCGTCAGCATGGTGCCGCCCACGCAGAAGCCCAGGGCATTGATCTGAGGCGCACCGGTGATGTCCTGCACCGCGGTGATGGCGCGGATGACGGCCTGCTCGATGTAGTCGTCCCAGGTCTTGTCGGCCATGCTCTGATCCGGATTGCGCCAGCTGACGACGAAGGTGCGGTGTCCTTCGGACACGGCGTAGCGGATCAGCGAATTGGCCGGCTGCAGGTCCAGGATGTAGAACTTGTTGATGCAGGGTGGCACCATCAGGAATGGCCGTTCGTAGACCTTGGCCGTCAGCGGCTTGTACTCGATGAGCTGGAAGAACTCGTTCTCGAAGACCACCGCGCCTTCGGTGGTGGCCACGTTCTTGCCCACCTCGAACTTGCTCTCGTCCGTCATGGACACATGGCCCTGCTGGATGTCCTTGAGCAAATTGGCCACGCCCTGGGCGATGCTGGCGCCCTGCGTGTCCACGGCCTTCTGCTGCGCTTCCGCATTCAGGGCCAGGAAGTTCGTCGGCGCCGCAGCGGCGGCCCATTGCTCCACCGAGAAGCGCAGGCGGTTCTTGGTTTTGACGTCGGCGTCGACCGCCTCGACCATGGACAGCAGCGTGCGCGCGTTGAGCAGGTAGCTCGCCGCCATCATGGCCGCCAGGGGGTTGGTCTTCCAGGCGTCGTTGGCGAAGCGCTTGTCTTTCAGGTCCAGCTTGCCGCTGACGCCCTGGTTCCAGAGCGTGCTGGCCTCGGCCAGGTACTGCTTCTGCAACTCCATGAGCTTCTGGGGCACGAACTTGACCTGCGGCAGCGGGGCACCCAGCGGGTTGCCCTGAACCTCACCCTGGCCGAATGCCTGCATGGCATTGCGCCAGTTCTGTACAGCCGTTTCCTGAAACTTGGCTGCTTGCTGAGCCCAATCGAATGCATCACCGTGCTTGCTCATGTTGCCTCCTTCGCCTCAAACACCCTGCGCATATGAGGCATGTCTACAGCGACAATATACGCGAACAAATCGACAGTTCTGGCGGACCCATGTACGTGGTTGCGATAGGTTGGATTTACGTGGTGGCCATGGCTGCCATTGCCGAGGCCATGGCGCCCAACGGCACCGTGCTCGGTGCCCTGATGACGTTCATCGGTTGGGGGGTATGTCCGCTGGCCATCGTGCTGTACATCCTCGGCACGCCGGCGCGCAAGCGGCGGTTGCGCAGGCAGGCTGACGAGCAAGCAGCAGCAGACACTCCTGCAGGCGATGGCCCACCGCCCGAACCGCCATCGACCGACGCCGCAGCGCCCACCCCGAGCGCTCACAGACAGCCATGACATCCTGAATGAGTATCCAGCCATTGCCGTTATTCACAAAACGACAATGGATGCATACTCCTACTTCAGTTGTCATTCAAGCACTCCACCTCCTCGAACACTCACAGCAGGCTTGGGCGACGGTCACGCGGGCAGTCCGGGCTCATGCGAGTGCGGAAACAGGCCAAGAAAGCCGATCGACTTGCTGCCCACCATTCAACGGTGGCGCATGAGTCCGTTGTCCAGGTCATTCCCCATGCGCATGACATGGGTCCGAAATGTCGTTTGCGCCCGGACCGGACCGCTTCGACAATCCGGCTGCCCCGCACCGCCATCCGCCCGCGGCCGCAGGCGAGCAGCACCATCTCTCCCATCGCCATGACCGTCGCATGCGTTCGCCCCGATGCCATCCGCAGCCTGTTTTCCCAGGCCATGCCCGACATGTACCCGACCGCAGTGCCGCAGCGCCCCAATACGGCACTGCAGAACTTGGTGGCGGGCATCACCCGGTGCACCCCGGCGCACAGCCCCGCGCTGCGCGAGGCCCTGGCCTCGGCAAGCGCCATGGCGCGATTCGACTGGGCACGGCGCACGAGCTGGCCACCCTCAGCCGCCTCTACCGCGCCACCTGCCCGACACGGCCGCTGCCCCATGCGGGACATGCCGCACAGGCGATGGACGCACAATGAACCGCTGCCCTTGGCCGCACGATCACGGCGCCGCTGACCGGCTCCAACGACCCGGACATTGCCCACCTTCTCACCCGTGCGCACACGCCCACGGATTCCGTCCCTTCGCATCCCTTCCACCTTTTCTCCGAGGAGTACCCCCGACATGAACGGCGCCGACCTGCTGTGTGACACCTTGCTGGCCAATGACGTGGACGTGTGTTTCGCCAACCCCGGCACGTCCGAAATGCACTTTGTGGCCGCGCTCGATCGCAAGCCCCAGATGCGCTGCGTGCTGGGCTTGTTCGAAGGCGTGGTGTCGGGCGCTGCCGACGGCTATGCGCGCATGGCCAAAAAGCCCGCCGCCACGCTGCTGCACCTGGGCCCCGGCCTGGGCAACGCGCTGGCCAACCTGCACAACGCCAAGCGGGCGCGCACGCCCATGGTCAACGTGGTGGGCGACCACGCCCGCCACCACCTGCAGCACGACGCGCCGCTGACCTCGGACATCGAATCCATTGCCCGGCCCATGTCGCATTGGGTGCGCCGCATCGGCTCGCCCGAAGGCGTGGGTGAAGACGCCGGCGAAGCCATCGCCCAGGCCCGCCGCCAGCCCGGGCAGATCAGCACGCTGATCCTGCCGGCCGACTGCGCCTGGACCGACCTGCCCGAGGGAACCCAGGCCCGCAAGGTCGCACCGCTGGCCGCCGCCTTGACCGACAGCGACCACGTCAAGACCGTCGCCCGCCACATGGCTGCAGCGCGCAAGGCCGGCAAGCGCGTGGTCCTGTTCATGGGCCCGCAAGCCATCGAAGGCGAGGCCGCGCAGGTCGCCGGTCGCATCGCCCAGGCCACCGGCGTGCAGTTGATGACGCCCACGGCCTTCCGCCGCATGCAACGCGGCCAGGGCGCGGTCGACATCGCCCGCCTGCCCTACGTGGTCGACCTGGGCACCAAGGCCCTGGCCGATTGCGCCGAGCTCATCCTGGTCGGCGTGAATGCGCCCGTGGCCTTCTTCGCCTACCCAGGCAAGGCCAGCGAAATCGCCCCCGCCAGCTGCGAAGTCCGCCGCCTGTCGCGCAACGACGAAGACGCGCTGCATGCGCTGCAGGCCTTGGCCGAAGCCCTGGGCGTGCCGGCCCACGGCGCCAGCGTGGGAGCCGCCCCCAGCATCGACCTGAGCGCGCCCAGCAACGGCAAGCTGACCTCGGCCGCCGTCAACCGCCTGGTGCTCAAGGCCTTGCCCGAAGGCGCCATCGTGGTCGACGAATCGGTGACCTCGGGCCGCGAAATCGCCCAGCTCAACATGGGCGCGGCGCCGCACGACTGGCTGTCCACCACGGGCGGCGCCATCGGCCAAGGCATCCCCACGGCCGTGGGCGCCAGCGTGGCCTGTCCCACGCGCCAGGTCGTGTCCATGCAGGCGGACGGCAGCGGCATGTACACCTGCCAGGGGCTGTGGACGCAGGCGCGCGAGAAGCTCAAGGTGCTGACCATCGTCTATGCCAACGACACCTACGCCATCCTGCACGGCGAGATGCAGGCCGTGGGCACGCAAGAGCCGGGCGACAACGCCCGCCGCATGCTGGACCTGGACCAGCCCTCGCTGAACTGGTCGCAGCTGGCCCAGGCCATGGGCGTGCCCTCGCGCCGCGTGGACACGGTAGAAGCGTTTGTCGACGCGCTCAAGGCGGGTCTGGCCGAGAACGGCCCCTTCCTCATCGAAGCGCGCATCTGAGGCCCCGTCAGGCGGCATCGCCGCCTGCTACAGCTTGCCCAGCCGCCAGCGCGGCGACAGCCTGCGTGGACGGCGGCGTGTGGGCTCAGGGCGATGGGCGATGGGCTCAGTGCGCGCAGCGTCTCAGGCCGCATCGGTCCTTGTGCGCCCGCACCCAGTCTGTCGCGGGTGAGTCGGGCCCAGCAGCAGGCAGGGCGGCATGCGCAAGGCTCGGAACCCAGGCGCGCTGGTGCACAGCGCGAGCTTGCACCCCGTTCGCGACGCGACACCCGAACCGCGTCATCCAGCGCACAGGGCAAGCCCCATAGCGGCTTGAACAGTGTCGCTCAGCACGCCAACCCTCTTGCCAGTATCCATGGCCTGTCGATCCATCATCAACGACAACAGCCTGATACTGCTTATCCAATTCACTTTCTGACGAAACGCGCCATGTGCTGCTGAGGCTCGCCGGTCAGGAAGGCCGCGGCAAACTCGCGCACGCCGTTGACGATGGCTTGTTCCACCGGCTGGGTCTGCCATTCGCGCAAGAGCCGCTTTTGCTGGCGCAAGGCCTGCGGGCCAAACGTGGCCATGCGGTTGGCGCGGGCGGCCACCACCTCGTCCAGGCGGGCCACTTCCGCCAGCTCGTCGATCAGGCCCCACTGCAGCGCCGTGGCCGCGTCGATGCGCTCACCGGTCAGCAGCAGCCAGCTTGCGCGGGCCTGACCGATCAGGCGCGGCAGCAGCGCAGCCTGGATGATGGACGGGATGCCGATCTCCACCTCGGGCATGGCGAACACGGCGTTCTGGGCGCCGATGCGGATGTCGCACGCCGCCACCAGCTCGAGCCCGCCGCCAAAGCAGTAGCCGGGCACGCGGGCGATGACGGGGGCCGGAAACAGGCGTGCCGCATCGATCAGCGTGCGCAGGCCATCGATGAAGACGCTGGCCGAGTTCACGTTCAGCGTGCCCATCTCCGAAATGTGGGCACCGGCGCAAAAGGCCCGTTCGCCCTGGCCGCGCAGCACCAGCACACGCACGCCGTTGTCCTTGGCCAGCTGGTGCAGGGCCTCGCGCGCGCCCGCGATCACCGGCGTGGAATACAGGTTGAGGGGACCACCGGCCGTGATGGTCACCGTGGCCACGCCATTGGCGGCCACCTCGACCTGGGGTGGCAAGGGGTGCTGTCGCACAGGGTTGGGGGTCTGGGTCATGAAGGGTTCATCCGGATGAAAGCCCGCCATGGTTGCACGCTTTGGCCGCGCCCTGCGGGGTCATCAGTCACCGAGGCGAATGTTCGACTTCGTTCGGGCCGCCGAGCGCGGCGGTTGGCAAGCTGTTGACGTGCCGATTGGCGCGCCGATTGGCAGATCGATTCACAGGCAACGCCGAAGCGCAACGACCAGACACGCAGCACAGATCCAGCAGCGGTGCAATTGCGAACCTCTTATCCACGAGAGACTGGCCACCGAAGCAAGCAAACGGCCAGCCGGTTCGTTGATGGGCCGCAGGCCTTGCGCAGTGCAGGCGCCTGACTGCTGCAGGTGATCGCCCTCGGCATCGTGACGGGGCAAGGCTGCCAGGACTCGGTCGCCAGGGCAGCGCTGGCCGAAACACCATTCGCTGTCAGCGCAATGGGGCGACCGGGTGCCCCCGAGCCCTGACAAGCACGACGCCTTGGGGCTTGCCCGCTTGCCGGGCCAGCTCGCCGCTGGCCATCATCGGCGCAAGCCAAGGGATGCAGGGCACGACTCCGGGGTACACGCCGACTTGGCACCCTGCGCTGCCCGCAAACCTGTCGGAGTCTCACGCATGCGTTCACACCCGCCATCGCCATCCCCGCCGGCCGCAGCCATGGCCACAGGTGGCCTCAAGCTCTGCGCCGGGGTGCTTGCCGCGTGCCTGAGCCTGCTCGGCTTGGCGGCCGAAGCCACCGCGCAAGCACAACCGAATCGCGACACGGCGCGCTCGACCATCCCACGCGCGACCCTGCAGCCGGCGCGCCCGCTGCCGCCCGGCCAGGCGCCGCCCATGATGCTGGCCCAGGCCACGGCCACCACGCGGGACGCCTTGCCGCTGCCCGTCACCCGCTACTGGGTCAGCGAGAAGTACGACGGCGTGCGCGCCTGGTGGGACGGCCACACCCTGCGCACGCGCCAGGGTCACCGCATCGCCGCACCCGACTGGTTCACGGCCGGCTGGCCGCGCGTCGCCATGGACGGCGAGCTGTGGGCCGGCCGCGGCCGCTTCGAGGTCAGCAGCGCCACCGTCCAAAGCCTGCAGCCTGGCGACGATGCCTGGCGCGGCCTGCGGTTCATGGTGTTCGACCTGCCCGAACAGGCGGGCCCGTTCCAGGCCCGGCTGGCCCAGCTGCAAGCGCTGGCCGGCCGCCCCGCCGCTGCAGGCCCGACCACCCCGACCTGGGCGCCCGTGCCCCAGTGGCGCGAGGCCAGCTTCACCAGCCTGCAGGCCAAACTGCGGCAGGTGCACGACCACGGGGCCGAAGGCCTGATGCTGCACGACGACCAGGCGCTGCACGTGGTGGGACGCAGCCCAGCCTTGATCAAGTTCAAGCCGCTGGACGACGCCGAGGCCGTGGTCATCGGCCACGTGCCGGGCCAGGGCAAGCACACGGGGCGCCTGGGGGCCCTGGTCGTGCGCAATGCAGCCGGCCAGGAATTTCGCATCGGCACCGGCTTCACCGATGCCGAACGCAGCGCCCCGCCGGCACTGGGCAGCATCGTCAGCTACGCCCATCAGGGCGTGACGGCCAAAGGCCTGCCCCGCTTCACCCGTTTTGTGCGGGTTCGCACCGACCTGCGCGAGCTGCCGCGCTGACGGCGGGGGCACTGAACATGCCGGCCCCGGCATCCAGCGGACACAAGGCCTGACCATGGCCGAGCGCGCCCTCGCCGCCATGCGCCGGCTGCATACCGCCTAGCCTGATCCAGGGTGCGTGAGTTTCACAGGAGTATCGACCGCATGCCGTTGAATGGAAAACGGCGATCAATGCATACTCACCCCAAAAAATCGGCCCCAAAAGGGCCGATGGCTGGCTCACAGGCTGCAGCAGCCTGGCTTCGGGTCAGGCGCTGGCGCTTTTGAGCATGGCATAGAGCTCATCCTTGATGGCCAGTTTCTCACGCTTGAGGCGCTCGATGGCGTCGTGGCTGGTCGGCTCGACGCCTTTTTCCATGTTGATGATCTTCTGATCCAACACGTTGTGTTTCTCAAACTGGCTGGCAAAGCGCGGGTTTTCGGCCTTCAGGCGGCTGATGAGCTCACGGTATTCAGGGAACACGTCGACATCCTTGCTCGGGGTTGAGGGGGAATTCATCTTGCCACCCCCGTCTGCCCGTGCCAATTGCCGCCGGTCAATCTCCCTTCACGCAATCTGCGAAAAAGTGCGGCTTGCCGTCTTCGCCGATCTCCTCGACCAGGCCGTGGATGTCGGTTTCGAAGCCCGGGCACCGCAGCGCGAAGTCGCGCGAGAACCGCAGGTAATCCACGATCTTGCGGTTGAACACCTCGCCCGGAATCAGCAGCGGGATGCCGGGCGGATACGGGGTCAGCAGGCCCACCGTCACACGGCCTTCCAGCTCGTCGATCGGCACGCGCTCGGTGCGGCGGCGTGCGATGTGGGCATAGGCCTCGGCCGGCGTCATGGCCGGCGCCAGCTCCGACAGGTACATGTCGGTGGTCAGGCGTGCGATGTCGTGGCTGGCGTACATCTCGTGCACGTGCTGGCAGAGGTCGCGCAGCCCCATGCGCTCGTAGACCGGGTGGTGCTGGCAGAACTCCGGCATGATGCGCGCCAGCGGCTGGTTGCGGTCGTAGTCGTCCTTGAACTGCTGCAAGGCAGTCACCAGCGTGTTCCAGCGGCCCTTGGTGATGCCGATGGTGAACATGATGAAGAACGAATACAGGCCGGTCTTCTCGACCACCACCCCGTGCTCGGCCAGGAACTTGGTCACGATGGAGGCGGGAATGCCTTCCGCATCGAAGGTGCCGTCGAGCTTCAGGCCCGGCGTGACCACGGTGGCCTTGATCGGGTCCAGCATGTTGAAGCTGTCGGCCAGCTCGCCAAAGCCGTGCCAGCGGCTGTCGTCGCGCCCCACGCTGGGATCTTCGTGGAAGATCCAATCGTCCGAACGGCCAATGCCCTCCTGCACCAGGTAGTCCGGCCCCCAGACCTTGAACCACCAGTCGTCCGCGCCGTAGTCGGCCTCGACCTTGCGCATGGCACGGCGGAAGTCCAGCGCTTCGCTGATGCTCTCTTCGACCATGGCCGTGCCGCCGGGCGGCTCCATCATGGCCGCCGCCACGTCGCAGCTCGCGATGATGGAGTACTGCGGGCTGGTCGAGGTGTGCATGAGGTACGCCTCGTTGAACAGCGGCTGGTCCAGCTTGGTGGTCATCGAGTCCTGCACCAGCACGTGCGAGGCCTGCGAGATGCCGGCCAGCAGCTTGTGGATGGACTGGGTCGAATAGACCATGGTCTCCTTGGGACGTGGGCGCTTCTTGCCCATGGCGTGGTAGGCGCCGTAGAACGGGTGGAAGGCTGCATGGGGCAGCCACGCCTCGTCGAAATGCAGGTTGTCGACGTAGCCGTCGACCAGGCTCTTGATGGTCTGCGTGTTGTAGAGCACGCCGTCGTAAGTCGACTGAGTCAGGGTCAGGATGCGCGGCTTGACGGTGTCGGCATCCACGCCCTTGAGCAATGGGTTGGCGCGGATCTTGGCCCTGATGGCCTCGGGCTCGAACTCCGATTGCGGGATCGGGCCGATGATGCCGAAATGGTTGCGCGTGGGCTTGAGGAACACCGGAATCGCGCCCGTCATGATGATGGCGTGCAGGTTGGACTTGTGGCAGTTGCGGTCCACCACCACCACGTCGCCGGGCGCCACCGTGTGGTGCCACACGATCTTGTTGGACGTCGACGTGCCGTTGGTGACGAAGAAGCAGTAGTCCGAATTGAAGATGCGCGCCGCCTGACGTTCGCTGGCCCCGATGGCGCCGTTGTGGTCCAGCAGCTGGCCCAGCTCTTCCACGGCGTTGCACACGTCGGCGCGCAGCATGTTTTCACCGTAGAACTGGTGGTACATCTGGCCGATCGGGCTCTTCAGGAAGGCCACGCCCCCGCTGTGGCCCGGGCAGTGCCAGCTGTACGAGCCATCTTCGGCGTAGTCCAGCAAGGCCTTGAAGAACGGCGGCTGGATGCCTTCGAGGTAGCTCTTGGCCTCGCGGATGATGTGGCGCGCCACGAATTCGGGCGTGTCCTCGAACATGTGGATGAAGCCATGCAGCTCGCGCAACACGTCGTTGGGCAGGTGCTGGCTGGTGCGCGTCTCGCCATACACGTAGATCGGCACGTCGGCGTTCTTGCGACGCACTTCCTCGATGAAGTTGCGCAGGTTCACAATGGCCGGGTCCAGGTCCGGCCCGCCGGTGATTTCCTCGTCGTCGATCGACAAGATGAAGGCGCTGGCGCGGCTTTGCTGCTGCGCGAACTGACTCAGGTCGCCGTAGCTGGTGGCGCCCAGCACCTCGAAGCCCTCGGTCTGAATCGCTTCGGCCAAGGCACGGATGCCCAGACCGGACGTGTTTTCCGAACGAAAGTCCTCATCGATGATGACGATGGGAAAACGGAATTTCATGGGGCCACTCCTGAAGTGCCGGCAAACGAAAGGCGATGCAATGCGCCAGAAAATAGCGCGCAAGTGTACGCAAACCCCGCATGCGTTTTGATGACGCTGCCGCAACACGCCACCCACCGGCTGGAATGGGGCCATCCCCTGCCGCCGCCCAGCACAATCCGTTCCCATGCGACACGTTTCTTTCGCCCTGCCCTGGATCGACGTGAACACCCCGCTGCCCCCCATGGAGCAGGCCTGGCCCCGCGGGTCGGAAGCCCCCGGTCTGCTGGCCGCGGGCGACGACCTCAGCGTGGCGCGCCTGCGCCAGGCCTATGCGCAGTGCACCTTTCCCTGGTTCAGCGAGGGGCAGCCCGTGCTGTGGTGGAGCCCCGACCCGCGCATGGTGCTGGACGTGGGCCAGTTCCGCCTGCACCGCTCGCTGCGCAAGAAGATCGCCCAGCTGGTCCGCATGGGGCGTCTGGTCATCCGCATGGACCACGACTTTGCGGCGGTCATCCGCGCCTGCGCGCACCAGTCGCGTGAAGGGCAGGACGGCACCTGGATCGTGCCGCCCATGGTCCAGGCCTACGAGGCCTGGCATGCGGCGGGCGACGTGCACAGCGTCGAGGCCTGGGTCGACGGCGAACTGGCCGGCGGCCTGTACGGCGTGAACCTGGGGCGGGCCTTCTTTGGCGAGTCCATGTTCACGCGCCAGACCGATGGCTCCAAGATCGCGCTGGCCGCCCTCGTGGCGTTTTGCCGGTCGCAGGGCATCACCCACGTCGATTGCCAGCAGAACACGCCCCACCTGGCCTTCATGGGCGCCCGCGAAATGCCGCGTGCGGCATTTGCACAACTCGTGCGCAAGGCCATGACACACCCGGCACCGAGCTGGCAATTCCACGCCCTATACTGGCAGGCGCTCCAGTCTGCCGACTGAACGCGGTCCGCGGCACGCACTGGGCTTCACACGACCTTGTGCTGACGACCTGACTCCGGTGACGCAACTCAACGACTTGCCGCTGCAGCGGCTGCAGTTCTACGCCACGGCCCCCTATGGCTGCAGCTACCTGCCGGGGCGGCAGGCCCGCTCGCAGGTGGCCACGCCCAGCCACCTCATCCACACCGAGGTCTACACCGAACTCGTGGCCATGGGGTTTCGCCGCAGCGGCATGTTCACCTACCGCCCCCATTGCGACGGCTGCAACGCCTGCGTGCCGCTGCGCATCTGCGCCGACGAATTCCGCCCCAGCCGCAGCCAGCGCCGCGCCCAGGCCGCCCACGGCCAGCTGCAGTCCCGCGTGCTGCGCCTGGCCTACAGCCCCGAGCACTACCAGCTCTACCTGCGCTACCAGATGGCTCGCCACGCCGGTGGCGGCATGGACCACGACAGCATCGACCAGTACACGCAATTCCTGCTGCAAAGCCGGGTCAACTCGCGCCTGGTCGAGTTCCGCGACCCAGTCACGCCCGAACAGGAGGCGCACGGCGAGGTCGGCCAGCTGCGCATGGTCAGCATCCTGGACATGCTGGGCGACGGCCTGTCTGCCGTCTACACCTACTACGACCCCGAGCCCCAGGCCAGCTACGGCACCTATGGCGTGCTGTGGCTGGTGGATCAGGCCCGCAAGCTGGGCCTGCCCCACGTCTACCTGGGCTACTGGATCGCCGACAGCCGCAAGATGGCCTACAAGCGCCAGTTCCACCCGCACGAGCTGCGCGTGGACGGCCAGTGGCAGCGCCCTGCTGAGTGATGCCAGGCGGGTGGCGACGCACCGCCCGCTCTAGACGTAACGGTGGACGAGCGACAAGCCGCGTGTTGCGCGTGAAGAGTATCCACAGCTTCCCGTTGCTCTTTCTCTCATCGGTTCTCGTGGGGGTATGCCAAGGCGGCCGTTTGATGACGGATGTGCTCGACGAACGCGATGGCGGACCTCGATTCACCCGCATGCGGCGCCCGCCTCCCCGATCGTCAGACAGCGGCTTTCGCGCCCGACCCTGCCAGCTCACCTCCACGCCCCTGCCTGCGCTGCCGCGCCCGCACGCTGCCCCCGCACGAACGCGCGACGCGGCCCAGCGGCAAGCCGGCTTCCCGGCGTCTCTAGAATCTCGCACCAATGAGACCCTCCAGCCCACCGCCGCTGCCCGCGCCCACCGTCCAGGTGATCGAGCGGATGTTTGCCATCATCGACGTGCTCGCGTCCAAGCGGGAAGACATGTCGCTCAAGGAGATCGCAGAGAAAACCGGCCTGCACAGCTCCACCGCCCACCGCATCCTCAACGATCTGGCCGTCGGCCGCTTCATCGAGCGTCCCGAGTCCGGCACCTACCGCCTGGGCATGCGCTTCCTCGAGCTGGGCAACCTGGTCAAGGCCCGCATCAGCGTGCGCGACGTGGCGCAGCTGCCCATGAACGCCCTGCACCGCCTCACGCAGCAGCCCGTCAACCTCAGCGTGCGCCAGGGCGACGAGATCGTCTACATCGACCGCGCCTACACCGCCGAGCGCTCGGGCATGCAGGTCGTGCGCGCCATTGGCGGCCACGCCCCGCTGCACCTCACCTCCACCGGCAAGCTGTTCCTGTGCATGGACGACGCCCAGCGCCTGCGCGCCTACGCCATGCGCACCGGCCTGTCGGGCCAGACGGCCAACTCCATCACCAAGCTGCCCGACCTGGAGCGAGAGCTGCTGCGCGCCCGCCAGCAAGGCTATGCGCGCGACAACGAAGAGCTCGAGCGCGGCGTCCGCTGCATCGCCGCCGGCATCTTCGACGACCAGTCGCGGCTGGTGGCCGGGCTGTCCATCTCCGCGCCCACCGAGCGCCTGGAAGACGCCTGGATTCCCCACCTCATCACCACGGCCAAAGAGATCTCCACCGCGCTGGGCTGCACCGACATCCCCATGGGCACGCCCCCCGACCTGGGGTGAGCGGGCTGCTGGCGACTCTCGCATCAAGCGCAGTCGTTCGCGTCTGACGGCCGTCGGGAGCGCGCACCACTCACATCGGCCGGCGCTCCGACCGGTCTGCCGCCGGGCGATGTGGATGACCTCCGGCGTGCTCGGTGCAACCCCGTCCGGGCACGTCACCGTGCGGCCATGCGTGCATCGTGCTGTTTGACCAGATCCTCATCTCATTGATCTGGAGTATGGGCAACTAATCGTTTATGAGATAACGGCAGTCACCCAATACTCTGATGTTCTGCGCCCAACGGATTGACCAGGCAGGCCGCCAAGCCGGCCCGCCCCAGCCTCCTTCAGCGGCCAGCCGCACGCGAGGCTGGCGTCGCCCGGGCCGCTGCGGCCCCGCGTAGAATCGCGCCCTTTCGCTTCTTTCGGCCCGCCTTCGCGCGCGCCCTGCATTGCTTGCCATGGACATCGTTGTCAACGAAGACCTCAAGGCCTACATCGACCCCCTGACCCCCGACGAACACGCCGCGCTCGAGCGCAGCATCCTGGCCGAAGGCTGCCGCGATGCGCTGGTGCTGTGGGGCGACCTGCTGGTCGACGGCCACAACCGCTACGGCATCTGCCAGAAACACGGCCTGCCCTTTTCCACCGTGCAGGCCACGCAGTTCCAGACCCTGGAAGACGTGCACCTGTGGATGATCGACCAGCACCTGGGCCGGCGCAGCATTTCCGACTTCCAGCGCGGCGTGCTCGCGCTGCGCAAGCGCGACATCCTGGAGTCGCGCCTGAAGGCCGCGCAGACACAGGCCGCTGCACCGGCGCCTTCCCAGGCCACAGACCCTGCCGATCACGGCGACGACGCACCGGTGGCCGGCGATCCCCCGTTCGACATGGACGGCCCCGACAGATCCGGCGCCGCACCAGCCGAGGCCGCTGCACCCACGGTCGCCCCCGTCGACACGCGCCTGCTGACCAGCCGCGAAGCCCTGGCCAAGGCCGCGCGCATCAGCAGCAGCCAGGTGCGCATGATCGAGGCGATTCAAAGCCAGGCCGCGCCCGAAGTGGTCGCCGCGGTCAAGTCCGGGGACATCACGCTCAGCACGGCCGCCGTGGTCGCCAGCCTGCCGGCCGACGAACAGGTGCAAGCCGCCCAGGGTGGTGCCAAAGAGTTGCGCCAGGCCGCCAAACGCGTGCGCGAGGCCAAGCGCAAGCCCAAGCCCGAGTCCGACACAGGCGACGAGTCCCAGACCGATGCCGCCGACGCCTCGGATGGCGCCGAAGACACCGTGGACAGCCTGCGCGCCCGCGTGCGCGAGCTGGAGGCCGAGAACGCCGAGCTGCGCGCGCAGCTGGCGCTGCTGCAGGGCGCCGCCCTGGCGTGAGGATGTGCGCCGGCGGCGCGTGCAGGACGCCGAGGCCCGCTGCGAGCGGTCTGCGAGCGGCGCCGCTTCCGCACACGGCACAAGCCACACGCCAGATCGCTCGCCCAGGCACGCTGCGATGTCGTGCAGGGGTTGAGCATGTGAGGCTGGCAGCCTGCAGCCGGTGCCTGGAGGCGCATCGTCCCACCTCGCCATCCAGGCCGTGCAGGCCGTGAGGTGGACCGCCCGCCATCCGACCCAGGTTCTTCCGCTGCAAGGTCCACGCCCCGCACGACAGCTCGCCGCCCTCAGTCGCCCTGGCCCTGACTGAAATCCAGCTTGCGGATCACCGAGGTGCCGCTGCCCACCACCACGGCGACGACCCAGAACACGGCGCCGGCGCCGATCAGCGAGCCCAGCGACCCCGCGACCATGGGCATGACCACGCTGGACGCGTTGATGGCCATGAGGCGCAGGCCCAGGGCCTCGCCCTGCCGGTGCGGCGGCGTGGTCTGGTGCATCAGCGACATGATCATGGGCTGCACACAGCCCAGCGACACGCCCAGGCACATGGCGCACACCGTCATCTGCCAGGCATGGTGCGTGAACGGGTAGACCGAGAACAGGCAGGCCGTGACGCAGGTGGCCACGAAGATGAGCTGCTTGGGCGTCACGCGCCGGGCGATGGCGGGCAGCACCACGCGGATGGCGGCGGCCGAGATGGCGAACGCCCCCAGGATGCCGCCGATGGCCGAGGCCGACAGCCCGCGGTCGTGCCCCAGGATGGGCACGATGAAGGCGTGGATGTCCCAGCTGGCGGCCTGCAGCCAATTGACGAACAGGATGCGGCGGAAGCTCACCTCGCGCAGCAGGTCCCAGGCGTGGGTCTTGCCGGCATGGGCGTGCGCAGGCTCGCGCGGCAGCTCGCGCGCCCGCATGACCAGCAGCCAGGCGATCACGGGCAGGCAGGCCAGCGCCCCCAGGCAGATGCGAAACGCCAGCTCGTCGGCGCGCTGGTGACCGGCGTAGTCGATCAGCAGGCCGGCGCCAAACGGCCCGACGAAGTTGGCGGCCGCCGGCGCAATGGCCAGCCAGCTGAAGAACTTGGTGCGCTCCTGCGGCGACTGCGCGGCGCGCCCGATGTGGCGCTGCAGGGTGATGATGGTGGCGCCAGCCGCCCCGCCGGTCAGCAAGGCGCCCACGCACAGCACCGGCATGATGGGAAACGCCGCCCCCGCCACCAGCGGCACGGCGGCGGCCACGCAGGCCATGCCCAGGGGCAGCCGGATGCCGTGGCGGTCGGCAAACTTGCCGGCCGGCACGGCGAGAAACACCTGGCTGACGGCGAACAAGGCCACCAGCGTGCCCACGGCGCCGGGCTGGTAGCCCTCTTGCAGCGCCAGCAGCGGGGTGGCCAGGCGCAGGCCGGCCATGGTCGCGTGGATGCAGACCTGGGCAATGACCAGGCGCAGCAGCTCTGCGCCCGTCACGGGGTATCGCCTGGTTGCCGTCCGATCGAAAACGTCAGCTCATGCATACTGCCATTTTCGGCAGAAACGGCAGCGGGTGTGTCGCGCACGGGGCTGGCCCCATCCGGCGGGCCGACGTCCAGCTCGAACTGCGCCAGCTCAGGCAACAGCGCCTGGGCGTGCTCGGGCGGCAGCGACTCGACCTGGCGCAAATGCCGGCCCAGCACGTTGCTGCGCGTGTGGGCGGTCTCCAGCGTGTTGAGCACGGTCTGCGTCTGCCGGCGCAGCTTGGCGAGCACCCCGCCGAACTTGTCGAACTCGGTCTTGACCGCGCCCAGCACCTGCCACACCTCGCTGCTGCGCTTTTCCAGCGCCAGCGTGCGAAAGCCCATGTGCAGGGCGTTGAGCATGGCCATCAGCGTGGTCGGGCCCGCGATGGTGATGCGCAGGTCGCGCTGCAGCGCCTCGACCAGGCCGGGCCGGCGCAGCACCTCGGCGTAGAGGCCCTCGCTCGGCAAGAACAGGATGCCGAACTCGGTCGTGAGCGGGGGTTGCAGGTACTTGTCGGCGATCGAGCGCGCCTGAGCGCGCACGCGCTGCTCCAGCGCCTTGCCGAAGACCTGCACGCCCTGCGCATCGGCGCGCTGCTGGGCGTCCAGCAGGCGCTCGTAATCCTCGGCCGGAAACTTCGCGTCGATGGGCAGCCACACGGGCGCATCGCCGGGCCCCTTGCCGGGCAGGCGCACGGCGAAGTCCACGGTTTCGCGGCTGCCGGGGCGCGTGGCCACCTGGGCCGCGAACTGGTCGGGCGCCAGCGCCTGCTCGAGCAAGGCGCCCAGCTGCGCCTCGCCAAACAGGCCGCGCGTTTTCACGTTGGTCAACAGGTGGCGCAGGTCGCCCACGCCTTGCGCCAGGGTCTGCATCTCGCCCAGGCCGCGGTGCACCTGCTCCAGGCGTTCGGCCACCTGCTTGAAGCTCTCGCCCAGGCGGGCCTCGAGCGTGGCCTGCAGCTTCTCGTCGACGACCTGGCGCATCTCGTCCAGCTTGGCCGCGTTGTCCTGCTGCAGCTGCACCAGCTGCGCGTCCAGCGTCTGGCGGATTTCAGCCAGGCGCCGCGCGTTGGCCTCGCCCAGCTGCGTGAGCTGCTGCGCCAGCGTGTCGCTGACGCCCTTGTTCAGGCTGGCGAGCTGCTGCGCCATGGCATCGAGCTGGGCGTTCTGCGTGCGGGTGTCTTCGGCGCTCTGGGCGCTCAGCGTCTGCTGGAAGGTGCCCAGCAGGTGCAGCATTTCGCGCCGCAGCTGCAGCGATTGCGTGCCGGCGGTGGCGGTCAGCTCGCGCTGCAGCCCGGCGCTGGCGGCCGCCAGCTGCTGGACCAGCTCCTGCGGCGTGACGCCCTCGGTGGGCCTGCGCACCAGCACGGCCACCAGCAGGCCCAGGCACGCCAGCCCCAGCAGTGCGAGCAACCCCGAGACCAACCAGAACTCGGTCGGCATCAGTTCGCGAGCACCTCGAGGTTGACCGGCGTGAGCGCCTTGCCCTGCGTCAGGTAGGCGATGAGGTTGTCGGCCGCCAGCGTGGCCATGGCGCGCCGCGTGGGCACGCTGGCGCTGCCGATGTGGGTGGTGAGCACCACGTTGGGCACGCTGAGCAGGCCGGGGTGCACCTTGGGCTCGCCCTCGAACACGTCCAGCCCGGCCGCGGCGATGGTGCCGTCGGCCAGCGCTCGGGCCAGCGCGGCGTCGTCCACCAGGCCGCCGCGGGCGATGTTGATCAGCGTGGCCGTGGGCTTCATCTGCTTGAGTTCGGCGGCGCCGATGGTGTGGTGCGCGGCCGGCGAGTACGGCAGCACCAGCACCAGGTGATCGGCCTGGGCCAGCAGCTCGTCCTTGCTCACGTAACGGGCGTTGCAGGCGGCTTCCAGGTCGGGCGCCAGGCGCGAGCGGTTGTGGTAGATGACCTGCATGCCGAAGCCGTGGGCGCCGCGCCTGGCAATGCCCTGGCCGATGCGCCCCATGCCCAGGATGCCCAGCGTGCTGCCGTGCACGTCCTGGCCGGCGAACATGTCGTAGCGCCAGGCCTTCCAACGGCCTTCACGCAGAAAGCGCTCGCTCTCGGTGATGCGACGCGCCGTGGCCATGAGCAGCGCAAAGCCCAGATCGGCCGTGGTCTCGGTCAGCACGCCGGGGGCGTTGGTGCCCAGCACGCCGCGCGCGGTCATGGCCGCGACGTCGAAGTTGTTGTAGCCCACGCCCATGTTGGCGCAGATGCGCAGCTGGGGGCAGGCCGCCAGCAGCTCGTCGTCGATGCGCTCGGCCGCGGTGGTGAACACGCCTTGCGCGCCCTCCAGCTTGGCGATGAAGGTCTCGCGCGACCACAGCACGTCCTCCTGGTTGCTCACCACCTCGAAATGCTGCGCCAGCTGGGCGATGGTGTCGTCAAAAATGGCGCGGCTGACCACGACCTTGATCTTGTCACTCACAGGCAAACTCCTTCCATGCCTTGGTTTCGCCCCGCCTCATGAGGTGAGTATGCGCCGATTTCCGTTTGTTTTGGAATGGAAACAGCTTGATACTCCAGCACCGCCTGCAGGGCACTCGGCGTCAACGCACCCAGACGAGCGTGACGATCACAAACAGCGGGATCAGGATGCCGAACGACCAGGCCATGTAGCCAAAGAAGCTGGGCATCTTCACACCGCGCTCCTCGGCGATGGCCTTGACCATGAGGTTGGGCGCATTGCCGATGTAAGTGTTGGCCCCCATGAACACGGCGCCGGCCGAGATGGCCGCCAGCACCGGCGCCAGCGCGCCCATGAGCTGCTGCACATCGCCGCCCGCCGTGTTGAAAAACACCAGGTAGGTCGGGGCATTGTCGAGGAACGAACTGAGTGCCCCTGTCACCCAAAAGTACATCACCGGGTCGGGGCTGCCGTCGGGCCGCGTGACCAGCGACACCACGCCGCCAAACGGGCCGTTCACACCCGCCTTGAGCATGGCGATGACCGGGATGATGGTCAGGAAAATGCCGGCGAACAGCTTGGCGACCTCTTGCATGGGGCCCCAGCCGAACTGGTTCGCCGCGTGCACGCCCTTGGGCGTGAGCAGCAGCGACAGCAGCGTGACCACCACCAGGCCCACATCGCGCAACAGGCCCTGCAGCGTGAACTCGGCACCGGCCACCTGAAACGCCACGCCGGACTGCCAGGTGCCGCTCATCAGCACCAGGCCGACCACGGCGGCCAGCAGCACGCCGTTGATGCCGCCGTCAAAGCCCAGGCGCTCGGGCGGCGAATCGGGTGTGGGATCTTGCGGCAGCACGCCCTCGCGCCGGTACAGCCAGCTGTCGATGACGTACAGCAGGGCCAGCAGCGCAACGGTGAGGAACAGCGTCTCCATCCAGATGTGCTGCGCCGTCCACATGAAGTCCACGCCCTTCAGAAAGCCCAGGAACAGCGGCGGGTCGCCCAGCGGCGTGAGCGAGCCCCCGATGTTGGAGACCACGAAGATGAAGAACACCACCACGTGCGCGCAACTCTTGCGGTTGTCGTTGGCGCGGATGAGCGGCCGGATCAGCAGCATGGACGCCCCGGTGGTGCCCATGAAGCTGGCCAGCACCGCGCCAATGGCCAGCAGGCTGACGTTGAGGGCCGGCGTGCCGTGCAGGTTGCCCTTGATGTAGATGCCGCCCGAGACGGTGTAGAGCGCCGTCAGCAGCACGATGAAGGGGATGTACTCGGCCACCAGCGCATGCACCAGGCTGACGCCGGCCGCGTGCACGCCAAACAGGGCCGCGAACGGCAGCAGGAAGGCCAGGGCCCAGGCCGCGGTCACCTTGCCGAAGTGGTGGTGCCAGAACTGCGGCGTCAGCAGGGGACACAGCGCAATCGACAGCAGCACGCCCGCGAACGGCACGCCCCACAGTGCCGAGAGCTGCGCGCCGTCCAGCTCGGCCGCGTGCGCCGTGGCCGACAGGCCCAGCGCCACCAGGGCCAGCGCGGCCCGACCGAGGGCAGCCCAGCCGAGTGCGGCCCGACCGAACGCAGCCTGATCGAACATGGCGCGAGCAAGCGCAGCACGAGCCCCGGTGGCCCGGCTTGGCGTGTCCCGGTGGTCGGCTCGGTCCAGCCCGCCCCAGGGCCGGCCGCGCCCCGTCGGCGTGGTGGTTGCATGCGTTGTCATTGCGGCACTCCTTCATGGGTATGCAGCCATTCCCGTTCAAAACAAAACGGCAACAGCACCATACCCCCTCATTCATTCAACAGGCGACCACCGCGCCCTGCCCCGGCAGCCGTGCTTGCCTTCAAACCGTTGCGGCTTCGATGCCGAACACTTGCCGCAGGTAGGCCAGGTACTTCTCGTCGTCGCACATGCCTTTGCCTGGCGTGTCCGAGAGCTTGGCCACGGGCTGGCCGTTGCAGCGCACCATCTTCATGACGACCTGCAGCGGCTCGGGCCCCAGGTCGTTCGTCAGGTTGGTGCCCACGCCAAAGGCCAGCTGCGCGCGGCCGGCAAAGCGCTGGTACAGCTCGATCACGCGCGGGATGGTCAGGCCGTCGCTGAAGATCAGCGTCTTGGTGCGCGGGTCGATGCGCAGGCTCTGGTAGTGGGCGATCATGCGCTCGCCCCAATCGAAGGGGTCGCCGCTGTCGTGGCGCGTGCCGTCGAACAGCTTGCAGAAATAAAGGTCGAAGTCGCGCAGGAACGCGCTCATGCCATAGACGTCGGACAGCGCGATGCCCAGGTCGCCCCGGTATTCGCGCGCCCAGCTCTCGAAGCCGAAGCGCTGGCTGTCGCGCAGCTTGGGCCCGATGGCCTGGCAGGCCTGCAGGTACTCGTGCGCCATGGTGCCCATGGGCCGCACGCCCAGGCGCTTTGCGAGCAGCACATTGCTGGTGCCCACGAACTGGGGCTGGCGGCCCTGCCCCAGCGTCTGCTGCAGGCGGGTGATCACGCGCTCGTGCCAGGCCCGCGAGAAGCGGCGGCGGCCGCCGTAATCGGCCAGGCGAACACCCTCCAGGCCGGGCGCCTGCAGCGCGGCCACCTTGGCGTCGAGCCGGCGCAGGCCTTCGGCCTCGTCGGGCACGGGCATCAAATGCCGGAAATACACCTCGTTGACGATGGACAACAGCGGCACCTCGAACAAGATGGTGTGCAGCCAAGGCCCCTGCACGCGGATGTCGAGCTGGCCGTCGGACAACGGCTCGATGGCGATGCTGTGCTCGCTCAGGTGAAACAGCTCGAGGAAATCGACGAAGTCGCTTTTGATGAAGCGCAGCGAACGCAGGTAGTCCAACTCGTCGACGGTGAACCGCAGCTGGCACAGCGCATGCACCTCGGCCCGGATCTCGTCCACATGCCGGGCCAGGTCAATGCCGGGGTTGCGGCAACGGAACTTGTACTCGGCCTGCGCCCCGGGGAACTGGTGCAGCACCACCTGCATCATGGTGAATTTATACAGGTCGGTGTCGAGCAGGCTGTCGATGATCATGCAAATGTCGGCCCGCTGGGGTCGCTGTTCCTTGGCTGACGCGGTGCGCGGACCAGCCCTTGCGGCCTGCCCGATGCGCCAGGCGCCGAGTGTACGTGAGGCCATGGCCCGCACCGCCTCGCGGCCGGTCCAGGCGGCCCGCTGCCCTTGGGCGGCCCCGGCCCTCGATTCGGCCCAAGTTTGAAAGCGTGTGCAGGGCCCTGGTTCGGGAGCAGACCCCCAGGCGGTTGATTGGACATGGCGTGTGCTGAGGGCGTTTGGCCTGTCCGCCCCGACTGACAGCGTCGCACGCTGGCCTCGGGCATGCGAAGCACCACTGGCCTGGGGGACCGTGGCCAATGTTGAACTGCGTCAAGTCTTTTCCCGCGCACCAGATGGCCATGACCATGCGAACAGCCCTGCCGCCAGCGGATCACGGCACCTCGGCGTCCACGGCCATTGACCAACGACTGGCGCGGGCTTGTTTGCGGCGAATTGACAGGGTCGGTTCCATCCGTCACCCTGCCGGGCTTCGCGATGGCTTGCCCTCTGGCCAGGCAGTCTGCGCGCCGGTGAACCCGCTCCGCGACACCAAGGGGTTCCCCTCAAGTCCATGATGTTGGCATAGAATTTGTCAATGATAGTGATTCGCATTTATAATGCGAATCATGGATCGTTCATTGCCTCAGAGGCTCCAGCCATGATCGTTTGTGTTTGCAGCAAAGTGTCGGATCGAGAAATTGCCAAGCATGTGCATGCGGGCATGAGCTTTGACGACATCCAGCTGGAGTTGGGCGTGGCCACCCAGTGTGGGTGCTGCGAGCAGTGCGCCCGGGACATCGTGCAGCAGTGCTCGGTCAGCGGTGCGCATGCGGCGCTGCATTGCGCTGGCGCCGCCACCGGGCACCCCACCACCACGGTGAGCGCCATTCAAATCCACCGTTGAACGAGAGACACCATGTTGGCATCGACACAAGCCTGGCTCGCCATTGGGGGTTCGGTCTTGATCGTGCTGGTGTGCACCGTCTGGATCCTCAAACGTTGAACAGCCCCTGATCCCCCGGCGGCTTTTCGCTTTCGCCTATTTATCCGACGGGGGCTGGTCATCCGCCAGTCGTCGCTCGCGCTGTATGAGTCCTTCCCCTGCCTCCACCGCCGCACCATCCGCCAAGGGCCGCGTTGCCCTGGTCTTTGGCACCGTGGCGTGTTTTCACGTCGCCGCGCTCTGGGCCCTGAACTCCGGCCTGATCCAGCGCGTGCAAGCTGAGGTGAAGCCGCCCGAGCCCATCCTGGCCGAGCTCATCGTGCCGCCGCCACCCGAACCCATCGAGCTGCCCAAGCCCATGCCCGTGGCCCCCCCGCCACCGGTCGAAAAGCCCAAGCCGCGCCCCGCGCCACCGCCCCCCAAGCCGCGCGTGCAGCCCAAGCCCGCACCGCAGCCCCTGGCCTCTCGCAATGCCGAGGAGTCCGCACCGGCCGTACCGGCGCCTTCGCCTCCCGCCCCGCCCGAGCCGCCGCCAGCGCCCCCGGCTCCGCCCGCACCGCCCGTGCCACCGGCTCCGCCGCCCCAGCCGCCGACGCCGCCCACGGCCGCATCGCACCTGAACAACCCCAAGCCCGAGTACCCCCGCGCCAGCCGCGAAATGGGCGAGGAAGGCACGACGCTGCTGCGCGTACTGGTGTCGGCCGACGGCCGTGCCGAACAGGTCGAGGTCAAGCGCTCCAGCGGCTACGACCGCCTGGACCAATCGGCCCTGCGCGCGGTGCGCAAGTGGCGTTTCAGACCTGGCACACGCAACGGTGAGCCCTACAGCGCGTGGTTCGACCTGCCCATTGTTTTCAATTTGGAAAGATAAACATCATGAACCCAGAGTTCGGTCTCTCACACGTTTGGACCCAGGGCGACACGGTCACCCGCGTGGTGTTCTGCGCCCTCATCCTGATGTCGCTCGTCAGCTGGGTGGTCATCGTCCTCAAGTCGCTCGACCTGCTGCGCTACAAGCGGCAATCCAGGCAGATCGAGAGCTTCTGGCATGCGGCCGACATGGCCGACGGGCTGCAGCAACTCCATGGCGATGAGCGCAACCCCTTCCGCGCCATGGTGATCGAGGGCCGCGAAGCAGCGGCCCACCACCGCGCCACGCGCGCCCAGCTGCACGACAGCCTGGACGTGAGCGACTGGATTTCGCGGGCACTGCGCAACAGCTTCGACGTCGCCACCGCCCGCCTGCAGGCCGGCCTGGCCGTGCTGGCCTCGGTCGGCTCCACGGCCCCGTTCGTGGGCCTGTTCGGCACCGTCTGGGGCATCTACCACGCGCTGATGGGCATTTCCTCGGCCGGTGAAGCCTCCATCGACAAAGTGGCCGGCCCCATTGGCGAGGCGCTGATCATGACCGCACTGGGCCTGGCCGTCGCCATCCCCGCCGTGCTGGGCTACAACGCCCTGGTGCGCGGCAACAAGGGTGTGCTGGGCCTGCTGAACCGCTTCGGCAACGACCTGCATGCGCTGTTCGTCACGGGTGCCCGCGTGTCGCCCGCCAACGACTCCAACGTGCTGCACATCAAGAAGGGCTGATCGTCATGGCCGGCATCACAAGCGAAGACCACGAGGAGGTCATGAGCGAGATCAACATGATCCCGTTCATCGACATCATGCTGGTGCTGTTGATCGTGTTCATCATCACCGTGCCGGTGATGAAACACGCGGTCAGCGTCGAGCTGCCCAAGGCGGCCAATGAACAGGCCGAGACCAAGCCCGAGACGATTCAGCTGTCGGTCAAGCAGGACGGCTCCTACGTCTGGGACGACCAGCCGGTGACCGACGCCGAGCTGGAGGCCAAGATGCAAGCCGCCGCGGCCCTGCCCAAGATTCCCGATCTGCACATCCGCGGTGACAAGGATGTGCGCTACGAGCGCGTGGCCCAGGCCATGGCCGCTGCACAACAGGCCGGTCTGAAGAAGATCGGCTTCATCACCGACCCGAAACCGGCCCTGTGACCGACCGCCCCCTGGAGATGACATGACCACCCTCAGCCTGCGTCAACCCCTGTTGTCCGTTCAGCCCAAGACCGAAACCCCGCCGGCCCGCCAGCTGAGCAGCAGCGAGCTGCTCCAGGGCAACCGCACGATCGAGATCAACCACAACGGCGCCGTGTACCGGCTTTACGCGACGCGCCTGGGCAAACTGATCTTGACCAAATGACCCGCGCCCATGCACCACCGGCAGCTTTTCAGCTGCCGGTGGTGCATCAGGTGCGCCATTTCCATTGCGCACCATCGGACCGCCTGCGCAGCGGCGCGAGCGGCGGGGCCGAGAACGTCGGTGTCAGGCGCGACCGACACCGCGGTGCCAGCCTTTGCGCACGTCACCGTCGCCGTAGCACGGTCACGATCACGCCCTCGGCTTCGCGCTGGTCGACGAGCGCATTGCCCGTTTGCGCGGCAAAGGCCTGAAAGTCCCGCGCGGCACTGGGGTCCGTCGCCAGCACGCGCACCAGCTCGCCGCTGTTCAGGCCCGCCAGGGCTTTTTTGGCCTTGAGTATGGGCAACGGACAGTTCATGCCGCGTGCATCCACTTCAGCGGCCACAGGTTCCTGAAAATCACTCATGCGGCGATTGTGCCGTTCGCGAGACACCCGCCAACGGCCGCCGAATCACACTGACATTCGGTTACAATTCGGGCTTCACCCTCGCACGCATCCGCATGTCCGATCTGCCCGCTCCCCGTGACCTTTGGCCCCTCCTGCTCCAGGCCCCGCCGTGGCGTGACAAGCAGGCCCTGCCCCCCGTGCCGGCGCTGGCCTGGCGGCTTGAACCCACGCCGCCTGCCTGGCACTGGACCAGGGCCAAGGCGCAAGCCGAGAAGCAGACGGGCCACTTCCACGTTTACAGCAGCACCTGGCAGTTCCTGAAGAAACCGGACCGCCTCCCGGACTGGGCGCAGCGCGCGGCCGCTGTCCTGACCGATTCGGGCATCGAATACACCCTCGCCCGCATCGAACGCCCCGAGGGCTGGAGCCAGTGGCCCGCCTTGCATCAGGTGTTGTGGCTGTGCGGCGTGCCGGCGGATCAGCTGGAGCGGGTCGCCAGCCTGGACCTCACCCAACCCGAGGATTTCGGCCCCCCGCCTGAAGCCCTGGACAGCTATGACCTGCGCAAGCTGACGGCCAGCCTGCCCCCGCGGCTGGCGCTGGGGCGCTGGCAAGCCCAGCCGGATCAGCTGCCCGGACTGGACGAGCGGATCGACGCCCTCCGGCTGGGCGGCGAGCCCATCATCCACACGCTGCTGCAAACCCAGCGCATGGCCAGCCGCGATGCCCTGGTGCTGGCACACGGGATCGAGTGGACGGCCCTGGTGCCCTGGGTGGCCAACGGCCTGGCCGGCGTGCGCTGGCGCCAGGTGCTGGCGCAGAGCTGGTTGCTGAGCTTTCCGCAGACGGCCGCCCTGGGCTTGTGGGAACCGGCCCTCACGCCCGATGACCCCCACCACGCCGTGGCATGGCAGGGGCTGCGGCTGCTGCATGAGCACGGTCACACGGCCACGCTGCAGCGCAGCCTGCGCCAAGGCCTGGCGGCCCAGCCCGAGGCCGAGGTGCAAGCCGCCTGGGACGCCGCGCTGAACCGGCTGACCGCCGACCCCAGCCGGTGGCTGCCCACGCCGTTGCCCAAGCTGCCCAAGGCGCTCGACCAAACCCTGGCGGCCAGCACCGCGCCCTTGGTGTTGCGCCAAACCGGCCCCCAAGGCGAGCGCCTGGTTCTGCCGCCCGAGGCCACCCGCGATGCCTTGATGGTGCTGATGCTGGGCACTGCCGAGGCGCCCTACGCCGGCCTTGCGCAGCTGCAGGCCGCTTGCACGCCTGAGTCGCTCGCCATCTGGGCACGCGACCTGTTCGACCTCTGGGCCGCCGACGGCATGCCCGCCAAAGGCCGCTTTCTGCTGCATGCCCAGGGCTGGCTGGGCGACGACGTCACGGCCACGCGGCTGCACAAGGGCGTCGTGGCCTGGCGCGCCCGGCTGGACCGTGTGCGCGCCTACGAAGGCATCCAGGCCCTGTCGCGCATGGGCGGCAAGGCCGCGCTGACCTGGCTTGCGGCCCTGGCCGATCAAAAGCGCTACGACGACCTGCGCTCGCGCGCAAGCGAAGCCCTGCAAGCCGCGGCCGAGTCGCGCGGCATGAGCATGGAAGAGCTGGCCGATTGCACCCTGCCCGACCTCGGCTTCGACAGCCAGAGCCGCCAGCGGCTGGATTTCGGCCCACGCCAGTTCGAGGTGCTGCTCGACGAGCAGCTGCAGATCCGGCTGCGCGAATGCGCCCCACCCGTTGGCGCGGCGCAGCCGACCAAGGCCAGTCGGGCCAAGGCCGGCCAGTGGCTGAAGACGCTGCCCAAGCCCCGCCTCACCGACGACGCCGACCTGGCCGCCCAGGCCAAGCGCCAGCTCAAGGACGTGCAAACCCAGCTCAAGGCCCTGAGCCGACGCCAGCTGCAGCGCATGGAAGCGGCCATGTGCCAGGAACGCCGCTGGACCCTGGCGAGCTTTCGCGCCAACCTGGTCGAGCATCCCCTGGCCCGCGTGCTCACCCAGCGTTTGATTTTCGGGGTGTATCCTGCTGCTTCGTCCGTAGCCTCATCGGAATCCGTCGTTACCCCCATCGCACTGTTTCGCGTGGCCGAAGACGGCACGCCGGCCAATGCCCAGGACGATCCCGTGTCCTGGGACGACCTGGCGGCCCTGACGGACGCCGACAGCGCCTGCATCGGCATGGTGCACCCGCTGGCCCTGGCCGCCATGGCCGACGGCGCGGTGCAGGGTCAGGCCTTTGCCAGCCAGCTGGCCGATTACGAGCTGCTGCAGCCGTTTGAGCAGCTGGGCCGCGAGGTCGCCCACCTGCCGGAAGCCCTGCTGGACACCCGCGTGCTGCCCACCTGGGACGGCCGGCAGCTCGGCACGGGCTCCATCATGGGCCTGGTGTCCCAAGGCTGGCAGCGCCAGGTGGGCGATGGCGGCATGGTGGATGCGGTTCACCTGGCCCTGCCCGGCCAGCTCGGGGTCACGTTGAGCTTCGAGCCCGGCTGGTTCGTGGCCGGTGGCATCGACACCAGCGAAGGGCAAACGATTCAGCACCTGGGCCTGCACGGCCACGTGCCCCACGCCAGCGAACCGGATGGCGAGCCCGTGCCGGCCCATTGGCGCCACCTCAGCCCCATTGCCCGCAGCGAACTGCTGCGCAGCCTGAATCGCCTGGCCTGGTGGGAGCGCCCCTGACCGAGCCCCGCGCGTGACGGCCTCACACCTGGCGGTGCAGGCATGAGGATGACGCGTCTGCGGCAGGGCCACAGGCGAAACGCGTTGACGCCAGTCGGCGTGGCGCCTCAACGTCAGACAGTACCAGGCCATGCGCGTTTCATGATCATCGATGCGTGAACCATACCCCCTCGTGAATCAGGCGAGGAGTGATGGAGGCCGCGCTCGGCATCGCGGAGCCCCTGTCGCTTTACCGAGCACGAAGCCGCAACGCAGTCCCCGGCCTTTACCTTTACCTTGCCTCGGCCTTTGCGAACCCAGGCGCTCGGCCCTGCCCCTGGCGGATCGTGAAAGGGCCTGCGCGATGGGCAGCTGAAACTGCGTCGCCGATGCCGTCAAGCCGGTTCGCACAGCGCGGCCCGCCGCACGCCGCGCAGCGCGTTGCTGACGGCCCAGCCGGTGGCGCGCACCAGGTCGTCGCGGCAGATCACGCGTTCGCCCACCTGCGGGCAGCGCGCCAGCAGCCGCGCGCGTGCCGTACCCGGCAGCACCCCGCAAGCCAGCGGGGGCGTCCACCACCGGCCATCGAGCTGCACATAGACGGTGCTGCGCGCGCCTTCGGTGAGCTCGCCCCGGGCGTTGAAAAACAGGGCATCGAACGCGCCCTGGGCCACGGCGGCCTGCATGGCCGCGTCGTAGGTGGGGCGCAACGAGGTCTTGTGGCCCGCCACGGCGGCTTCATCGGGCGGCAGGGTCGCTTCGGCCAGGACCAGTGCCAGAGGCTGATCGCGTGGCAAGGGCGGCAAGGGCGCCGCTGACAACCGCAGGTGCCCGTCGTGCGCCAGGTCGATGCGCACGCGGCGAGGCATCAGCTCGCCCGCCCACTGCGCATGCTGCGTCGCCACCAGCGTTCGCCACGCCGCCTCGTCGCAGCGAAACCCCAGCGCCCTGGCACTCGCCATCAGGCGCGCCAGGTGCCGGGCGGGCTGCACAAAGCCCGCGACGGGACGCCACAGCAGCGTCTCGAACAGGGTGAATCCAGGGTCCAGCGCGGTGACGAAGCGGGCCTTGAGCAGCGCCTCGATCCACTCCGAAGCCGGGTCGGAATCGAGCACGATGCCTCCGCCCACGCCCAACGTCACCCAGGGCAGGTCCGGGCCGGCCTCGTCGAGCCCGCTCACGCCAGCCTGCAAAGGCTCGCCGCCCGCATCAGCGGGTCGGCGGGCTGAAGGGGCTTGCCGGCCCGCTGGCCACGCGGATGACTGATTCGGCTGCCCATCGGTTTGTGGATCGATTTGCCAACTGGCTTGCCGGTGGGCTCGCCGAAGGGCTTGCTGGCGGGCCAATTGATCGGCTGGCCCCACTCGCTGAGCGACTGACGGTTGCGTCCGCGGCGCACCCGCGTCCACGGGCCGCTCGGCATCGCCTTGCGCATCAGGCGGGCGGGTGACGTGCGCATCACCTTCTGGCGGCACCGTGCGCGCCACGGTCAGCGTGCGGATCGCGACCGACAGCGACAGCGGCCCGCAAGCCTGGCCGGCCGCGGGCGGCTCGATCCAGCCGATCGCGCCCGTGTACAGGCCGCGCGGCGTGCCTTCCAGCGCATCGATGGCGGCCATGGCCGCGCGCTTGGGCGCCCCGGTGATCGAGCCACACGGGAAGACCGCCGCCAGCAGCGTGGGCCCATCGACGTCGGGCCGCAGCTGCGCGGTGATGGTCGATGTCATGGCGTGCAAGCTGGCGTGGGTTTCCACGGCAAACAGCGCGGGCACCCGCACGCTGCCTGGCACGGCCACGCGCCCGAAGTCGTTGCGCAGCAGGTCCACGATCATCACGTTCTCGGCCCGGTTTTTCACGTCCTCGGCCAGCCAGCGTGCCTGCGCCGCATCGGCCTGGGCCTCGGCGGCGCGCGGGGCCGTGCCTTTCATGGGACGCGCCGTGAGCTGCCGGCCATCGGGCGATTCGACGAACAATTCGGGTGAGCACGACAGCACCCAGGCGTCGGGCGCGTCGTGGGGCAGACGCGCCAGCACGCCGTGGCGCACGGGCTGCGCACGCCGCAGCCGCCGGTACAGCGCCACGGGCGTCCCTAGCAACCGGCCCCGCAGGCGCAGGGTGTGGTTGACCTGGTAGAACGCCCCGGCGCGAATGCCGTCCTGGATGCGCGCGACCGCCTCGGCGTGCTGGGCGGCCTGGCACGAGGCCTGCGGCTGCCACAGCATGGCGGGGGCCGGCGCCTGTGGCTGCCCCGCGGTGTCCCACGCGGCCAGCTGGGCCTCGACCTGATCGGCACTCAGGCGGGTGAGCGTGTCGAACACCAGCACCCGCAAGTCACTGCGGGCGCTGGCCGTCTGGGCGGGCCCAGCCGGGCCACCCAGACCCGCGGCCTGCCGGTTCCAGCCGTAATCGATGAACAGCACGGCGTGCAGACCGGCGCGCCAGGCCGCCTGCACCGCAGGCCAGCCGGCCTGCAGGGCCGGCGCATCGGCAAACACCCACTGCTGCTGCAAGCCGGTGTAAAGCCGGCTGCACGGCGCCTCGGCCGTCGCCAGGTGATCGTCGAGCAGGACAAACGGTCGGTTCATGGCTCCATGGGCGCGCTGCGCAGCGGTGGTGCAGGTTCTCACCCACAAAGGGAAGCAGTATGGATCGGTTCCCGTTCAAAACATATCGGCAGCAAGCCCATACCCCATCAACGCTTCAAGCCCTGCAGCTTGCTGAAGGCCGAGGCCATGGCCGTGGCTTGCGGCGCATCGCGCCGAGCCTGCCCCGCACGCTGGCCGCGGCCGGCGCTTTCAAACCGGTTCTCGCGCGGGCCATCGCGCCGCGGCGCCTGCGCGTCCAGCTTCATCGTCAGGCTGATGCGCTTGCGCGCCGCGTCGACTTCGAGCACCTTGACCTTGACGATCTGGCCGGTCTTGACGATTTCGCGCGCATCCTCGACGAACTTGTTGGCCAGTTGGCTCACGTGCACCAGGCCGTCCTGGTGCACGCCCAGGTCCACGAAGGCGCCAAAGGCGGCCACGTTGCTCACGGTGCCTTCCAGCACCATGCCGGGCTGCAGGTCCGCGATGTCTTCGACCCCGTCGTTGAAGCGCGCCACCTGGAAGTCGGGCCGTGGGTCGCGCCCAGGCTTGTCCAGCTCGGCCAGGATGTCCTGGACGGTGATGACGCCCACGGTGTCGTTGGCGAACAGCTCGGGGCGCAGGGCCTTGAGCACGTCGCTGCGCCCCATCACCTGGTCGACGGGCTTGCCCGCCTGCGCCAGGATGCGGTCGACCACGGCGTAGCTTTCCGGGTGCACCGCGGTCATGTCCAGCGGGTTGTCGCCGCCGCGGATGCGCAGGAAGCCGGCGCTCTGCTCGAAGGTCTTGGCGCCCAGGCCGCTCACCTCCAGCAACTGCTGGCGGCTTCGGAAGGCGCCGTTGGCCTCGCGCCAGCGCACCACCGCCTTGGCCACGCTGCCCGACAGGCCGGACACGCGCGTGAGCAAGGGCACGCTGGCGGTGTTCAGGTCCACCCCGACGCCGTTCACGCAGTCTTCCACCACGGCGTCCAGCGTCCGCGCCAGCTCGCTCTGGTTGACGTCGTGCTGGTACTGCCCCACGCCAATGCTCTTGGGGTCGATCTTGACCAGCTCGGCCAGCGGGTCCTGCAGGCGGCGCGCGATGCTGGCGGCGCCACGCAGGCTCACGTCCACATCGGGCAGCTCCTGCGACGCGTACTCGCTGGCGCTGTAGACCGAAGCGCCCGCTTCGCTGACCACGATCTTCTCGATCTTGACAAACGAATCACCGGCCAGTTTGGCCGCAGGGCCGCCCCCAAGGCCAAACGCTGCTCCCTCTGGGGGCAGCGGACCAGGCGCAGCCAGGGGGCGTGGGGGCATCATTTTTTCGACCAGCTTGATCACGTCGCCGGCCAGCTTGTCCGTCTCGCGGCTGGCGGTGCCGTTGCCGATCGCGATCAGCTGCACCCCGTGCTTGACGCACAGCTTGGCCAGCGTGTGCACGCTGCCCTCCCAGTCGCGGCGCGGCTCGTGCGGGTACACCGTGGTGGTGTCGACCAGCTTGCCGGTCGCGTCGCACACGGCCACCTTCACCCCGGTGCGGATGCCGGGGTCCAGCCCCAGCACGGTGCGCTGGCCGGCCGGCGCGGCCAGCAACAAATCGCGCAGGTTGTCGGCGAACACCTTGATCGCCACCGTTTCGGCCGCGTCACGCAGACGCGCAAACAGGTCGCGCTCGGTCGACAGGCTGAGCTTGACGCGCCAGGTCCAGCTCACGGCTTTTTTCAGCAGGTCGTCGGCCGCGCGGCCCTGGTGGCGCCAGCCCACATGCAGGGCGATGCGCCCTTCCGCCAGGTTGAGGGCGCCGCGCTCGCTCGCGCCGCCCGGGGCTTCGGCGGCCTCAGGCAGCGTGAGCTTGGCATCCAGGATCTCTTGCGCGCGACCGCGGAAAACAGCCAGCGCGCGGTGTGAAGGCACGCGCCCAATGGGCTCGTCGTAGTCGAAGTAATCGCGGAACTTGGCGACTTCGGGGTTGTGCTCGTCCTTGCCCGCCGCCAGTTTGGACACCAGCAGGCCTTCTTGCCACAGCCATTCGCGCAGCGTCTGCACGAGCTGCGCGTCCTCGGCCCAACGCTCGGCCAGGATGTCGCGCACGCCATCGAGCACGGCGGCCACGGTGGTGAAATCTTCGCCGCCTTCGCCTTTCTCGGCCTTCACGAACGGCACGGCAGCGGTCTGCGGGTCCTGTGAGGGGTCGGCCAGCAGCGCATCGGCCAGGGGCTCGATGCCGAACTCGCGCGCGATCTGGCCTTTGGTGCGGCGCTTGGGCTTGTAGGGCAGGTACAGGTCTTCCACGTCCTGCTTGGTGGCGGCGCGCTCGATCGCCGCGCGCAACGCGGGTGTCAGCTTGCCCTGCTCGTCGATGCTCTTGA
Organism: Comamonas serinivorans; assembly: GCF_002158865.1. Taxonomy (NCBI): domain Bacteria; kingdom Pseudomonadati; phylum Pseudomonadota; class Betaproteobacteria; order Burkholderiales; family Comamonadaceae; genus Comamonas; species Comamonas serinivorans. The sequence continues at coordinate 2,227,975 of NZ_CP021455.1, read as the reverse complement.
GCACGGCAGCCCGGCGGTCGGCCAACTCACGCAGGTAGGCCAGGCGGGCGTCGAGTTCGCGCAGCTGCACATCGTCCAGGCCGCCGGTGACTTCTTTGCGGTAACGCGCCACGAAGGGCACGGTCGCCCCGCCATCGAGCAAGCCCACAGCGGCTTGCACCTGCTCTTCCCTGACCTTGAGTTCCTGTGCGATCTGCGCGGTGATGCTGTGCATGTCGTGATGCCCACCAACGGGCGTGGGCCAGTGCGAAAAGCGGGCAAGTTTGCCACACCGCCTGGCCTCAACCGGGCATCAAAGCACCCCGAAATTCGAGGCCATGACCACCGCCTGCGCCCGCGTGTGCACCTTGAGTTTGCGGTAGATGCTGCGCACGTGGCTGTTCACGGTCTGTTCGCCAATCGACAGCTGGATGGCGACCTGCGCACTGGTCATGCCTTTGGCGAGCATGCGCAACACGTCTTTCTCGCGCTCGGACAAGGTGTCGCGCTCAGCCGGCAGCTCGCTGTTCGCGAAGGCCTCGGTGCCGGCCGAGGCACGCAGCCGGCGCACCAGCCGACGCAGCAGGCTGGGCGTGACGACGGCGCCACCATTCACGACCTGCAACACCGCCTCGACGTGGCTGCCAAACCACGAGCTCTTGAGCAGGAAGCCGTTGGCGCCGCTGCGAAAGGCTCGCAGGACGTGGTCTTCGTCGTCGCAGCTGGACACCACGATGACCTCCATCATCGGGCGGGTCTGCTTGATGTACTCGAGCACCTGAAACCCCGTGCCATCGCTCAGGTGCAGATCGACCATCAGGACGTCGATGTCGCGCGAATTGATGAGGCGGCGGCCTTCCCGCACACCGGTCGCATGGCCGATCAGGTCGGTGCGGCCATCGGCGAGCAACTCCTGCGTCACGGCCAGCCGCAGGTGCGCGTCCTGCGTGACCAGCGCCACGCGGATCGGTCGATCCACCTGGCCCATGAGGAACATGGGCCATTGCTGATCCCGGAACCGGTCCGGTCCCGGCCCGGACAACGCCTGTTGCCCTCCTCGAAGCGGCTCAGGTCCATGGGTGGCGTTGGGGGGCATGGGGATCTCCAGTCATTGTTGGTTTAAGGCTCAAGTGGTGCGATCGACCTCCACACGCTCCCTGCATGTGCCCGCGCCCCCAGAGTTTGGATTTGAATGGATTTTGCTCGTAACGAATTACATCTATTAACTATTACCGAAAACACACCCCGTTACCCAACAATGCGCGCCGCCATGCAGCACAAAGGTGCTTTGGCAAGCTGTTGTTTCAGGCCGAATTTTTGCGTTTGGTTGCAGGCTTTTGGTAAACAGTTGCACCAAAAGCGTGATCAATTTCACGGGATGCAAGGGGGCGCTGGTCACACGGACACTCCATTCCCAGACGACCCCGACGGACATCGACGATGCACCAGGGCCTGTCTGAACCGGGTGGCACACACCTCAACCAGCCTCGTTTGGAGACACATCATGTTCAAGCCTTTTGCCCTTGCGTTGGTTCTTGCATCCACGGCGGCATTCGCCGGTGGTCCTGGTGGCGGTCACGGCGGTGGCGGCGGCGGTGGGGGCAGCACCGCTGCGCCTCAGATCATCATCAACGGCACGTCCATCCAGGCCACGGCCATGGCGTACGGCTCCATCCGCAACACCTCGGCGGACAACCAGACCGAAGCCAACCAGTTCCTGGCCAGCAACGCCGGCCATGTGACGGTGAACGGCACCTCGGTCCAGGCTGTGGTGGGCAAGCATTCGTCCGTCAGCAACCGGGCCCAGGACAACCAGACCTACGCCATGCAAACCCTGGCCAGCAACGTGGGTGACGTGGTGGTGAATGGCAACTCGCTGCAAGTGGTGGCCCTGAAGGGCATGTACGTGAGCAACCTGGCGAAGGGCAACCAGACCAAGGCCGTGCAGGGTCTGTCGTCCAACAACGCCTGCTTCAAGTGCGAATGACGCCGCGCTGAGTCAGAGCCGCTGCGATTGGCCGTTGGCCGATCGCAGCCCTTGTTTCATTTGCACTGGGGGCCACCATGTCTGATCACACCCGGCTTTACCGCCTGCTGCTGTGTCTGGCTTTGACCGGCACGGGCTCTGTCGCCTGGTCACAAGGCGCGCCTGGCGAAGACCCGGTGCTGCTGGGCGGCAACGTCAGCTACCAGGCCTTCCCGACGGCGGCAGAAGCCCGCTCGGGCGCGCTGGACCCGGCCGACGATCTGCCGGCATGGCTGCGTGCCAAGGTGTCGCGTTACGAAGCGCAGTCCTTCACCAGCAACCCGAACGGCATCGCCACCGACAGCGACATCGTCAACACCACCCGCTCGGCGGGCACCCGGAAAACCTGTGTCCAGGAGGTGGGCAGCTCGACCACCATGCTGCGGCCAGGCACCGCCTCTCAAGTCCGCCAGGCCAACAACAACACACAGGTCGTTGTGCTGCGCGGTGATCTGGTCAACGTCTGTCGCTGACCGTCTGTTGTCGGGATTGGCCCGCGCGCGGGCATGCGGAGGGCACCATGACTCGGATTTCCTGGGCATTCGGGGCAGCGCTGGGCAGCCTGCTCTTGGGCGCGTGCACCACGCCGCTGGATCCACGGCGTGACGTCGAACTGCAGTCGCATGCCTCCGCCGCGGCGCGTCCCGTGGTGCGCCCCCTGCGCTCCATCTCCAGCTTCACCGATTCCCTGGCCTGCATGGACCAGCTGCTGCGCGACGCGGACCTGCCGACCACGCTCATCACCAGCAAGCAGATCCCGGACTACTCCGCCAAGGTCGCGGTCGCCTCCAAGGACATGATCATCACGGCCATCTCGCAGATGTCCCGCCTGAGCAACGCCTTCCGCTATGTCGACTTCGAGGTCGACATCGCCCGTCAGGACACGGTGCAGAACCTGACCACGCTGCTGCTCAACAACAACCAGATGCAGCTGCAACGCCCCGCCTTGTATGTGTCGGGCGCCATTTCCTACGTCGACCAGAACGTGCTGAACAACCGGTGGGATGCCGGCCTGTCGGGCTCGCGCATAGAGGCCGGCTACAGCACCAACCGCAATGCCACGCTGCTGGGCCTGGAGATGCACCTGGGCGATTTCCGCACGCGCACGCTGATCCCGGGGCTGGATTCGGCCAACGAAGTGATCTTTGGCACTGGCGGCCAAGGTCTCGACCTGGCCGGTCGCATCGGCACCTACGGCGTGCACTTCAACGTGGGGCGCGACTACACCCAGGGCACGGGTGCAGCCACGCGCACCCTGGTGGACCTGGCCATGATCGAGCTGCTGGGCAAGTGGGCGCGCGTACCTTATTGGCAATGCCTGACGCTGGACCAGACCCATCCCGATTTCCAGCGTGTGCTGCGCGACTGGTACGAGCAAGGTTCGCCGGCATCGCGGCAGAAGCTGGTGCAGCGTTCGCTGACGAACCAGGGCTACCTGCCGGGTGACGCGCCGGCCCTGCCCGTCAACGCCCCGCAATGGCGCTCGGCCATCGGCCGCTTCCAGGCCGACAACAACATGGTGGTGACCGGCGCGCTGGACTTCGTCACCTACGAACGTGCGCTGCGCCACTACGTCACCCTCGATGAGACGGGCAAGATCACCCAGGTCGGCTGGGGGCCCAAAGGCGGCGATCTGCAAGTGGCCTCGAATGCGCCGCTGCGCATCGACATGCAGGTGGAAAACCCCGTGCCCGACCGCACACGCTTCGAGAGCGGCACCCAGGTGTTCATCTCGGCCCGGGTGAACCGCGCCGCCTACTTCTACTGCTTCATGTCGGACGGCCAAGGCAACGTCATCCGCCTGCTGCCGAACTCGGCCAACCCCAACGCCCTGATCTCGGCTGGCAACTCGGTGCGCATTCCTGACTGGATGGCGCCCAACCCAGGTTTCGTGCTCGACACCGGCGTGCCCGGCACCGAAGCGGTGGGCTGCCTTGCCACCGAGGAGGACATGCTGGGCCGCTTGCCCAACGTGGTGGCCGTGCCGGCCTTGACCCTGGTGCAGGACGTCAACGGACTGGCCGGCGTGCAAGCCGAGTTTGCCCGCGCCAACGATGGCCAGCCGTTCGCCATGCAATCGGTGCAGTGGCAGGTGCTGCCCCGCCGCACGCCCAGCACCGCCGAGCTGCAAGCGCCGCCCCCTGCGCCAGCGAGCCCTGCCGCCTCACGGCAGCCTGCCCGTTCCCCGTCGCGGCGCTGAGGGAGTGCGGTCCATGTCGATCAGCCTCACCCTGCCCCCGCCCGACATGCACAAGCCCAGCTGGCATTGGATCGTGGATCGCCTGCTCGGCTGGGTGGTCGCGATCGTGGTGCTGCTCATCGTGGGCTTTGCAGCATGTGCCTGGGCACAACCACGCGCCCTGCCAGGCGCGGCGATCGACCCGGTCGGCCCGACGTCCAGCACCATCGTGCTGCCGCCGCAAGCCACCGAGGTCATCGAAGCCGGCCCGATTCACCTCCCTGACCTGGAGGCCGTGCCACCGTCGCGCGAGACGCTGCAGATCAAGCAGGCCGGTACCGCCGAGGTGCAGCAGTCGCTGGCCCGCCTGACCCAGCAGGCCAACGCACCGAGCCGCGAAGGCGCGCAGGCCGCCTGGCAGCTGGGCCTGGTGCACCTGCACGGGGCTGGCGTTCCAGTCGATCCGGTGCAGGCGCAATCGTGGTTCGAGCGGGCCGCGCAATCGGGCGCCGCGCAGGCACAGGCCGGCCTGGCCTGGTGCCACCTGCAGGGCTGCACCACCCCCCGAATCCAGACCGCGCCCGCGCGGCCATCCAGGCCTTGCGTCCCGTGTCACGCGGCCGCGCCGACTACCTGCAATGGCTGCTGGCCGAGCAACAAGCGCCTGTCACCATCGCCCAGCCCGGCGCCACCCGCCACGCTGCCCCCGCCTCGAACGACCGCCTGTTACAGGCTGCGGCGCGCGAAGGCGACGCGCAGGCCCGCGTCGAGCTGGGCATCCGCGCGGCCACGCAGCAGCGCTATGCCGACGCTCAGCGCTGGTTCCGCGGTGCTTCGGGGTCGCGCGCCGCTGACATCAACTTGCAGCGCGTGGGCGACCTTGTGCAGCGCGAAGCGCAACAGCCCCCGGCCGACGCCTCGCGTGCGCAGGCCCTGTTCAACAAGGCGCAGCGCCTGCATCGCGGCCAGGGCGGACCGGCCAACTACACCGAAGCCATTCGCCTGTACCAACAAGCCGCCCAACTCGGGCATGCGCCAGCCAAGTCCATGCTGGAGTTGATCTTCTCGCGCCCGGCGCCCGGCGGGCGGGTCAACCTCGTCTGGATGCAGCAGGTGGCGTACGTGGACACCCGGCAGTCGCTGCCGCGCTTGGCGTCCGCGCTGAACCAGCCCCAGCTCGTGCGCGACCCCACCGCGGTGTTTGACCTCATGCCGCCGTTCTGGCAACGCCAGGTGCACGCGGCCGGCATCTGACGACCCGCGCCGTCAGCAACACTGGGTAGTATGGCCATGCTGCCGTTCGTAAAAAAACGGAGGCGACTGCATACTGCATGCCTACCACCCACAGACCGAAACCGCTGGCGGGCGACTGGCATGCCAGCATCGTCGGTGGTGGGTGTGGGGCCATGCCACGGGCAAGGCATCTCCAGCCACCCCGGCTGCTTCGGGACCTGAGCGCGCCCTCAGCGCGCCAGCGGGCAGCCCCACAACGCGATGCCCGGCTGCGCGAGCGACGACGCCCCGATGGCGAGCCGATGGCGAGCCGATCGACGTCGACAACGCCTCGTGCCGGCATCGTCAGACATCCCTCACGCCAGATCACGCTCCATTGAAGGAGTTATGCCTCAGTGCGTCCAGATTCAAAACGCGAAGTCCCCCGTACTCCACCTGAATGGCTTTCTCGCGCTGCAACACCGCCAAGGCCTCGTTCACCCGCTGGCGTGACAGCCCCACGAGGTTGGCCAGCTCTTGCTGGGTGATGCGCAACACCTCGCCCACACCGGGGTACAGCCAGGGGTTGAACAAGGCTGCCAGGCTGCGGGCCACACGCTGGTCGGGGTTGGTCAGCCGATCCGCCTCGCGCGCGGCGATGAACTGACCCAGGCGTTCGTTGAGCTGCATCATCACAAAGCGGTTGAAGCCGATCGAGTGGTCCAGCAGCCAATGGAAGGTGTCGATCGGCAGGCCCGCCACCACGCTCTTGCGGATGGCCTGCACGTTGTACCGATACGGCTCGCGCTTGAGGGCCGTGCCCTCGCCGAACCAGCCACCGGGCGGCAAACCGGCCAGGGTGGTTTGTCGCCCATCCTCATGATCGGTGGTCATTTTGAGCAGACCGTCCACCACGCCAAACCAGTAGGTCGAAGGCCGGCCGGTGCGGCAGACGTAGTCGCCGGGCCGCGCGTCGCCCACGACGAGCAGCGGCACGATGCGGTCACGCTGCCCATCCTGCAAGGCGCTCAGCCAGGGGATGTTGCTCAGCTCGTCTCTGGTCGGTGCGCGGCGGCGCTGAAGTATTCCGGTGTCCTGAAGCATGGCTCCGCGCGTTTTCCCGATGATGGGTTTCCCTGTAATTGTCGTTCCACGGACATCAAGGCGTCAAATGATTGCCTAGGATGCCACCATCTCCTCAGCACCCGATGGCGTGAATGTCGCCATCAGGACTGAATCAAGACAAGGATCGGCATGAGCACGACATTTCCGCATTGGCTGTGCAAACACGCCAGCGAGCGCCCAGACGCCCCCGCCCTGCGCGAAAAAGAATTCGGGATCTGGCAGACCTGGACCTGGCGCGAGGCCGAGCAAACCGTGCGTCACCTGGCCTGTGGCCTGGCCGCGCTGGGCCTCACGCGCGGTCAGAACCTTACCTTCATCAGCGACAACCGCCCCCACGTCTACCTGGGGTTCCTGGCCGTTCAGGCGCTGGGCGCGGTGCCGATTCCGCTGTACCAGGACGCCGTCGCGGCCGAGATGCGCTTCGTCATCGAAGACGCGGGCATCCAGATGGCGTTTGCCGAGAACCAGGAACAGGTCGACAAGCTGCTGGAGGTGCGCGAGACCCTGCCCAGCATCGGCCACATCGTTTACGACGACCCCCGCGGCCTGCGCCACTACGACCAGCCCGGCCTGATCAGCACCGAGGCGCTGATGCAGCTGGGCCAGGAATGGGACGCCCAGCACCCCGGCGCCTGGCAGGCCATGCTGGACGCGCTGTCGCCCGACGACGTGTCCGTGATCCTGTACACCTCGGGCACCACCGGCAAGCCCAAGGGCGTGTGCCAGACGCACCGCAGCTTTGGCGAGTCCGCCCTGGGGGGCGTGCAGACCGATCGCCTGGGCCCGACCGACAACGTGATCTGCTACCTGCCGCCGGCCTGGGTGGGCGACCACCTGTTTTCGTTCGCGCAGTGGATGGTGGCGGGCTTCACCATCAACTGCCCCGAGTCGGCCAGCACGGTGTCTATCGACCTGCGCGAGATCGGCCCGAGCTACTACTTTGCGCCCCCGCGCATTTTCGAAGGCATGCTGACCTCGGTGTCCATCCGCATGGAGGACGCGGCGCCCTTCAAGCAATGGCTGTATGCGCAATCCATGGCGGTGGCGCGCCGCGTCGGCAGCGACGTGCTGGACGGCAAACCCGTGGGCGCGCTGGACCGGCTCAAGTACACGCTGGGCGACCTGTTCATCTACGGCCCGCTGCGCAACGCGCTGGGGCTGTCGCGCATTCGCGTGGCCTACACGGCCGGCGCGGCCATCGGCCCCGAGCTGTTCCGCTTCTTCCGCTCCATCGGCATCAACCTCAAGCAGCTCTACGGCCAGACCGAGACCTGCGCCTACGTCTGCATCCAGCGCGACGGCGCGGTGGAACTGGCCAGCGTGGGCCCCGCCGCCCCGGGCATCGAGCTCAAGATCGCCGACAACGGCGAGGTGCTGGTCAAGGGCGTGTCGGTGCTGCAGTCGTACTACAAGCGCCCCGACGCCACGGCCGAAGTCATCGACGCGCAGGGCTACTTCCACACCGGCGATGCCGGGGTGATCGACGCCTCGGGCCAGCTGCGGGTGATCGACCGCGCCAAGGACGTGGGCAAGACCAGCCGCGGCGCCATGTTCGCGCCCAACTACATCGAGAACAAGCTCAAGTTCTTCCCGCACATCAAAGAAGCCGTGTGCTTCGGCCACGAGCGCGACCAGGTCTGCGCCTTCATCAACATCGACTACGAGGCCGTGGGCAACTGGGCCGAGCGCCAGGGTCTGCCCTATGGCGGCTACGTCGACCTGGCCGGCAAGCCCAAGGTGCTGGACCTGATCGCCGACTGCATCGCCCAGGTGAATGCCGACCTGGCGGCCGAGCCCGGCATGGCCGACACCCAGATCGCGCGTTTCCTGGTGTTGCACAAAGAGCTGGACCCCGACGACGACGAGCTCACCCGCACGCGCAAGGTGCGGCGCAACTTCATCGCCGACAAGTACGCCGTGCTGGTCGACGCGCTGTATGGCGGACGGACCGAACAGTTCATCGAAACCCAGGTCAAGTTCGAAGACGGCCGCACGGGCTCGGTCAGCGCCACGCTGGCCATCCTCGATGCACAGATCCACCCCGCTGGCGTTCAAGCCCTGAAGGCTGCGGCCTGATACACCCAAGGACCCTCATGGCCAGCAGACCCATCGGCGACGTGATCCTGGACATCCAGAACATCAGCCTGCGCTTTGGCGGCGTGAAAGCGCTGACCGACATCTCGTTCAACGTCCGCGAGCACGAGATCCGCGCCATCATCGGCCCCAACGGCGCGGGCAAGAGCTCCATGCTCAATTGCATCAACGGCGTCTACAAGCCGCAGGAGGGCTCGATCACCTTCCGCGGCCAGACCTTCAGCCACATGAACAGCCGGCAGGTCGCCGAGATGGGCGTGGCCCGCACCTTCCAGAACCTGGCGCTGTTCAAGGGCATGAGCGTGATCGACAACATCATGACCGGGCGCAACCTCAAGATCAAAAGCAACATCCTGCTGCAAGCCCTGCGCATCGGCCCGGCGCAGCGCGAGGAAATCCGCCACCGCGAATTCGTCGAACACATCATCGACTTCCTGGAAATCCAGGCCTGGCGCAAAACGCCGGTGGGCCAGCTGCCCTACGGCCTGCAAAAGCGCGTGGACCTGGGACGGGCGCTGGCCATGGAGCCGCAGGTGCTGCTGCTGGACGAGCCCATGGCCGGCATGAACGTCGAAGAAAAGCAGGACATGTGCCGCTTCATCCTCGACGTGAACGACGAATTCGGCACCACCATCGTGCTCATCGAACACGACATGGGCGTGGTGATGGACATCAGCGACCGCGTCGTGGTGCTGGACTACGGCAAGAAGATCGGCGATGGCGCACCCGACGAGGTGCGCAACAACGACGACGTCATTCGCGCCTACCTGGGCGCCGCCCACTGACCGGAGCCACGCAATGGGACCCTTCCTCGAAACCCTGATCGGCGGCCTCATGGTGGGCACGCTCTACGCGCTCATCGCCATTGGCTTTGTGCTCATCTTCAAGGCCTCGGGCGTGTTCAACTTCGCCCAGGGCGCCATGGTGCTGTTCTCGGCCCTGGCGATGGCGCGCTTTTCCACCTGGATTCCGGGCTGGCTGGGCATGGAGCCTGGGCTGGTCGGCAACCTGCTGGCCATCGTGGTCACGCTGGCTCTCATGGTCGTGGTGGCCTGGATCATCGAACGCCTGGCGCTGCGCCACCTCGTGAACCAGGAACCCATCGCCCTGCTCATGGCCACCCTGGGCATCGCCTACCTGCTCGACGGCCTCGGCCCGCTGATCTTCGGCAGCCAGGTCTACAGCATCAACGTGGGCATGCCCAAGGACCCGGTCTTCATCCTCGAGAACACCTTCCAGGGTGGCCTGATGATCAGCCTGGAGGACCTGTACGCGGCCGGCATTGCCGCGCTGCTGGTGGTGGCCCTGAGCCTGTTCTTCCAGAAGACCAAGACCGGCCGCGCGCTGCGCGCCGTGGCCGACGACCACCAAGCGGCGCAGTCCATCGGCATCCCGCTGTCGCGCATCTGGGTCATCGTCTGGTCGGTGGCCGGCGCCGTGGCCCTGGTCGTGGGCATCATCTGGGGCTCCAAGCTCGGGGTGCAGTACTCGCTGTCGCTGGTGGCGCTGAAGGCGCTGCCGGTGGTGATCCTGGGCGGCCTCACCTCGCTGCCGGGCGCCATCGTGGGCGGCCTGATCATCGGCGTGGGCGAGAAGCTGTCCGAGGTCTACCTGGGCCCGGTGATCGGCGGCGGCATCGAAACCTGGTTCGCCTACGCGCTGGCCCTGTGCTTTTTGCTGGTGCGCCCGCAAGGCCTGTTCGGCGACAAGATCATCGACCGCGTGTGAGGCCAGGCATGAAGCACACCCATTGCCCAGTATCAGCCTCTGTCGTTTTCTCATCAAACGGCAACCGCACCATACTCCAACAAACACAGGCAGCACCGAGCCCGCTGCCACCGCAACGCTGAGGCCGAGGAGACACCCCGATGTTCTATCGTGAAAACGGCCAGTTCAAGTCGAGCTACGCCGCCGATCAGCAGATCTTCGCCGTGGCGCAGGACCGCTACGCCATCTGGCTGATCGTCGCCCTGGCCTTCCTGGTCGTGCCCTTCGTGGCCAGCGACTACACCTTCCAGGCGGTCCTCATCCCCTTCCTCATCATGGCGCTGGGCGCGCTGGGGCTGAACATCCTGGTCGGCTACTGCGGCCAGATTTCGCTGGGCACGGCGGCCTTCATGGCCGTGGGCGCCTACGCGGCCTACAACCTGCAGGCCCGCATCGACGGCATGCCGCTGCTGCTGGCCCTGATCGGCGGGGGGCTGGTCGCCATGGTGTTCGGCGTGGTCTTCGGCCTGCCCAGCCTGCGCATCCGCGGCCTGTACCTGGCCGTGGCCACGCTGGCGGCGCAGTTCTTCGTCGACTGGCTGACCACGCGCGCCGCCTGGGTCACGAACCACTCGTCCTCGGGCTCGGTCAGCGCCAAACCGCTGGCCATCCTGGGCTGGCAGATCGACACGCCGATGGAGAAGTACCTGCTGTGCCTGGCCATCCTGTGCGTGCTGGCCCTGGCGGCCAAGAACCTGGTGCGCAGCGCCATCGGCCGCGAGTGGATGGCCATGCGCGACATGGACGTCGCCGCCAGCGTGATCGGCATCCGCCCGATGTACGCCAAGCTCACGGCCTTTGCCGTCAGCAGCTTCATCGTCGGCATCGCGGGCGCGCTGTGGGGGTTTGTGCACCTGGGCGCCTGGGAGCCCGCGGCCTTCAGCCTGGACCGCTCGCTGCAGCTGCTGTTCATGATCATCATCGGTGGCCTGGGCTCCGTCGTCGGCAGCCTGTTCGGCGCGGCCTTCTTCGTGCTGCTGCCGCTGCTGCTCAACCAGATCCCGCACTGGCTGGGGCTGCCGATCTCGACCGCCACCGCCACCTACCTGGAACACATGATCTTCGGCGCGCTCATCGTGTTCTTCCTCATCGTCGAGCCGCACGGCCTGGCCAAGCTCTGGTCCACGGCGCGGCAAAAGCTTCGGGTCTGGCCCTTCCCGCACTGATGTCTGGGGCCATTGCAGTTATCGGCAGTTGTTTTTCAAGCGACCAAGCAACCGGGGTGATCCCCCAACATGTGAAGGAGACGAGGTCATGACGTTCAAGAAAGCAAAACTCGCGCCGCTGGCCCTGGCCGCGGCTGCGCTGGCCGGTGCGCTGTTCGTGCCGGCGGCCCATGCGGCCGACCAGTTCGTGCCGCTGCTCGTCTACCGCACCGGGCAGTTCGCGCCGCTGGGCATCCCCTGGGCCGACGGCAAACAGGACTACCTCAAGCTGGTCAACGCCAAGGGCGGCATCAACGGCGTGAAGATCAGCTTTGAAGAGTGCGAAACCGCCTACGACACGGCCAAGGGCGTGGAGTGCTACGAGCGCCTGAAGAACAAGAACGGCGGCGCCGCCGGCTTCGACACCCAGTCCACGGGCATCACCTTCGCCGTGACCGACAAGGCCCCCGGCGACAAGATGCCCATCATCACCGTGGGCTATGGCCTGTCGCAGTCGGCCGACGGCAAGGTGTTCGAGTGGAACTTCCCCATGCTGGGCAACTACTGGACGGCCGCCGATTCCATCGTGCAGGACATCCTGAAGAAGGAAAAAGGCAGCCTCAAGGGCAAGAAGATCGCGCTGGTCTACCACGACTCGCCTTATGGCAAGGAACCCATTCCGCTGCTGCAAAAGCGCGCCGCCAAGGAAGGCTTCGAGCTGACGCTGCTGCCGGTGACGGCGCCGGGCGTCGAGCAGAAGTCCACCTGGCTGCAGATTCGCCAGCAGCGCCCCGACTACGTGCTGCTGTGGTCGGCCGGCGTCATGACGCCCACCGCCGTGCGCGAGGCGCAGGCCACGGGCTACCCGCGTGAGAAGGTGTATGCCGTGTGGTGGGCGGGCTCCGACCACGACGTGAAGGACATCGGCGCCGGCGCCAAGGGCTACAACACCGTCACCATCCACAACACCGCCGACCGCGACAAGGTGCACGACGAGGTCAAGGCCCAGCTCTACGACAAGGGCCAGGGCACGGCCAAGGACCCCAAGGAGCTGGGGCAGATGGCGCACACGCGCGGCATGGTGATCTCCATGCTGCAGGTCGAGGCCATCCGCACCGCGCAGGAGAAGTTCGGCAAGGGCAAGGTCATGACGCCCGAGCAGGTGCGCTGGGGCATGGAGAACCTGAACCTCACGCAAGAGCGCCTGAACGAGCTGGGCTTCGGCAAGATCATTCGCCCCATCAAGACCAGCTGCGACAACCACCTGGGCACCGACTGGGCGCGCATCGCCACCTGGGATGGCAGCAAGTTCGTCGTCACCTCGGATTGGTACCAGGCCGACAAATCCCTGGTCGAGCCCCTGGTGAAGGAGTACGCCGAGAAGTACGCCAAGGAGAAGAACGTCAAGCCGCGCACCTGCAGCTGACGCGAGCCTCTCCCGCCGGGGCCGCATGCGGCCCCGTTCACCCCGATCCGGCCCCGGGCGCGCCCCCCGCAGCGCCGCCTGGATCGGGGTCCCCACGGTTTCACAGTTTTTTGTCGCAGGTGAAGGCATGACCGAATCCCCCAGCCCCGCGCTGGCCTCAGCGGACCCCGGCGCCAGCACGCCGCTGGTCGAAGTCAACGGCATCGAGGTCATCTACAACCACGTCATCCTGGTGCTCAAGGGCGTGTCGCTGCAGGTGCCGCCGCGCGCCATCGTGGCCTTGCTGGGCGGCAACGGCGCCGGCAAGACGACGACGCTGCGCGCCATCTCCAACCTGCTCAAGGGCGAGCGCGGCGAGGTCACCAAGGGCACGATCACGCTCGCCGGCGAACGCATCGAAAACCTCTCGCCATCCGACCTGGTGCAGCGCGGTGTGGTGCAGGTGATGGAGGGCCGCCACTGCTTCGCCCACCTCACGATCGAGGAAAACCTGCTGACCGGCAGCTACACGCGCAGCGACAAAGGCGAGATCGCCGCCAACCTCGACAAGGTCTACACCTACTTCCCGCGCCTGAAGACACGCCGCACCAGCCAGGCGGCCTACACGTCGGGCGGCGAGCAGCAGATGTGCGCCATTGGTCGCGCGCTCATGGCCAACCCGCGCATGGTCTTGCTCGACGAGCCCTCGATGGGCCTGGCGCCGCAAATCGTCGACGAGGTGTTCCACATCGTCAAAGACCTGAACGCCAAGGAACAGGTGACTTTTCTGCTGGCCGAGCAGAACACCAACATGGCCCTGCGCTACGCCGACTACGGCTACATCATGGAAAGCGGCCGCATCGTCATGGACGGCAAGGCCGACGACCTCGCCAGCAACGAGGACGTGAAGGAGTTCTACCTGGGCGTGGGGGGCGGCGAACGCAAGAGCTTCCGCGACGTCAAGAGCTACAAGCGCCGCAAGCGCTGGCTGGCCTGACGAATTCACATCCTCGATCGCAGTATCCACACATTCCCGTTCACAACAAAACGGGAATCACACCATACCCCTTGCATTCGGCCTGGAGACTCGGCATGAGCACGCATTACGACGCCCTGGAAACCCGCTCGCCCGCCCAGCGCGAGGCCGATCACCTGGCCCGCCTGCCCGCCCAGATCGCGCTGGCGCAACAGCGCACGCAGGCCTTTGGCGAGCTGCTGCGCGGCATCGACGCGCGCCAGATCGATTCGCGGGCCGCGCTGGCACAGCTGCCGGTCACGCGCAAGTCCGAGCTGCTCGAACGCCAGGCCGCGCACCGGCCACAGCAGATCTTCGGGGGCTTCAACGCCATCGGCCTGGGGCCCGACATGCCGCGCCTGTTCTCCAGCCCCGGACCCATCTACGAGCCCGAAAGCCGGCGCCCCGACTACTGGCGCATGGCGCGCGCGCTGCATGCCGCCGGCTTTCGCAGCGGCGAGCTGGCGCACAACTGCTTTTCCTACCACTTCGTGCCCGCGGGCTCGATGATGGAATCGGGCGCTCACGCCGTGGGCTGCACCGTGTTCGCTGGCGGCACCGGGCAAACCGAGCAGCAGGTGCAGGCCATGGCCGAGTTGCGGCCGGCCGGCTACATCGGCACGCCCAGCTTCCTGCGCATCCTCATGGAAAAAGCCGCCGAGATGGGCGTGCCCCTGCCCTCGCTCACCAAGGCCCTGGTGTCGGGCGAGGCCTTTCCGCCATCGCTGCGCGACTGGCTGGGCGAGCGCGGCGTGGCCGCCTACCAGTGCTATGCCACCGCCGACCTCGGCCTCATCGCCTACGAAACCGAAGCGCGCGAAGGCCTGGTGCTCGACGAGCACGTCATCGTCGAAATCGTGCGCCCCGGCACGGGCGACCCGGTGCCCGAAGGCGAAGTGGGCGAGCTGGTCATCACCACGCTGAACCCGGATTACCCGCTGATCCGGTTCGGCACGGGAGACCTCTCGGCCGTCCTGCCGGGCCCCTGCCCCACCGGCCGCACCAACGCGCGCATCAAGGGCTGGATGGGGCGCGCCGACCAGACGACCAAGGTGCGCGGCATGTTCGTGCACCCCAAGCAGGTGGCCGAGGTCGTGCGGCGCTTCCCGCAGGTCGTCCGGGCGCGGCTGGTGGTGAGCGGCGAAATGGCGAACGACCAGATGCAGCTCATCGCCGAATGCCACGAGCCCTCGCCCGCGCTGGCGCAACAGATGGCCGATGCGGTGCGCGAGGTGACCAAGCTGCGCGCCGACATCGCGCTGCAGGCGCCGGGCAGCCTGCCCAACGACGGCAAGGTCATCGAAGACGCGCGCAGCTACCAGTGACCCTCGCTGTGGCGCCCGTGCCGAGCGGCTGCGAGCGGCTCCGGGCTCCGGGCTCAGGCGCCTTCCACGCCGGCGAATGTCCCAACGCTGAGTCACCCTGGCCGGTGCGGTGATTGCCACCGATGCCCTTCGCGACAACGCACGAGGATGCCGCGCCCGCTTCAGCGTCACCCGCTGTCAATGGACGGTGCAGGGGATGACGGGCCGCCTGGCTGGGGTGGCGATGACCGCACACCGTGATGTCGAATCTCAAGGACCGGGCGATCCTCGTCCCCGCGCCCCGCTGCGCCACCTGCGCCCTGTCGCTTGGGCTCAGCCGGTGGGGCGGGGCTGTATACACTCGGCCCCGTTCACCGCTGTGTTCCTCCCCTTGCATACCCATTCATGACCCCGAGCCCCATCCCGCGCAAGCCCCGTTCTGCCGTCAAGCCCGAAGGCCAGTGGCGGCACGGCAACCTGCGCGAGGCCCTGATCCAGCTCGGCACCCAGGTGCTGGACAGCGAGGGCAGCGAGGCCCTGAGCCTGCGGGCCATCGCCAAGATGGCCGGCGTGTCGCCGGGTGCACCGGCCCACCACTTCGGCGACAAGAACGGCCTGCTGGCCGCCATCGCCGCCCAGGGCTTTCGCGACATGGTCGCCCTGCGCCAGCAGCGCCTGGACGATGTGGCCGCAGACGACGCGCCCGGGCGGCTGCGCGCGCTGCTGCTGGGCCACCTCGAATTCGCCCGCGCCCACCCGGCGCGCTTTCACCTCATGTATGGGCCGCAGCTGGCGCGGTCCTGGGACTACCCCGAGCTTGAAGAGGCCGGCAAGGTGTCGTTCACCATGCTGCGCCAGGCGGTGCTGGCCGTGTTGCCCAGCGCCCGGGCCGATGTGCTGAGTGACGACGAACTGGCCGGCATCGTCTGGGCCAGCGTGCACGGTCTGGCCATGCTGCGCCTGAACCGCCTGGGTGCGCCCATCCGCACCGGCCCCCAGCAGAACGCCAAGCAGATGGGCGAAGCCCTGGTGCGCTTTTGCCTGCTGGCGATTCAAGGCCTGGCGGTCGACCCCGCCGACGCCACCACCGGCCCGGATCAGCCCGTTCCCACGCGCTGAAGGGCCGGCTGGCGACTCCCGTCGAGTGCGGTTCACCTGCGGGACACTCCCTCTTGCGCAGGCTGTCACGGGCTGGTAATCTCGCACAAACTGAACAGTGATTAGTTATGTCGCCCTTCAGGCGATGTATCGGTCTCCCGCGCTGTTTCGTTGTCTCCCCCTCATTTCGACAAGGACCTGCCATGAGCCTGCCTCCCATCCTCACCGAGCGCCTGCGTCTGCCTGTGATGGCTTCGCCGCTGTTCATCATCTCCGGCCCCGACCTGGTCATCGAACAATGCAAGGCCGGCATCGTCGGCTCCTTCCCGGCGCTGAACGCCCGTCCGGCCGAGCAGCTTGAAGTCTGGCTCGAGCGCATCACGCGCGAGCTGGCCGAATGGGATGCCGCACACCCCGACCAGCCTTCGGCCCCGTTCGCCGTGAACCAGATCGTGCACAAGAGCAACGACCGCCTGCAGCACGACATGGACGTGTGCGCCAAGTTCAAGGTGCCAATCGTCATCACCTCGCTGGGCGCACGCACCGAGATCAACGACGCCGTGCACGGCTGGGGCGGCATCGTGCTGCACGACGTGATCGACAACACCTTCGCCAAGAAGGCGATTGAAAAAGGCGCCGACGGCCTGATCGCCGTGGCCGCCGGGGCCGGTGGCCATGCCGGCTTCCAGTCGCCGCTGGCGCTGATCCAGGAAATCCGCGAGTGGTTCGACGGCCCACTGCTGCTGTCGGGCGCCATCGCGCACGGCCGCAACGTGCTGGCCGCCCAAGCCATGGGGGCCGACATGGCCTACATCGGCTCGGCCTTCATCGCCACGCAGGAAGCCAATGCCGTCGAGCCGCACAAGGCCATGATCGTCGAGTGCTCGGCCAAGGACATCGTGCACACCAACCTCATCACCGGCGTGCACGGCAACTACCTCAAGCCCTCCATCCGCAATGCGGGCATGGACCCCGACAACCTGGCCACCAGCGACCCGAGCAAGATGGACTTCAGCTCGAACCGCCAGAAGCCCAAGGCCTGGAAGGACATCTGGGGCTGCGGCCAGGGCATTGGCGCCGTGACCGAGGTGCCGCGCGCACGCGACCTGGTCGCACGCCTGGCCCGCGAGTACGAGGCCGGCAAGGCCGAGTGGCTGAAGCGCCTGAACGTGCTGGGCGGCGCCAAGGTCGAGCAACGCGAACGCGAACTCGCCTGATTCGGGCGGCCTCGCAGCCGGTGTTCGGGCCGGCTGGCCGGTGTTCGGGCCGGCTGCACACGCGGGCCCCTGCCCCGGACCTTCTGACACGGGCCAGATGGCGCTGCTCCCAGCGCCATCTGGCCTGTGTCATGGTGGGCGCCCTCAGCCCAGGTCCGGGGACGGGAGCCCCGTGCATCCGCGTTGAGTCGGCCCCCCAGCCCCCTGCACCTCTCAGCGCGCGGACACGCCCCTGCGCCCAGACTTCTTGACGTAACGCGGCTCGCGCGCGTCGTTCGCCAGCCCCGAGAAATGACGCGATCAGGCGCTACCATGCTGCCTCATCGGCATGCGGCCAAGTGTGGCACACACCGCGATGCAATCATGCAGTATCA
This sequence comes from Comamonas serinivorans, assembly GCF_002158865.1. Lineage (NCBI taxonomy): Bacteria > Pseudomonadati > Pseudomonadota > Betaproteobacteria > Burkholderiales > Comamonadaceae > Comamonas > Comamonas serinivorans. The sequence goes on along the minus strand of NZ_CP021455.1, from coordinate 2,210,035 downwards.
GCCAATTCCCGTTATAGATAGAACGGGAGTGAACGCATACTCGTCAACACACAGGGAGGCTTCATGCAGCGCTACGAACTCAGCGATGGCAGCTCGAACAAGTTCTGGCAGATCGAACGACAGGGCAGCGAGCTGCACATCAGCTGGGGCAAGATCGGCACCAACGGCCAAAGCCAGGTGAAGGCGTTCGACAGTGCAGCCAAGGCCGAAGCCGCCCGAGACAAGCTGATCAAGGAAAAGACCGGCAAGGGCTATGTGGCGACTGGCGATGCCCCCATGGCCGCGGGTGCCACGCCCAAGGCGAAGGCGCCAGCGCCCAGCCCCGCCAGAGCAACGACCGACGCGGGCGCGACCGCAGACGCCACAACCGCTGCTGCGGCAGCCGCTGCTTCCCCAGCCGCCAAGGCCGCCGCGAGCCGCCAGCACACCCCGGCCAAAGCGGCGTCCACCTCAAGTGCCCCCGCTGCCCCCGTTCCATCGGATGGTGCCGCCCCATCCGCGGCAACACCCGCCCCATCCAGCCCGATGGCCGCTGCAGCAGGCCCCGCCACATCGCCGCTCGCGGCCGGTCAGCAGGCCCCACGCGAAGCCATCGATGCCTGGCTGGCCCAGCAGCGCGAGACCCCGGGGCTGGACGAGCAAGGGGCCGAGGCCTGGCCGCGCGCCCTGCAGTTCCTCATCGACGAAGCCAAAGGCAAGTCGCGCGTCAGCCTGACGCCGACCAAGCTGCAGCGCGCCATCGGGGCCGACGACCTGGTGATGCACCACATCGACGCCTTGTTCGCCCAGTCCAAGGTGCTGCGCGGCTACGGCCTGGCCGGGCTGTCCTATGTTGACGGCAGCTCGGCCAGCAAAGCCGCCGAGGTGCTCGCCCAGGCCCAGGCCTCGGCCGACAGCGTGCGCACCCAGCTGCACGCGGTGCGCGCCGCCGTGTGGGCGCCGCTGGCCGCCACCGAACCCGGCGCCCCCTGGCCCGCGCGCTTCGGGCAGCGGCTGGGGCTGAGCGAGGCCAGCGTGAAGCCCTGGCCCCTGCGCGGCGCCCGTGTGTATGCCAAGCCCAGCGAGCGCACCGCCAAAGAGGCCTGGTTCCTGCTGCGCTCGGGCAAGCTCGGCTTCCTGTCGGCCGCGCAGTCGCATGCCGACTACCGCGACGCCATCGACGCCTTCCACCGCCGACTGGCGAACGAAGCCACGGCCGAGCCCGACCTGGCCAGCGACCAGATCCTGCTCAATCTGTGCGTGCACGTGACCCACGAAGGCAGCGTGCGCAGCAACCTCAGCCACATCGTCGCCTACCTGGTGCAGGCGCACGGCCTGGCGCAGGTGATCCGCATGCTGGCCGAATCCGCCCAGGTGACGGCGGACTACAACTACAGCGCGGGCCGACGCTGGGGCCTGCAGCCGCGCACCGGCAGCTACGCCCTGACGGTGCTGCGCGCGCCCACCGACAACCTGCTGCACCTGGTGCGCCGCTGGCTGCTGGCGGCCGACGACGCCGAGTGGCAGGCCGCCGTGGCCGCCGCCATCGAGGTGCTGCCCAGCTTGCGCGAGGACGAGCGCGGCTGGCTGGGCCCGCTGTTCGCAGAATCGCCCGAGGTGGCGCAGGCTGCCATGGCCAGCTTCGCCGGCCGCAGCCTGCCGAAGTCGGCCCAGTGGCTGCTGGTGTCGCTGCCCCCGGGCGACGACGCCCGCCGGCTCATGGCCCTCAAGCCTGAAGTCGACGAGGACAGCCTCTACACCCACCCCGAACTGCTGAGCCCGCTGCTGGACAAGCTGGGCGACGACGCCCTGGCCTTCCTGGCCAACGGCGTGGCCTACCCCGCCATCGCCAACCTGCTGGCCCAGACCAACGAGCCCGAGGCCATCCAGGCGCTGGCCAGGCAGGCGTCGTCCGGCAAGGACGCACAGGCCCGCCTGAAGCTGGCCCTGGCGCGCTGGCCGCTCGCCGGCGCCATCGGCCTGGCGCGGCAATGCGCCCAGGGCGGCAAGGACACGCCCTTGCTGCTGCCCCTGCTGCGCCAGCTCATGGCCCAGCTCGGTCCGGCGCTGACGCTGGCCCAGCCCTGGCTGTCGCCCGCGGCCAGCCAGCTTGTGAGCGACTTGCTCGCCAAGCAGCAGGCCGTGCAAAGCCGTTTCGCCCCCACCGACGACCTGCCGCCGGTGCTGCGCGAGGTGCCGTGGCTGCGGGCCAAAACGCGCAGCGCCACCAAGGCCATGGCGCTGGAGCCGCTGGCACTGGCCGATGTGCAGGCCCAAGACGCCTCCGCCAGCCCGCTGCCCAACTGGGCCCAGCACTGGCTGAACGAGGCTCTGGCCCGCTCCAAGACCGATGTCCTGGCCATGGCGCAAACCCTGCGCGCCAACCACTACCGCAACAACAAGCTCACCTCGGCCGAGAACCTGGCCAAAGCCATTCGGCAGCGCGACGCCGAGGCGCTGGTGCAAGCCTGGGATGAGGACCTGCAAGCCGAACGCGAACGCCACCGCAACAGCTACTTCTACCCCTACCTGAGGGGCTTGAACTGCATTGCCCTGCCCGACGACCTGGGCCTGGCCCTGTGGAACGCCCGCGCCGGTGCGGTGGACACGCGCGACGAAAACCTGGTGCTGCACCACTGGGGCCTGCGGGCCCTGCCGGGCTTCATGCGTTTGCTGCGGGCCAATCCAGGCTCCCTGTTCGACCAGGCTCAGCGCTATGGCTCGGTCGACATCGCCCCGGTGGCGGCCCGCGCGGCCTTCAAGCTCAAGACCCTGCGCAAGGCCGGTCTGAAATGGCTGCAAGCCTGGCCCGAACACGCGCTGTGCGGCCTGATCGCCCCGGCGCTGGGCAAGTCGGGCGAGGCCAAGGACGTGGCCGCGAAAGCCCTGCGCTGGCTGGCCGCCCAGGGCCACCGCGAGCTGCTGTTCACCGTGGCCGCGCGCTACGGCGACCCCCGGGTCACCCAGGCCGTGCAAGCCGTGCTGGACGAGGACCCGCTGGACCTGCACCCCAGCAAAGTGGGCGCGCTGCCCGAGCTGTGGCAGCCGCAAAGCTGGGCCCGCCCCCTGCTGAAGGCCGCCGACGGCGACGCAGCCGGCGATGCGCTGGGTGACGAGGCCATGGCCGCCTTCGGCCAGATGCTGACCTTCCCACGCGGTGACGGTGTGTACGAAGGCCTGACGCAGGTGCTGCGGGCCTGCACGCGCGAGTCGCTGGCCGAATTCGGCTGGGAGATGTTCAGCGCCTGGCTGGCCGCCGGCGCGCCCGCCAAGGACAACTGGATGTTCTCGTCGCTGGGCCTGCTGGGCAACGACGAGGTGGCGCGCCGCCTCACGCCGCTGATCCGCGCCTGGCCCGGCGAGGCCGCCCATGCGCGCGCCGTGGCCGGGCTGGATGTGCTCGAAGGCATCGGCACCGACACGGCGCTCATGCTGCTCAACGGCATCGCGCAAAAGGTCAAGTTCAAAGGCCTGCAGGACAAGGCCCGCGAAAAAATCGCCGCCATCGCCGAGGCGCGCGGCCTCTCGACCGAAGAGCTGGAAGACCGCCTGGCGCCCGACCTGGGCCTGGACGAGCGCGGTTCGCTGGTGCTGGACTTCGGGCCGCGCCAGTTCAAGGTCGGCTTTGACGAAGCCCTCAAGCCCTGGGTGCGCGACTTCACGGGTGGCGTGGACGGTGCCCGCCTGAAAGACCTGCCCAAGCCCAACAAAACCGACGACGAGGCCCTGGCCAAGGACGCGACCGAGCGCTACAAGCTGCTCAAGAAAGACGCCAAGACCATCGCCGCGCAGCAGATCCAGCGGCTGGAAACCGCCATGTGCCAGCAACGCCGCTGGACGGCTGAGAACTTCCGCGACTTCATCGCCACGCATCCGCTGGTGCGCCACATCGCGCAGCGCCTGATTTGGGGGGTATATGCCGTGGCCGGCCAAGACAATGACGGCGAAGTCGAATACCCCAACTTTGGAGGCGAGCTGCTGAGCTGCTTCCGCCTGGCCGAGGACGGCAGCTTCACCACCGCCGACGACGAGCCGTTTGCGCTGCCCACCGACGCGCCGCAGGGCTGCGCGCTGCGCATCGGCGTGCCGCACGCGCTGCAGATCCGGCCCGAAGACGCCCAGGCCTTTGGCCAGCTGTTCGCCGACTACGAGCTGCTGCAGCCTTTCCCGCAAGTCGGTCGCGACACCTATGCGCTGACCGAGGCCGAGCTGGCCACCAAGGAACTCAAGCGCTGGGAAGGCGCTGTCGTGCCCACGGGCCGCATCCTGGGCTTGACCCACAAGGCCTGGCGGCGCGGCGATGCGCAGGATGGCGGCGGCATCTGGTACTACGCCAAGCCGCTGGGCAACGGCCACCTGATCGAGTTCACCTTCGAGCCCGGCATCACCGTCGGCATGGTGGACGAAGAGCCCGAGCAAACCCTGCATGCGGTGACCTACGGCCTGCCCGGCCCCTGGGGCGAACAGCGCGACGAGGACAAGCGCAACTGGTCGGAACTCGATGCCATCAGCATCAGCGAGCTGATCCGCGACATGGAAGCCTTGCGCGAGCCGGTGCAGGCATGATGGCGATCCCGCCTTCGCCCATCGCTCGAAAGGACTCCCATGGACACCCAGGAACTGCATCGTGGCCGCCTGTTTGACCACATCCAGCTGGTCGTGCGCGACCTGCCCGCCAGCCAGGCCTTTTACACGGCGGTGCTGGCCTCGCTGAACGTGCCCCTGGGCGGCACAGGCGACGGCTATTTCTGGGCCGACGAGCTCTTCGTCTCTGCGGCGGACAGCCCGGCCGCCCTGGGCCAGCTCACGGGCCGCCACCACCTGGCCTTTCAAGCCCAGGACGTGGCCATGGTCCAAGCCTTCCACCAGGCGGCTCTGGCGCATGGCGGCCAGGACAACGGCCCACCGGGTGAGCGCGCCTATCACCCCGGCTACTACGCCGCCTTTGTGCTGGACCCGGATGGCAACAACATCGAAGCGGTCTACCACGGCCAGGCCACGCGCAGCGCGGGTTCGGTGCGCATCACCTTTTGAGGTCTGGCCTCAGAGGCCAGGCCGGAATGCCAGACGCTGCCCCTCGCGGGCTTCGCATGCAGGCCGCCATGCCTGATGCGTTCGCGGGTCAGTCCGCCCACCCTGTCCGTGCATGCTCAAGCAGACACAGCATGCCCCGACCATCGCGCGCTTGGCAACTCCGGCCGTAGCCGTGCGGACGCGTGCTGTGGCGCAGCCTGCAAGCCCCGCGCCCACGGATCAGGCCCGAGATGCCGGCCAGGCCCGACAATCGCACTCTCCTTCCTCTGCCTGCCGGCCCAGCCCGGCGCCGCATCGCCTTGACCCACACCCATCCCTCTTCCGCCTTGCCGCCAGACGCGGCCCATGTCGATGCCGTCGTCATCGGCGCCGGGGCCGCTGGCCTGTTCTGCGCCGCCCAGGCCAGCGCACGCGGCGCCACGGTGCTGCTCATCGACCATGCCAGCGCCGTGGCCGAAAAAGTGCGCATCTCGGGCGGCGGCCGCGCCAACTTCACCAACCAGTGGCTGGACGTGCGCGCGCCGCACAAGCACTTCGTGGGCGACAACCCGGCGTTTTGCCGCTCTGCCCTGTCGCGGTTCACACCGCAGGATTTCATCGCGCTGGTCGACGCGCACGGCATCGCGCACCATGAAAAACACAAAGGCCAGCTGTTCTGCGACCACTCGGCCCAGGACCTCATCGACATGCTGCTGGCGCTGTGTGGGCGCGGGCCCGGCCAGGTCAGCCGCTGGCAGCCGTGCCGGGTCACCGCGGTGCAGGCGCTGAACGCCTCGCGCACAGAGACTTCGTCTTCAACCAGTATCCCGCCTTCTTCTTCATCCAGTGAACGAGAAACGGCAGATACTGGCATCCACCCTGCCCGCTACCGCGTGACCACCGAGCGTGGCAGCGTGCTGGCCACCAGCGTGGTCGTGGCCACGGGCGGCCTGTCCATCCCCAAGATCGGCGCCAGCGACTTCGGCCTGCGGCTCGCGCAGCAGTTCGGCCTGCGGGTGTTGCCCACGCGGCCGGGGTTGGTGCCGCTGACGTTCGACGCGCAGGACTGGGCGCCCTTCGTGCCCCTGGCGGGCGTGGCCCTGCCCGTGCGCATCAGCACGGTCCCGGCGCCGGCATCGGACGCCGCCCCCGCAACGAACCCGGCCGCGTCGGCCCAGGCCGGCACACGACCGGGCAAGGCGGGCCAGGACGGCAAGGGCGCGGCCGCCAAACGCGCCGGCCCCGTGTCGTTCGACGAAGACCTGCTGTTCACCCACCGCGGCCTGTCCGGCCCCGCCGTGCTGCAGATCTCGAGCTACTGGCAGCCGGGCACGCCCCTCACGCTGAACCTGCTGCCCGAGGTGGACCTGGCCGACGAGCTGCTGCGGGCCAAGGCCAGCTCGCGCAAGCGGGTGGCCAACGAGCTGGCGCGCTGGCTGCCCGCCCGCCTGGCCGACGCCTGGTGCGCCCGCGATCCGGTCTGGCAGCGCGCCATTGACCAGGTGCCCGACAAGGCCTTGCAGCAGTTGGCCGCCAGCCTGCAGCGGTGGCAGCTCACGCCCTCGGGCACCGAGGGCTACCGCAAGGCCGAAGTCACGCTGGGTGGCGTGGACACGCGCGAGCTGTCGCAGCAAACGCTCGAGGCCAAGTCCCGCCCGGGCCTGTTCTTCATCGGCGAGGTCGTGGACATCACGGGCTGGCTGGGCGGCTACAACTTCCAATGGGCCTGGGCGTCGGCCCACGCCTGCGCACAGGCCCTGCCGTTGGCCGGTGACGTGCCCGCACAGGGCTGATGGTCACCGCGGCTGCTGGGTGATGCCTGGGCCCGGCAGCCCGACTGCGCGGCCTGAGCGATGGCGGGGCGGATGCGCGTGAGCGACCCGCCCGCCCGTGCCGTGAACAAGCCGCCAAGAGGTCCCTGCGCCGGTCTGCGTCGTCAACGAAGGCTTCACGCGGCGAGCAGGTGCTGGACCGGGGCTGCGCTGACATCGTTGCCTGTGGCAGCGATCAAGGCAGGCCGACCCAGTGCGCGGAACATCCCAGTCAACTCGCGCTTGAATGGCAAGCCGGCGGCGGCGCTGGCGGTGATGCTGACCCCGACCGCCAATGCCATGGCAACGCGCCGTCGGCAATGGGTTCGGCCTCACCGGGGGTACTCGGCCAGCTTCGCGCGGCCGAAACTGCACGAGGTCGGCCAACAGCGATTGGCCGGTCGCCATCGACGCGTCACGCGGACCACCGATTCACCCAGCGCATCCCGGCGGCACAGCTGTTCGTCCCAGGTGTTCCATGGGGTATCCAGCCACACCGTTCAGCAATGAATCGGTAAATCCCTGTTACCCCCTCACACCAGCCCCTGGCTTTCGAGCGCGCGGATCTGCTCAGGGGACAGGCCCAGCATCTCGCCCAGCACCTCGTCGGTGTGTTCGCCCAGCATGGGCGGCGCCTTGTGCTCGACCGGCGTCTTGGAAAACCGCAAGGGGCTGCGCAGGCTGGGCACGTCGAAGCCGCGGCTGTGCGGCAGCTGCAGGGCCAGGCCGCGGTGCTGGATCTGTTCTTGCGCAAACGCCTGATCCAGCGTGTGCACCGGGCCGCAGGGCACACCGGCGGCGCCGATGCGGTTGACCGCCTCTTCCACCGTCAGGTCCCGCAGGGACTCGGTGATGCGGGCATGCAGGGTGTCGCGGTTCAGGCAGCGCTCGGTGTTGTTGGTGTAGCGCGGATCGCTTGCCATGTCATCCAGGCCCAGCGCCTTGCACAGCAGCTGAAACTGGCCGTTGTTGCCCGCCGCCACGATGAGGGAGCCATCCTTGGCCGGGAACACCCCCGACGGCGCGCCGGTGGGGTTGCCGTTGCCGGCGCGCGGCTGCGGCACGCCGCCCACCAGGTAGCCGATGGCCAGGTGGCCGTTGGTGGCCATGGCGCCGTCCATCAGGGCCATGTCGATGTACTGGCCCTCGCCCGTGTTCAGCCGGTGGTACAGCGCCGACACGATGGCCGTGGTGGCATAAAGGCCGGTCACCACATCGGTCAAGGCCACGGCGGTGCGCATGGGGCCGCCGCCCGGCTCACCATCGGCATGGCCGCAGGTGCTCATCATGCCGGTGTAGCCCTGCAGGATGAAGTCGTAGGCCGCCCGCTTGGCCAGCGGCCCTGTCTGGCCAAAACCCGAGATCGAGCAGTACACCAGCCGCGGGTTGCGCTTGGACAGGGTGTCGTAGTCCAAGCCGTAGCGCGCCATGGTGCCGACCTTGTAGTTCTCCATCACCACGTCGCACTGGTCGGCCAGCTGGCGCACCATCTCCTGCCCCTCGGGCCGCGAGATGTCGAGCGTGATGGACTTTTTGCCGCGGTTGTAGGCCAGAAAGCCCGACGAATCGTCGGCCTCGACCTCGTTGCCGGCCGCGTCGCGGACCCGGTAAAACGGGCCGATGCGGCGCGTGTCGTCGCCCTCGCCGGGGCGCTCGACCTTGATGACGGTGGCGCCCATGTCCGCCAGGTTCTGCGTCGTCATCGGCCCGGCGATGACGCGCGACAGATCCAGGACCTTGATCCCATCCAGAATGCCGCTCATGCTGTCTCCATGTGGTGTCGGGCGGCTGCATGAGGTCTGCAGCCCGTCCCCGCGTGACACGGATTGTGGGCAAGCCTTGGCGGTGCGGCAGTCGCGCACGGGGCGGTTACGGTCGCCGTCCACATGCGGCGGCGTGCCCTGGCGCGCAATGCGACGCGCTGTCGCGCCCGCAGCCTCCCCTGACGACACGCGCCCCTGCTGCGGCAAAATCCCCGCAGATGCCCAGAGCCCGTCCGGGCGTCTGGCACACCATGACTTTCACAGGAGAACCCCATGGACGTTTACGACAAACTGAAGCAACTGGGCATTGAACTGCCGCCGGTGGCCGTGCCCGCCGCCGCCTATGTGCCCTTCGTCATCAGCGGCAACCTGGTCTTCCTGTCGGGCCACATCGCGCGCCGGTCGGGCCGGGTGTGGACGGGCCGTCTGGGCGACGACATGGACACCCCCGTGGGCCAGGATGCCGCCCGCGCCATCGCCATCGACCTGCTGGGCACCCTGCACGCCGCCGTGGGCGACCTCAACCGCGTGCAGCGCATCGTCAAGGTCACCAGCCTGGTGCACTCGGCCCCGAGCTTCACCGAACAGCACCTGGTGACCAACGGCTGCTCGGAGTTGCTGGCCAGCGTGTTCGGCGACAAGGGCGCCCATGCGCGCAGCGCCTTTGGCACCGCGCAGCTGCCCCTGGGCGCCTGCGTCGAAATCGAGCTGATCGCCCAGGTTGCCGCCTGAGCATCCGAATACAGGGGTATGCTGCCAATCCCGATGAAAATTGAACGGCAGCATGCCCATACCTGCCCAAGGCAGCAATCTTGCTCACCTCAGCCGTCGTGGATCAGGTCAGCGTGTTGTCGCGGGTGGTGAGTGTCGCGTGACGCACGCCAGCCAGGCTCAAATGCTGGCTGCCCCAGGGTGGCGCCATGCAGCGGTGCGAAGCCAGGCCCTCTCGCAGCGCTGTGCCCTTCACCCCACCGCCCGCCTAAGCGGGCTGTGCACCTTTTCAGGGCCTGCGCCTTCACCACACGGGCCAGAAAGCCCATCACCCGCGCGCGGCCAGTTGGCGCGACACCGCACGGCCATCGGTCACCGGCGATATCGGGCGGGTTGGCCAATCACCGCGGCCGGCTTGTGGTTCACATCAATGACACCAGTACACCCCCATGTCCGTTTGCCCACCAATGAGCATGAAGTGATACAACCTCAATAGGACAGCCGGTCCGGGTGGATTTCCTGCAGGATGGTGGTGGCGATCTCTTCGATGCTCTTGGTCGTGGTCGACAGCCAGCGCACGCCCGAGCGGCGCATCATGGCCTCGGCCTGCGAGATCTCGTGGCGGCAGTTCTCGATGCTGGCGTAGCGCGAATTCGGCCGGCGCTCGGACCGGATTTCAGACAAGCGCTCGGCCGAAATCGTCAGCCCGAACACCTTTTTGATGTGCTTGGCCACATCGGGGGGCAGTTGCTGGCGGTCAAAGTCTTCGGGAATCAGCGGGTAGTTCGCCACCTTCAGGCCATATTGCATGGCCAGGTAGATGCTGGTCGGCGTCTTGCCGCTGCGGCTCACCCCAACCAGGATGACGTCGGCGTCGGCCAGCTGCACGTTGGACTGCCCGTCGTCGTGCTGCAGGCTGTAGTTGATGGCCTCGATGCGGTCGTTGTATTCCTTGCTCTTGCTGATGTCGGAGAACCGCCCCACGCGGTGGTGCGACTTCATGCCCAGCTCCTGCTCCAGCGGGCGCACAAAGGTGCCGAACATGTCCAGCAGCATGCCCTTGCAGTTCTCGTGCAGCACGCGCAGCACATCCATGTCGACGATGGTGGTGAAGACGATGGGCCGGTAGCCCTCCAGCTCGCCCACGTGGTTGATCTGCCGCACGGCCTGGTGGGCCTTGTCCACGGTATCGACGAATGGCAAGCGCACATTGCGCACCTTGATGTCGAACTGGGCCAGCATGGCATGGCCAAAGGTTTCGGCCGTGATGCCCGTGCCATCGGAAACGTAGAAAGCGGTGCGGTTGAACATGCGAAAAAGCGGCCTTCGGGCAGCGGTTGGAAGGTTGCGGTGCGCCTGGTGGGCGCACCGGCCGGATGCGTGTGGTTGTTGCGGCGTGCAACGCCATCGCCCCGGCCTAGAATACGGGATTATCCAAATTTCCCCAGCAGGTTCTGCGTGCCCGCGCCACGGTCGGCGCCAGGACGCATGCCGCCTGCTGCTTGGACGCAGGGCCCGCTGCGCGGCCTTGGATCCTGCACCGATTTTTAAACTCTGGAGCCCTTCCATGTCCAACCTGTTCGACGCGACCGCCCTGGTGGTGCCGTTCGAAAAATTGCGCATGACCGATGTCGAATCGGTCGGCGGCAAGAACGCCAGCCTGGGTGAAATGATCTCGCAGCTGCCCCAGGGCGTGCGCGTGCCCACCGGCTTCGCCACCACGGCGCATGCCTTCCGCCAGTTCCTGGCCCACGACGGCCTGGCCGACAAGATCAGCGCCAAGCTGGCCGCCCTGAACGTCGATGACGTGCGCGCTCTGGCCAGCACCGGCGCCGAAATCCGCGCCATGGTCGAAAGCCAGCCCTTCCCGGCCGACTTGGAAGCCGCCATCCGCGAGGCCTTCGTCACCCTGCAAGGCGGCGTGGCCGAGGCTTCGTTCGCCGTGCGCTCGTCGGCCACGGCCGAAGACCTGCCCGACGCGTCGTTCGCAGGCCAGCAGGAGACCTTCCTGAACGTGGTCGGCATCGACGACGTGTTGCACAAGATGAAAGAGGTGTTTGCCTCGCTCTACAACGACCGCGCCATCAGCTACCGCGTGCACAAGGGCTTTGCGCACGACGTGGTGGCCCTGTCGGCCGGCGTGCAGCGCATGGTCCGCTCGGACAAGGGCGCGGCCGGCGTGATGTTCACCATCGACACCGAGTCGGGTTTTGACCAGGTGGTGTTCATCACCGCCAGCTACGGCCTGGGTGAAACCGTGGTGCAAGGCGCCGTGAACCCCGACGAGTTCTACGTGCACAAGCCCACGCTGCAAGCGGGCAAAAAGGCCGTGATCCGCCGCAACCTGGGCTCCAAGCTGATCCAGATGGTGTTCTCGACCGCCGAAGAGAAGGCGGCCAGCGGCAAGCTGGTGCAGACCACGGACGTGCCGGCCGAGCTGCGCAACCGCTACTCGCTGACCGATGCCGACGTGGAAGAACTGGCGCGCTATGCGCTGGTGATCGAGCAGCACTATGGCCGCCCCATGGACATCGAATGGGGCAAGGACGGCATCGACGGCCAGCTCTACATCCTGCAAGCGCGCCCCGAAACGGTGAAGAGCCAGTCCGCTGGCCAGGCCGAACTGCGCTACAAGCTCAAGGGCAGTTCGGCCGTGCTGGCCGAAGGCCGCGCCATTGGCCAGAAAATCGGCACCGGCCCGGTGCGCCTGGTGTCCGACATCTCGCAGATGGACCAGGTGCAGGCCGGCGACGTGCTGGTGACCGACATGACCGACCCCAACTGGGAGCCGGTGATGAAGAAGGCCTCGGCCATCGTGACCAACCGCGGCGGCCGCACTTGCCACGCCGCCATCATCGCGCGTGAACTCGGCATCCCCGCCGTGGTGGGCTGCGGCGACGCCACCGACCGCCTGAAGAGCGACACGCTGGTGACCGTGAGCTGCGCCGAGGGCGACACCGGCCGGATCTACGACGGCCTGCTGGAGACCGAGGTGACCGAGGTCGAGCGCGGCACCATGCCCGAGATCTCCACCAAGATCATGATGAACGTGGGCAACCCCCAGCTCGCCTTCGACTTCGCCCAGCTGCCCAACGGCGGCGTGGGCCTGGCGCGCCTGGAGTTCATCATCAACAACAACATCGGCGTGCACCCCAAGGCCATCCTGGACTACCCCGCCGTCGACGCCGACCTGAAGAAGGCCGTCGAATCGGTGGCCCGCGGCCATGCCAGCCCGCGCGCCTTTTACGTTGACAAGGTGGCCGAAGGCGTGGCCACGATTGCCGCCGCCTTCTACCCCAAGCCCGTGATCGTGCGCCTGTCGGACTTCAAGTCCAACGAGTACCGCAAGCTCATTGGCGGCAGCCGCTACGAACCCGAGGAAGAAAACCCCATGCTGGGCTTCCGCGGCGCCGCGCGCTACATCTCGACCGAGTTCGGCGAAGCCTTCAAGATGGAGTGCGAAGCCCTCAAGCGCGTGCGCAACGACATGGGCCTGACCAACGTCCAGATCATGGTGCCCTTCGTGCGCACCCTAGGCCAGGCCAAGCGCGTGACCGAGCTGCTGGCCGACAACGGGCTTCAGCGCGGCGAGAACGAGCTCAAGCTCATCATGATGTGCGAAGTGCCCAGCAACGCCGTGCTGGCCGACCAGTTCCTCGAGTACTTCGACGGCTTCTCCATCGGCTCGAACGACCTGACGCAGCTCTCGCTGGGTCTGGACCGCGATTCCGGCCTGGAACTGCTGGCCCAGGACTTCGACGAGCGCGACCCAGCCGTGACCGCCTTGATCGAGCGCGCCATCACCGCCTGCCTGAGCCAGAACAAATACATCGGCATCTGCGGCCAGGGGCCCAGCGACCACCCGGATTTCGCCAAATGGCTGGCCGACAAGGGCATCAGCTCCATCTCGCTGAACCCCGACACCGTGATCGCCACCTGGCAATCCCTGGCGCAGGACTGATCCGCATGCCGGGCCCCGCCCGGATTGCGACACCACGAGAGCTGGCCCATGGCCAGCTCTTTTTCATGCGTAGTATGCAATCGATTTCGTTGAAGAATTAATGAACAGGCACGCATACTTCCACAGTCCATGCTCTTTCCAGGTGAGCTCGCATGACGAACTGGCTCAGCCCGCGCTCATGGGTTTCAGCGGGCTGCCGCCGGTGGAAAGGGGCAAGTGTTTTTTGCGTGTCAGGCGCATGGGGCTCATGCGCTTGGAAGCCTGGCCGCGTGAGCGCGGGACTCGCTTGCCCCCGCCCCTTGCAGGCAACCCGCCGGCCGGGAGCCTGCAGTCAAGCTGCCTGGGCCTTGCACGTGCCACAGAACGCTTGCAGCACCGTGCTGTCAGTCCCCAAAGCCTTCCGCTTGGCACATCTGCTCAAACATGAAGTCATCCAGCTCGTACTTCATGGCCCGCTGGTCGTGGACCTCGGCTTCGTTGAAGACGAACTTGATGAGGAAGCCCTCCGGGTTGGCGTCCGGCTCGTTCAGTTGGCTGAACGGAATCACATCGGTGATGAAAAGCTTGCGGCCGCGCGGTGCCTCAAGCACTTGACCTGCTGTCCATGCATGCATTGTTCTGAATTCCCTGTGACGGCTGTGGCGCCGCTTCCTGTTCCGGCCAAACGCGGTGTCGGGTGAAACCCTGACCATCGAAAATCTTATCGCCGCACGCCCCTGTGCAGACAAGCTTTGAGCACAACCCTGTCACCATCAGGGATGTCAGAGCGTGCGCAGAAGAGAAGGCTCAAACTTTTCCCGGGGCGTTTGTCGATGTCGAGCAAAACAGGGTATACTCTTAGGCTTACTGCAGCAGTTTGAGAAGAAGTTGATTTCAAGCTGCTGTGTGGGTCGTTAGCTCAGTTGGTAGAGCACCGGACTTTTAATCCGATGGTCGCGCGTTCGAGTCGCGCACGACCCACCACAAACACCTGAATCAAGCCCCTGCGCGTGCGCTGGGGCTTTTTTCTTGCCTCATCCGATCGCGCGAGCCGAAGCAGGCCAGCAAAGCATTCAGGATCAGGCTGCGAGGTGCAAACCCCATGTGGCCACCATGCGCATCGGCAACTGCGGATGCCACGCGTGAAGGGTCAAAGCCTCTAAAGCAATGTGAGTATGACCGAAATGCCGATATCAAATCAACGGCATCCAAGCCATACCCCTATTCCAAATTGCTCTTCAAGTTCTGGCCGCACGCGCGAGCACATCCAGGGCCCAGGACGCCGCGACCATGCCGAAGCTGGCGGTCACGGTCACGCTGGAGCCAAACCCGTGACAATTGAGTGAGCCGTCGCCTTCGATCGCGCACGATGCATGCGGCGGGGCGACCGGCTCGCGGCTGAACACGCAGGGCAGTTGCATCTTGCCCGTGCGCGCAAAGCCGTCTTTGCGCAACTGGTAGCGCAACTTGGCCAACAGGGGGTCGTGCGTGACCTGGGCCAGATCGCCCACCTCGACCAACTGAGCCTGCCGTTTGCCGCCGGCGGCGCCACAGACCACCAACCGCACCTTGCTGCGGCGGCTCCAGTGGGCCATCAGGCGCTTGGCGGCCTGCGAATCGCAGGCGTCAATCAACACATCCAAGCCGCTCAGCAGAGGCTCCAGCATGGGCCAGGTGTCGGCTTCGACGAACTCATCGATGGCCTGCACCTGGCACCCGGGGTGAATGCCGGCGATGCGCGCCGCCATGGCCTCCACCTTGGACTGGCCCAGGGTCTCGGTGTTGGCGTGAACCTGCCGGTTGATGTTGGACTCGGCCACGTGGTCGAGATCGACGAGGCTGAGCCGCCCCACGCCGCTGCGCGCCAAGGCCTCGGCCACCCAGGATCCGACGCCACCGATGCCCACGACCCCGACGTGCGCGGCGCGGATGGCCCGGGCGGCCTCCACGCCGTACAGGCGTTCCAGGCCGCCAAAGCGGCGATCAAGGTCATGCGGCTCACTGTTCATGGTCTGCGCGGAGAAAAGCGGAAAAAAAGCCGACGTCAATGACGCCGGCCGGGGTTCCATCAAATGAACGGGTCAGCGCAGGCGCGCCAAACGGTCTTTGGCCGCCTGTGCCGCTTCGCTCTTGGGAAAGCGCTTGATCAGGTCGTCCAAGGTTTTACGCGCCGCTGTGCTGTCCTTGAGCTCGATCTGGCAGTTGGCAATGGCCAGCATCGCTTCGGCCGAGCGCGGGCCGGACGGCTCCATGCTCAAACTCGAGCGGAAGTTGTTGACCGCTTCCTTGTAGTTCCGCGTGGCGTACTGGGCATTACCCAGCCAGAACAGCGCCGCAGGGTACTGCGGGCTCTTGGGGTGCTGCTTCAGAAAGGCGGCGAACGACTTTTGTGCACCGCTGAAATTGCCGGCACGGAACACGGCCATGGCCGCGTCGAAATCCTTTTGGGGATTGACGGCGGGTGCTGCCGCCGACGAGGGCGCGCTGGCCGCCGTGTCGGCTGCTGCCGCAGAAGCGCCGCCTTCAGGGGCCGTCAGGGCGCTGAGGCGGTCTTCCAGGTTCTGACTCATGTCGCGCTGCCGGCGTTGCAGCTCGGCGATGTCGCGTGTGAGCTGCTCCTCCACGCCTTTCATGTTCGCCAGCTCGCCACGCAGCGTTTCGATCTGCGCCTGCAGGTCGAGCACGCTGCGCCGCAGCTGCGCGTTGTCCTGGATCAGCTGGGACTGCGAGGCATTGGCGGCATCGAATCGCTTGCGCAAATCCAGGATGGCCGCGCGTGCCTCGTCATCGCCAAACAAGGCGTGGGCCTGCAGCGGCACGCCCAGCGCCAGGGCCAGCATGCCAGCCCGCGCCAGGCGCGAGCCCATGTGGGAAAGCATCAGCCGGCTCACTGGTACTTGAACTCAACGCGACGGTTTTGCGAGTAGGCGTCTTCCGAGGCGCCCATGGCGGCCGGCTTCTCCTCGCCATAGCTGATGGCTTCGATCTGCGCATCACCCACGCCCAGCAGGTTCAGCGAGCGGCGAACGGCTTCGGCGCGCTTTTGACCCAGGGCCAGGTTGTACTCGCGGCCACCGCGCTCGTCGGTGTTGCCTTCCAGCGTCACGCGGCGGGCCTTGTTGGCCTGCAGGAAGCGGGCATGGGCCTCCACGACCTGTTGGTCGTTCGAGCGCACCACGAAGCTGTCGAAGTCGAAATAGACCACGTTGCTCACGCCTTGAGGGCCGGCCGCGTTGGCATTGGCGTTCGATGCATCGACGCCGGTGACCGAGCTCTGGCCTGCCCCTGCAGCGTCGCCTCCGGTTTGGGAACCGCTGGTGCGGTCATCGACCACCGGTGCCGGGTCGAGCTTCTTGCTGCTGCATGCGCCCAGCGTCAAAGCCACGGCGAGAATCAATACGGACTGTTTGAACATGTTTCCCTTACTCCTAAGTGCTGGTGACTGAAACCAATGCGCGCGCATCAACGCGGAAACGGCGCCCAGGCCGGCTCGCGGATGTCGCCGCCCTTGCCGGCCAGACGGGCCTTGATCTTGCCGTCCAGCGTCGTTGTCATGAGGGCATCGGTGCCCCCTTGGCGCGTGGCGTAGACGATCAACTTGCCGTTCGGGGCGAAGCTCGGGCTTTCATCCGCTGCGGTGTCGGTCAGCGACAGCACCGCACCATTGCCCAACTCCATCGCCTGCAGTTTGTAGCCGCCCCCATTGCGGGTGATGTAGGCCAACCACTTGCCATCGGGGCTCACGGTGGGCGAAATGTTGTAGCTGCCGTTGAAGGTCACACGCTGAGGGCTGCCACCCGAGGCGGCCACGCGGTAGATCTGGGGCGAGCCGCCGCGATCCGAGACGAAGTAGATGCTGCTGCCGTCGGGCGAGTACACGGGCTCGGTGTCGATGGCGCTGCTTTGCATCAGCCGACGCGGCTCGCCACCGTTCACCCCCATCACATAGAGCTGCGAGCCCCCATCACGGCTCAGCGTCAGGGCAATGCTGCGGCCATCGGGCGACCAGGCCGGGGCGCTGTTGGATCCCTTGAAGTTGGCCAGCAGGCGGCGACGACCACTGGCCACGTCGTGCACATAGACCACGGGTTTGCGCGCCTCGAACGACACGTAGGCCAGTTGGCGGCCATCGGGCGACCAAGTCGGCGAAATGATGGGCTCGCCGCTGGTCAAGGCCGCCTGGGCGTTCTCGCCGTCGGAATCGGCCACCCACAGGGTGTAGCGGCGCCCCGCCTTGCTCACGTAGGCCAGGCGCGAAGAAAACACCCCGCGTTCGCCCGTGAGCTTTTCGTAGATGTAGTCGGCGATTTTGTGCGCGGTCAGGCGCAGGTCGGCCTGCGGCACCACATAGCTCTGGCCGCCATACTCCTGGCCCTTGATCACGTCCCACAGGCGAAACCGCACGTCGTAGCGGCCATCGCCCTGGCGGGTCACGCTGCCGCCCGCCAGCGCGTCGGCGCCTTTCTGACGCCACAGCGCCACGTCGGGCCGGGTGTTTTCGTCCATGGCCTGACCGCTGGCATCGACGATGCGCAGCACGCCGCTGCGCTCCAGGTCGGCGCGCACGATGCTGGCGATTTTCTGTGGGGAGGCGTCTTCACCGCGGAAATTCGCGACTGCCACGGGAATCTGGGTGCCCCCCACGCCCGTGACCTCGACCTTGAATTGAGCCAGGACCGGCAGGGCCGGAACGGCAGCCAGGGATCCCAGAACAGTGCGGCGAACGAGCTTGAAGGTGGTTGGATGTCCGGTCATGCAGCAAAGGTGCAGCCTCGAGGGCCAGAGGAGTCGTGAAAGGGAGAAATCCGAGCCCGGCAATGGTACACACCATGCCGCACCCAGCGTCACAAGCTGTGACGTGACGGTGAGCAGACTTCGATCGTCGGAAAAAGTTCTGGCGGCATTGTGCCCACCGCCGGTCCACCGAGCCGGCAATCGCCCACGGCCCCGGCAAGCCGCGGGCCTTGGCCGGCCCCAGAGCCGCGCCTGGACGCCAGACAAGGGCACCCGACATCGGCCGATACAATGCTTGGCCGAATGTCAGACCCTACCCTCACTGCCACCCAGGCGGACTCCCCTGCGCCGGAGCGCGCGCTCTGGCCCCGCCTGAAGCGCCTGTCACGCTACTTCAGCCAGCATCGACTCGGATGGTGCATCGCCCTGATCGCGACCCTGATCAGCGCCTCCACCGAGCCCATGATTCCCGCGCTGCTCAAGCCCCTGCTGGACGATGGCTTCACCGAAGGCTCGCTGCAGCTGTGGATGGCGCCTGTGGCCATCATCGGCCTGTTTGCCATCCGCGGCGTGGCGCAGTTTGCCGTGCAGTATGCGCTGGCCAGCATCACCAACCAGGGCATGGTGGTGCTGCGCAAGCAGATGTTCGAGCGCCTGCTGTCGGCCGACATGGGGCTGTTCTCCAAGCAATCGGCCAGCAAGCTCTCGAACACGCTGGTCTACGAGGTGCAGACCGGCTCGCTGCAGCTGGTGCAGGCGCTGCTCTCGGTCTCGCGCGACGGGTTCACCGTCATCGCGCTGCTCATCTACCTGCTCTACCTGAACTGGACACTCACGGCCATCGTGCTCGTCATGGTGCCGGGCGTGGGCTGGATCATGAAAACGCTGTCCAGGCGACTCTACCGGGTAACCAAGACGAGCCAGAACGCCACCGACGAGCTGGCCTATGTGGTCGAAGAAAACGTGCTCGCGCACCGCATGATCCGCCTGCATGGCGCGCAGGCGACGCAGGACAGCCGCTTCAACACGCTGAGCCAGAGCCTGCGGCGCCTTGCGATCAAGGCCACCATCGCTTCGGCCGCCATGACCCCGCTGACCCAGCTGTTTGCCGCCGTCGCCCTGTCGGTCGTCATCGTCATCGCGCTGGCGCAGGGCCGAGCGGCCGGCGACAGCGTGACCGTGGGCTCGTTCGTGGCCTTCATCAGCGCCATGCTGATGCTGATCGCCCCCATCCGCCGCCTGGCCGACCTGGCCAACCCCATCACCCGGGGCCTGGCCGCGCTCGAACGCGGGCTGGACCTCATGGACCATGTGCAGGCCGAACAAGGTGGCACGTTCGCCAAGCCCCGTGCGGCTGGCCAGCTGCGCTTTGACCACGTCAGCGTGCAGTTCTCGGCTGACGGTGCGCCGGCGCTGACTGGCATCAGCCTGACCGTGCAGCCCGGCGAAAACGTGGCCCTGGTCGGCGCGTCGGGCGCCGGCAAGACCACCTTGGTCAACCTGCTGCCGCGTTTCGTGCAGCCAACGTCGGGCACGGTGCTGCTGGACGACGTGCCCCTGCAGGACTGGGATCTGCGCGCGCTGCGCCGCCAGTTCGCCCTGGTGAGCCAGGACGTGGTGATGCTCAACGTCAGCGTGTTGGACAACGTGGCGCTGGGCGACGAGACGCCTGACCGCGAGCGCGCCTTGCGCAGCCTGCAGGCGGCCAACCTGGCCGACTTCGTGGACGCACTGCCCCAGGGCGTGGACACCGTGGTCGGCCACAACGCGGCCCAGCTGTCCGGTGGACAGCGGCAGCGCCTGGCCATCGCGCGTGCGCTGTACCGCGACGCCCCCATCCTGCTGCTGGACGAAGCCACCTCGGCGTTGGACACGGCCAGCGAACGCCTGGTGCAACAGGCGCTGGAGCGGCTGATGGAAGGCCGCACCTGCATCACCATCGCCCACCGCCTGTCGACGGTGGAGCGCGCCGACCGCATCGTGGTGCTGGACCGGGGCCGCATCGCCGAACAAGGCACACATGCCGAGCTGACCGCAGCCAACGGCCTGTATGCACGGCTTCACCAGCTGAGCTGATGCCTGGCGCGGACGTGACGCGCACCGTTTCGGCAAACCTGGCCGGCCTGCTTGTCATCCCAGCCGCGCCGGGCCCGCTGATTGACATGCCACGGCTCGGGCCGCTGTCCGGCTCCTGAGAGGGATCGACCTCGATCGCAAACCGGCCTTGCCCCAGCGATCACGCTGGTCTGGCCATGGATGGCGGTAGCCACATTCATCGCAAGGCAGTATGCGCCTGATCTCAATTAAAAATCATCGGCAATCAGGCCATACTCCCGCAACATCAACGCTTGACAGGAATCGGCGTGCCCGCCGGCACGGGCACGGCGGTCACGCTGTTCTGGGGCGAGCCCTCGATCACGCGGTCGGCATACGTCATGTAGACCAGGGTGTTGCGCTGGCTGTCCACCATGCGCACCACGCGCAGGCGCTTGAACAGCAGCGAAATGCGCTCGCTGAACACCTCGTCCTGCGGCTTGATCGGGGCCTTGAACGCGATCGGGCCGGTGGCATGGCAGCTCAACGACGCCTCGGAACGGTCTTCGGCCAGCCCCAGGCCACCTTTGATGCCACCCGTCTTGGCCCGCGAGACGTAGCAGGTCACCCCTTGCACCAGCGGGTCGTCGTAGGCATCCACCACGATCTTGTGATCCGGCCCGATGACCTTGAACACGGTGTCGACCGAACCGATGGTCTCGGCCTGCACCGCCAAACCGGCGCAGGCGGCAAGCCCCAGGGCGGCGGCGCGCAGCCGCCGCAGGGCGCGAACGGGTGTCGAAAACGGCATGAAACAGGAACTGGACATCGGGTGAAACTCTTTCGCTCTGAAGCCGCGCCGACCATTCGGCCCGGCCTGTGGTAATTTTCGCGCGGCATTCAAGGCGCAGGCCATCTGCCACGTCAGCATGTCCCTCCACCTGGCACCGCGGCCCGTGAACCACCCCCTTCCTTCCGACCCCTTCCCCCCTCGGTTCGACCCGGGCGACGGCAGCCCTGCCTGGCAGCGCTTCTGGGCCCAGGCGCGTGCACATGGCCCCGACGCGGCCCGTTACCTGGATCAGCGGTGGCTGGACCTGCAGCGCCAGCTGCAGGACGACGAAGTCACCTACAACGTCTACGCTGGCGATGGCCAGTTGCAGCGCCAGTGGGACGTGGAGCTGCTGCCGGTGCTCATCGAGCCACAGGACTGGCAGATGCTGGAGCGCGGCATCCTGCAGCGCGTGCGCGTGCTGAACGCCATGCTGGCCGACCTCTATGGCGAGCGCAAGCTGCTGCGCTCGGGCCTGCTGCCACCCGCTCTGGTGCAGGGGCATCCCGACTTCCTGCCCTGCATGGACGGGGTGCGGCCGCCCCACGGCACCCACCTGCACCTGTGCGCCTTCGACCTCATCCGCACCGAAACCGGCGCCTGGTGCCTGCTGTCGCAACGCCTGCAGGCGCCTTCGGGCATGGGCTACCTGCTCGAGAACCGCCATGCCGTGCTGCACCAGTTGCCGCAGGAGTTCGAAGCCCTGCGTGTGCGCCGCCTGGCCGGCAGCTACCGCGCCCTGGTCGACAGCCTGCGCGCCCACAGCCCGGCCGGGGCCGACAGCCACATCGCACTGCTGACGCCGGGCCAGTACAACGAAACGTATTTCGAGCACGCCTACCTGGCCCGCTACCTCGGCATCACGCTGGTGGAGGGCGCGGACCTGACGGTGCGCGACCAACGGCTGTTCCTCAAGACCATGCACGGCCTGAGCCCGGTGCACGCCGTCATCAAGCGCATGGACGACCAGTACCTGGACCCCCTGGAGCTGCGCCCCGATTCGCAGCTGGGGGTGCCGGGCCTGATGCAGGCCTTGCGCGCCGGCAATGTGCTGATGGCGAACTGGCCCGGCGCGGGCTTCATGGAGTCCAGCGCCATCCTCGCCTTTTTGCCGGCACTGGCGCGCCACCTGCTGGGCGAGGACCTGGAATTGCCGGCGGCGCCCACCTGGTGGTGCGGAGAAGCCGCGGTGCGCGACCAGGCCCTGGCCATGCTGGATGACTGCGTCATCAAACCCACTTACCCCGCCCCCTACCCCGGTGCGGCAGCCCGCGCGCATTTCGACCCCGTGCTCACGCGCTGGTTGAGCCCTGCCGAGCGCGCGGACTGGGCGCAACGCCTGGCCGTGCACAGCGACGACCTCACCGTGCAGGCGCACCTGCCCGCCGCGCACCAGGCCGTGTGGCAGTGGCAGCCCGACGGCGGCCGGCTGACCGATCGCCCCGTGGTGCTGCGTCTGTTCGCCCTCTCGAACGGGCCAGGTCAGTGGCAGGTGCTGCCGGGCGGCATGGCCCGCCTGCCGGTCGGCCCGCACGCCCTGTCCTCGATTCGCCTGGGGGGCACCA
The DNA here is from genome assembly GCF_002158865.1 of Comamonas serinivorans. Taxonomy (NCBI): domain Bacteria; kingdom Pseudomonadati; phylum Pseudomonadota; class Betaproteobacteria; order Burkholderiales; family Comamonadaceae; genus Comamonas; species Comamonas serinivorans. The sequence goes on along the minus strand of NZ_CP021455.1, from coordinate 2,187,653 downwards.
GCGCCGATGTCTGGGTCGTGGGGGCAACGGCCAGCGACCCGCAACCAGCGGCCTCGCAACCCGGCGTGCGCATGACGCCGACCGCTGCCGACCTGCTGCCCCGCGCCGTCACCCCGGGCCTGGACGTGGCCCGCCGGGTGCGCGTGGTCACCAGCCGGGCCGCGGAAAACCTGTTCTGGCTTGGGCGCTACACCGAGCGGGTGGAGAACCAGGCGCGCCTGGCCCAGCTCAGCCTCGATGCGCTGCACGGCGAAGAGCAGCCCTCGGTGCCCTTCTTCGCCTGGATCGACCTGCTGTGCCGCAAGATGGGCATGGTGCCGGACGAGGCCGAACCCCTGGTGTTCACGCCGGCCGAATTTGCCCAGACCCTGGTGCGCAACCTGGCACCCGGCAGCGCCCACAGCGTGGGCCACGCGCTTCAGGCCCTGCGCGCCGCGGCCGCCCAGGTGCGGCACCGCATGGCGCTCGACCACTGGCGCGCCATCAGCCAGGCCGAGCGCGAATTCGCACAAGCCATGCACAGCCTGCTGCAGGCCGGCTCGCACGAGGGCGTCACGCGCGTGCTGACCGCCCTGCGCGAACGCATCAGCGCCATCGTCGGGGCGCAGATGGACCACATGACGCGCGACGATGGCTGGCGCATGCTGACCCTGGGGCGCTACGTCGAGCGGCTGGACTTCTACAGCCAGGCCCTGAGCCAGGCCTTCTACGCCAATGCCGTTCACGACTTCGAAGGTTACGAGGCCGTACTGGCCCTGTTCGACAGCACCATTTCGTTCCACGCGCTCTACCAGCAAAGCCAGAATCTGGCCTCGCTGCTGGACCTGCTGGTGCAAAGCCGCGAAAACCCGCGCTCACTCGGCTGCGTGACGCAGGCCCTGGCCGACGTGCTGGCCACGCTGCAGCGCCACGCGCCCGACGGGGCGCCCGACCTCAGCCAGCTGCTGCCGGCACCGGCCGACGCGCCGCTGGCGCTGCTGTGTGCCGCCGACGACGTGGGCAACTTTCACCACCTGCAGACCCTGCTCGATGCCTGCAGCCACGCGGCCAACCAGGTGAGTGACCAGATCAGCCTGCGCCACTTCACCCACTACCACGAAGCGCGCCACGCGGTCTGGTCCTGAACCGCCCCAACCCCCATTCGCCATGCTGCTGCGCATCGCCCACGACACCCGCTACCGCTACGCGCAAGCCATCGAGGGCGCGCAGCACATCGTGCACCTCAAGCCGCCGCGCACGCCCTGGCAGCAGGTGCTGTCGCACCAGCTGGTGTTCGACCCGCCGCCCGACAGCCATGCCGAGCGCATCGACGCCTTCGGCAACCACCAGGAATGGTTGGCGCTGCAAACGCCGCACCGGCATTTCAGCGTCAGCGCCCAGGCCCAGGTGCGCACCCTGCCGCCACAGCCCGCGCCCAGCACCATCGGCTGGGAGGCCGCACGCGACAGCCTCACCTACCGGGCCGGCGCCACCTACGACGACGCGGCCGGCATGGTGTTCCCCTCGCCCCACATCGCCTGCCACGCCGATTTCGTCGCCTACGCCCAGCCCTCGTTCCGTCCAGGCCGGCCACTCATCGCCGCGGCGTGCGACCTCATGCAGCGCATGCACGGCGATTTCCGCTACCGCAGCGCCAGCACCAGCATCGACACCCCCGCGCGCGAGTCGCTGGCCCGCCGCGAGGGCGTGTGCCAGGATTTCGCCCACGTCCTGATCGCCTGCCTGCGCAGCCTGGGGCTGGCGGCGCGCTACGTGAGCGGCTACCTGCTGACCCAGCCCCCACCCGGGCAACCCCGCCTGATCGGGGCCGATGCCAGCCATGCCTGGGTGCAGGTCTACCTGCCCGACCTGCGCTACCCCGAAGGCTTTGCCGACACCCTGTTCGTGACGGCGCGCGAGGCCGAGGCCGACCACAAGACCACGCACACCGTGGCCCGCCTGGGCGCCTGGTACGACCTGTGCCCCACGAACGCACGCCATGGCTGGGGCACCCCTGGCGAGGACTACGTGCGTGTGGCCGTGGGGCGCGATTTTTCCGATGTGTCGCCGGTGCGCGGCATCCTCTTTGGCGCCGCCGAGCACAGCCTGGACGTGGCCGTCACGGTGGAACCCATCGAAGAAGGCCTCTGAAAGGCAATGTTGAAGCGCAAACTCATGCATGGAGTATGGGTTGATTTCCGTTTGTAATTAAACGGCAATTCACCCATACGCCGTTCACCCCTCAAGACTCGGCGACATGAACGCGATTCGCCTAGTCCGATGGCAGAACCTTCGACCAGGCTGAAGCCCTGTGGATTCCTGGGCTCACTGCGGCAACCTGTGGCGTCTCGCTGCAAGGCCATCGAGCTGTGCCCCGCCTCATCAACGCCGCCCGCAGAGTGACGCTGCCAGTCGGGTGACGCTTCTCAGCCGCCCTGGCCCTGGGCGGCCACATCGCCCGCCGCGTCGACGGCATCAACGTCGAGCTCACTGCAGCGGCGCCCGGCACCCGAGGCGGCCGCGCCATATCAAGCCGGCTTGAACTTGGGAATGCGCAAATCGGGCGCTACCTCGACCAGGGTCACGACCACGGGCTGACCGATGGCGAGCGACGCATCCGTGTCGACCAGTTCGGTCAGCATCAGCGGGCCATCCTGCAGCTGCACGTAGGCGATCACGCGCTCGCCCGCCGGGCCGTTCAGGCGCGAGTAGCTGAACACCGTGCCCTGGCCGGCGCTGTCCTCCCACACCACATCGTCCGAAAAACACAGTGGGCAAAAGGCGCGAGGAAACCAGTGCTGCTTGCCGCAGGCGCGGCAACGCGGCAAGCTGAACTGCCCCTGGCGCGCCTTGTCCCAGAACGGCTGGTTTTCGGGAAAGTTGGCAATGCCGGCCTGCACCAGCTCGAGTTCGGTCGCGTTCATCACAGGCGCTCCAAGATGACGGTGGCATGGGCATGGCCGAAACCCATCACCAGGCCCGGGCCGCTGGCAATGGCCAGCTCGCAATCCTTGACCTGGACGGGGGCGTTCGCCTCGCCGCGCAGCTGGCGCACGGCCTCGATCACCTTGGTGATGCCGCCGCGGTTTTGCGGGTGGTTGCTGCACAGACCACCGCCATCGGTGTTCCAGGGCAGCCTGCCTTGCCCGGCGATCAGATTGCCCTCGGCCGCGAACTGGCCGGCTTGGCCGTATCCGCACAGACCGAGGTCCTCCAGCTGCATCAGCACGTTGACGGTGAAGTTGTCGTAGATGGAAGCGTATTGGATGTCGGCCGGTGTCACGCCCGCCATGGCGAAGGCGTCGCGCCCGGAGTACTTGGCCCCCGACTCGACAAAGGGGTTCCAGTTGCCGCCCTGGATCTGGATGGTGTCGCCATAGCCCTTCACGCCCACCAGCGGGCGTTTCAGCGACTTGGCGATCTCGGGCTTGGTGACGACGAGCGCGCCGCCGCCATCGGTGATCACGCAGCAGTCCATGCGCCGCATGGGCTCGGCCACCATGGGCGAGGCCATGATCTCGTCGATCGAGATCACCTTCTGCAGCAAGGCGTGCGGGTTGTGCTGCGCGTGCAGCGAGGCCGAATGCTTGACCCAGGCCATCTGCTCCAGCGTGGCCCCGCGTTCGTGCATGAAGCGGCGGGTGAGCATGCCGTAGAACGCCGTGATGGTCGGCGCGTACAGCCCTTCCCACACCGTGTGCGGGCGCTCGGATCCCGTCCAGCGGTAGGCCGTGCCCGTGGCCTGCTTGTTGCTGCGCGGCTTGCCCGCCAGCGTGATCAGGGCAACCGAACACTTGCCGGCCGCGATCGCCTGCGCCGCCTTGCCCACGTGCGAGATGTAGGAGCAGCCGCCTTCCTCGGTCGCATCCATGTGCTTGAGGCGCAGGTTCAGGTAATCCACCATGGCGGGCCCGTTGCCATCGGGTGCGTCGCCGGCACAGAAGTAGCCATCCACATCGCGGATGGACAAGCCGGCATCCGCCAGCGCGCCCCGCGCGCACTCGGCATGCAGCTGGGCCACCGATTTATCCGGCGCAAAGCGGGTTGGGTGCTCGAACGCTCCGGCAATGAAGGCCTGCGACTGGGTACTCATGCTTCTCCTTGTCCACCGGACAGACGGCGGTGCATGCAGCCATTGTGGCCAGCGCCTGGGCTGGGTTCAGTCCCTGGCAAGACAGGTCGTCTGAAGCTGGCCCGAGCGGCTCGCCGTTCATGGGGAATCGACCGGCGCAGGCGGTGAGATCCGCGGCTGCCCAGCCAGCCACGGGATGCAAGCGGTGCGCCCGACCGTCAGCGCTGAATCGGCTGGCCGATGGGCTGGTTCATGGCCGGCGGTTGCATGGGCTGCTGGGCCCCCTGCGCCGGTGCGCGTTCGGCCAGGAAGATCTCGATGCGGCGGTTCTTCGCGCGGCCGGCTTCGGATCCGTTGTCGGCGATGGGCTGACGCGACCCACGGCCTTCGGTGCGGATGAGGCTGCTGTTGGCGCCGCGTGCGGCAAGGTAATCGCGGGCGCTGTTGGCGCGGCGCAGCGACAGCGGGTCGTTGATCGCGTCGTTGCCGGTCGAGTCGGTGTGCCCAACGATCAGCACCTCGGTGTTCGGCTGGCTGCCCAGGCCTTGGGCGAACTGGTCGAGGATGGGCTGCAGGTGCGGCTTGATGACGGCGCTGTTGGTGTCGAACGAGATGTCATTCGGGATGTTGAGCCGCAGCTGGTTGTCGGCCGTTTGCTCGACCTGCACGCCGGTGCCGGCGGTCACCCGCTCCATCTCGCGCTTTTTGTTTTCCATGTGCTGCGACCAGATGTAGCCGCCCAGGGCGCCCAGGCCAGCCCCGATCGCAGCGCCCTTGCCGTCACCGATCAGCCCGCCTGCCGCGGCACCCGCACCCGCGCCGATGGCCGTGTTGCGCGCCGTGGGCGACATGCCGGCGCAACCCGTCAGCACCAGTGACGCGGTCACGGCCAGCACCGTGGCGCCCGACAGCAGCTTGCGATTCAAAGAGGTGTGTGTCATGTGAATGTCCTCGTGGTTGAACAACGCGCCAACTGTAGTGGCGTCGCGCAGCCGTCGGCGTAGGACGCACGACACTCGCGGAACTACTTCTCGTCCACATACGATTGGTTACGCAACACGCCGTTTCGCAGATCACCGTTTCGCGAGGTACCGTTGCGCGAGACCGAGATGCCGCATCACGGACGATCCCGGCGTGGCAAGATGCCCGGCGTTCCTCGGCGTGCCGGCCTGCAGCATCTGGCGCCTGCCGCTCTGCCTCGCCTTCGTTTGGAGACCCCCATGATCGACGTCTATTCCTGGCCCACGCCCAACGGGCACAAGGTCCACATCCTGCTGGAGGAATGCGGCCTGCCCTACCAGGCGCACGCCGTCGACATCGGCGCAGGGGACCAGTTCAAGCCCGACTTCCTGGCCATCAGCCCCAACAACAAGATTCCCGCCATCGTGGACCCCGACGGCCCGGCGGGACGGCCCATTTCCCTGTTCGAGTCCGGCGCCATCCTGGTCTACCTGGCCGAGAAGACCGGCCAGTTCCTGCCCACCGAACCCCACGCGCGCCACGCCACGCTGCAGTGGCTGATGTTCCAGATGGGCGGGGTCGGCCCCATGCTGGGTCAGGCGCATCACTTTCGCCTGTACGCCCCCGAGAAGATCGCGTACGGCATCAACCGCTACACCAACGAGGCCAAGCGCCTGTACGGCGTGATGGACCAACAGGTCAGCCAGCACGCCTACATCGCGGGCGACACCTACACGATTGCCGACATCGCCATCTTCCCGTGGCTGCGCAGCGCCGAAAACCAGGGCGTGGACTGGTCCGACTACCCGGCCCTGAAGGCCTGGTTCGACCGCATCGCCGCGCGCCCTGCCGTTCAGCGCGGCGTGGCCGTGCTGGCCGACCGCCGCAAGCCGATTACCTCGGATACCGCCCGCGACATCCTGTTCGGCCAGCAGCAGTATGCGAAGCGATGAAATCGCTTGGGGTATCAGTCACGACCGATGAAAAGAACATCGCAAGAGCCGGATACCCCCTCAAGCTGTCGTTTGAACCAGCGACAGCCCCTGCACCAGCTCGTGGGCGCAGCGTGCACCCGTGCATGGCGCCGCCCTGCAGCTTGGCGATGAGCCGGTCCAAGGCGCCCAGCGATGGCTGCTGCTTGCAACGCAACAGGCTGCGCCTGGGCTCGCGGGGGACGTGTCGGCGGCGGGCTGTCGGATCGGGGTGCACAGCATCTCCCATGCAAGGGCCCCATGAAAGGAACGATGTGGTTCCGTTTGTGGGGGCATGCTACCCTCGCGCCCAGTTCGCGCTTTCCCGCATGCACGCCGTGACCGCCGCCCCCACCAATCCCGTCAACCGCCCTCGCCCCGCACCCAAGGCCCGCCCGCGCCATGCCGCCGTCACCGAACGCAAGACGGGCCGGCCGTCGCGGGATGCCGCTGCCGAACTCACCGAACGCATCGTGGCCATCGCCACCGATCTGTTCGTCACCCAGGGGTATGCCGCAACCAGCGTCGATCACATCGTCCGATTGGCCGGCATCTCCAAAAAGACCTTTTACGCGCGCTTTGCCGACAAGGCCGAGGTGTTCGACGTCGTGGTCACAGGCTACGTGGACCGCAACCTGCGTCCCGACGGCCCCCCGCTGCTGAGCAAAGGCCTGGAAGCACAGCTGCGCGAGCTGGGCGGCCGGCTGCTGGCCTGGACGCTGCAGCCGGATGTGCTGGGCTTGTACCGCGTGGCCGTGGCCGAGTCACAGCGCTTTCCCGAGCTGGCGCGCAAGGTGTTCGAATCGCCGGTGAGCGCAGCGGCCCAGCAGGTGGCATCGCTGCTGCAGGCCTGGCTGCCCGGCCTGGACCCGCACGAGGCCATGAAGCTGGCGCACCACTACATGAACTGCACGATGTCGCCGCCCTTTCTTCGCGCGATGCAGGGCCTGGAGCCCCCCGGCCTGAACGACGAACGGCGTGAGCAGCTGCGCGAGGCCACAGCCTGGTTTCTGCACGGCATTGCGCCGGCGACCGGCACGCCAGGCGCGGACCAGCCCCCTGCGGACCAAGCCCCGTCATGAGCACAGGGCCAGCCAGGTTCAATGTCTGGCAGTACACCTGCCTGTCCGATCAAAGACAATCGGCAATCAGCCCATACCCCATTTTTGACGGGCATCGGACGCTCAAACCTGGCGCTGCTTGTGCCGATGCGCCAGCCAGGCGGCCACGGCCGTGAAGGCCACCACGATGGACACCACGATCCAGAAACCGTCGGGGTGCTCGGCCAGCGGAATGCCCCCCACGTTCATGCCGAACAGGCCCGCCAGGATGTTGATGGGCAGCGCCAGCACGGTCACCATGGTCAGCACGAACAGGCTGCGGTTGTTGTCCTCGTTCACGATGGCCGCCACCTCCTCCTGCAACAGCCGGATGCGGTCCTGCAGGGTCTGCATGTCGCGCAGCATCAACGAAAACTCTTCGCTGGCGGCGGCCAAGCCCTGGCGATCGCGCTCGCTCATCCAGCCGGGCGGCTGCTGCAACAGCCGGAACAGCGCCGCGGGCTCAGGCGCCAGCAGCCGCTGCAGCCGCACCAGCAGGCGCCGCAACCGGCCCAGGTGGGCGCGGGGTCGGCTGTCACGGCGCGCCAGGATCACGTCCTCGATCTCGTCCACGCGCGCGGTGGTCTCGCGCACCACCTTGACCAGCACATCGGCCTGCGTGCGCATCAGATGCTCCAGCAGTTCGGTGGTGCTGGCCGGGCTGTCGCCACTGCGCACGGCCGCACGCAGCGCATCGACCGAGCGCAGCGGCTGCGTGCGCGCGGTGATGACCAGGCGCTCGTCCAGGCAGATCCACAAGGTGGCGATGTCGGCCGACTCGAAATCGAACTCGAAGTTGACGTCGTTGAGCACGGCCACCAGCGAGCCTTCCGCCCGCTCCAGCCGCGTCGAGGCCAGGCCCTCGCGCAGCGCGGCATAGAACACCTCGGGCAAGGCCGCGTGGCGCTGCAGCCACCGCAGCGATTGGGCATTCGCCAGGTTGAAATGCAGCCACAGGAAGTCGCCGCTGTGCGGGTGCTCGGCCGCATCGCGGGCGAGCCAGTCGGCCGCATCTGCGGCCGACAGGGCCGCGGCCGGCTCGCTGTCGCCGCAGGCGAAACGCCAGCCACAGATCAAACCGACGTCCTCGAGGGCCAGCACAGGGAGAGAGGTCGACTCGGGCATGGCGGTCAGGCTCGGGGCGGCACCGTGATGCGACGCATCGTGACGGCCATGGCACATGGCTTCGCGGGTCAGCCGCCACGGCGAAGAGGCCTCGCCCGCCTGGCGGCGCACCCGCGACGAAGGACATGACCAAGCCGCTTCAGCCGCCCTGGTGTGAAACAAGGCCGCGATTGTGGGCAGCACGCATGACGGCGCGATGACACGCCAGCCACCGCCAGGTGCGCATCCGGATCGGCGCGCCAGGCCTCGCCGGCCTCGGTGGCCTCGCTCGCTGCCATCGGCGTGGCCGACACGGCGCGCCGACGCAGGCATCCAGTCGGTACTGATCAGCCGGCCCGACCCGGTCGAGCGCGTCGTCGCCCGCGGCCTGGCCCTCACGTCCGACGCCTTGAAGCGTTCACAGCCAAATGCAGTATGGGGCTGCTGCCGTTTTCAATAAAACGCCAACAGCCCCATACTGCAGATCAGGTGCGATGCGCGGGGTTCAGATCTTCCACTTGGCCATGAGCCTCTCGGGCGTCATGGTGTCGTAGCCTTCGAAGGGCTGGTGAATCCAGGGGTTGGTGGGCAGGTCCTGCACCGAGTATTCCGGCGTGAAGGTCGAGCTGCCCTTGGTCCAGATCACCGCGGTGCGCAGCTCGGTGATGGGCTGGTAGTTGGTGCGCAGCTGCTCGATGACGGCGTTCAGTGTGTGGCCGGTGTCGGCCAGGTCGTCCACCAGCAGCACCCGGCCGGCGATCTCGCCCTTGGGCGTGGTGATGTAGTGCGCGATGTCCAGATGCCCTTGCTTGGTGCCCGCATCGGCGCGATAGCTGCTGGTGGACATGATGGCCAGCGGCTTGTTGAAGATGCGCGAGAGGATGTCGCCGGGGCGCATGCCGCCGCGCGCCAGGCACAGGATGTTGTCGAACGCCCAACCCGATTGATGCACTTTGATCGCGAGCTTCTCGACGAGGTTGTGGTACTCGTCGTAGCTCACGTACAGGTGTTTGCCGTCTTCGGTCAGCATGGGGAAAGGCTCCAGAAAAAGGATGAAAAAGGCGTCAAGGCGTGCGCCGCATGGCGACCCGGACACCCAGCGCCGAGCCCGCGATGGGCAAGGCGCCGCAGCAGGCCATGCATCCCGTGTCGGGCGGACGGCACCACGGCATCAAAAGGCAAAGGGTCGCTGGGGGCCAGCCGTCCGGTGAACAGCTTGTCGGCGACAGGCAACAGCGTGCCCAGCAGCCAGGCGCCCAGCAACGCCGTCAGCCCTGCGAACACGCGCAGGGCTGCATGCAACCCTTCAGAAGCGGGGGAAACGGATGCGCGTGTCATGACGGAATCCGTTCCCGTTCCATCAGGGCGCCAGGAACGGGTGGCGCACCATGATGGTGTGGTCGCGATCCGGACTGGTCGAGATGATGTGGATGGGCACGCCGGTGACCTGCTCGATGCGTTGCAGGTACAGGCGGGCGTTGATCGGCAGCTTGTCGTACTGCGTCACGCCCACGGTGCTGTCGCTCCAGCCTTCCAGCGTTTCGTAGATGGGCTCGCAACGCGCGATGTCGTCGGCGCCGGCCGGCAGGATGTCGATCTCCTCGCCATCGAGCATGTAGCCCACGCAGAGCTTGAGCTCGGACAGGCCGTCGAGCACGTCGAGCTTGGTGATGCACAGGCCCGACAGGCCGTTGACCTGGGCCGAACGCTTGAGCAAGGCCGCGTCGAACCAGCCGCAGCGGCGGCTGCGGCCGGTGGTCACGCCTTTTTCGGCGCCCACGGTGCTCATGTGCCAGCCCGGTGTGCCTTCCTTTTCCCAATCCAGCTCGGTCGGGAACGGGCCGCCCCCCACGCGCGTGCAGTAGGCCTTGGTGATGCCCAGGATGTAGTGCAGCAGGCCCGGACCGACACCTGCGCCGGCGGCGGCGTTGCCCGCCACGCAGTTCGACGAGGTCACGTAGGGGTAGGTGCCATGGTCCACGTCCAGCAGCGTGCCCTGGGCACCCTCGAACAGCAGGTTGGACCCGGTCTTGTTGGCGTCGTTGAGCTCGCGCGAGACGTCGGCGATCATGGGCTCGAGCAGCTTGGCGTGCTGCATGGCCTCGGTGTAGATCGGGTCGAACTGCACCTCGCCGTTCTTCAGGTACGGCGTCAGGGTGTCGGCAAACGCCAGGTCGGCCGAGCCCAGGCCTTGCGTGAGCACCAGGTTGTAGATGGCCAGCAGTTCCTGCAGCTTCTGGGCGAAGCGCTCGGGGTGGCGCAGGTCCTGCACGCGCAGCGCGCGGCGGGCGATCTTGTCTTCGTAGGCGGGGCCGATGCCGCGCCCGGTGGTGCCGATCTTCTCGATGCCGCCCTTTTCGCGCGCCGCCTCGCGGGCCACATCCAGGATGGCGTGGAATGGCAGGATCAGCGGGCAGGCTTCCGACACGCGCAGGCGCGAGCGCACTTCCACGCCGGCCTTTTCCAGGCCTTCGATTTCCTCGAACAGCTTGGCGCACGACAGCACCACGCCGTTGCCGATGTAGCAGGTCACGCCAGCGCGCATGATGCCGCTGGGAATCAGGTGCAGCGCGGTCTTCACGCCGTTGATGACCAGGGTGTGACCGGCGTTGTGACCGCCCTGGAAGCGCACCACGCCCTGGGCACTTTCAGTCAGCCAGTCCACCAGCTTGCCCTTGCCTTCGTCGCCCCACTGCGAGCCGACCACGACCACGTTGCGGCCTTTGGTGATGTTCATTGCTTTGGAATCTCAGGTAAGAAAAAGGATTGCGCGCCGACCGCTCAGGCCGCCACCGCCTGCACTTGCCAGTGCTCGCCCACTTTCACCAACTGGCGGTCGCAGGCAAATTCATCGATCTCGCTGTCGTGCCCGGGCAGCACGCGGATCACGGTTTCGCCCGCGCGCCGCAGGCCGGCCACCGCTTCGGCCAGCGCGGGCTCGTCGCCCCAGGGGGCACGGATGGCGGGCTTGAGCGCACGCGGCGCAGCCACGCGCACCAGGGCCTTCAGGTCGAGGCTGAAGCCCACCGCGGGACGATCGCGGTCGCTGTCATGGGCAAACACGGCCCCTACGCCGTCGTACCGGCCGCCCCGCACCACGGCGTCGCTGGCGCCTTCGACGTAAGCGGCAAAGCGCACGCCGCTGTAGTAGGCATAGCCTCGCAGGTCGGCCAGGTCAAAGCCGATGCGGCCGACGTTCAGGCGTTGGGCGAGCCAGCGCAGGTGATCCAGCGACTGGCGGATCGCGGTCAGGTCGGGCAAGGCCTTGGCGGCCTCGTCGAGCACGGCCACGTCGCCATACAGCTGCGGCAGTGCCAGCAGGCCGTCGCGCGCCGCCTTGGGGAAGTTCGCCGTCAACTCGCGCAAGCTGGCCACGTCCTTGATGGCCAGGGCGGTGTGCACGGCCTGGAGCACGCTGGCTTCCACGGGCAGCCCCGCCATCAGCGCCCGCACGATGCGCACGTCGGCCATGTCGACCAGCGCGGGCGGCAGCTCGGCCACCTGCAGGCAGTCCAGCGCCAGCTGCATGATTTCGAGATCGGCCTCGGCGCCCGCGTGGCCGAACAGCTCGGCCCCGAGCTGCAAGGGCTCGCGGGTGCCTAACGCACGGTCGGGCCGGGTGTGTGCCACTGGCCCGCAGTAGCACAGCCGGGCGACGCCCGTGCGGCCCAGCAGGTGGGCATCGATGCGGGCCACCTGAGGCGTGGTGTCGGCGCGCAAGCCCAGCGACCGGCCGGACAGCTGGTCGACGAGCTTGAAGGTTTGGAGGTCGAGCGCCTCGCCGGTGCCGGTCAGCAGGGAGTCCAGATGCTCCAGCAGCGGCGGCATGACGAGTTCATAGCCATAGCTGCAGGCCGTGTCCAGCAGATGGCGGCGCAGCTCTTCGATGTGCCTGGCTTCGGAAGGAAGCACGTCGGCGATGGAATCCGGCAAAAGCCAGGCAGACATGGCAGCAAATGGCAGGCTGTTAAAACCGTGATTCTACCGGCTCGGGATGAGGCCTCGAATCGCGCCGGTCACAGCGCGCCCGAGATCCAGCCGCATGCCGCGCATGCCGACCTTGATGGCCACATGCCAGCCCTGAGATGGATCGGCCCCTCCCTTGTGCAGGCGGACGCGATGCGCCATGGTTGGTTGACCGCCACCGAGCCATCCGCCGCATGGGCGCGCGGCCTGCGGCATTGAGCGCGCGCTGCGGGCGACGCGTGGCGTGCATCGCCGCACCCATCTGCTGACTTGGTCAACGGTCGCCAACAAGTGCTTCGCTTGAGGCCGCCCAGGCGAACACGCACACGCACATGCGCAGAGTATCAATCGACAGCCGATCAACCACGATCGGAAACCACCGCATACCCCTTCACCATAAAAAAAGCCCGGCAGCTGCCGGGCTTGTGAAGGCGGGACCGCGGCGCGGCCGGGCGCACGCCCTCAGCGGGGCGCCATGCCCGAGCGCATGGCCTTGAAGAACTCGTTGCTCTGCGGGTCGATGACCATCACATCGCTCTTCTTGTCGAAGGACTCGGTGTAGGCGCGCAGGTTGCGGTAGAACTGGGCGAACTGCGGGTCCTGGCCGAACACCTCGGCATAGACGCTGTTGGCCGCGGCATCGCCTTCACCCTTGATCTTCTGCGCATCGCGGTAGGCGTTGGCCAGCAGCACCTCACGCTGGCGATCGGCGTCGGCGCGGATCTTCTCGCCTTCGGCGGCACCGGCCGAACGCAGGGCATTGGCCACGCGCTCACGGTCGGTCGCCATGCGCTGGTACACCGAGTCGATGATGGATTCGGCGTAGTCCGCACGCGTCATGCGCACGTCCACCACCTCCACGCCCCAGGGCTTCTGGCCCTGCGAGATGGCGGCGTTCACGGCGCGCTTGACGTCGGCCATCACCTGGTCGCGCTTGGTCGAGATCAGCTCCTTCACCGTGTGGCGGTTGATCTCCTCCTGGAAGGCGTTGCGCACCGTGCGCGTGAGCTGCAGCTCGCCGTCGACGATGGTGCGGCCCACGTTCTGCACGTAGGCACGCGGGTCGGTGATGCGCCAGCGCACATACCAGTCGATGACGATGCGCTGCTTCTCGGCCGTGAGCATGGGCGCTTCGGTGTCCTGGCTCTCCAGCGTCAGCAGGCGCTTGTCCAGGTGGCTGACGCTCTGCACGAACGGCACCTTCCAGTGCAGGCCCGGCGAGCTGATGACTTTCTGGATCTGCCCGAACTGGTAGACCAGGCCGAATTGGCGTTGATCGACCACGAAGGCCGAGGTCAGGAACACGACCAGGGCGAGGACGACCACCGCGGCAAGGGAACCAAGCTTGTTCATGGATGAATGGAGTGCGAAAAGTTTGGATTCAGGGGGCGGAGGTCAGCGGGCATCGAGTTCACGCGAGCGGCTGCGCTCGTTGTTGCGCGAACGCGGGTCCACCACGGCCGGGGCGGGCGCGCTCGGGGCCGCGGCCGCTTCGCGAGCCGGGGCCGCCGGTGCGGCGGCGGGCGCGGCAGCTCCCGCCTCGCCGCTGTGGCTGATCAGCTTGTCCAGCGGCAGGTACAGCAGGTTGCCGCCGGCCTTGCTGTCCACCACGATCTTGCTGACGTTGCTGTACATCTGCTGCATGGCATCGGTGTACATGCGGTCACGCACCGCCTGCGGCGACTTGCGGTACTCAGGCAGGATGGCGGCAAAGCGCTCGGTGTCACCCTTGGCCTGCTCCACCACGCGGGTCTTGTAGCCCTGCGCCTCTTCGTTCAGGCGGGCCGCCGTGCCTTCGGCGCGGGGCACCACGTTGGCCGCATAGGCCAGGGCCTGGTTCTTGACGCGCTCGCGCTCCTGCTCGGCCTTGAGCACGTCGTCGAACGCCACCTTCAGCTGTTCGGGCGGACGCACGCCGCCCTCCAGCAAGTTGACCTCGGACACGTTCACGCCCAGGTTGTAGCGGTCGAGCATGGTCTGCATCAGCTCGCGCACACGCGGCGCGATCTGGTCACGCTCGGTGGCCAGGGCCTCGTCCAGGCTCATCTGCCCGACGACCTCGCGCACGGCGGTTTCGGCGACCTGGCGCACGGCGTCATCGGGACGCGCGCTTTCAAACAGGTAGGCACGCGAATCGCTGAGGCGGTACTGCACCGAGAACTTGATCTCGACGATGTTCTCGTCCTCGGTCAGCATGGCCGAGTTGCGCAGGCCCGTGGCCTTGACGATGTTGTCGCTGCCGATGTCGATGACACGCGGCTGCGTCACCTTCAGCTTGGTGTGGTTCTGGATCGGGAACGGCAGGCGCATGTGCAGGCCGGCATCGGTGGTCTCGTGGTACTTGCCGAACTGCGTGATCACCGCCTGCTCGCCTTCGTTGACCACGTACACCCCGCTGGCCACCCAGGCCGCCAGGGCCAGGCCCGCGACGATCACGGCAATCGAGCCCGGCTGCACGCCCGGGCCACCGCTGCGGTTGGACGAACCGCCGCCATTGCCGTTGCCGCCCCACATGCCACCGAGCTTGCGCATGAACTCACGCCCCATTTCATCCAAGTCGGGCCCGGGGTTGCCGGGACGCTGCACCTGCGGCCGCGGCTGGGCCGGCGGTTGGCTGGGCGGATAAGCGGGCGGTGGCGGAGGCGGCGGGGTCGATTCGCCGGAACTCGGCTCGTCATCGCGTCCCCAACGCGGGTCGTTCAAATTGAACATGCCGCGAATGCGTTGCGGCAGGAGGGCCAGTCGTCGGCTCGACAGGGACAGGTTCATGGAGTTAGCGGCAAGGGGTTTGTGCTGTCAATGAGGGCGATTGTGCCCAAAGCAAGCCACAGCGCCCATGGACGGCCCTGTTTTGCCTTGTGCAAGCGCGGGTGTTGCGGGCATGCCGAATCGGCCACGGCCGCCTGGGCCGGCAGCAGCGCTCAGTGACCGTGGTGGTCGTGGTCGTGGTCGTGGTCGTGGTCGTCCCACAGCATCATGACCTCGCGCCCGTGCACGCTCAGACTCACGCAGGCGCCCGTGGGCAGGCACACCTTGGTCGGCACATGGCCAAACGGCAAGGCCGGAATCACAGGCACCGGCAACTGCTGCGCCAGTCGGGCCACCACGGTCTTCATGCTGAAGCCCTTGTCGTGCGCGGTGGTCGCCATCTCGGTGAACCCCCCCAGCACCACGGCCTTCTGACGCGTCAGCACACCGGCCAGCTGCAGCTGCGTCAGCAGCCGCTCGATGCGATACACGGGTTCCCCCACGTCTTCCAGGTAGAGCACGCCGCCCTCCACCTGCGGGAAGTACGGCGTGCCCAGCAGCGCCGCCACCACCGCCAGATTGCCCCCCCACAGCGTGGCGTGCTCGGCCACCCGCACGGATTCGCCCCCCTCAGGCCTCAGGCCCAGGCGTTGCAGGTCCTGGTGCAGCTGCTCGGCCTGCTTCTTGCCCATGACCCAGCCCGTGCCCTCAGCGTGGCCGTGGATGACATCGTCCAGGCAGTCCAGGGTGATGTCGTCCGGCTCGTCGGGCGCCCCGATGTCGGCGATCAATGCCGGCCCCGACCAGGTGGTGGCGCCGGTCTTGGCCAGCGCGCCCAGCTGCAGGGCCGTGAAATCGCTGAAGCCCACCCAGCGCATGCCCGCCTTCGCGGCCTGGGCCACGGCGGCGAAGTCGATGTCGGGCAGGATGCGTGTCAGCCCATAGCCGCCGCGCGAAATCAGGCTCACATCGGCCCCGCTGGCCGCCGCCCGGGCGATGGCCGCCACCCGCTCGGCGTCGTCGCCGGCGAACCGCTGAACACTGGCCAGGGCCGCAGGATCGACCTCCACCTCGTGCCCCAGCACCTTCAACCGCTGGATACCCCGCCGAAAAGCGGCCTTGTCTCGCACTGCACCAGAGGGCGAGTAAATGTAAATGTGCGCCATCGCCCGATCTTATCGCCGCCCTGCTGCGGCAGGACGCACATCGCCAGGGGGCGGCCGAGCGCCACGCGCCGCATGCCACGGGCGCCTGGCCCATGGGCGGCGTGATCATGCCCAGCGCGACGTCGCGTCACCCCCCGTCGCGCAGTCGCGCCATCGCCGCTTGCACCGGGTCTGTCCAGGGCCAGCGCGGGCCGAACAGCGGCACATCCAGCACCTTGCGCGGCGCTGGAACGGGCAGGCTGGCCACGCCTCCCGCCGCCTCGTCCAGAGCCATCCGCTCAAGGAGCGCTTCGGCGTCCCGCCCCATCGCCACCGCATCGCCTCCCGCACGCAGGCGGCGCACCCAGTCACGGCACCTCACCAAATGACCGGCATCGGGGTATGGCGCCATCGTCGTTTCTTGATCAACGGCATTGCACCCATACTGCCATTCATGTCGGCTTTCAGGGCCTGACCGCAGTCCGTGCCCTTCGAGCAACGCCAGCAGGCGCGCCAACGTGGCCGGCGTGGCCGGGAACGCGTCGGTCAGCCGGCGGTCGACCGCAGCGCGCTCGGCGCCTGCACCGGCGTCTGCGCCCATCGCCAGGGCCTCGCGCAGCGTGGGCCGCGAAACCCAGCGCAACCGCGCCACGCGGCGCCACGCATCGGCTTGCCCGCTGCCTTGCGCCCGCTGTGCCAGCGCCCGCCACGCCGCGTGCACCGCGCCGGCCACCGAACGATCGGCGATCAGCACGCAGGGGCCCGCAGGCGCGGCCCTGGGCGCATCCGCCGCGCGGGGCTGACCCGCGGCCACGCCCGGCTGCGGATGAGCGGCGTCCCCCTCGCCGGCCCAGCCCTGCGCCCACAGCCACTGCGCCAACGCCTGCCCGACCTGCTCGGCCGTCAGCCCACCCGCGCGGCGCGGCTTGTCGCTCAGGCCGTGGCCCAGCAGATCCGGCACCAGCACGCGCCAGCCCTGCGTGGCCAGGGCCTGCGCCCAGTCCCGCCAGACGCCGCCGTGGTCAGCCCAGCCGTGCACCAGGGCGACGCTGCCCGGCGGCCGACTCGTGCGGCCCTCGGCACGGGCATCTGCCGCTGCCGCGCCCGGATTTGGCGCCGACACCACGCCCCACATGCGCCAGCCCAGGTCGCTGCGGCCGTGCCCGCCGGCCACCGGTGCGCCGGGGTAGCGGGTGGCCGCGGACGGCATGGCGTCGGCGGCCAGCGTCGCCGCTGTATCCGCCGCCTGCGTGGGCCGCGTGCCGGTGTGGCGCGGCGTCGCCGCATCGACGTGCAGGCCAGTCAACGCAATGGCCTGCGCGCGCGGCTCGAATCCCAGGGCCGCCCAATCCAGCGCCGCCAGCAACCCCGCTTGCGCGGCCTGCGGCAGGCGCAGCGCATCCTCGCGCAGGCGGGGCGGCTGTTCACGCGTCTGCTGCGCCCGCCGCTGGGCAAAAAAGGTGCGCATGAGCGCCTGGGCCGCCTCGGCCCCCACGCCGCCCTGCACCTGGGTGTGCGGGTTCAGCGCGCGCACGGCGAACACGTTCAGCTGCGAGCCGGCGGCGCCCATGCGCGGCTCTGCCGTGGCGTAGACCACGCGCGGCAGGCGCGCGTGCAGGATGGCCCCGGCGCACATGGTGCAGGGCTCGGCCGTGACGTACAGCGTGCAGTCGGTCAAACGGTAGTTGCCCAGCGCCTGCGCGCCCTCGCGCAGCACACGCATCTCGGCATGGGCCGTGGGGTCGCACAGGCCGCGCGGCGCGTTGTGCGCCGCCGCGATCACGCGGCCCTGGTGGACCAGCACGGCGCCGACCGGCACCTCGCCCGCCTCGGCGGCGGCGCGGGCCTGCGCCAACGCCAGGCCCATGTAGTGCCCGTCGTCCGGCACAAAAGAATCAGCCATGGGGGATTTCCCGAAACAGTCGCCTAGGCGAGTCGAAATTCGATCTGAAGCATGTGAGTATGCGAGACTCTCGTCTCGATAATCTTTGCCACAAGCAATGTAATGACCCCCGAAACTGACAACGACAACCGACTCGTCAGTGCCCTGGTGCGTGGCATGTCCATTCTCCAGTGTTTCGACACCCAACGCCTGGAGCTTTCGGCCAAGGAGTTGATGGACCTGACCGGCCTGCCCAAGCCGACGCTGTTTCGCCTGGTCGACACCCTGTGCGAGATCGGGGCCCTGCGTTATTCGGAGCGCGTGTCCAAGTACGTTCCCGGCCTCACGCTGCTGAACCTCTCGGCGCCGGTGCTGGCCCGCATGTCGGTGCGCCAGTTCGCGCGCCCGGCCATGCAGGAGCTGGCCGATCACATCGAGGCCCAGTTGCAGCTCATCGTGGCCAGCCAGATGCGGCTCACCTACGTGGACGTGGTGCAGGGCCGCGGCAGCAAGGTCTACCGCCCCGAGGTGGGCACGCACGTGTCCATGTCGCGCACCGCGTCGGGCCGCGCCTTCCTGCTCAGCCTGCCCGAGGACCAGCGCGAAGCCTACCTCAGCCAGCTCGCCGAGCGCGAGCCCGAGAAGGCCAGCTTCCTGCGGCGCCGGCTCGACGAGGCGCGCCAGGACCTGACCCAGCACGGCTTCACGCGCAGCCACGCCGACCTGCACCGCGAGGTGCAGTCCATCTGCGTGCCCATGCAGGCCACGCGCGACGGCGAACTCTGGCTGTTCACCGCCTCCATGCCGGTGTTCAGCCCTCACCTCAAGGACCTGGACACCGAGGTCGGTCCGCGCCTGATCACGCTGGTGCACAACGTCGAATCCTCGCTGGGCAACAGCTGACCCGAGTCCCCCGGTTCGGCAGTGCCCTGCCGCCCTTTCTTCACCTGCGCGCGGTTTGCGCGGATTGTTCAACCCGCCCCCAACCCCCTCATCTGCCATGAAAGTCCTCTCCTCCGTCAAAGTCCTTGAAATCGGCGGCATCGGTCCCGGCCCGTTCTGCGCCATGCACCTGGCCGACCTGGGCGCCGACGTGATCTCCGTCGTGCGCCAGCCCGGCGGCACGCCGCCGATCACCGGCCCGGTGCTCAACCGCGGCAAGCGGTCGGTCTTTGCCGACCTGAAGACCCCCGAGGGCAAGGCGCTGGTGCTGAGCCTGTGCGAAACGGCCGACGTCCTCATCGAAGGCATGCGCCCTGGCGTGATGGAACGCCTGGGCCTGGGCCCCAAGGAATGCCAGGCGAAGAACCCCAAGCTCGTCTACGCGCGCATGACGGGCTGGGGCCAGACCGGCCCCCTCGCCCCGGCGGCCGGCCACGACACCAACTACGTCTCGGTCTCGGGCGCGCTCTGGGGCTCCAGCCCGGCTGAAGCCCGTCCCGTCACCCCGTTCACGCTGGCCGGGGACATCATGGGCGGCGCCCTGTACCTGGCCATCGGCATCGTCTCGGGCGTGCTGAGCGCGCGTGAAACCGGCCAGGGTCAAGTGGTGGACGCGGCCATCGTCGATGGCTCGGCCCACGCCATGAACCTCATGCTGTCGGCCCGCAAAAAGGGCATCGTGGCCGACAAGCGCGGCGACAGCATGTACGACAGCTCGCCCTTCTACGACACCTACGTCGCCGGCGACGGCCGTTTCGTGACCCTGGGCGCCATCGAGCCGCAGTTCTACGCCCTGCTGCTCGACAAGCTGAACCTGAAGCAGGACCCCGACTTCGGCACCGACCAGTGGGACAAGGCCGCCTGGCCCAAGCGCCGCGAGCGCCTGATCGCGCTGTTCAAGAGCCAGCCCGCCACGCACTGGCAGGCCCTGCTCGAAGGCACGGACGTGTGCTTTGGCGTGGTGCAAAGCCCACTGGAATCGGCCGAGCACCCGCACATGAAGGCGCGCGGCGTTTACCTCACGCACGAAGGCCAGTTCCAGGCCGCGCCGGCCCCGCGCTTTGGCGATGCCGCCTACGCGCCCGGCCCCATCTGCGCCGATGGCGCGCACACCCAGGACGTGCTGGCCGCCGTGGCCGCCAAGGGCCAGGTCTGGCGCTGATGCCGCGCGGCTGAGCGGCGGCTGCGGCTCAGCCTAGATGTTTCACCAGTATGGGGTGATAGCCGTTTGAAAACAAACGGCTATCACCCCATACTGCTTTAAATCTTGCGATCTTGCGATCTCGCGCCTGGGCCATCGCCCGGGACGCGCCATGCGCCGCCATGGGCTGCGAACCTTTGCGGCTAGAGCCCGAGGCACGCCTTCGCGCTGAGCGCGCTCCAGGCGCTGAAACACCGCGCGCAACAGAGCGCTGGCCGGCCTTGGCCCCTCCGGGGTGCGCCTGCTCGTGCAGCTCGCCCGACGCCAGAAGCTTTGGCCACCCGCCACCGGGTGCGCAACACCCCACGGCGGGCTAACCCGGCACCACCGATGGACACGGGGTGCAGCCGTGCAACCCCTTGAGCGGCGCCTGCGGAGAGATCACCGTGCGCGCCCGCCGGCAACCGCCCCGGTCCGTGCACGGTCCGTGTGGCCTGCGCGCACCAAATGCGCACGGCCGCCAACCAACTTGGTGCACCTCGCCCGAGACCACGTTCCTCGGCGTGGCCTGCGCTCGCCCGACAGCAGGCCGACCACAGAGCGCCACAACTGGCACGCAACCTGCTTAACCCAGGCATCTTGTATACAACTGAGTATTCATCATGCTGACAGGCTCTCTGACCGACTGGCAACAGGCTTATGCCCACGGCGCCGACCCCGAACACCTGCTGGACACCCAACGCCAGGCCTGCCTGGGCGACGACCCGGCCTGGATCAGCGTGGCCAGCGCCGAGCAACTGCGCCAGCAGCTGCATGCCCTGCGCACCCTTGAGGCCGAACACGGCCGGGCCGCCCTGCCCCTGTATGGCGTGCCCTTTGCCGTCAAGGACAACATCGACGTCGCCGGCTTCACCACCACCGCCGCCTGCGAAGCCTTTGCGCGCGAGGCCAGCGCCGATGCCGTGGCCGTTCAGCGGCTGCGCCGGGCCGGCGCCATCGTGCTGGGCAAGACCAACCTCGACCAGTTCGCCACCGGCCTGGTGGGCACGCGCTCGCCGTATGGCGTGGTGCCCAACACCTTTGATCCGGCGCGCGTGTCGGGCGGCTCCAGCTCGGGCTCGGCGTCCGTCGTCGCGCGCGGCCTGGTGCCGTTTGCCCTGTCCACCGACACGGCCGGCTCCGGCCGCATCCCCGCCGGGTTCAACCAGATCGTCGGCCTCAAGCCCACGCCCGGCGCCGTGAGCGGCACCGGCCTGGTGCCCGCCTGCCGCACACTGGACTGCATCGGGGTGCTGGCCCAGTCGGTGGCCGACAGCGCCCGCGTGCTGGCCCTGATGGAAGGCACCGACCCGGCCGACGTCTACGGCCGGCCACGGCCCCGGCTGTCGCCCGTCCCGCCTTTGGCGACGCTGCGCGTGGCCACCCCGGTGCAGCGCCCGCTGGCGCCGGATTACGACACCGCCTTTCAGGCCTTCGAGCAGGCCCTGCGCCCGCAGGTGGCCCAGCTGCAGACGCTGGATTTCGGCCCCTTGTTCGACGTCGCCGCCCTGCTCTACCAGGGCCCGTGGGTGGCCGAGCGCGTCGTGGCAGCCGATGCCATCTACCGCCACCAGGCCGACCAGATGCTGCCCGTGATCCGCGAGGTGCTCGACGTGGCCCAGCGCTTTTCGGCAGCCGACACGTTTGCGGCCCAGTACCGCCTGCAGGCCCTGCAGCGCCAGGCCGACGCCCTGTGGCAGCAGTGGGACGTGCTGTGCGTGCCCACCGCCCCGCGCCACCCGCGCATCGACGAGGTGCAGGCCGACCCCATCGCGGTGAATGCCGAACTCGGCCTGTACACCAACTTCGTCAACCTGCTGGGCTGGTCGGCCATCGCCATTCCAGCCGCCCGACTGCCCGACGGCCTGCCTTTCGGCATCACGCTGATCGCCCCCGGCTGGCGCGAGCCCCAGCTCGTCGCCTGGGCCCAGCAGCTCGAACAGCAGGTGCGCCTGCCCGCCGGCACCACGGGCCGGTTGCCCAAGGCCGAGCCGCTGCCGCAGTGGCACGTGCCCGCCGCCGGGGACTCGGTGCGGCTGGCCGTGGTGGGCGCCCATTTGCGCGGCATGCCGCTCAACCACGAACTGCTCGCCTGTGGCGCACGCTTTGTGCAGGAAACCCAGAGCGCACCCAGCTACCGGCTGTACGCACTGCCCGGCACCACGCCCCCCAAGCCCGGCCTGGCCCGTGCGCACAGCGGCCAGCCCATCGTGCTGGAGGTGTGGGACATGCCCGTGGACAACCTGGGCGCCTTCGTCGCCCGGGTGCCCGCGCCGCTGGGCATCGGCAACGTGGAGCTGGCCTCGGGCGAAGTCGTCAAGGGTTTCATCTGCGAAGGCCATGCGCTGGAGCAGGCCCTGGATGTCACCGCCCATGGCGGCTGGCGCGCATACTGTGCCAGCCTGACCTGACCCGCGCCCAAGGAGCCTGCATGTCCACAGCCAGCCTGGCGGCCACCGCCTACCAACAGATCAAGCTCGAGCTCGACACCTTCCACTACGCGCCGGGCGACCGCTTCAGCGAGAACGAGGTCAGCGGCCGCCTGGGCATGAGCCGCACCCCGGTGCGCGAAGCGCTGGTGCGGCTGCAGCGCGAGGGCTACATCTCGGTGCTGCCCAAGCTGGGCTGGGTGGTCAACGCCATCGACTTCGAGGTCTTCGCCCAGCTGTACGACGTGCGCGCCGTGCTCGAATGCGCCGCGGCCGACCTGCTGTGCGCCTGCACCGACACCGCCGAACGCCTGCAGGCCCTGACGGCCATCTGGTGCGTGCCCGACGCCGAGCGCCTGCGCGAACACGCGCGCGTGTCGCTGCTGGACGAGGCCTTTCACCTGGACCTGGTGCAGGCCGCCGGCAACCTGGAGATGGCGCGCATCCACCGCGACCTGACCGACCGCATCCGCGTGGTCCGCCGCCTGGAATTCACGCGCGAAGACCGCATCGGCACCACCTATGCCGAACACGCCCGCATCCTGCAGGCCCTGCTGGCGCGCGACGCGGCACAGGCGCGCACCCTGCTGCAGACGCACATCGCCGTCAGCCGCGACGAGGTGCAAAAAATCACCGTGCACGCGCTGCAGGCCGCGCGGCGCCAGCGCCTGTCGCAGGCCCACGTCGCCTGAGGCCGATGCCCAGCCCCACCCGGGACACCCCCCATGATGACGACCGACACCGCCGTGATGCTGGCCCGCTACAGCGACTGGGCGGATCAGACGCTGTTCAGCGCCATGGCGGCACTGCCGGCCGGCGCCATCGCGCAGCCGCGCCAGACGCTGTTCCAGTCCATGATCGGCACCCTCAACCACAACCACGTGGTTGACCTGATCTGGCGCGCCCACCTGCTGGGCCAGACACACGGCTTTTCGACGCGGCGCGATGTGCTCTACCCGCAGTTCACCGAGCTGGTCGCTGCCCAGACGGCGCTCAACCAGTGGTACCTGGACTGGGCCGGCAACAAACGCCCGACAGCCTGAACGAGCGCCTGGCCTTCCAGTTCGTCACGGGCCAGCCCGGCACCATGACGCGGGGCGAGATGTTCCTGCACATCGTCAACCACAAGACCTACCACCGCGGCTGGGTCAGCCAGATGTTCTTCGAGGTGGACGTGGCGCCGCCGGAAACCGACCTTTGCGTGTTCCTCTGCGAACCGACTGCCCCGTGACGCGGGGCTCAAGGATGGTGCGGCCGGACCCGACGCCCCCCGCACTTCAACCCGTCACCTGGGCGGTGGACCGCACGTCCTGACCGCGGCCGGGGCTCGCAAGTCGGGTGCTGGCGTTCAGCTCGCCAGGCCGCGCACACTGGACGACGGCCACGCCGGATTCACCCGCCGAGGCTCAAACCACATGAAGCAGTATGACCCTGCCTCCGTTTCAATGAAAACGACAAAGCAACCATACCCCTGGTTGTCTAAAGCAAGGCCAGCACCGCTTGCAAGGCCTGGCCCTGCGGTTGCGCCAGGGCCTGCAGCACGCTGAAGTGGTCGGCCCCCGGCGCGGCCACCATCCCGCCCGGCATCGCGCGCCGTTGCGCGGCAAAGGTCCGACTCTGCGCCTGCAGCGCCGGCAGCTCGGCCAAGCCGTGGGCGACGACGAAGGGCCGCGAGGACAGCGGCCGATGCAGGGGGCTGAGGCCGGCCACCTCGGCATCGCTGAGCTGCAGCGCGGTGTTCAGGTAGGTCAGGCGAATCGGCGCCAGGTCGTAAATGCCACTGACGCCCAGGCCCGCCGCCACGCCGTCCTCGTCCAGGCACAGCGCGGCCAGGTGCGCGCCGGCCGACCAGCCGCTGACCAGCAGGCGCCCGCTGGCGCCTTGCGCTTGGGCGTGGGCCCGCACCGCACGCACCGCCTCGCGCACCTCGCCCACGATGCGGGTCAGGCTGGCCTGCGGCGCCAGCGTGTAGCCGACCAGCGCCGCGCCGAGGCCCTGCGCCAGCGCCCCGGCGACCACGGCGCGGAAGGTGTTCTTGTGCCGCATCTGCCAGTAGCCGCCATGGATGAAGACCAGCGTGGCGCTGCCCGGGGGGCCAGCGAAAACATCGAACCGCTGACGCTCGCCGGGACCGTACGCCAGGTCGAGCTGGCAGGGTGCGCGCTGCACCAGCTCGGCGCTCGCCACCTCCAGCGCGGCCAGCTGCTGCGCGCTGGTGGCCACGGCGGCGGTGTTGTCGTAGGCGGCATCGCGCGCCTGCTGCGGCCAGGCCGCGAACTCGGCCAGAGGCACGAGAACGTGGCCCGCCCTCTCCTGTCCCGGCTGCCCCGGCTGCGCGGGCTGGGCCGCGGCAAACCCGCCGGCGGCGTGCGCACCGGTCAGGCCATGGGTGCCGGTGGGTGCGCGCGACCGCGACCCGGTGCCGGGGGCCTCGCTCATGCGGCCTTGGCGTGGCTGACGTGGCTGGTCAGCATCTCGGTGAGCTGCTGGCGCACGCGGTTGAACTCGGGCGCGGTGATGCAGCGCGGGCGCTCCAGCGGGATGCGGAAATCGGTCTCCACCCGGCCCGGTCCGGCCGTCATGACCACCACGCGGTCGGCCATCAGCACGGC
Organism: Comamonas serinivorans; assembly: GCF_002158865.1. NCBI lineage: Bacteria > Pseudomonadati > Pseudomonadota > Betaproteobacteria > Burkholderiales > Comamonadaceae > Comamonas > Comamonas serinivorans. The sequence goes on along the minus strand of NZ_CP021455.1, from coordinate 2,162,563 downwards.
TTCTTCCACCGCGTGCGTGACGAACACCACGGTGAGCTTGGTCTTGGCCCAGATGTCGAGCAACTCCTGCTGCAGAACCTCGCGCGTGAGCGCATCCAGCGCGCCGAAAGGCTCGTCCATCAGCAGCACCTCGCAGTCGTTGGCCAAGGCGCGCGCGATCGACACCCGCTGCTTCATGCCGCCCGAGAGCTGGCTGGGGAAGTGGTCGGCAAACTTGGTCAAGCCCACCATGTTCAGGAAATGGTCGCCGATCTCGCGCAGCCTGGCCTCGGGCAGACCGCGCTGCTTGGGGCCAAAGGCGATGTTCTGGCGCACGGTGAGCCAGGGGAACAGGCCATAGTCCTGGAACACCATGCCGCGCTCGGGGCCGGGCTCGGTGATGGGCGCGTGGTAGAGCCGCGCCGTGCCCGAAGACACCGGCTCGAACCCGCCCATGATGCGCAGCAGCGTGGACTTGCCGCAGCCCGAGGCGCCGATCAGGCAGATGAATTCGCCCTTCTCGATCTGCAGGTTCACGTCCTTCAGGGCGTGGATGGGGCGGCCGTTCAGGCTGAACACCTTGCTGACGCCCGCGATGTCCAGGATGGGGGCCGCCTTGCGGGGTGCTGCGGGCGTGGCGACGGGGGTGAGGATGTCAGGCATTGTGTTGCGGGCTCCACTTGAGCAGGCGGTTGTTGAGGACCACCAGCAGGCGGTCGGTGACGAAACCGGTGAGGCCGATGACCACCATGCCGGCGATCACGACATCGGTGCGCGAGAGCATGCGGCCGTCCATGATGGCTGCGCCCAGCCCTTCGGGCACGCCGGTCATCTCGCCCACCACGATCAGGAACCAGGCGATGCCGTGGCCCAGCCGCAAGCCGTTGAAGATGGATGGCATGGCCGCCGGCAACACCACCTGGCGGAACATGGACGTGCCTTTGCAGCCCAGCATGGCCGCTGCCTCGAACAAGCGCGGCTCGACCGACTTCACGCCGAAGGCCGTGTTGATGACGATGGGGAAGAACGCCCCCAGGCAGACCAGGAAGATGGCCGCGTTCGGGCCGACGCCGAAAAAGATCATCGACAGCGGCAGCCAGGCCGTCACCGGCACCGGCCGCAGCAGCTGCAGCGTGGGATCGATGAAGCGCCGGATCAGGGCGTTCTTGCCGATCAGCAGGCCCAGCGGCACCGCCAGCAAGGCCGCCAGTGCAAAGGCGCCATAGACGCGCGACATGGACTTGAGCCAGTGCGTGCCCAGGGTTTCGCTGAAGGCGTCGTCGTAAACGCCGCCCACGGTGAAGTCCTTGAGCATCACCGCCACTTCTTTGGGGGACGGCACCAGCATCGTGCCGCTCAGGCGCACGGCCAGGTCCCAGGCCAGCAGCAGCGCCAGCGGCAGCAGCGCGGGAACGATCCAGCGCACCAGCCAGGCTTTCAGCTGGCTGGGCGCCGGGGGCAACAGGTCCAGCGCCGGATCCGCCGCCACGGCGGGCGCCGCGGCAGACGTGGCGGATGCGGCACGCGCAGGCGTGCGCGTTGCGCCGGGTTGGGCCGCGCCGGGCGGCGCGGCGGCATTCAAGGTGGTCATGGCAGTTCCTGGCAAGGCGGTGGTGCTCGGGGCATGGCGGCGGGCAACGCGATCACGCCACCCGGTATTCCGCCGCTGACCTCATTCAGTCAACGAGAAGTCAGTGATACCCAGGCTCACTTCGGGCCGAGGTGGGTGGCGAAGAAGCTGCCGTAGTCGGGCAGGCGGCGGATCTGCTTGCGCTCCAGCATCAGCGAACCGTAGTTCTTGCATCGCTGCAGCCAGTCCTCGTCCACCTTCCAGACCAGCTTCACGTTGTCGGCCGCCAGGTCGGCCACCTCGGCCGGCAGGCCCAGCTTGGCGTTGGCCATGGCCAGCAGCTCCTTGCGGTTGGCCATGGCGTACTCCGACGCCTTGCGGTGGATGTCCAGGAAGACCTTGACCAGCTCGGGCTTGCCCTTGACGGTGTCGGCGTGCGTGGTGGTGACCATGTTCACCGACCCCACCGGCGTGCTGTAAGGGTGCTCGAGCACCTTGCCCACGCCGCGCGTCACGCTGATCGACGGGCCCGGCTCGGCGCCCACGTAGGCGTCGATGTCGCCGCGCTCCAGCGCACCGGCCATCTCGCTGAAGGACACGCGCACCGACTTCACGTCCTTGATGGTCATGCCCTCGGCCTTCATGCGCTCGAGGAACACGGCCTCTTGCGTCGAGCCCGGCAGCAGGCCCACGCGCTTGCCCTTGAGGCCCTTGAAATCGGCAATGCCCGACTTGGCGCCCACGACGATGGCCATGCCGCCGTTGCTCATGGGCGCGAGCACGACCACCGGCTCACCCGCCGCCGCCCCCAGGATGCCGGCCGCCAGGCCGTGCATGCCGAAGTCGACCGACTTGGTGACCACGGCGTTCTTGGCGTCCGTGGGTGTCTCGAACGGCACGACCTCGATCTTGTAGCCGGCCGGCGTGAACTTGTCGTAGAAGTATGGCGTGATGCCGTGGATCAGCTTCAAGGTACCCACCTTGATCACCGTGTCTGCGGCATGGGCCGGCAGCGCCAGCGAACAGGCCAGGGCCGAAGCGGTCAAAGAAGCAATCAGGAGTCGACGCGTGCGCATGGCATTTCCTCGCAAAGTGGCAGTGCAGAATAGAAAGCATCTTGAATACTTGCTTGTACACAAGATGAATGCCAACCATTAAGCAATCTGTATGCCAACTTTTTGAATGCGCGGTCAGCCCTGTAGAGCGCGACTTCTGACGCATGCCGCACGCCCGCCGGGCACCTTCAGACGTGCGTGGGTGCACCGGCGCTGTGCACGGCGGCGGTGCATGCACCGTTTCGCACCGGCGCGGCCGACCGACCGCGGCCATGCCGCCTGTTCAGCTGACCATGGACAATGTGCGGAACCTGAGACAGTCCCCAGGCAGTCACCGACCGCGGCTCGCCCATCCCAGCAACGCCTCGGCCTCTCGTCCGAGGCGTTCTGGCGCTTCACGCCGCACCCGCGGGCATGGTGCGCAGGGGCCAGTCAGTCAGCGCACAAAAAACGGCGCCCACTGGGCGCCGTGTCAGGCTTGAGGGACGCGCGGCCGTCAAACCGCGGCTTCGGCCAGGCTGGGGTAGTCGGTGTAGCCTTCGGCGCCGCCGCCATAGAGCGTGGCCTGGTTCAACGCAGCCAGCGGCGCGCCGTGCTGCAGCCGGGCCACCAGGTCGGGGTTGGCGATGAAGGGCCGGCCAAAGGCCACGAGGTCGGCGTTCCCGGCCTTCAGCTGTGCCTCGGCCAGCGCCAGGTCGTAGCCGTTGTTGGCGATGTAGGTGCGCGAGAAGCGGCCGCGCAAGGCCGCGAAATCGAACGGCGCCACATCGCGCGCGCCACCGGTCGCGCCTTCGATCACGTGCAGGTAAACCACGCCCAGCTTGTCCAGTTCGTCGACGATGTACGCATACTGTGCCTGAGGGTCGCTGCAAGTGATGCCGTTGGCTGGCGACACCGGCGAAATGCGCACGCCCGTGCGGTCGGCCCCGATCTCGTCGGCCACGGCCGACACCACCTCCAGCAGCAAGCGGGCGCGGTTCTCGACGGAGCCGCCATAGGCGTCCGTGCGCACGTTGGCGCCGTCCTTCACGAACTGCTCGAGCAGATACCCGTTGGCGCCATGGATCTCGACCCCGTCGAAGCCGGCCGCGATCGCATTCGCGGCCGCCTGACGGAAGTCGTTGACGATGCCGGGCAACTCGTCCAGCGCCAGGGCGCGGGGCTCCGAGACGTCGTTGAAGGCGTTGTTGACGAACACCTTGGTCTTGGCGCGGATGGCCGAGGGCGCCACCGGCGCGGCGCCACCCGGCTGCAGGTCCACGTGCGAGACACGGCCCACGTGCCACAGCTGCACGAAGATGCGGCCCTGCTGGGCATGCACGGCATCGGTCACCTGGCGCCAGCCGTCGATCTGGGCCTGGGTGTAGAGCCCCGGGGTGTCCTGGTAGCCCTGGGCCTGCGGCGAGACCTGGGTGGCCTCGGCGATCAGCAGGCCGGCCGACGCACGCTGGGCGTAGTAGGTGGCGGCATGGGCGCTGGGCACCAGCCCCGCACCGGCCCGGTTGCGCGTCAACGGTGCCATGACGACGCGGTTGGCCAGCGTCAAGGGGCCGAGGTCGTAGGACTCAAACAAGGAAGGCGTGCTCATGTCGATGTGCTTTCTCAAAAAACGGTGCGCCAGGCACCCAAGCGCACAATGATGACGATCATCATCCATGAAGTCAAGTTTTGATGTCGATTGACATCCAATGTACATTAGACCCTGGAGCACACCATGAAAGTCAGCAAAGCACAGGCCCAAGCCAACCGCGCCCGCATCGTCGAGGCGGCCGCCACGCTGTTCCGCGAGCGGGGGTATGACGGCGTCGGCGTGGCCGAGCTCATGGGCGCCGCGGGCTTCACCCATGGCGGCTTCTACAAGCACTTCCCGTCCAAGGCCGACCTCATGGCCGAAACCGCGGCCAGCGGCTTCGCCAAGCTGGAGGCCGCCCACCCCATCGACCTGGCCGCGTTCGTGCAGGCCTACGTCTGCCGCGACCACCGCGACGGCCGTGGCGAAGGCTGCACGCTGGCCGCGCTGTGCGGCGACGCCGCACGCCAGCCCGACCCCATCCGCGCCGAGTTCGCCGAAGGCGTGGAACGGCTGCTGACCCAGTTGACGCCACCCGGAGACACCCCGGCCGAGCAGGCACAGGCTCGCGCCCTGGCCATCGACACCCTCGCCCATGCGGTCGGCGCACTGGTGCTGTCGCGGGCCTGCCCCGATGAAGCCCCGCTGGCCAACGAAATCCTCCGCGTGTGCCGAGACACCCTGCTGCGGGGCCTGGCGGGCGCGGCGGATGCCCCCGCCTCCGACCCCGACCCGGCCGACTGAACAACAGGCCTGCGCCCTTCCCGTCAATCCCGGGCCACAGCGAGCCGGCTGGCGCCGGGCACGCTCCACGACGGTCGCCCGCCGACGCAGCCGCATGTGCCCGCCCCCCTTGCCAGCATGCGCGCCCATGACAAAGGGGCCTCGATCGAGGCCCCTTGAGGGTGGCGCGTGGGCTGGCGATCAGCCCCGCGCCGGTTGCGCAGCCCGTCAGGGGCTGCGCTTCACTTGCCTTGCCAGACGGGCTTGCGCTTCTCGGCGAAGGCGGCGGCACCTTCCTTGGCATCGGCCGACCCGAACACCGGCGCGATGATCTCGCCTTGCTTGGCGAACATCTCATCCAGCGTCCAGCCCGACGATTCGTACACCACGCGCTTGCTGGCGGCCAGGGCCAGCGGGCCGTTGGCGGCCACGGCTTCGGCCAGCTTCAAGGCTTCTTCCAGCGCCTTGCCCGGCTCGGTCATGCGGTTGACCAGGCCATTGGCCTTGGCCACGTCGGCCGAGATGAAGTCGCCGGTCAGGATGTACTCCATCGCCAGGTGGTAGGGCATGCGACGCGGCAGGCGCATCACGCCGCCGGCGGCGGCCACCAGGCCACGCTTGACTTCGGGCAGGCCGAACTTGGCGGCGCTGGACGCCACGATCAGGTCACAGGCCAGCACGGTCTCGAAGCCGCCGGCCAGGGCGTAGCCCTCGACGGCCGCGATCATGACCTTGCGCGGTGCGCGCTCGGACAGGCCCAGGAAGCCACGGCCCGGGATGCTGGGACGGCGGCCCTTGAGGAAGTCCTTCAGGTCCATGCCGGCGCAGAAGGTGCCGCCAGCGCCGGTGATGATGCCCACGCTGAGGTCGTCACGCGATTCCAGCTGGTCGATGGCCTGGACCATCAGCTCGGCCATTTCGGCCGTGGCGGCGTTCTTGGCCTCGGGGCGGTTGAGGGTGATGATCTGGACGTTGTCCTTGATCTCGACGAGCACGGGTGCGGTCATGAGAGGGTCTCCTGTTGCAATCTCAGTGGAACAAAACGGGGGTTCGGGCTGGCCGCAGGCGGCCAGTGGGTTCACAGATCAGGCTGATCAGCACCAGTATCATGGCATGGCCGTCAAAGTGCCAACGGTAATCCATGCATACTGGGTCACCGACATCAGCATGGCTGCATGCGGATGGCGCCATCGACGCCGATGGTGTCGCCCTTGAGCATGGGGTGCTCGTTCTCGGGCCGTCTGGCCAAGCTGGATGTGTGGAACCGGTCGGGGGCGATGGTGGACCGGCGGATGAACGGGGTCGCGCGCGGCCCCGATGCGCACGCTGACGCCGCGCAAGGCCTGGGCCACGGCCAGACCCGAGGCGCCGCCGGTCATCGCGGCCGACTTGCTGGCATTCCACTGCATCCACCACTCCTCAAAACATACCGCGCCCGCAGGCGATACCCCGGACTGCGCGCCGTCGCGCAGCGTTGGCGCTCGCCCCTGCAACGCACGGCCCACACTTTCAATTCCACGGAGTATCCCACGGCTTCCATTCACCCTTGAACGAAATTGGCATGATACCCCGATACATTCACATGACTCATCGCCAGCGCGGCAACCCGCCACGCGGACAACCTGACCACCCGCGACACGCGCTGTGGTCCATCGCGCAGCCGAGCCCGATGATCCCGCAAGCACCGAGCCAGCGCGGTCGCTGGCGGGATAGGCTGGCCTGCATCTGCGCTCGCCCTCCAAGGCGAAGCGGCGAACAGGTCCGAGGACCGGGCACGTGTTGCGCGCTGGGCGCCCGCGTGTTCTAACGGGCCGCTGCAGCGCTGGCGCTGCGGCAAACCACATGAACTCACGCTGGTTTACCCTAGATTTCGAGACATCCTATGATTAAAATCAGTCCATAAATTGCATTTAATGAGACTACTGTACCAAAGTTTCACAGCTTGGCGCAGCCGTCTTGCCACCCACAGCCAGGACTGTCCGTGCGGACGGCCTGCACAAGAACCTGACACGGAGACATGCCATGAGCGACTTCCACACCTGGGCCCAGAAGCAGCCCGAGAAAGCGGTGCTGATCCAGGCCGAGAGCGGCGCCAGCCTGACGGCGCGTGAACTCGACGCCGACGCCCAGCGGATGGCGCGCTGGTTCCTGGCCAAAGGGCTGGCCGACGGCGCCAGCGTGGCGCTGGTCGTCGAAAACCGCAACGAGCTGATCGCCCTGGCGCTGGGCGCCGAGCTGGCCGGCCTGTATTTCACGCCCATCAGCACGCACCTGACGGCGGCCGAGGTGGCCTACATCGTGCAGGACTGCAGCGCCCAGCTGGTGATCGCCACGGCCAAGACCGCCCCCATGCTGAGCGAGGTGCCCGCCGGCCTGCCCCGCTACAGCCTGGACGGCCGCCTGCCCGATGCGCCCGAGCTGGTGGACTTGCCCGCCGAGCTGGCCACGGTGGACGTGGGCACCGCGCTGCCGCCACGCTCGCGCGGCCGCGACCTGCTGTATTCCTCGGGCACCACGGGCCGGCCCAAGGGCGTGAAGCGCCCACTGGTGCCGTTCGAGAAAAAGCATGAGCTCGAACCCGCCGCCCTGAACGCCCAGCAGACCTACGGGCTGGACGAGCACACCGTCTACCTCTCGCCCGCCCCGCTTTACCACGCGGCCCCGCTGCGCTTTTGCCTGCGCGTGCTGGGCTTTGGCGGCACCGTGGTCATCATGCCGCGCTTCGACCCCGAGACCGCGCTGGCCCTGATCGAGCGCCACCGCGTGACCCACAGCCAGTGGGTGCCCACCATGTTCACGCGCATGCTGGCCCTGCCCGAGGCCACGCGGGCCCGCTACCGCACCGACTCGCTCCGGGTCGCCATCCACGCGGCAGCGCCCTGCCCCGTCCCGCTCAAGCAGGCCATGCTGGCCTGGTGGGGCGACATCCTCATCGAGTACTACGGCGGCTCGGAAGGCGTCGGCATCACCACCATCACCGCGCCCGAATGGCACGAGCGCCCGGGCTCCGTGGGCCGTGCCACGCTGGGGGTCATCCACATCGTCGGCGACGACGGGCAGGAGCTGCCCCCGGGCGAGATCGGCCGCATCTACTTCTCGGGCGGCCCCACCTTCTCGTACCTGAACGACGAGGCCAAGACGCGCGAGGCCTACAACGACCGCGGCTGGGCCACCTATGGCGACATCGGCCATGTGGACGAGGCCGGCTACCTGTTCCTGAGCGACCGCCGGGCCGACCTCATCCTGGCCGGCGGCGTCAACATCTACCCGCAGGAGATCGAGAACGCCCTCTCCACCCACCCGGCCGTGGCCGATGTGGCCGTGGTCGGCGTGCCCGATGCCGACTTCGGCGAGGTGCCGCTGGCCATCGTCACCCTGCGCCCCGGCCAGGCGGCCGACGAAGCCCAGGCGCAGGCCCTGCTGGCGCACGCCGCGGACAAGCTGGCGCGTCTGAAGTGGCCGCACCGCGTGGTCTTCGAGACCGAGCTGCCGCGGCTGGAGACCGGCAAGCTGCTGCGCCGCGTGCTCAAGGAACGCTACCGCGAGCAGGCCAACGCCGGTTTCCTGGTGCGCAAGTCCAAGGCCTGATGGCGCAAGGCTTGCGCAAAGCCTGGTTCCCCGGCCTTGCCCGCCAGGCCAGGCCCGCAAGCCAACCTTCATTCTTCACAATGGGCAGTATGACCTTGTTGTCGTTTTTCAATGAACGACCATGACCTGATACTACCCTTGACCCAATCCATTTTCATCCATCACCCGGAGCAGTTGTCCATGTCCACCCCCCTCACCACCCGCACCGTTTACCGCGAAGACCACGAAGCCTTCCGCGAGCAGGTCCGCCGCTTCTGGGACAAAGAAGTCGTGCCCTTCCACGCCCAGTGGGACCAGGACGGCATCGTGCCCAAAGAGGTGTGGCGCAAGGCCGGCCGCGAAGGCCTGCTGAACACCATGCTGCCCGAGCCCTACGGCCAGGGCGGCGACTTCGGCCACGCCGCCGTGCTGCTCGAAGAGCTGGCCCGCACCAACACGCTGGGCCTGGGTTTTCCGCTGCACTCCGACATCGTGGCGCCCTACATCAACGCCTACGGCAACACGGCCCAAAAAGACCGCTGGCTGCCCAAGATGGCCGCCGGCGAGCTGATCGGCGCCATCGCCATGACGGAGCCCGGCGCGGGCTCCGACCTCAAGTCCATCCGCACCACGGCCGTGCGCGACGGTGACGAGTACGTCATCAACGGCGCCAAGACCTTCATCACCAACGGCATCAACTCCGAGCTCGTGATCGTCTGCGTCAAGACCGCTCCCGACATGGGCGCCAAGGGCGTGTCGCTGATCGTCGTCGAAGAAGGCACGCCCGGCTTCAGCAAGGGCCGCAAGCTCGACAAGATCGGCCTGTGGGCACAGGACACGTCCGAGCTGTTCTTCGACAACGTGCGCGTCCCGGTGGACAACCTGCTCGGCGAAGAGAACATGGGCTTCAAGTACCTGATGCAGGAGCTGGCCCAGGAGCGCCTGGTGATCGCCGTGCGCGCCGCCAGCTCGATCGAGGCCTTCCTCGACCGCACCATCGAGTACACGCGTGACCGCAAGGCCTTCGGCCAGCCGGTGTTCGAGTTCCAGAACACGCGCTTCAAGCTGGCCGAAGCCAAGGCCCAGGCCACCATGCTGCGCGTCTACGTGGACGACTGCATCGCCAAGCACATGAAGCGCGAGCTGTCGGTGCCGGCCGCAGCAGCCGCCAAACTCAACGCCACCGCGCTGCAGAACAAGCTGCTCGACGAATTCCTGCAGCTGCACGGCGGCTACGGCTTCATGACCGAGTACGTCGTGGGCCGCGCCTGGGCCGACGCGCGCGTGGGCCGCATCTACGGCGGCAGCGACGAAATCATGAAGGAAATCATCGCGCGCACGCTGTAAGGCAACCGGCGCCCCTCAAGGGGCTCCCTGAACAGGCCATGCCGCATTGCGGTGTGGCCTTTTTGCATGGGCCAGCGGTGTTCATCGGCCTGCGGATGCGTCAGGCCTTGCACTGAGGCATGACGCACCGCCGAGGACGGCCGGGACGGATGGCGTTGCGGCAGCGCCAAGTGCCGCCATCAGCGGTGACAGAGTATGAGGCCATGGTCGATGATTTTCAATCGGCCATCGACCCATACTCATGAAAGCCTTCAGGTCGTTGTCGACACGCGTCCCGAATGGATGGCAACGACCGGCGCCACGAACCGGCCAACGGCGCCGTTCACCCCGGGCGACGCATCAGTCCACCGGCGGACACAGCAGCCCGTCGAACATGGGGCGCACGAACAACTCCACCGCGGCTTCGGGCTTGGCCGTCCAGTGCCGCAGCACGGCGCCGCCCGTGATGCCGGCCGTGAGCACCTGCGCCGCCATGGCGCCATCCAGGGGCCGCACCGAGCCATCGCGCAGGCCCTCGACCAGCAAGGCCGTGATGCGCGAGCTCAGCTTGCGCAGGGCGCGGCTCGCCTGCAGCCGATGCGCGCGGCTGGGCAAGGCCGAGAACGCCGAGGAATACAGCAGCGGCCCTTGCGGCGACACCTGGACCTGGGTGATGGCCAACGCGGCCGAGTACGCGCGGTCCAGGCCCGGCCCAGGGGCCTGCTGCGCCAGGCTCAGGGCCTGACGCATGAAGTCGAAGGTGCGCTCGAAACAGGCCGCGATCAGGTCCTGCTTGTGGTCGTGGTGGTGGTAGAACGCGCCCTTGCTGCGGTTCAGGTGGGCGGCGATGTTGTCGACCGAAGCGCCCCGGTAGCCATGCTCGTTGAGCAGCCAGGTGGCGGTGCGCAGAAAGGCTTCGCTGGTGGCGTCGGCGTGGGGCTGCGGCTCCCAGCCGGTGATGAGCGGCACGGCCTGGCTGGCGCGGCCAGTTGCCCCCAAGCCGTGGATGAGCAGGTCGGCGATGCCGTCGGCCACGCGCAGGTACTCGTCGACCTCGTAGGCCTCCAGCAGCCACGGTCCCATCCAGTTGACGACCGACAGCAGCACGTGCGCGCGCGCGTTGAGGGCGTCGCGCACCAGCGGCAGATGCGACGCCCGCAGCACGTCGCGCACGTGGCGGAACAGGTCTGCATAGGCGTCGAACACCTGCTTGGCCTGCGGCCCCGGCAAGGCGCGCGTGTCGCTGAAGTACATCAAGGGCGGGTGGTCGCCGCGCGCGATGGCAGCCAGCAGCGCGACATGGCCCTGCAGGTAGGCCCGCAGCCGATCGGCCGGCTGGGCGTGGCCCAGGGCAGCCACCACCACCTGGTCGTAAGCAGCAGCCGAGCGCAGCAGGCAGGCCTGCGCCAGGTCTTCCTTCTTGCGGTAGTAGTAGGTGAGGCTGTTGGTGGCCAGGCCCACGCCCTCGGCAATGCTGGCCAGGGTGGCCGACTTCAGGCCTTGCTCGTTGAACAGCAAGGCGGCCTGAGACAGCACGACTTCGCGCTTTTGCTGGTAGCGCTGCGTGGGCGCCTCTGATTTGGGTGACATCACGAGGCCTTCCGATGGCGGGCTGCGGGGGTCAAAAGGCCGCTATTGTCAGCTGACGGCGCGGTTGGCCTCCCAGCTCTCGTCCCAGACCATGACCTGGTGGTCGGCGCTGACCTCGCGGTACACCCGCTCCGGTGGCTGGTAATCGGGCGGGCGGATGGGGCTGCGGATCTCGTCGTTGCTGACGGGGCGGTGCTGCAACCGGCGCGCAGGATCGGCGATGGGCACGGCCGCCAGCAGCCGCTTGGTGTAGGGATGCTGCGGGTTGCCGAACACCTGCTCGCGGCGGCCGATCTCGACGATCTCGCCCAGGTACATCACGGCCACGCGGTGGCTGATGCGCTCGACCACGGCCATGTCGTGCGAGATGAAGAGGTAGGCCAACTTCATCTGCGCCTGCAGGTCCAGCATGAGGTTGATGACCTGGGCCTTGACCGAGACATCGAGCGCCGAGACCGATTCGTCGGCCACGATGAGCTGCGGCTTGAGCGCGAGCGCCCGCGCGATGCAGATGCGCTGACGCTGGCCGCCCGAGAACTCGTGCGGGTAGCGCACCGCCATGTCGGCCGCCAGGCCCACCCGCTGCAGCAGTTCGGCCACCTGCGCGCGGGCCTCGTCGGGGGTCGCCAGGCGGTGGATCAGCAGCGGCTCGGCGATGGCGTCGCCCACCGTCATGCGCGGGTTCAGGCTGGCGAACGGGTCCTGAAAAATCATCTGCATGTGACGGCGCTGGTCGCGCAGTGCTGCGGCAGGCAGGGTCAGCACGTTCTGGCCACCGAGCTTGACGCTGCCGGCCAGGGGTTCATCGAGCCGCAAGATGGAGCGGCCGGTGCTGGTCTTGCCGCAGCCCGACTCGCCGACCAGCGACAGCGTTTCGCCCGGCTGCAGGCTGAACGAGACGTTCTCGACCGCATGCACCCGGCCCGTGGTGCGCCCGAACACGCCGCCGCGGATGTCGAAGCGCGTGGTGAGGTTGCTGACCTCGAGCAGCGGCGCGGCATCGGCCGCCACGGTGTCGGCCACCTCGACCGGCTCGTCGCTCAGGCCGGTGTCGCGGTCGACCACGGGAAAGCGCATGGGCCGGCCGCGCCCGTTCATGGCGCCCAGGCGCGGCACGGCGGCGAGCAGCGACCGCGTGTACGGGTGTTCGGCACGGGCGAACAGCTGTTCGGTGGTGCCGGCCTCGACCGCCCTGCCCTGGTACATGACCACCGTGCGGTGGGCGATCTCGGCCACCACGCCCATGTCGTGCGTGATGAAGAGCACGGCCATGCCCTCTTCTTCCTGCAGGGTCTTGATGAGCTCGAGGATTTGCGCCTGGATGGTCACGTCCAGCGCCGTGGTGGGTTCGTCGGCAATCAGCAGCTTGGGCCGGCAGGCCAGCGCCATGGCGATCATCACGCGCTGGCGCATGCCGCCCGAGAGGCGGTGCGGGTGCTCATCGAAGCGCGAGGCCGCCGCCGGGATGCGCACCTTTTCGAGCAGGCGGACGGTCTCCGCCTTGGCGGCCGCACGGTCCATGCCGCGGTGCAGGCGCAGGGCTTCGGCAATCTGAAAGCCGATGGTCAGCGCCGGGTTCAGGCTGGTCATGGGCTCCTGGAAGATCATGGCCATGCGGTTGCCGCGCACCTGGCGCATCTCGCGCTCGCTGAGCGCCAGCAGGTTGCGTCCTTCCAGCAGCACCTCGCCGGCCTCGATGCGGCCGGGGGGTTGCGGGATCAGCCGCATGATGGACATGGCCGTGACGCTCTTGCCCGAGCCCGATTCGCCGACGATGGCCAGGGTCTGGCCGGCCTCCACGCTGAACGAGACGTTGTCCACGGCGGTGAAAAGCCCGCGCTCGGTCTGGAAGCGGGTGGTGAGTCCATTGACTTGCAGCAAGGGGGTCATGGGTCGTCCAACTGGTTTGATCGAGGTATATGGCGATTTCCGTTTTCAATGCATCGGCAACAGCGTCATACCCCATCGTGTTGATGGTGGTTCATGGCGGGGGCCGGTCCAGCCCCCGCCGCGGGCATCAGAAGCCCATCTTCTTCTTCATGGCCTGGTCCACCCAGATGCGCGCATGGATGGGACCCGGGCGTTCGGCGCCGGCCCGCAGCTCGCCACCGTAGTTCTTCACCCAGGGCCACCAGGCGGTGTAGACGTAGGCCGTGGGCAACCAGATGTGGGGCGCCTTGTCGAGGATCTCGCGTGTCAGCTCGCGCATGATCTGCTGGCGCTTGGCCTCGTCGGACGTCTCCAGGGCGGCATCGAGCTTGGCTTCGAAGGCCTTGTCGGCGTACTGCGAGGGGTTCCAGGCCTGGCCGATGCCAAAGGTCTTGCGCAGCGTGACCATGGGGTTGGTGTGCCCCGTGCTCATGAAGTAGCCCGGTGCGTTCTTCTTGGTGGTCATGGTCGAGAGGAAGGCCGGGTACTCCAGCACTTCGATCTGCATGGTCACGCCCACCTTGGCCAGCTGCGAGGCCACCATGGACAGCATTTCGTTGCTGGTGCTGGCCGAGCTGGTCTGCACCTTGAAGCTGAAGCCGTTCGGGTGCCCGGCTTCAGCCAGCAGCTTCTTGGCCTGCTCGGGGTTGTAGGCGAACAGCTCCTTGATCGAGGCCGGCATGGCCGACAGCGGCTCGTAGTAGCCGGCGTAGTCGGTGTGCATGGGGTAGCCCAGCATCTCCGCGTTGCCGCCGAAGAAGGTCTTGATGATCTGCTCGCGGTCGACCGCCATGTTCAGCGCACGGCGCACGCGCACGTCGTCGAAAGGCTTGGTGTCGACACGCAGGGCCACGAAAGTGCCCAGCGTGGACATCCAGCGATTCCACTTCAGCTGGGGCGCACTCTTTTTCAGCTCTTCGACCGCGCTCCAGGGCACGGCCTCCATGAGGTCGAGCTTGCCCGTGCGCAGGGCCGTCAAGGCCGTCGATTCGTCCTTGATGAAGCGGTAGTTGATGGTGTCGACGAAGGGCAGCTTGTAGGCCTTGCCGCCGATGGTCTCGCTGTCCCAGTAGTCCTTGTTCTTCTTGTACGTGAGGGTGTTGCCCTGCACGTAGTTGGTCAGCATGAACGGGCCGGTGCCATTGGCGTTGCGCCAGTTGTTCGCGCCCGCGTCGGCCACCTCTTTGGGCACGATGGCGTTGTAGTAGCCGTAGCCGAAGCGGTAGTCCCAGTCCGCCACGTACTTTTTGAAGGTGAAGACCACCGTGTGCTTGTCGGTGGCCTCGACCTTGTCGATGTGTTCATACACCGTGGCCAGGCGCTTGGGACTGGTGTTGTAGCGGTTGTAGCTGAAGACCACGTCCTCGGCCGTCATCTCGCGCGCGGCCATCACGCCCTTCTTCTCGGGGAACATCACGCCCTTGCGCAGCTTGACCTCGAGGCGGCGCGGGTTGTCCAGCAGCTGCCAGCTCTCGGCGAGCTCGCCCCGCATGGCATCGGGCGGGATGTAGGCGTCGTTGATGAAGGGCTGCTTGCCGCCGCGCGAGCGGCTCTTGCGCAGGTCGGCGGCAAACAGCGTTTCGTTGACCAGCCCCATGTCGTGGTTGTACTTCCAGTTCCAGTCGGCCGCATCGAAGGACAACGGCGCGACGGTGCGGAACACGGTGGCGATGCTCAGCGAGCCGCCGGGTTGCGGCGTCTCCTGGGCCTGCGCGCCGCCGGCCGCCAGCGCAGCGGCGCAGGCCACGAGGCTGAGGCGGTTCAAGAACTTGGAATGGGTCATGGGGGTTGTCTCCTTGTGTGTTGCGGATGCGGATGCCGGTGTGTGTGGCCGGGCTAGAAGCCCATCTTTTTCTTCATCGCCTGGTCCACCCAGATGCGGGCATGGATGGGGCCGGGCCGGTCGCCACCAGCGCGCAGCTCGCCGCCGTAGTTCTTCACCCAGGGCCACCAGGCGGTGTAGAAGTACGGGCTGGGCAACCAGATGTGCGGGGACTTTTCCAGCACCTCGCGCGTCATCTCGCGCAGCAGCTGCTGGCGCTTGGCCTCTTCGGGCTCATGCAGCATGGTGGCCAGCTTGGCGTCCAGGGCCTTGTCCGTGTATTGCGACGGGTTCCAGGTCTGCCCCGTGCCAAAGGTCTTGCGCACGGAGGTCGTCGGGTTGGTCAGGCCCACGCTCATGAAGTAGCCGGGGGCGTTCTTCTTGGTGGTCATGGCCGACAGGTAGGCCGGGTACTCCAGCACCTCGATCTCCAGCTTCACGCCCACCTTGGCCAGTTGCGAGGCCACCATGGACAGCATCTCGTTGGCGGTGTGGATGGAGGTGGTCTGCACCTTGAAGCTGAAGCCGTTCGGGTAGCCCGCCTCGGCCAGCAGCTTCTTGGCCTGCTCGGGGTTGTAGCTGAACACCTCTTTGATCGAGGCCGGCATGGCCGACAGTGGCTCGTAGTACCCCGTGTAATCGGGGTGCATGGGGTAGCCCAGGAGTTCGGCGTTGCCGCCGTAGTAGGTCTTGATGATCTGGTCGCGGTCGACCGCCATGTTCAGCGCGCGCCGCACGCGCACGTCGTCGAAGGGCTTGGTGTCCACGCGCAGCGCGATGAAGGTGCCCAGGGTCGACAGCCAGCGGTTCCACTTGAGCTGGGGCGCATTCTTCTTCAGCTCATCCACGGCGCTCCAGGGCACGGCCTCCATGATGTCGAGCTTGCCCGTGCGCAAGGCCGTCAGCGCCGTCGATTCGTCCTTGATGAAGCGGTAGTTGATGGTCTCGGCGAAGGGCAGCTTGTAGGTCTTGCCAGCAATGGTTTCGCTGTCCCAGTAGTCCTTGTTCTTCTTGAACGTGAGCGAGTTGCCCTGGACGTAGTTGCTCAGCATGTAGGGGCCGGTGCCGTTGGCGTTGCGCCAGTTGCTGGCCCCGGCCTCCACCACCTCCTTGGCCATGATGGCGTTGTAGTAGCCCCAGCCGAAGCGATAGTCCCATTCGGTGAAGTACTTGTTGAAGGTGAAGACCACCGTGTGCTTGTCGGTCGCCTCCACCTTGTCGATGTAGTCGTAGTAGCCGGCCTGCTTTTTGGGGCTGGTGTTGTAGCGGTCGTAGCTGTAGACCACGTCGGCGGCCGTCATCTCGCGCGCGGCCATCACGCCTTTCTTCTCGGGGAACATCACGCCCTTGCGCAGCTTGACCTCCACGCGCAGGGGGTTCTCCAGCATCTGCCAGCTCTCGGCCAGCTCGCCGCGGATGGCGTTGGACGGCAGGTAGCCGTCCGAGATGAAGGGCTGCTTGCCGCCGCGCGACCGCGCCTTGCTCAGGTCGGCGGCAAACAGGGCCTCGTTGACCAGGCCCATGTCCTGGTTGAACTTCCAATTCCAGTCGGCCGGGTCGAACGACAGCGGCGTCACGGTGCGGTAGACGGTGGCGATGCTCAGCGAACCGCCGGGCTGCGGCTCCTGGGCCAGGGCGCTACCAGCGGCCAGTGCCGCAGCGCCAGCCCACAGGCCAAGTCGGGTCCAGGTCGGGATGCGGATCATGAAATGGTCTCCTGTGTGGGGTACGTGAACAGCCGGCCCGGCCGGCTGTGCGTCAGAGGCTGCTCAGTCGCTCAAAAGCCCAGCTTTTTCTTCATGGCCTGGTCGACCCAGATGCGGGCGTGGATGGGGCCGGGCCGCTCGGCGCCGGCACGCAGCTCGCCGCTGTAGTTCTTCACCCAGGGCCACCAGGCGGTGTAGACGTACGGCGTAGGCAACCAGATGTGCGGCGCTTTTTCGAGGATCTCGCGCGTCATGGCGCGCAGCAGCTCCTGGCGCTTGGCTTCATCGGGTTCGGTCTGTGCGGCTTCCAGCTTGGCGTCGAAGGCTTTGTCCGAGTACTGCGACGGGTTCCAGATCTGCCCGCTGCCGAACGCCTTGCGCAGGCTGGTCGTGGGGTTGGTGTGCCCCTGGTTCATGAAATAGGCCGGCGCATGGGTCTTGGTGGTCATGGCCGAGAGATAGGCCGGGTACTCCAGCACCTGGATCTCCAGCTTCACGCCCACCTTAGCCAGCTGCGAGGCCACGATGGACAAGACCTCGTTGTTGGTGTTGACCGAGCTGGTCTGCACCTTGACGCTGAAGCCGTTCGGGTAGCCGGCCTCGGCCAGCAGCTTCTTGGCCTTGTCGGGGTTGTAGGTGAACAGCTCCTTCACGGCCTCGGGCATGGTCGCCAGCTTCTCGTAGTACGGCCCGAAATCCGGTGTCATGGGATAGCCCAGCACCTCGGCCTGGCCGCCGTAGAAGGTCTTGATGATCTGGTCGCGGTCGACCGCCATGTTCAGCGCGCGGCGCACGCGGAGGTCATCGAAGGGCTTGGTGTCGGTGCGCAGCGCCACGTAGTTGCCCAGCGTGGACAGCCAGCGGTTCCACTTGAGCGGCGGGGCGCTCTTCTTCAGCTCATCCACGGCACTCCAGGGCACCGCCTCCATGATGTCCAGCTTGCCGGTGCGCAAAGCCGTCAAGGCCGTGGATTCGTCCTTGATGACGCGGTAGCTGAGCGTCTCGACGAAGGGCAGCTTGTAGGACTTGCCGCCCAGCGTGATGCTGTCCCAATAGACGGGGTTTTTCTTGTAGGCCAGGGTGTTGCCCTGCACGTAGTTGGTCAGCATGAACGGGCCGGTGCCGTTGGCATTGCGCCAGTTGTTGGCGCCAGCCTCGACCACCTCCTTGGGCACGATGGACGAGTAATAGCCCCAGCCGAAGCGGTAATCCCATTCGGCCATGTATTTGTTGAAGCGGATCACCACCGTGTACTTGTCGGTGGCCTCGACCTTGTCGATGTGGTCGAAGTAATTGGCCACCTTCTTGGGGCTGTTGTTGTAGCGGTTGAAGCTGTAGACCACGTCGTCGGCCGTCAGCTCGCGCGACGCCATCACGCCCTTCTTCTCGGGAAACATCACGCCCTTGCGCAGCTTGATCACCAGCTGCTGCGGGTTGTCCTGCATCTGCCAGCTTTCGGCCAGCTCACCCCGGACGGCGGCCATGGGCAGGTAGGCGTCACTGATGAACGCGTAGGGGCCGCCCTGGGTGCGGCTCTTGCTCAGGTCCGCCACCAGCAGCGATTCGTTGACCAAGCCCAGGTCCTGGTTGAACTTCCAGTTCCAGTCGGCCGCATCGAACGACAGCGGCGCCACGGTTCGGTAGACGTTGGCGATGCTGAGGCTGCCGCCATACTGCGGCGTCTCCTGCGCAACGGCGCCTCCAGCGCCCAGCGCCGCAGCGCCAGCCAACAGCCCGATGCGGGCCAGGGTCTTGATGCAGGTCATGAAGCGGTCTCCTGTGTTGTGTCGGCCAACTGGCCGAGATCGCGCGAAACCCATGCCGGCACCGCCGGCAGCCAAGTAACTGGAAACCCGTGATGCGAAGCGATGCGGCTCAACGCGTGCCACGCATGCGCGGATCGAGCAGGTCGCGCATCGCATCGCCGAACACGTTGGTGGCGTAGACCACCGCCGTCAGGCACAGGCCAGGCGCCAGCGCCAGCCAAGGCCCTTCGAACATGAAGGAGCGGCCGCTGCCCGACAGCATCGAGCCCCAGGTGGGTGCCGGTGGCGGCACGCCCAGCCCCAGGAAGGACAGCCCGGATTCGGCCAGGATGGCGAACCCCACGCGCGTGGTGAACAGCACGATGATCGGGGCCATGACGTTGGGCAGGATGTGGCTCCACAGCACGCGCGGCGTGGAAGCCCCAAGCGACTGCGCGGCGTGCACGTAGGTGTTCTCGCGCACCGAGACCACGGCCGATCGCACCACGCGCGAGCCGCCGATGCCCAGCAGCACGCCCAGCGTGGCGATGATCTGCGGCATGCCGGGGCCGAGCACGGCCACCACCACGATCAGCACGACGAGGTCGGGAAAGCTCATCCAGGCGTCGACGAAGCGCTGGATGAACATGTCCACGCGACCGCCGAAGTAGCCGCTGACGATGCCCAGCACCGTGGAGATCACCGTGGCCAGCAGCGCCGCCAAACAGCCGATGATGACCGACAGCTGCGCGCCGTAGATGCAGCGCGCCAGCACGTCGCGGCCCAGGTTGTCGGTGCCGAACCAATGCGTCCAGCTGGGCCCCTGCAGGCGATCACCCTGCAGGATTTCGTTGTACCCGTAGGGCGCGATCCAGCCGGCGAACACGCCGCAGAACACGAACAGCAGCAGGATCACGCCACCCGCCAGCCCCAGCGGTTTTTCGCGCACCAGCCGGCGCAGGAACACCCGCACAGCGCCCATGCGGCGCGGAGCAGCGGGGGCGGCAGACACCGCGGTCGGCAACGACGAGGTCCCAGCAGTCATGCCAGCCTCCCGGCCATCGGATCAACCAGGCCCGGGCGGCGCGCGCCGGGTGAGGACACGTGGGAAAGGCTCATCTCAACGGCTCCGCACTTTGGGGTCGAGCAGGCCATAGCTCAGGTCGACCACGAGGTTGATGAACAGGACCGCCACCCCCACGAGCAGGAACACGCCGGTGACGATGGGGTAGTCGCGCTGGCTGACCGCATCCAGCAGCAGCATGCCCATGCCCGGGATCACGAAGATCTGCTCGATGATGATGGCGCCGCCCACCAGCAGCGGTGCCTGCAGGCCAATGAGCGTGATGACCGGAATCAGCGCATTGCGCAGCGCATGGCGCAGCACGATGGTGCGTTCGCCCAGGCCCTTGGCCTGCGCCGTGCGGATGTAGTCCTGCCGCAGCACCTCCAGCATCATGGTGCGCGTCATGCGCATGGTGATGGCCGACAGCGAGGTGCCCAACACGATGCTGGGCACCAGCATCTGCTTGAGGTTCTGCCAGGGATCGTCGGAGAAGGCCACGTAGTCCATCGGCGGCGACCACCCCCACCAGATCGAGGGAAACACCACCACCATGGTGCCGAGCCAGAAGCTGGGCACGGCCAGCAGCAGGATGGAAATCGAGCGGGAGATGTAGTCGCCCGCCGTGTCCTGGCGGATGGCCGAATAGATGCCGATGGGCAGCGCCATGGTGAGCGACACCACAAGGGCAATCAGCCCCAGCTCGAAGGTCACGGGCAGGCGCTCGGCGATCAGGTCGACCACGGGCACGCTCTGCCACAGCGATTCGCCCAGGTCGCCCTGCAGCAGACCCTTGAGCCACACCAGGTACTGCTGCCACATGGGCTTGTCCAGGCCCAGCGCCACCACGATCTGCTCGCGGCTCTTGGTGTCGGCCGCGATGTCGTTGTTGCTCAGCATGAGGTCGATCACATCGCCGGGAATGAGCCGGATCGACACGAACACGATCAGGCTGGCGATGAGCAGCGTGGGCAGCAGCGACAGCACGCGCCGCACGAAATACGCATGCATGGTCTTACCGCCCGCTCACGTCAAGCCCGCGAACCGCCGGTCGACGACACAAGGCGGGGGGCGGGCAGGCAAGGCAGTCGGTGGCGGGCATGGCGGTCTCCTGGTTGGCAACGCAGAACAAGTCCCTCGGTCTTCTTGTCGTCGCGCTTTTCACATCGCGTTGATGCAGTCAGTCTAAGGAGCTCGTCCACTTTGGAAACTCGGGTATGCACCAGTCCAAGGGCATCTTTACTCTGGAAAATCGCCTCATTCACCCGGTTTGGAAACCCGGGTCTGTCGCCATCGGGACGATTTCAAGCGGTGATCGCTTGCAGGCGTTCGGCGAGTTCCTGTCGCACATGCCGGGCGCGGTGGCTCACGGCGATGGACAGTGCAGGCCCGCAGCCGCCAGCGACAGGAACCGTTGCGACGCGGGTATGCGCCCTCGGGCAGACCAGCCGCACCGCCTGTGCGCGCCTTCTGCGGCCTCGCAAAGGGCCCGCAGCAGCCCCTGGGCCTGCGAACTGGGCGCCTCGGCCAGAGGTGCGAGGTGCGAGGTGCGAGGTGCGAGGTGCGAGGTGCGAGGTGCGAGGTGCGAGGTGCGAGGTGCGAGGTGCGAGGTGCGAGGCGCGAGGTGCGAGGCGCGAGGCGCGCACAGTACGCACAGCGCGCTCAGTCCGGGGCCTGCCAAGCCCGTCCAAAGTCGCGAGGAACAATCCGGCTGGACCGGCCCCCTGCGCCAGCAACGGTGTTGGTGTTGGAAAACGCGTTCGGCTCGGCAGTGCCACCGCGCGCGGTGCTGATTTGTTCGAAATCGTGCCGATGGACGACTACCCCGAAGACGACGAGCAGACCATGGCTCACGGCGACGCGAACGCCAGCGCTGCCACCTGCCGCCCGTACGCCTGCCCAGCACGGTTGAATCCTGGCGGTGGTTGGCTTGGGTGACGGCTCACCCGCCCCTCGGTTGCAAGCCTTCCGCATTCCGGCCGCAGACCGCCTTCGCCGTGGACAGGATGGGCGCAGCAGCCCCGACGAGGGCGATGTTGCCACGCACCCTGCTCATCAGCTTCAGAGTATCAGGTCGCTTCTGTTGTTCCAAAAACGGCAAACCACCCATACTGCCATGGCCCTTCAGGCACGCGCGCGCCAGGCGGCGGCCACCCCACAGGCCAGGATGATGGCCATGCCCAGCACGGCATGCAGCGAAGGCCAGTAGCCGAACCACACCAGGCCCAGCAGCGCGGCAAACAGCAGCTGCGCATAGGCAAACGGCGCCAGCACCGAGGCGTTCATGCGCTGGTAAGCCGTCACCACCAGCCACTGGGCCCCGCACCAGGCGCAGGCCATGCCCAGCAGCGGCAGCCAATCGGCCTGCGCCGGCCAGCGCAGGCTGGGCCAGGCCACCACGCTGGTCGCCAGCAGGCCGACCAGGGCCGAGTACGCCATGGTGGTCCGCACGCTGTCGGTCTCGGCCACCTTGCGCGTGAACATCACCGCGACGGCCCAGCACAGCGCCGACGCCAGGGCCAGCAGCCCCGCGGGCTGAAAGGCCGCCGTGCCCGGCTGCATGACCACCAGCACGCCGCCCAGGCCGGCCAGCACGATGAACCAGCGCCAGCCATCCACGCGCTCCTTGAGCAGCAGCGCCGACAGCGCCGTGGTGAAGGTGGGCGAGGCAAAGGCGATGGCCGTCGCCTCGGCCAGGGGCATGACGCCCAGCGCGGCCACGAACAACAGCGCGGCGCCCAGCATGCCCATGCAGCGGCCCACCTGGAACAGCTTGCGCGGCGAGTGCAGCAAGGCGCGGTTGCGGGCCAGCAGCGGCACGATGGTGAGCGCCAGCAGCACGTAGCGGAACCAGACCAGCTCGGGCACCGCCACGCGCGGCGCCAGGTGCTTGGCCAGTGCGTCCGAGATGGCAAAGCACGCCATGCCGGCCAGCAGCAGGCCGATGGCGGTGCGCACATGGCCTCTGGGCTGAGGCTGCAACGCCTGCGCCACGGGTGGTGAGGCGGGTTGAGGCGGCGCCTCGGGCAAGGCCGGGGTCGGCGCCACCCGGGCCACCCGGGGCGCGGCATCGAGGCACGCTTGGGTCGGTGCCTGCAACGGCTGCTTGAAACGCTCCACGGTCATGCCCTCCTCCAGTTCGCCTGTCACGGCCTGCTGGCCTGACCATCATTTCACCGAGGCTGGCGTTCTTGCCGCCGACCGATTCGGCATGCGGCCAACGGCGTCGTCGCCGGCTGGCGGTCAGCGCCGGGTGCGCGCGCTCAACCCAGTCCTGGCGCCGGCGTCAGGCCCTCAGGCTGACGGCTGCCATCCAAGCGGAGCCTCTTCAGCGCGCCAGGCGATGGCAACACAGCCCATCGTGCAGGACGGCCTCGACACCGTCGCGCCTGGGCCCGCCTCCTGGCCCAGACCGTGCGGCCGATCAGCCGTGGAACTGGACGAAGCCGTCGAGCGCTGCGCGGCCTGTGCGCAGCGCGTTCACCGGATGATCGGGGTTGCGGTAGCCGATGGACATGCCGGTGAACAGCATGCGGTTGTCCGGCGTGCCCAGGAAACCGCGGATCGTGGTCGGATAGACCGCCCAGCACTCCTGGGCGCAGCTGTCCAGCCCTTCCTCGCGCAACAGCAGCATCACGCTTTGCAGGAACATGCCCAGGTCGCTCCACTGGGGTGGCCCCATGCCGCGATCGACGGTGCAGAACAGGGCCGTGGGCGCGCCAAAGAACTGGTAATTTCGGGCAAACCACTGCAGCCGGGCCGCCTTGTCTTCGCGCGGGATGCCCAGGCGGGCGTACATGTCTTCCCCGACCTTGAAGCGGTAGTCGCGGTAAGGCGCTGCCAGCTCCTTGGGGTAGATGTCGTACTCGCGCGCCTCGCTGTGCGCGCCCGACGCCACGTCGGCCAGGGTCTGCTGCATCAGCGCCTTGAGCTGATCCAGCTTCTCGCCCGACACGATGTCGATGTGCCAGGGCTGCAGGTTGCCCCCCGAGGGAGCCCGCGAGGCCGTGCTCAGCACACGGCGCAGCACGTCTTCGGGCACGGGGGTGGGCAGAAAGTCGCGGATCGACGCGCGCGAGTTCATCGCTTCGGAAACGGAAACGGTCATGGCTGGGGCGGAACAGGTTGGGGGTGCGCCGCAGCACACCCGATACAGGGATGACGACAGTCGCCGCACACTCTAGCCGGCGCGTGTGCGCGGCGCTGCCACCTGCGTGTCTCGCACGCTTGGACCGCCTTCAGCCCTCGCTGCTCAAAAGGAGTATGGGCGAATTTCCGTTTTTCTAACATCGGAAACAACCGTATACCCCTGAACTCCTCTCAGTGGATTTACCCAGATTCGCCCACGGCCCGCATGGGCTCCCGGGGTCGCCTGAAGAGATGCCGGTCACTGCGCAAGGCCCGACGTGTCCTGCCCAAGGGCAGCGCGTGCGCCACTCACGGGCCAAGCACCTCCCCCGCGCCTCACGCCTGACCGGCGCAGCGGCGCGGCGTGCGAGGCGCCATCGGCCGCGTCAGGCGCTTGTCGCGTCCAGCACCGGGTAGTCGTTGTAGCCCGTGCCGTCGGCCGAATACACGGTGCGGTCGTTGAGCACGTTGAGCGCCGCGCCGCGCGCGAAGCGCGTCACCAGGTCGGGGTTGGCCATGTAGTCGCGGCCATAGGCCACGGCGTCGGCCCAGCCCCGCTCCAGCACCCGCTCACCGGTCTCGCGCGTGAAGCCTTCGTTGGCGATGTAGGTGCCGCGGTAGACCGGGCGCACGTGTTGGCCCATGGGCAGCACGGCAGCGGCGCCCTCGCCCACCAGCGCCTCGCGGGCGAACAGGAAGCCGATCTGGCGCGCCTGCAGCTGCTGCGCCACGTGGGTGAACAGGGCCTTGGGGTTGCTGTCGTGCATGTCGTGGCTGCTGCTCATCAGGTTCAGGTGCACGCCGATGCGCTCGCTCGGCCAGACCTGGGCCATGGCGTCCAGCACCTCCATCAGCAGCCGGGCGCGGTTCTCGACCGGGCCGCCGTACTGGTCGGTGCGCTGGTTGCTGCCGTCGTGCATGAACTGGTCGAACAGGTAGCCGTTGGCGGCGTGCACCTCGACGAAATCGAAACCGGCCGCCTTGGCGTTGGCCGCGGCGCGGGCAAAGTCCCGCACCACCTCGGCGATTTCGGCCGTCTCCAGCGGACGCGGCACGCTGTAGGGCCGCTTGGGGCGCAGCACCTTGACGTCGCCGGCCGGGGCAATCGCGCTGGGCGCGACGGGCAAGGCGCCCTCCAGCAGCTCGGGGTCGGAGATGCGGCCCACGTGCCACAGCTGGATGCAAATGCGGCCACCCTGGGCGTGCACGGCGTCGACCACGCGCTTCCAGCCGATCACCTGCTCTTCGGTCCAGATGCCCGGGGTGTTGGGATAGCCCACGCCCATGGGGCTGACGCTGGTAGCTTCGGTGAGGATCAGGCCGGCATCGGCGCGCTGCGCATAGTGGGTGGCCTGCAGCTCGCCCGGCGCGCGGCCCTGGAAGCAGCGCATGCGGGTGAGCGGCGCCATGACGATGCGGTTGGGCAGGCGAACGGGGCCAAGCTGCAAGGGGTCGAGCAAAGGGGACATGCGAGGGGCCAATCGGTGGAACAAGCCCCCATGGTCGCAAAAACAGGCCCGCCCCGCCGCCATCTGGGCGACCGTGCAGTCCCGCCGCCAAGCGCCCTCGGCCTGGCCAAGTCCGGCCGAGCGGCCCGGCAACCGTGGCGCGAGGCCGCGGCCTGGCCACCGCTGCAGCGCCTGCTCGGCCCCACACTGCAACCACGCGCACCACGCTGCTGCGCAGGATGACTCCTGCTGCAGGACGCGACGAAGCCCGCCAGCGAGGCGCCGCCTCAGCCCAGATCGCTCAGCGCGATGTAGCGCACGGCATCGCCCGGCGCCACGGTCTGGCCCGCGGGCAGGTCGACCAGGCCATCGGCCCAGGCCAGCGAGGTGAGCACGCCCGAGCCCTGGTGCGCAAACAGGTCCAGCCCACCCTGCGGGTTGCGGCGCACGCGCAGGAATTCGCGCCGCTTGCCGGCCTTGGGCACGGCAAAGTCGGCCCGCAGCGGCTGCGCCGGCCAAGCCAGCGCCTCGCCCGTCACGCCCTGCAGGGCCAGCACGAACGGGCGCACCAGCAGCAGGCTGCACACGCTGCTCGACACCGGGTTGCCCGGCAGGCCGATGAACCAGGCCTGCCCGGCCCGGGCACCGCGCCGCAGCCGGCCGAACGCAAACGGCTTGCCGGGCTTCATGGCGATCTGCCACAGTGCCAGCTCGCCCAGCGCCTGCACCGCGGCTTTCATGTGGTCTTCCTCGCCCACCGACATGCCGCCGCTGGCCAGCACCAGGTCGTGGTCGCGGGCCGCCTCGGCCAGCAAGGCCTGCGTCTGCGCCAGGTCGTCGGGCGCCACGCCCAGGTCGCTCACCGCACAGCCCAGGGCCCGCAGCAGCGCCAGCAGCACCGGGCGGTTGCTGTTGAAGATCTGGCCCGCGGGCAAGGCCTGCGGCGCCACGGCGCCTGGCGCCACCAGCTCGTTGCCCGAACACAGCACGGCCACGCGCGGGCGCGCGACGACCTGCAGGGCCGGCACGCCGACCGAGGCCGCCAGGCCCAGGTCGAATGCGCTCAGGCGGCGGCCGACCGGCAACACGGTGGCGCCGGTGGCGATGTCCTCGCCCTGGCGCCGGATCCACTCGCCGGGCCGCGGCAGGCTGAGCAGGCGCACGGTGCCGTCGGCCTGGGGCTCGGCCAGCTCCTGCATCTGCACGGCATCGGCGCCGGGCGGCAGCGTGGCCCCGGTGAAGATGCGCGCCAGCGTGCCGGGCTGCAGGGGCTGGGGCACCTCGCCCGCGGCCACGCGCTGCGACACCGGCAGCGCAGGCAACGGGCTGCCGGCCGAGGGCAACGCCCAATCAGCCAGTCGCACGGCATAGCCATCCATGGCCGAGTTGTCGGCCGGCGGCACGTCCAGCGCCGACACCACCGCCTGCGCCAGCACCCGGCCCGCCGCGGCCTCGCAGGGCACCACCTCGGTGCGGGTCAGCGGCTGGGCCTGGGCCAGCAGGTGGGCCAGGGCAACGTCCAGTTCGGTCCAGGGGGTCATGGCAGTTCGTGGGGGGAAAAGCTGAGGTGCTCGTCGATCAGCCGCGCCACATCGGTGGCGTGGGTCAGGACCAGGTCGTGGCCGGCGCCCGGCAGCACGACCAGCCGCGCCTGCGCCAGGCCGGCCTGCAGGCGCTCGCCGACGGCGACCGGGCTGATGGGATCGCTGTCGCCCCAGATCAGCAGACAGGCTTGCCGCAGCTCGGGCAGCTGCGCACTCACATCCAGGCGCAGGTCGGTGAACCAGCGTGGCACCCGGGGCCGCTCGGCCAGGAAGGCGGCGCGCCAATCCTGCGCACCCACGCCGCTCAGGTCCACGCCGCCCGAGGTGACGGCCAGCACCAGGTGCGTGACCTGGGCCCGCGCCGCAGGCGCGCGCTGCAACACGGCGCTCAAGGCCACGGCGCCGCCCATGGACTGGGCGATCAGCGCGCAGGGCTGGTCGATCTCCGCCTGCACCAGGCGCACCAGGTCGTCAAAGCCCTGCACATCGTCCCGCGCCGGCACGTCGGCAAAGCCCGGCCAGCCCAGGCTGCAGCGCCGGGCCGGGTGCTGCAGGGCGGCCGCCACGGTGTCCCAGTAATCGGACCGGCCGGCGGCGCCCGGCAGGAAGATGAGCTTGCTGGGCCTCATGGTGCTGCGGTCAGGGCAAGCATTGAATCAACGGATATGCAGCAGTTGCCGTTTTCATACCAACGGCAAATGCCGCATACCCCGCCATCAGCGGCATTCAGCCTCGATCAGCTGCTTGACCGCTTCGGCATCCGCCGGCAGCACGACCACGCGCTTGGGCAGGTCTTCGATGCCGTTGAACTGCGCCGGGCGATCGGGTTCGTGGCCCAGCGCCTCGGTGATGGTGGCGGCAAATTTGATCGGCAGCGCCGTCTCGAGCACGATCATGGGCACGCCGGGCTTGGCCTGCTCGCGCGCCACCTTCACGCCGTCGGCCGTGTGCGTGTCGATGGTCACGCCGAACTGGCCGTGCACGGCGCGGATGGTGTCGAGCCGGTTGGCGTGTGTGCTCTTGCCGCTCACAAAACCGTAGCGTGCGGCGGCATCGGCAAAGCGGGCGTCGCCGCTCAGGTCAAACCGCCCGGTGCGGCCCAGCTGCTCGCCGAACAGGCCGCGCAGCTCATCGCCGTTGCGGCCCAGCAGGTCGAACACGAAGCGCTCGAAGTTGCTGGCCTTGGAGATGTCCATCGACGGGCTGGACGTCTCCCAGGTGTTGGCCGAATCACGCACCTGGTAGACGCCGGTGCGGAAGAACTCGTCGAGCACGTCGTTCTCGTTCGTCGCCACCACCAGCTGTTCGATGGGCAGGCCCATCTGCCGCGCCACGTGGCCGGCACAGACGTTGCCGAAGTTGCCGCTGGGCACGGTGAAGCTGACGCGCTCGGTGTTCTCGCGCGTGGCCTGAAAGTAGCCGGCGAAGTAATACACCACCTGGGCCAGCAGACGCGCCCAGTTGATGGAGTTGACGGTGCCGATCTTGTACCGGGCCTTGAAGGCGTGGTCGTTGCTGACGGCCTTGACGATGTCCTGGCAATCGTCGAACACGCCTTCGACGGCGATGTTGTGGATGTTGGGGTCCTGCAGGCTGAACATCTGCGCCTGCTGGAACGGGCTCATGCGGCCGTGCGGGCTCAGCATGAACACGCGGATGCCGCGCTTGCCGCGCATAGCGTATTCGGCCGCGCTGCCCGTGTCGCCACTGGTCGCGCCCAGGATGTTGAGCTCGGCCTGGCGGCGGCCCAGCTCGTACTCGAACAGGTTGCCCAGCAGCTGCATGGCCATGTCCTTGAAGGCCAGCGTGGGGCCGTTGGACAGGGCTTCGAGGTAGAGGCCGGGCTCGAGCGCCTTCAGCGGCACGATGGCGTCGGTGCCGAACACCTCGCGCGTGTAGGTCTTGCGGCAGATGGCCAGCAGGTCGTCGGACGGGATGTCGTCGATGTACTCGCTGAGCAAGGCGTGGGCCAGCGCGGCGTAGCCCTCGCGGGCGTGCAGCTCGCGCAGCTGGGTCAGCCTGGCGTCGTCAAACCGCGGGTAGTGCTCGGGCAGGTACAGGCCACCATCGGGCGCCAGGCCTTCGAGCAGGATGTCGCAGAAGTGTTTGCGCTCGGCGTGGCCGCGCGTGGAGAGGTAAAGCATGGGGTCACCAAGGAAGGAGCGGCGCCATGGCGCCGGCTGACGCACGCGCATGACGCAAGGGGCATGCAGCGGTAAACGCGTGATTTTCGCGCAGTTTGTACCGGCTTCGCCGGGCTGTGGGCACGAAGGCCAGTCGGGTGACCGGCCACGTGACCGGTACAGGACAGGCGGTCGGGGCCGCTGACGGGACCAGCCCGGTGACGAATCGATCGCCGCGGTGGCCAGACAGGCCGCAAAGACCGGCGACGGGACCTGAGCGTGGTCCACGAGGTCAGCGGATGCGCCGTCACCCGCAGAGACTGGGCAGTTCAACCGCGTTGCAAGGGATGCATCGGAGCCCACACGCCCTGCCCTGCGTGCGCCCGCACGGGCCAGGCCAGCGCCTCATCAGGCACCTGCCCCCGGACGGGTGCCGGCACGCAGGCGCCTGACACGGCGCTCGCATCGGAGGAAGACTGCGCCCCATGATGCGGGCACAATCTGCTGATCAGCAGGAGTACACCCGAATTCCCGTTCATCTTTCAACGAGAAGCGGCGCATACCCCATTCAATCAGTTCAACTCTTCCTTGCGGATGCGCGTGATGGGGGCCAACACCGTGGGCAGGCCCTGGATTTCGGCCAGCGCCTTGTCCATGTCGCCCTCGCGCGTGTCGTGCGTCAGGATGATGAGGTCGGTCTGCAGCGAGCCCTCGCCGCCGACTTCGTCGGCCTCGCGCTGCAGCACGGCGTCGATGCTGATGCCGGCGCCGGCCAACAGGCCGGTGATCTTGGCCAGCACGCCGGCTTCGTCGGCCACGCGGATGCGCAGGTAGTAGCTGGTGACGATGTCGCTCATGGGCAGCACCGGCAGCTCCTGGCCGGCATCGCGCAGGGTGCTGGTCTGGAAGGCCAGCGGCGGCACGCGGTGCTGCGGATCGGCGTCATGCAGGCGCGCGATGTCGACCAAGTCGGCGATCACGGCGCTGGCCGTGGGCTCGGCCCCCGCGCCCTTGCCGTAGTACAGCGTCGCGCCCACGGCATCGGCCTGCACGACGACGGCGTTCATCGCGCCTTCGACGTTGGCGATCAGGCGCTTGGCCGGCACCAGCGAGGGGTGCACGCGCAGCTCCACGCCTTTGTCGGCGCGCTTGGTGATGCCCAGCAGCTTGATGCGGTAGCCCAGTTGCTCGGCGTAGGTGATGTCGACCGACGACAGCTTGGTGATGCCCTCGACGTAGGCCTTGTCGAACTGCACCGGGATGCCGAAGGCGATGGCGCTCATCAGCGTGACCTTGTGCGCGGCGTCCACGCCTTCGATGTCGAAGGTGGGATCGGCTTCCGCATAGCCCAGGCGCTGGGCTTCCTTCAGGACGACGTCAAAGTCCAGGCCCTTGTCGCGCATCTCGGACAGGATGAAGTTGGTCGTGCCGTTGATGATGCCGGCCACCCACTGGATCTGGTTGGCGGTCAGGCCTTCGCGCAACGCCTTGATGATGGGGATGCCGCCGGCCACGGCCGCCTCGAAGGCCACGATCACGCCCTTGTCGGCCGCGGCCTTGAAGATCTCGGTGCCGTGCACGGCCAACAAGGCTTTGTTGGCCGTCACCACGTGCTTGCCGGCGGCGATGGCCTCCAGCACCAGCGTCTTGGCGATGCCGTAGCCGCCGATCAGCTCGACCACCACGTCGATCTCGGGGTTGGCGATGACCTCGCGGGCGTCGGGCACGATGCGCGCACCAGTGTCGCCCACGAGCTGCTTGGCCTTGTCGACGTCCAGGTCGGCCACCATGGCCACTTCAATGGACCGGCCGGCACGACGACGAATTTCTTCGGCGTTGCGGTGGAGAACGGTGAAGGTGCCCCCGCCCACGGTGCCCAGGCCCAGCAGTCCAACTTTCAGTGGTTTCATGTCAGCAAGTCTCAAACAAGGTGTCGGCGGCACGCGGCCGCCGATCGATGGGAAAAGAAAATCAAAGGAGTATGGGCCGGTTGCCGTTTCATCCTGAACGGCAACATCGGCATACCCCCAAGCACGCTTCAGGCGCGTCGGGGCAGCTCGGCCACCTTGGCGCTGGCCGTGGCCTTGGCCTCAGGCGCCACAGGCTGGCCGGCGCGCGCGGCCGCCTTCTCGCGGTACTTCGCCAGGAAGTCGGCCAGGCGGCGAATGGCTTCGCGCAGCATGTCCTCGTGCGGCAGGAAGACGATGCGGAAATGGTGGTTGCCGGGGTAGTTGAAGCCCGAGCCCTGCACCAGCATCACCCGCGTGGCCTTGAGCACGTCAAGGAAGAACTGGCGGTCGTCGTCGATCGGGTAGATCTGCGGGTCGAGCTTGGGGAACATGTAGAGCGCAGCCTGCGGTTTGACGCAGGTGACGCCCGGGATCTGCGAGATGAGCTCGTAGGCAAGGTCGCGCTGGCGGCGCAGGCGACCGCCTTCGCACACCAGGTCGTTGATGCTCTGGTAGCCGCCCAGGGCCGTCTGGATGGCCCATTGCCCCGGCACGTTGGCGCACAGGCGCATGTTGGCGAGCATGTTCAGGCCTTCGATGTAGTCGGCCGCGGCCTCCTTGTCACCGGTCACGACCATCCAGCCGGCGCGGTAGCCGCACGAGCGGTACGACTTGGAGAGCGAGTTGAAGGTCAGCGTGAGCACGTCGCTGGACAGGCTGGCCAGCGCCGTGTGCTTCACGTCGTCGAACAGCACCTTGTCGTAGACCTCGTCGGCCAGGATGACCAGGTTGTGCTCGCGGGCGATGGCGACGATGCCCTTGAGCAGCTCGTCCGAATACAGCGCGCCCGTGGGGTTGTTGGGGTTGATGACGACGATGCCGCGCGTGTGGGGCGTGACCTTGCTGCGGATGTCGTCCAGGCTGGGCATCCAGCCGTTGTCTTCGTCGCAGTTGTAGTGCACGGGCGTGCCGCCGGACAGGCTGGTCGCCGCCGTCCACAACGGGTAGTCAGGCGCCGGCAGCAGCAGCTCGTCGCCCTCGTTGAGCAGCGCCTGCGTGGCCATGACGATCAGGTCGCTGGCGCCGTTGCCCAGGTAGACGTCGTCGAGCTGGACGCCCTTGATGCCCTGCTGCTGCGTGTAGTGCACCACGGCCTTGCGGGCCGCGAAGATGCCTTTGCTGTCCGAATACCCGGCCGAGTTCGGCAGGTTGCGGATCATGTCCTGCTGGATTTCCTCGGGCGCATCAAAGCCAAAGGGCGCCAGGTTGCCGATGTTGAGCTTGATGATCTGCTGGCCGTCCTCTTCCATCTGACGCGCCGCGTCCATGATGGGACCCCGAATGTCATACAACACATGGGCGAGTTTGGTCGACTTCTTGATCTGTTTCACAGGGCCCTCCGGCGGGCAGCAAGGTTGAAACGAGGAATTTTGCCATGGCGCCGCCCCACCACCCGCCCATGGGCGTGCAATGCACAGCCTCAACGCGCGCCGCGCGGCCGCCTGGAGGTGGCCAGCGTGCAGATCAAGCGGTGCAAACGGGCGGACCTGCGCCCCGTTCAGACGTCCCAGGCCTGGGCTCGAGCCCGGGCGCATCCACCGGAAACCGCAAGCGCAACGCGCCCACCTGCGGCCAGGCGTACCCCGCATGACGGCAACTGCTAGCATTGCTACAAAATCAAGAGTTCCCAGCCTGCCGATCGCGCAGCTGCCCCATGTATCCCTCACCATGAAGTTCCAGGCCAACTCCCCCGACGCCTCCATGATCCAAGCCTATGGCCCCGACTGGCTGCAGGTGGGCCAACGCCGCCTGGAGGCGAGCGTGCTGCTGGGTTCGGATGGCGCCATGGCGGACTGGGCATGCGACCGCTTCGACGCCTTGAATGCCGACCTGTTTGCCCAGACCCTGAGCCTGATGGACGGTCCGCCCGAGGTGGTGGTGTTCGGCAGCGGCACCAGGCTGCGCTTTCCCCGCCCCCAATGGCTGCGGGCGCTCGTCGATGCGCGTGTCGGGGTGGAAACCATGGACCTGGGCGCCGCCTGCCGCACCTACAACATCCTGGCTGGCGAAGGCCGTCGCGTGGTGCTGGCCGCCCTGCTGGAGCCCGTGCCACCGTCCACCTGACGCAGGCATCGGCCCAGCCGGGACGGCCCCATCCCCAGCCTGGGCGGGTCCAGGCAAGCTGCGGTGCTTTGCGCTAAAATAGGGGGATTCCAGATGCCCAATCAACCATTATGCAGCCTTAAGCATTAAGGCGATTTTGGCATTGGGCGGAGGCTCGACAACCCCCAACATTGCGAGAGTTAGACACCTTATGGCGATCGTTGTCAACAAACCCCTGCCTGAATTTGAAGCCCTTGCGACGGGCGACACGAAGGTGACCAATACATCTCATCTGGGCCAAGCGGTTGTACTGTATTTCTATCCCAAGGACAACACCCCGGGCTGCACCACCGAAGCGATGCAGTTCCGCGACAAGCACAAGGAGTTCGTGAAGGCCGGCGCCATCGTGTTTGGCGTGTCGCGCGACAACATGAAGTCCCACGACGATTTCAAGGCGAAATTGGAATTGCCTTTTGAACTGATTGCCGACACCGAAGAAAAAATGTGCCACATGTTTGGCGTGGTGAAAAACAAAATCATGTACGGCAAAAAAGTCAAGGGCATTGAACGCAGCACTTTTTTGCTGAATGCCGATGGCGTCCTGGTTCAGGAATGGCGCGGCCTCAAGGTCCCTGGCCATGTGGACGAAGTCCTGAAATCGGTCAAGGCCCTCAAGAAAGCCGCTTGAGGCCTCTGCAAATGCCGTGAAAAAGCCGCCTCGTGCGGCTTTTTTCATGTCCAACCCCTCAAAGCCCTTGACCCCCAAAGGGTCACCAGACCGGCACGTCAGCCACCCGCCCCGTGCCGCGCCCGGCTCCGTCGCACGGATGCGCTACAGTGTCCCCTGCCTCCCCGCGGCTCACGCGGTGGGACTTGCTCAGCCTAGATTGACTTTATGCCTTTGCCTCCTGCCCCCACCAAGCGTGCCAGCCGCGTCGACTTGACCGCCAAACCCGTCGCCCCCTCAAAACGGAAAACAGCCGCCCGGGTCCAGCCCGAGGCCGAAGCGGCGCTCAACACCCCCGTCGCAGCCGTTCGCGCGCCCGCAAGCCGGGCCAAGGCTCGCCCCGCCAAGCCGGCGGTCAGCTCCATCGTGATGGCGGCAAAGCCCACCCCGCAGGCAGCCCCCGCTCCCCAGGTCGTCCCCACGCCAGCACCTGCGCCAAAGTCCAAAGCCAAGGCGCAGCCCAGCAAGAAGAAGGGACCGACCAAACTCTTCGTGCTCGACACCAACGTCCTGCTGCACGACCCGACCGCCCTGTTCCGCTTCCAGGAACACGACATCTACCTGCCCATGGTCGTGCTCGAAGAGCTGGACGCCCACAAAAAAGGCATGACCGAAGTCGCGCGCAATGGCCGGCAGACCAGCCGGTTGCTGGACGCCCTGGTGGCGGCGGCAGGCGATGACCTCAAAGGCGGCGTGCCGCTGTCGGCCACCGGCAACGCCCAGGCCTCGGGCAGCCTGTACTTCCAGACGGGGCTGATGCACGTCGAGCAGCCCCAGGGCCTGCCCGACGGCAAAGCCGACAACCAGATCCTGGGGGTCGTGGCCGCCCTGGCCACCCTGCATGCACCGCGCGACGTGATCCTGGTGTCCAAGGACATCAACATGCGCGTCAAGGCCCGCGCGCTGGGCCTGGCCGCCGAGGACTACGAAAACGACAAA
Organism: Comamonas serinivorans; assembly: GCF_002158865.1. NCBI lineage: Bacteria > Pseudomonadati > Pseudomonadota > Betaproteobacteria > Burkholderiales > Comamonadaceae > Comamonas > Comamonas serinivorans. The sequence goes on along the minus strand of NZ_CP021455.1, from coordinate 2,127,957 downwards.
GTGCTGGCCGATGGCGACCTGCTGTATGCCGGCGCGCTGGCCCTGCCCCTGGACTTCTGGACCAAGCAAGGCAAGTCGCTGGAGAGCTGGCAAAGCGGCAGCCACACCTTCTACCGCGTGCGGGGCGCCATCACCGAGCGCTTCCTGGTGAACCAGTTCGTCTACTTCGAAGCCCCTGGCGAGCCCCCCATGTACGCGCGCGTGACCGAGTTGCGCGGCGACTCGGCGGTGTTGAAAACGCTCAAGGACTACACCCACCCCAAGAACGCGATCTGGGGGGTGACCGCCCGCAACCGCGAGCAGAATTTCGCCCTCAACCTGCTCATGGATCCGGACGTGGACTTCGTCACCCTGGCCGGCACCGCCGGCACGGGCAAGACCCTGATGGCACTGGCCGCCGGTCTGACGCAGGTGTTGGATGACCGCCGCTACACCGAGATCATCATGACCCGCGCCACGGTCAGCGTGGGCGAGGACATCGGCTTCCTGCCCGGCACCGAGGAAGAGAAGATGGGCCCCTGGATGGGCGCCCTGGACGACAACCTGGAGTTTCTGGCCAAAGGCGATGCCGGCGGCGCCGGTGAATGGGGCCGGGCGTCGACCAACGACCTCATCCGCAGCCGCATCAAGATCAAGAGCATGAACTTCATGCGCGGGCGCACCTTCATGAACAAGTGGATCATCCTGGACGAGGCCCAGAACCTCACCCCCAAACAGATGAAGACACTGATCACGCGGGCTGGCCCCGGCACCAAGATCATCTGCATGGGCAACCTGGCCCAGATCGACACCCCGTACCTCACCGAAGGCTCTTCGGGCCTGACCTATGCCGTGGACCGCTTCAAGGGCTGGCCTTATGGTGGCCACATCACCCTGGCGCGCGGCGAACGCTCGCGCCTGGCCGACTACGCCAGCGAGGTGTTGTAAATCAGGGGTATCCTCAAATTCTCACCAGAGGCATGACGGCAGTCACGCCATACTCCCAACAAGCGGCCGTCGGCCGCTTTTTTTGGGCGTCACACCCGTTGAGGCTGGCGCTGGTGCAAAACGATGCTGAGGGCGAGCCCACGGCGGCCATCGGTGCAACCCGTCAGGCGCGGGCCGAGGATGCGTGATTGACCGGTGGCCGAGGTGAAAATCGCCACCCGATCACCCCTGAGATGCCGCTGCCATTTGCTCGACTGGACGGCCCAGCGCACTGCACCTTGGACAGGGCTCACCCCTCTGGCGCGCACCTAGACCTTGCGACCGCGGCTCTGCCGATCCATGTTGGCGAGGCACGCGTAGCAGCAAGTCCGCGCCGACCGGCTCGCGCAGGTTCATTGCTCCGCTTGAACGACTCAATCCGCCGCGATCAACTTGCCGTCGGCGCCCACCGCCACCGCAGGCGTCAATAGTCGCCGCTGTCCGGTGCGAGTACCAGGCTTTGGAAGCGCGTCATCTGCTTCAGGAAGGCCAGCTTCACCGTCCCGGTCGGCCCATTACGCTGCTTGCCGATGATCACCTCGGCCACGCCGGGTTCGCGCGACTCCTTGTTGTAGTACTCGTCGCGGTAGATGAACATGATGATGTCGGCATCCTGCTCGATGGCGCCTGACTCGCGCAAATCGGACATCATGGGCCGCTTGTCCGTGCGTTGCTCGACCGAGCGGTTGAGCTGCGAGAGTGCAATCACCGGGCACTGCAACTCCTTGGCCAGCATCTTCAGGCCGCGCGAAATCTCGCCCAGCTCGGTGGCGCGGTTGTCCCCGCCCGACGTGCTGGAGCCGCTCATCAGCTGCAGGTAGTCGACCACGATGAGGCCGAGCTTGCCGCACTGGCGGGCCAGGCGGCGCGCGTTGGCGCGCAACTCCGTCGGCGTCAGCCCGGGTGTTTCGTCGATGTGCAGCGACACCGTGCGCAAACGCTCGATCGCCTCGGCCAGCCGCGGCCATTCCTCGTCCGACAGCTTGCCGGTGCGCAAATGCCCCTGGTCGATGCGACCGATGGAGCCCACCACCCGCACAGCCAGCTGGGCCGCCCCCATTTCCATGGAGAACACGGCCACCGGCAGGCCCTCGTTGAGCGCCACGTGCTCGGCGATGTTGATGGCGAGTGCGGTCTTGCCCATGGATGGCCGCGCGGCCAGCACGATCAGGTCCCCCGGCTGCAGGCCCGAGGTCATGCGGTCCAGGTCATGCAGGCCGGTGGGCACGCCGGTGATGTCGTTGGGGTTGTCCGCCATCTCCTGCACGCGGTCGAGCAGGTCCACCACCAGCGAATCCATGGATTGGAAACCCTGCTTGGTGCGCGACGATTCCTCGCCGATCTTGAAGATCTTGGACTCGGCCTCGTCCAGCACCTTCTCGACGGCGCGGCCCGAGCGCTCGAACACGCTGGTGGCGATTTCATCGCTGGCCGTGAGCAGCTTGCGCAAGATGGCGCGCTCGCGCACGATCTCGGCGTAGCGGCGGATGTTGCTCGCGCTGGGCACGAACTGCGCCAGCGCATTGAGGTACGACAGCCCGCCCACTGCTTCGGCCCGGCCTGTGGTCTGCAACTCCTCAAACACCGTGATGACGTCGGCCGGCTTGTTCTGGTTGATGAGCTTGCCGACCACCTCGAACACCTGTGCGTGCTCCTGGCGGTAGAAGTCGTCGGGCCGAATCACGTCCCCCACCCGATCCCAGGCCGAGTTGTCCAGCAACAAGCCCCCCAGCACGCTGGACTCGGCCTCGATGGACGCCGGCGGCGTGCGCAGTCGGCTCACATCGGGATCGGCAGACAAACCCGGCATCACCGGGGCCGTCCCCATGCCCGCCAAGGCCGCCTCCGGGATGTAGTCATCGTCTGCCATGCACCGCTCCTCGCTCGTCCCGCGCCCTGCAACACCGCAGCGGCCCAGGCTGAAAAACAAAAGCCGCAGAAGCTTTCACTTCTGCGGCTTGGACCCAGTATGCATCGATCACCGTTCAAGCTGCAACAGCAACCCCGGCATACTGCTCACCACCTGATGCAATCGATCAGGCAGATTCGCCATAGACCGACACCGTCACGTCCACGGAGACGTCGGTGTGCAGGACCACGGTCACGGTGTTGTCACCGATGGTCTTGATCGGGCCGTTGGGCAGGCGAACCTGAGCCTTGACCAGATCGGCGAAGCCCATCTTGTGCAGCTCTTCGGCGATGTCGGCATTGGTGACCGAACCGAACAGACGGCCGTCCACGCCAGCCTTTTGCGTGATCTTGACCACTTGGCCGTTCAGCTTTTCGCCAGCGGCCTGGGCCTGGGCCAGACGCTCGGCAGCCGCCTTTTCCAGCTCGGCGCGACGTGCTTCGAACTCGGCCTTGTTGGCTTCGGTGGCACGACGGGCGTGACCTTGGGGGATCAGGAAGTTGCGGGCGTAGCCGTCTTTGACCTTGACGATATCGCCGAGGTTGCCAAGGTTCACGACCTTCTCGAGAAGAATGACTTGCATTTCAGAGGACTCCTTCTCAGATCTTGTGCTGGTCGCTGTACGGCAGCAGGGCCAGGAAGCGTGCGCGCTTGATGGCGGTGCTGAGCTGACGCTGGTAGATGGCGCGCGTGCCGGTCAGGCGAGCGGGCACGATCTTGCCGTTTTCGGCGATGAAATCGCGCAGGGTGTCGATGTCCTTGTAGTCGATGGCCTTGACGCCAGCGACGGTGAAGCGGCAGAAGCGCTTGCGCTTGAACAACAGCGACTGGTTGTTGCGCTTGGGACGCTTGTCCTTGTTGAATTTCTTGAACGTGGCCATGTGGCCTCCTGAAAATTAAATGAGCTGAAAGTCCTGGATGTGAAACACCGGCTGCTTGCCTTGACGCGGCGCCGCCAAAAACCCCGTGAAGCTGGCTTTGCTGCCCACGGTTTGACGCGCCAATCGCACGGCCAGATCACCAAACGCCACCGCCCTGACACTGGCCCGCACGATGCGGGGCTGGCCGAGTTCGGTTTGCTGCGATTCGTGATCCAAGCGCACATCCTGAGCCGGGATGCCGGCTGGCGTGTAGCGCATGGCGCCACATTCGGCCAGAACCGCATCGAGCAACAGGCGGTTGCGCAGCAGGGTCATCGCATCCGCGAATGATCAATGGCTGGCGGTGTCGGCCTGTTGGGCCTTGCGGGCCTCTTCGCGCTCCACGGTCTTCATCATGGTGGAGGGCTCGGTGTCGGCCTCGTCCTTGGCCACGGTCAGGTGGCGCAGCACGGCGTCATTGAAGCGGAATGCGTGTTCCAGCTCACCCAGCACGTCCTGGCCGATTTCGATGTTCAGGCACAGGTAGTGGGCTTTGTTCAGCTTGTTGATCTGGTAGGCCAGTTGGCGGCGGCCCCAGTCTTCCACGCGGTGGATCTGACCACCGCCGGCCGTGACCATGCCCTTGTAACGCTCGAGCATGGCCGGCACTTGTTCGCTCTGATCCGGGTGGATCAGCAAAATGATTTCATAGTGACGCAATTGAATCTCCTTGTGGATTCACCCCGGGGCCCTGCGCACCTGCCAACCCCTCGGACAAGCCGGGGAGCAGCGACGCGAAAACCTTGGGGCAAGAGAAGCAAAGCCGCCTCCGTGCGTCAACAGCGGAGTGCGGCAAGGGAATTGGCGATTATAGCCTGACAATGGCCGTCTGCCCAAACCCTGCACGGCAGCGTTGGCACACCGGCATCGGTCAAACACCGGGCGCGCACTCGCCGCGGCCCGTCGGCATCACGGCAAGCCTGCTCTCGAACGAGCCTGGCCGCCAGCGGCTTGCAGCAGAGCCTGGCGGCCAGCGGCCTGTCGCTGCCAGCCGACCCTGGCCACGCATGCCGGCAGACCTGCCCGGCAGCGGGCCACAGCAGCGAACTCAGAACGCGTCTTCGGCCACGCCCATCACGCTGTCACCGCCGCCCAAAATGGCACTGGCCAGCGCCTGCGTGCGAGGCAGGATGTGCTCGGCATAAAAGCGCGCGGTGATGACCTTGGCCTGCATGAACTCGGCGTCGTTGCCTGCGGCCAGCTCGGCCTCGGCTGCCAGCAGCGATCGCGCCAGCTGCCAGCCCGCCACCAGGTTGCCCGCCAGCATCAGGTAGGGGACGCTGCCTCCGTACGCCGCGTTGGGCTGCGTCTTGCTGCTGGCGGCCATGAACGCCACGACGTCGACAAACGCCTTGCGCGCCAGGTCCAGCTGCGTGGCCACGGCTTGCGCCGCCTCACCCTGCGACCGCAGGGTCTCCACCGTCTGCGACACCTGGGCCGCAATCGCCCGGGCCAGCGCACCACCATCGCGGGCCGTCTTGCGTCCCACCAGGTCGTTCGCCTGGATGGCCGTCGTGCCCTCGTAGATGGTCAGGATCTTGGCGTCGCGGTAGTGCTGCGCCGCACCGGTTTCCTCGATGAAGCCCATGCCGCCGTGCACCTGCACGCCGAGGTTGGTCACCTCCAGGCTGGCTTCGGTGCTGTAGCCCTTGACCAGCGGCACCATGAATTCGTAGAAGGCCTGGTTCTGCGCGCGCACCTCGGCGTCGGGGTGGTGGTGGGCGGCGTCGTACGCCGCCGCGGCCGCTTGCGCCATGGCGCGGCACCCCTGGGTCAGGCTGCGCATGGTCATCAGCATGCGCCGCACATCGGCGTGGTGGATGATGGTGGCACTGCCCGCCACCGAGCCGTCCACCGGGCGGCTTTGGACGCGCTCCTTGGCATAGGCCACCGCATGCTGGTAGGCCCGCTCGGAAATCGCGATGCCCTGCACGCCCACGGCGTAGCGCGCCGAGTTCATCATGATGAACATGTACTCCAGGCCGCGGTTCTCCTCGCCCACCAGGTAGCCCACAGCGCCGGGCCCGGCGCTGTCTGCAATGCTCGCCGCCATGCCGTCCCCGAACTGCAGCACCGCCGTGGGCGAGGCCTTGATGCCCATCTTGTGCTCGATGGACACGCAGTGCACGTCGTTGCGCGCGCCCGGCGTGCCATCGGCGTTCAGCAGGTACTTGGGGCACACGAACAGGCTGATGCCCTTCACACCCTCGGGCGCCCCCGCCACACGGGCCAGCACCAGGTGAACGATGTTCTCGGCCATGTCGTGCTCACCGTAGGTGATGAAGATCTTGGTGCCGAACAACTTGTAGCTGCCATCGGGTTGCGGCTCGGCGCGCGTGCGCACCAGCGACAAATCCGATCCCGCCTGCGGCTCGGTCAGGTTCATGGTGCCGGTCCACTGCCCGGCCACCATCTTGTCGAGGTAGAGGCGCTTTTGCTCGTCGCTGCCGGCGGTCAGCAAGGCCTCGATGGCGCCATCGGTCAACAAGGGGCACAGCGCAAAGCTCAGGTTGGCCGAATTCAGGATCTCGCCACAGGCCGCACCAATCGTCTTGGGCAAGCCCTGGCCGCCAAAATCGGCCGGGTGCTGCAGGCCTTGCCACCCCCCTTCGGCGTACTGCGCATACGCCTCTTTGAAGCCCGGCGTGGTGCGCACCGCGCCATCGTGGAACGACGAGGGGTTGAGGTCACCCGCCACATTCAAGGGCGCCAGCACCGACTCGTTGAAGCGCGCGCACTCCTCCAGCACGGCCTGCGCGGTGTCCAGCCCGGCGTCCTCGAAGCCCGGAATGCGGGCAACCTGCTCCAGGCCTGCCACATGCTTCATGTTGAACAGCATGTCCTTCACCGGTGCCTTGTAGCTCATGATTTCTCCTGCTCGTTTGGATGGGGTGCGCAAATGAAAAAGGCAGTATGCCTGATTTGCCGTTCATCACAGAACGCCAACCTCCGCATACTGCCTACGAATTGTGTCGTGGCCAACCGCCACGCCCACAACCGGCTTACAGGGCCTGGACCAGCTCGGGCACGGCCGCGAACAGGTCAGCCTCCAGGCCGTAGTCGGCCACCGAGAAGATCGGCGCTTCGGGGTCCTTGTTGATCGCCACGATCACCTTGGAGTCCTTCATGCCGGCCAAGTGCTGGATGGCGCCCGAGATGCCGCAGGCGATGTACAGCTGCGGGGCCACGATCTTGCCGGTCTGGCCCACTTGCAGGTCGTTGGCGGCGTAGCCGGCGTCGACCGCGGCGCGGCTGGCACCGATGGCGGCGCCAAGCTTGTCGGCCAGCGGGGTGATGACTTCGTCGAACTTTTCTTTGCTGCCCAGCGCACGGCCACCGGAGACGATGATCTTGGCGGCGGTGAGCTCGGGGCGGTCGCTCTTGGCGATTTCGGCGCCGAGGAATTTGGCTTTGCCGGTGTCGGCGACGGCGGCAACGGTTTCCACGGCGGCGGCGCCACCGGTGGCGGCGGCGGCGTCAAAGCCGGTGCCGCGCACGGTGATGACTTTGACGGCGTCGGTGGATTGGACGGTGGCGATGGCGTTGCCGGCGTAGATGGGGCGCTCGAAGGTGTCGGCGCTGTCCACTTTGGTGATGTCGCTGATTTGGGCGACGTCGAGTTTGGCGGCCACGCGCGGGGCGATGTTCTTGCCCGAGGCGGTGGCGGGGAAGAGGATGTGGCTGTAGTTGCCGGCGATGGCGAGCACTTGCGCGGCGACGTTTTCGGCCAGGCCGTTCTTCAGGGCGGCGCCGTCGGCGTGGATGACTTTGGCCACGCCGGCGATCTGGGCGGCGGCAGCGGCAGCGGCGGCGGCGCCTTCTCCGGCGACGAGGACGTGGACGTCGCCACCGCAGGCGAGAGCGGCGGTGACGGTGTTGAGGGTGGCCGATTTGAGGCTGGCGTTGTCGTGTTCGGCGATGACGAGTGCGGTCATGGTGATCTTTCGGTCAAGGTGTTCGGGCGGGTCGCGGCGGTCACGCGGGCATCAGGTGCGCGGGCGGCGGTCGCGGGGGAGGCTCAAGGGTGAGTCGGTGTCCAGGTGTGCATCAGGGGTATGGCCGGTTTCCCGTTCAGTTTGAATCGGGCGTGGGGTCATACCCTGGAATGCACCGGATCAGATGACTTTGGCTTCGTTCTTGAGCTTGTCGACCAGGGTGGCGACGTCGGGCACTTTGACGCCGGCACCGCGCTTGGGCGGCTCGGACACTTTGAGGGTTTTGAGGCGCGGGGCGACGTCGACGCCGAGGTCGGCGGGCTTGACGGTTTCCAGCGGCTTTTTCTTGGCCTTCATGATGTTGGGCAAGGTGACGTAGCGCGGCTCGTTCAGGCGCAGGTCGGTGGTGATGACGGCCGGCTGGCTGAGCTCGATGGTTTCGAGGCCGCCGTCGACTTCACGCGTGACTTTGACGTTGGCGCCGTCGACTTCGACCTTGGAGGCGAAGGTGGCCTGGCCCCAGTCGCCCAGGGCGGCGAGCATCTGGCCGGTCTGGTTGGCGTCGTCGTCGATGGCTTGCTTGCCGCAGATGACGAGGCCGGGTTGCTCTTTGTCGACCAGGGCCTTGAGCAGCTTGGCGACAGCCAGGGGCTGCAGTTCGTCGGCGGACTCGACCAGGATGCCGCGGTCGGCACCGATGGCCATGGCGGTGCGCAGGGTTTCCTGGCACTGCGCCACGCCGCACGAGACGGCGATGACTTCGGTGGCCACGCCTTTTTCTTTCAGCCGCACCGCTTCTTCGACGGCAATCTCGTCAAAGGGGTTCATGCTCATCTTGACGTTGGCAATGTCCACACCCGTGCCGTCCGCCTTGACACGAACCTTGACGTTGTAGTCCACCACGCGTTTGACGGGGACGAGAATTTTCATGCCGAATCTCCTAATGCACTCAAAGATGAAAGAACCAACAGCACAAGGACGGCAACGCCGTCAACACCGCTGCGTGTGAGAAATCCCAAAGGGTTTGGGCAAACCAAAAAATTATACAAAGGCCAACCCGGCTGTCGTGCTCGGGTCACACAGGATCCGCAGGGGAAACGCGCCAGTTCGGTGCACGCTTGTCCACAAAGGCGCGCACGCCTTCCTGGGTGACGGGCAGCGCCAGGTTTTCGGCCATGGTGCGCGACGCCAGCGCATAGGCGGCCTCCAGCCCCAGGGTACGCTGCTGCGCGACCAGGGCCTTGCCCATGGCCAGCGCCTCGCGGGGCCTGGCCAACAGCTTGAGGAGCAAGGCCTCCACAGCCGCGTCCAGGCCTTCGGGCGCACACACCTCACTGACCAGGCCCAGGCGCAAGGCGGCCTCGGCGTCGACGAAATCGCCCGTCATCAGCATGTGCATGCCGGCCTTGTGCGGCACGTTGCGCAGCAAGGCCACCGACGGCGTGCCGCAAAACAGGCCGATGTCGATGCCATTGACGCCAAAGCGCGTGCCGTTGGCCGCGATCGCGAGGTCGCACTGCGCCACCAGCTGGCACCCGGCCGCGGCCGCCACGCCCTGCACAGCCGCGATGACGGGCACGGGCAGGCGCGCCAGGCTGACCATGAAGCGCGAGCAGCGCTCGAACAGGTCCAGGTGCTGGGCCTTGTCCTGCGCGGCCATCTCGCGCAGGTCGTGACCGGCACAGAAGGCCTTGCCGCGCGCCGCGATGACCAGGGCGCGAGCCCCTTCGTCCGCCGCGATGCGGGTCACGGCCTCGCTCAAGGCGGCCAGCATGGCGTCGCCCAGCACGTTGAAGCGGGCCGCGTCATTCAGCGTGAGGCGATGCACGCCGCGGTCGTCGCGCGTGTGCGCAAGCAGGTCATTCATGATGGAGCATTCCATTCATCAAGGGGTATCAGGCGATTTCCGCTCATCAACAAACGACATACCACCCATCCCCCCAATCAAACATCGGCCAGCACACGCACGTGGGCTTCCACGCTGCGCGCCAGGGCATCGAGGTTGTAGCCCCCTTCCAGGCAGCTCACGATGCGCCCCTGGCAATGCTTGGCGGCAATGTCTTTGACGCGCTGGGTGATCCAGACGTAGTCCTGCTCGACCAGGCCCATCTGGCCCATGTCGTCTTCGCGGTGCGCGTCAAAGCCTGCGCTGACCAGGATCAGTTCGGGGGCATGCGCCTCCAGGCGCGGCGTCCAGATCAGGTCCACCATCTCGCGGATGTCCATGCCGCGCGTGTACGCCGGCACGGGCAGGTTGAGCAGGTTGGGCGCGTCCGATTGCGCGCCGCCTTCGGGGTAGAACGGGTGCTGGAAAAAGCTCACCATCAGGATGCGCTCGTCGCCCGCCACGATGTTCTCGGTGCCGTTGCCGTGGTGCACGTCGAAATCGACGATGGCCACGCGCCGAAGGCCGTAGCGCTCGCAGGCGTACTTGGCCGCGATCGCGACGTTGCTGAAGAAGCAAAACCCCATGACCTTGTCGCGGCAGGCGTGGTGGCCCGGCGGGCGCACGGCGCAAAAGGCGTTCTCCAGCTCGCCCGACATGACGGCGTCCACGGCATCCACGCTGGCGCCGGCCGACAGCAGCGCCGCCCGGTAGGTGCCCACGCCCATGACGGTATCGGTGTCCAGCGAATAGTGTTCAGGGCCGCCGGCCGCGATCTCCTCGCCCAGCAGGTCGTTGAGGCCGCGCAGCGCTGCGACGTGGCGCCGGCCATGGGCGAGCAACAGGTTGGCCATGCTGGCCGGGCTCGCCTCGCGGCGGTCGAGCACGTCGCTGACCCCGGTCACCAGCAGGCGGTCTTCGATGGCGTCCAGGCGCTGCGGGCATTCCGGGTGACCGGGCCCCATGTCGTGCTTTTTGCAATCGGCATGCGTGAAATAACCTGTCCTTCCCAAGCTTGTCTCCATTTTTTACAGATTTTTCAGTTATGGTCCGCTGCCATGGACGTACAGCGAAAAATCACCGACATCGTGGACCAGCTTAACACGGTGATTGTGGGCAAAACGGCCCAGGTGAAGGACAGCGTGACCTGCCTGCTGGCAGGGGGGCACCTGCTGATCGAAGACGTGCCGGGCGTCGGCAAAACCACCCTCGCGCATGGCCTGGCCCACACCTTCGGATTGGCGTTTTCGCGCGTGCAGTTCACCGCCGACCTCATGCCCAGCGACTTGACCGGCGTGTCGACCTACGACCGCGGCCAGGAGGCCTTCATCTTCCATCCCGGCCCGGTGTTCACCCAGGTGCTGCTCGCCGACGAGATCAACCGCGCCAGCCCCAAGACCCAGAGTGCGCTGCTCGAGGCCATGGAAGAACGCCAGGTCACCGCCGAAGGCGAAACGCGGGCGCTGCCGCAGCCGTTCTTCGTCATCGCCACCCAGAACCCGTTCGATCAGCTCGGCACCTATGCCTTGCCCGAGTCGCAGCTCGACCGCTTCCTGATGCGCATCTCCATGGGCTACCCCGATCGCGCCGCAGAGCGGGCTCTGCTGGCTGGCGAAAGCCGGCGCAGTCTGCTGGCCGGCTTGGGGGCCCAGCTGGCCCCGGGTGAGTTGCACCAGCTGCAGCAGGCCGTGGCCCAGGTGTATGCGGCCGACCCGCTGCTGGATTACCTGCAGGACGTCGTGGCCGCCACGCGCTCGGGCAAGTGGTTTGCTGCCGGCCTGTCGCCACGCGCGGCCCTGGCCCTGCTGCAGGCGGCCAAGGCCAAGGCGCTGATCAGCGGACGCGACTACGTGGCCCCCGACGACATCCAGGCCGTGATGCCGCAGTGCGCGGCGCACCGCATGACGCCGCTGGGCCAATCGGGCCTGAGCGCCGTGGCCCAGGTGCAGGCCATGCTCGAAGCCGTCCCCCTGCCCTGATCGGCCATGACCGACCGCCTTGCCCGGCTGCCTGGCGTGCAGGGGTTGCGTGCCCGGCGCAGCGCGCTGCGCCTGCGTCTGCGGCGCTGGTGGCAGCAGCGACAAACCGCCACCGACCACCTCGACCTGACGCAGCGCAACGTCTACGTGCTGCCCACCCGGGCCGGCCTCATGCTGTGCGTCACGCTCGTGGCGCTGCTGATCGGCTCGATCAACTACCAGCTCAACCTCGGTTACCTGCTGACCTTTTTGCTGGCGGGTTGCACCGCCATGGCCTTGTTCGTCAGCCACGGCAACCTGCGCGGCCTCGGCGTCACGCTGCGGCAAGTCGACGAGGTGTATGCAGGTTCCGCCTCAACGGTGCACATCGAGCTGACGAACACCGCCAAACGCCCGCGCTTTTCGGTGGCCCTGCACACCTACGGCAGCCCGCAAGCCCATGTGGTGGACGTGGACGCCCAGGCCATACACAGCGTGAGCCTGGCGGTGCCGTGGCCGGCCCGCGGCGAGCACGCCTTGCCGCTGATCGTGCTGGAGTCGCGCTTTCCCATGGGGGCCTTCCGCGTCTGGACGGTGTGGCGCCCGCGCACCAGCCAGCTGGTCTACCCCAGGCCAGAACCGCAGGCCCCCGCCCTGCCGCTGGGCGAGGCCCGCGCAGGCCAGGGCGGCACCAGCACGGCGCAGGACTGGAGCGAGTTCGACGGCGTGCGGCCCTACCGGTCCGGCGATCCGCTGAAGGCCCTGCTGTGGAAGAAGTTCGCCAAGTCCAATGAGCTGGTCAGCCGCGATGGCCAGGCCAGCCGTCAGCGCCAGCTGTGGCTGGACTGGGCCCGTTGCGGCAACCTCGACCCCGAAGCCCGCCTGTCGCGCCTGACGGCCTGGACGCTGCAGGCGGACAAGCTGGGCCTGCCCTATGGCCTGCGCCTGCCGGGCCGCGAATTGCAACCCGGCCAGGGCGCGGCCCACCGCGTTGCCTGCCTCAAGGCCCTGGCCCTATGGTGACCACCGCCTCGCCCGACCCCGACTCGTGGGCACACCGCCTGCGCAGCCTGCCGCGCGATGCGCGCGACACGCTGTTTCTGCTGTTCGTCATGGCCCTGGTGCTGGCACCGCAGCTGCCGCACCTGCCTGTCTGGTGCAGCGCGGCGGCCGGCGCCGTGCTGGTCTGGCGCGGCGCCCTGGCCTGGCAGAACCGGCGCCTGCCCAAGCGCCGCTGGCTGGTGATCCTGCTGGCCTTGTCGGTGGCGGCCACCTTGCTCACCTACAAGACCATCGTGGGTCGCGAGGCCGGCGTCACCTTGCTGACGCTGCTGCTGGTGCTCAAGACCCTGGAGCTGCGCGCGCGGCGGGACGCCTACGTGGTGTTCTTCCTGAGCTTCTTCGCCATCCTGACCAGCTTTTTCAACTCGCAGGCGCTGGGCACCGCGGGCCTGGTGTTCCTGGCGTTCTTCGGCCTGTTGATGGCGCTCATCAACGCCAACATGCCGGCGGGCCGCCCCGCCTTGCGCACCATCGCGGGCGTGGCCGCCCGCCTCATGGCCTTTGGCACGCCGCTGATGGTGGCGCTGTTCGTGTTCTTCCCGCGCGTCGCACCGCTGTGGGGCATGCCCAGCGACGAAACGCGCGGCAAAACCGGCCTGTCGGACCAGATGCAGGTGGGCACCATGGCCTCGCTGGCCCTCGACGACGGCATCGCCTTCCGCATCCGTTTTGACGACCCGATGCCGCGCGCCAACGACCTCTACTTCCGCGGCCCGGTGCTGGCCCGGTTCGACGGTCGCAACTGGCAAGCCGAGGCGCGCGACGAGGGCTTTGCCGCGCTGGTCGGCAACGCGGGCGCCAAGCTGACGACCAGCGGCCCAGCCGTGGACTACGAGGTCACCCTGGAGCCCAACCGCCGCACCTGGCTGTTCGTGCTGGACGCTGCCAGCGCCGCGCCCGAGCTGCCACCGCCCTACCGCACCCGCCAAAGCGATCAGCTGCAGTGGATCACCAACCGGCCGGTGAGCGACATCCTGCGCTACCGCGCCCAAAGCCACACCCAGTACACCTACGGCACCGATCTCGGGCCATCGCGATTGGCACGATACATCGCCTTGCCCGAAGGCTTCGATCCGCGCACGCGCGAGCTGGGCCAGCGCATGCGCGCCGAGCACCCCAACGCCAGCGCCCTCGACCTGGCCAACCTGGCCCTGCAGCGCCTGCGCACCGGCGGCTTCAGCTACACGCTGGATCCCGGCGTCTACCCGAGCAACACGGCGGACCACTTCTGGTTCGACCACAAGGCCGGCTTTTGCGAGCACATCGCCTCGGCCTTCGTGGTGCTGATGCGTGCGGCGGGCGTGCCCAGCCGCGTCGTCACCGGCTACCAAGGGGGCGAGCGCAATGGCATGGACGGCTACTGGGTCGTGCGCCAGGCCGATGCCCATGCCTGGACCGAAGTCTGGCAGGCGGGACAAGGCTGGGTCCGTGTGGACCCCACGGGCGCGGTCATGCCCGCGCGCGTGGGGGCCTTTGCCCGGCTGGCCAGCACACAAGGCCTGGGCGCCATGCTCACCACCCTCAGCCCTGGTTTGCTGCAGCAGGTGCGCCAGGTGTGGGATGCCGTGAACAACGCCTGGACCCAGCGCGTGCTCAACTACACCCAGGGCGAGCAACTCAACCTGCTCAAGAAACTGGGCTTCACCGCACCCACCTGGCAAGACCTGCTGCGCCTGCTGGCCGGCGTCATCGGCGTCGGCGCCCTGCTGGTGGCGGCGGCCACGGCGGTGCGGCGCCGGCACGTGGACCCCTGGGTGCGCGTGTTGGCCCAGGCGGCCCAGCGCTGGCGGGACGTGGGCGTGAGCGCCCCGGCTCCGGGCTCGCCGCGGCAATGGGCCGCCGCCGTCGCGGCCACCCACGACGTGCCCGAGGACGCCCGGCACCGCTGGCAAGCTTGGCTGTTGCGGCTGGAGCAGCTGCGTTACGCGCGGCCGGCCGCTGCGCCGGACGCGCGCGCCGGTGATGGCACACTCGGCCAGTTGCGGGCTGAACTGGCCCGCCTGCCCGCGCCCACCACCTGGCGCCGTCGCTCATCCGCCGTGAACCCACCTCCATGACCCTGACCCGACGAACCTTCATGGGCCAGGCCAGCGCCACGGCCACGGCCGTGCTGGCCCCCACTCTGGCCACCGCCCAAACCTCGGGCTATGCCGGCCGCGCCGACGTCCGCCGCTTTGCGGCCGAGCTGCAAAGCCTGCACGGCGTGGACGCCAGCTGGAGCGAGCGCGTGCTCGCCCAGGCCCAGTTCCTGACGCAGGTGCCGCGCCTGATGATGCCGCCCAGCCGCCCCGGCGTGCGCAACTGGCGCGTGTACCGCAGCCGGTTCGTCGAGCCCATCCGCATCCGCGCCGGCAGCACCTTCTGGGAAGACAACGCCGCCACGCTGGACAAGGCCGCGCGCGAATTTGGCGTGCCCCCGGCCGTCATCGTCGGCGTGATTGGCGTGGAGACCATCTACGGCCGCAACGTGGGCAACTTCCGCGTGCTGGACGCGCTGGCCACGTTGACCTTCGATTTCCCGCGCGAGCACCCCAAGGCTCAGGCCCGGCAGGCCTACTTCGAGGGCGAGCTCACGCAGTTCCTCGTCAGCGCCTCCCGCACGCGCAGCGATCCGCTCGCCCCCGTGGGCAGTTACGCCGGCGCCATGGGCCTGCCGCAGTTCATGCCCACCAGCTGGGCCAAGTTCGCGCGGGACTACGATGGCGACGGCCGCATCGACCTCTGGAACAGCCCCGCCGATGCCATTGGCTCGGTGGCGAACTACCTGCGCGCCTTCGGCTGGCAGGCGGGCCTGCCCACGCACTGGCCGCTGGCCGTCACCCGCAGCGCCGCGCTGCAACCGGCCCTCGAGGCCGACATCCTGCCCAGCTTCACGGCCACCCAGCTGCAGAGCGTGGGCGTGGCGGTGCCGGCCGCGGCCAGCGCGCTGGGCACGCCGCTCGCCGTGGTGGAGCTGCCCAACGGCACCGGCGAGGCTGACTTCGTGCTCACCACCCCCAACTTCTACGTCGTGACCCGCTACAACTGGAGCGCTTTCTACGCCCTGGCCGTGCTGGAGCTCGGTCAGGCCGTGGCGCGCAACCTCGGTCGCGCCTGACGCCCCCTTCACCAGCCTGCGCGGCCCTGCCCCGCTCGCGCCCCATCGCCATGCCCCCATCTTTTGCGCCCGCCACGCTGTTCGCCGTGGCTTCCCTGGCCGGCTCGGTCCAGGCTCAGACTCCGACCCATACCCCCAGCATCCCGGTCATCGCGCCCGCCAGCGCCAGCTGGCAGGCCTGCACCGCCCTGCGCAACGACGCCGAACGCCTGAGCTGCTTCGACGGCTGGGCGGCGCAGCACACGGCCCGCACCTCGCCCGCTTCCGCCCCGACTGCTGCATCGAACCCGGCCGCCACGACAACGGCGGCAGCCCCCGCGGCCCCGGACGCACCGCCCGTGGCGATCACCACCAACCCGGATGTCGCCGCCGTGCGCCGGTGCAACGACCCCGACCAATCGCTGCTCTCGCGCGTGTGGGAGCTGGAGCAAGCCACGGACTGCGGCACCTTCACGCTGCGTGGCTACCGGCCCAACACCATCGCCGTGTCGGTGGCCAACTCGGTCAACCGCCAGCCCTACTCGCCGGCGCCCGGGCACCAAGCCTCGACGGAGCGCAATTTCCAAAAGCACGAGGCCAGGCTGCAGCTGTCGCTGCGCACCAAGCTGGCCAAGGGCATGTTCGCCGATTCCCCCGGCGCCATGGACTCGCTGTGGTTCGGCTACACGCAGCAATCGAACTGGCAGGTGTTCAACGGCGAGCTGTCGCGACCCTTCCGCACCACCGACCACGAGCCGGAAGTGATGTACATCTACCCGCTGAACCGGGCGCTGCCGGGCGGCTGGAACTGGCGCTTTGCCGGCATCGGCCTGGTGCACCAGTCCAACGGCCAGAGCCTGCCGCTGTCGCGCAGCTGGAACCGCGCCTACCTCATCACGGGGCTGGAGCTGAACCGCCAATTCACGCTGCAGGCCAAGGTCTGGAAGCGCTTCAACGAAGGCGCGGACAAAGACGACAACCCCGACATCAGCAACTACGTCGGCCGCGGCGAGCTGACCGCGGCCTGGCACGTGAACGAGGCCAACACGCTGTCCACCACGCTGCGCTCGTCGTTCGGGCGCACGACGCGCGGCTCGGCCAAGCTGGAATGGTTCCGCACCATCGGCCGCAACCTGGCCGGCGGGCCCGGCAGCCTGCGCTTCCACACGGCCGTGTTCACGGGCTATGGCGACAGCCTGATCGACTACAACCGCAAGCGCACCGTGTTGACGGTGGGCTTCTCGCTGATGGATTTTTGACAACGGGCAGTATGCCCCGCTTTCCGTTTATGTGATAACGGAAGGCGAGGCATACCCCTCAGTCCTGCTGCGGCAGCAGAAACTCTTTGCTGATGCGCCCGCCCAGGGCGTTGACCCGATCGAGGAATTGCGTGAGCCAGGCGTGCAGGCCCGTCGCCAGGATGTCGGCTATGCGGCCGTACTGCAAATCCGCCCGCAGGCGCCCCGCCAACCGCACCGATTCGCTGCGCGGATCGCTGGCCACCTGGCTCAGGTTGGTGACCACCTCGTTCATGCAGTTGGCCAGCGAACGCGGCAGGTCCGGGTGCAGGATCAGCATCTCGGCCACGCGCTCGGGCTTGACGACGTCGCGGTAGATGCGGCGGTAGACCTCGAGCCCGCTGACCGAGCTGAGCACCGCGCTCCAGTGGTAGAAGTCCTTTTCCTGCTCAGGCTGGTCCAGCGACGCGCCGAAGTACTCCCCCTGCGGACCGTGGAACTTCACGTCCACCAGGCGCGCGGTGTTGTCGGCCCGCTCGAGGAAGGTGCCCATGCGCTGGAAGTAGAACGCCTCGTCGCGCAGCATGGTGCCCAGGTTCACCCCGCGCGACAGGTGCGAGCGAAAGCGCACCCACTCGAAGAAGGTGGCCGGGTTGCGCTCCAGCATGTTGGCCTTGAGCATGCGCTGCAGGTCCAGCCAGGTCTTGTTGTGCGTTTCCCAGACCTCGGTGGTCAGCACGCCCCGCACGGCGCGGGCGTTCTCGCGCGCAGCCTGCAGGCAGGCCGCGATCGACGAGGGGTTGTCGAAGTCGCTGACCATGAAGGCCATGACGCCCTCGGGCGTGACCTCGTCGTGGCGCGCCCGGTAGGCGGGCAGCAGCTCCGAGATGGACAGCATGCTGCGCCAGCTGTCCTCGGCCGCGTCGGCCGACTGGGGCAGCAATGCGGTTTCCAGGCTGACGGTGAGCATGCGGGCGGTGTTTTCGGCGCGCTCGATGTAGCGGGCCATCCAGAACAGGTGATCGGCGGTGCGAGACAGCATGGCAATCCTCGGGCCTTCCAGGCCTCTGTGCATTCAACATCAGTATGCTTGTGGTGCCGTTCGTGTCAAAACGGCAATCAGGCCATACTCCCAAACAAAAACAGACGATTCCGGCGTCTTCTCGGTCAGGCCTCCAGGATCCAGGTGTCCTTGGTGCCGCCGCCCTGCGAGGAATTGACCACCAGCGAGCCCTCGGCCAGCGCCACGCGCGTGAGGCCGCCGGGCACGATCTGCACCGACTTGCCGCTGAGCACGAAGGGCCGCAGGTCGATGTGGCGGGGCGCCACGCCGCTCTCGACGAAGGTGGGACAGGTCGACAGCGACAGCGTGGGCTGCGCGATGTAGTTGTCCGGGTTGGCCAGCAGCGCCGCGCGGAAGGCCTCGATCTCGGACTGGCTCGCGGCCGGCCCGATCAGCATGCCGTAGCCGCCGGCGCCGTGCACCTCCTTGACGACCAGGTCTTTCAGGTTGGCCAGCACGTGCTGCAGGTCGTCCTTTTCGCGGCACATCCAGGTCGGCACGTTGTTCAGGATGGGCTTCTCGCCGAGGTAGAACTCGATCATGCGCGGCACGTAGGGGTAGATGGACTTGTCGTCCGCCACACCGGTGCCGATGGCGTTGCAGATGGTGACGTTGCCCGCGCGGTAGGCGTCGATGAGGCCGGCGCAGCCCAGCGTGGAGCCAGGACGGAACACCGTGGGGTCGAGGAAGTCGTCGTCGATGCGGCGGTAGATCACGTCCACGCGCGCCGGGCCCCGCGTGGTGCGCATGTAGACCTGCTGGTCCTTGACGAACAGGTCCTGGCCTTCGACCAGCTCCACGCCCATCTGCTGCGCCAAAAAGGCGTGCTCGAAGTAGGCCGAGTTGTACATGCCCGGCGTCAGCACCACGACCGTGGGCTCGCCCGAGGTGCTGGGCGCGCTGTCGCGCAGGGTGTTCAGCAGCATGTCGGGGTAATGCGCCACCGGCGCCACGCGGTGCGAGGCGAACAGCTCGGGGAACAGCCGCATCATCATCTTGCGGTCTTCGAGCATGTAGCTGACGCCACTGGGCACGCGCAGGTTGTCTTCGAGCACGTAGTAGCTGCCGCTGCCGTCCGGGTTGGCCGCGCGCACCACGTCGATGCCGCTGATGTGGGAGTAGATGCCGTTGGGCACGTCGATGCCCATCATCGCCGGGCGGAACTGCGCGTTCTGCTGGATCTGGTCCAGCGGCACCAGGCCGGCACGGATGATCTCCTGGTCGTGGTAGACGTCGTGCAGGAAGCGGTTCAGCGCCGTGACGCGCTGCACCAGGCCGCGCTCGAGTTCGGCCCATTCGGTGCTGGGGATGATGCGCGGGATGAGGTCGAAGGGGATGAGCCGCTCGGTGCCCGAGCCGTCCTTGTCCTTTTCGCCGTAGACGGCGAAGGTGATGCCGACATTGCGAAACAGCACCTCGGCCTCGTCGCGCCAAGCGCGCAGGGCGTCATCGGTCTGCCGGGCGAGCCACTTGTCGTAGGTGCCGTAATGCCCGCGCACCACCGTTTCCGTGCTGGCGCCCAACCGTTCTTCGTACATCTCGTCAAATCGACTCATGGGTCCTCCTTGTGTTGCCCCCAGTCCTGGGCAGACCGTGACAGGATAGTGCATCCGCAGCAAGTTCCAGGCCAGGGCGTTCACGGGTGTCTGCGAGACCGGCCAGGGCCTCGCGGCGCCGGCTCGGCTGCGCCGAGTATGGCCACGTACCCGTTTCAATTTTCTTAAACAGCGGGCATTACTGCGCCCCACCCGCACCGCCATCCACGGGCGAGGTGACGTGCCAATAGCGGCGGTCGAGCTCGCGCTGGCAGCGCACGACCTGCGGCGCCGCGCTGCGCCACTGCATGGCCCCACAGCCGGTGGTCACGCGCACCTGGGCACCCGCTGCCCGCGCGCGGCCCAGCATGGCGGGTGCGGGATGGCCAAAGCGGTTGCCATGGCCGGCCTGCACCAGCACCCAGTCGGGCCGCACCGCCTGCAGGAACGCCTCGCTGCTGCTGCCCCCGCTGCCATGGTGGGGCGCCATGAGCAGCTGCGCCTGCAGGCGCGCAAACGGCGGCTGGTCGCCGCCGTGGTCCCGCACCAGGGCCGCCTCCTGGCGCTGGCCGATGTCGCCCGTCAGCAGCACGGTGGGGGCGGCCTGGTCTGCGTTCGGCGCGGCCAGCACGCGCAGCACGCAGCTGCCTTCGTTGCGCGCGTGGGCGTTGGGCACCCAGTGCACCGAGGGGAACAGCACCTCGAAACGCACACCGTCCCAGGTCCAGTGCTGACCCGCCGCACAGCGCTGCCAGCCGGGGCGCATCGCGGGCCAGGGGTCGTCGGGCGCCATGCTGCCCCAGAGCTCGGCCCGGGGCTGGGCCTGCAGCACGCGTTCGGCGCCACCCGCGTGGTCTGCATCGGCATGGCTCAGCACCAGCCGGTCCACGCGGTCACCCAGGGCCCTCAGCAGCGGCAGCACCACGCGCTCGCCGGCATCGGTGACGGGGCCGTAGCGCGGGCCGGCGTCGTACAGCAGGGTGTGCCGGGCCGTGCGCACCACAATGGCGCTGCCCTGCCCCACATCCAGCGCCAACACCTCGAACTGTCCGGAATCGGGCCGAGGCGTGCGCCAAAACAGTGCGGGCAGCATCCAGGCCACCGCCAGCACGCGCCACCACACGACCTGCCGTGCACGCTGCACCACCACGAACAGCGTGGCCCCAGCGGCCGCCAGCGCCATCCAGGGCCAGGGCGCTGCCTCGACCTGCCAGCTGGCCTGTGGCCAGGCCGCCATCTGACGCAGGATGGCCAGCAACGGCTCGGCCACCAGCGCCGCCAATTGCCAGGCCATGGGCCACAGCAGGCCCAACAGGCACAGCGGCGTGATCAGCCAGGTGACCCAGGGCACCGCCACCAGGTTGGCCAGCACACCCACCAGCGACACCTGGCCAAACCAGCTCGCCGTGAGCGGTGCCAGCGCCACCAACAGCAGCAGTTGCAGACGCAGCAACTGCCAGCCGGCCCGCGTCAGCCAGGCCCACGGGCGGCGCCAGCCCGGTCGGGGCGGCGAATCGCTGGTCGCACTGGTCGAGTCGCCGGCCGATGGACTCGCCGACTGGCTGGTCGACACGTCGGCCTGGGTGGTCATGTGCAGCAGCACGGCCACCGCCACAAAGCTGAGCCAGAACCCCGCCTGCAGCAGCGCCCAGGGGTCGACCGCCACGACCAGGGCCATCACCAACAGCGCCTGGGTCAACCAGGGCCAGCGCACGCCCAGCTCGCGCAACACGCACCAGGCGGCCAGCATCAGCACCGTGCGCTGGGCCGGAATGCCCCAGCCCGAAAACGCCGAGTAAGCCAGCGCAACCGCCAGCCCACTCCAGCGTGACCACGATTGCCGGCTCAGCCGCTGCGCCGTCAGCCAGGCGGGCCGCAGGTGCAGCAGCAGCCGGCCTTGGAGCCGCCACCAGCCCGCCGCCAGGCCCATGGCCAAGGCCGCCAACCCTGTGATGTGCAGGCCCGAGATGCTGACCAGGTGCGCCACGCCGGTGTCGCGAAACACCTGCCAGTCGCCCTCGGCGATGCTGGATTGGTCTCCCATGGTCAGCGCGGTCACCAGCTGCATGCTGCGCGGATCGGCCGCGTGCAGCACCTGGGCGATCTGCTGCCGCACGCGCTCGCGCGTGCCCGCCAGGGTCCAGCCCGTCGGCGCCGCCACCTGCTGCGGGACCTCGCCCTGCCACAGGGGGCTGGCCGTGGCGGCGATGCCCCGGCTCCACAGCCACAGCTCCTGGTCGAAACCATGCGGGTTCATGAGGCCGCGCGGCACCCGCAGCCGCGCCGACAGGGCCCAGGTTTCGTGGGCGCGTAGGCCTTGCAGTTGCCGCACGCGCGCCATCACGGCCTCTGGCGCGTCCGGCCAGGGCTGGTCGGCCACGTGCAGCTGCAGCCGCATGGGCAGCGCAGGCAAGCTGGCGGGATGGGCGTCGCCTTCGCGGGTGGCCTGCTCCACCCACAGCACCAACCGCATGCCGCTGGCGGTGCGCACCGGCAGGTCGGCCACGCGCGCGGTCAGGCGCCAGGTGCTGCCGTCCAGGTTGGCCGGTAGCCGCTGCGCCAGCTGCATGGAGGCCCGCCACCCGGTGCTGGACCAGGCCAACACCCCGGCCAGCACCAGCCAAGCCAGTTTGCGCATCGCAGGCGGGGGCCACCCGGTGAGTCCGCGGCCCACCCATGCCGCGTGACGCAGCCAGCCCAGACACGCCAGGCCCAGCAGACCCATGCCACAGGCCAGGCCATAGCACCACCGCGCGCTCAACTGCGCTTGCTGAAGCTGCAGCGCCGTGCCCAGCACCCAGCCCAGGGCCAGCCAGCTGCCAGTCCAGGTGCGGTCCAGGGCAACGGCCGCCCGTTCGCGCCACCGGCCTGCCGCTTGGCGAGAGTCGGTCCCAGCCCGCCTGAGCTCCCCGACCCGCTGCGAGGCCTTGCGCCACACGCTGTTGTCCTGCGCTGCCACAGCCCCGCCCCCTGCGCCACCTGAATCGCTCATGCTAGTGCGCGCCTGCACGGCCGGCATTGGGACAGGTCCGCATGGACGCTGCGGGCCGGCCACCACACCCTTGCAGGTCTGCGCGTCCGCCCCATTCGGCCCGGCGAACCGCGTGCAAGCGGCTTGAGAACACCTTGGCCGGCCCCCACATGCGGGCCATTCGGACACACAGGCAAAAGGACACCATGGAATTCAAGGACTACTACCAGTCCCTGGGCGTGGACAAGGCCGCCAGCCCCGACGACGTGCGCAAGGCCTACCGCAAGCTGGCGCGCAAGTACCACCCCGACGTCAGCCAGGAAGCGGATGCCCAAGACCGCATGCGCGAGGTCAACGAAGCCTACGAGGTGCTGGGCAACGCCGAGAAACGCGCCGCCTACGACGCGCTGGCCGAAGAGGTCGCGCGAGGCGGGCGCCGCGCCAGCGAGGACTTCCGGGCCCGGCCAGGAAGGGCCGGAGAGGCACCGCCGGACTGGGAGCGCGGCTTCCACACCCAAGGCGGCCCCCATCCGGAGGAAGCCGACTTCAGCGATTTCTTTTCCACCCTGTTCAGCAACATGGGGCAGCGCCGGCGCGAGGGCGCCCCTCAGTCAGACGCGCCACAGCGGGGCGATGACCAGCACGCCCGCATCGAGATCACCTTCCGCGATGCCTTCCAAGGCGCCACCACGCAACTGGACCTGCGCGCCCTCGAATGGGGCGACGAGGGCCAACCACGCTGGGTCGACCGTCGGCTCGAGGTCAAGATCCCCAAAGGGGTGCGCCCCGGCCAGCTGATTCGCCTGGGCGGCCAGGGCTTGCCCGGCACCGGCGGCGCGCCGGCCGGCGACCTGTTGCTGGAGGTGGCCATGGCCCCGGACCCGGTCTACCGGGCCGACGGGCTGGACATCTACATGCAGACGCCCGTCACGCCCAGCGAAGCCGCGCTGGGCGCCAAGATCGAGGTGCCGACCCCGGCCGGCACCCGCGTCGAGGTCACGGTGCCGCCCAATGCCCGCCCCGGCATGAAGCTGCGCCTGAAGGAGCGCGGCTTTGCGGCGCCCGGCGAGACCGGCCACCTGTACCTGGTCTTGGAGCTGGCCTTGCCCCCGGCCCTGGACGACGCCACCCGCGCCGCCTACCAGGCCCTGGCCGAGGCCACGCGCCACTTCAACCCTCGTCAACACCTGGGAGCCTGACATGAGCCAGACACCGCAGCCCCTCATCGGCGTGGATGAGCACCTGACGGCCGAGCAGCTGGCGCGCCTGTGCGGCGCGCAGTTGCAATGGATCAGCGAACTGGCGCAGGTGGGCATCATCCGCGTGCACAACATCGAGGCGCCCATGCAGCAATGGCGGCTGGGCAGCGCCGACCTGCGCCGCGCGCGCGCCGTGCAGCGTCTGCAGCGGGAGCTGGAAGCCAACCTCGATGCGGTCGCGCTGATCCTCGACCTGGAGGACGAGATCCGCCGCCTCAAGTCCCTGCTGATGACCGTCCAACGCGCCGGCCCCATGCTGGACGTGGACTGAAGCGAGTCGGGCCGAGTGGCGCGAACATCATGCCATCTCATGGGGTATCAGCCGATTTTCGTTTTTCATGAAACGGATTCCACCTCATACTCGTCATGCCTTGACCCACCCGCCACGCCGACGTTGAACGCCGCCGGCGTCCTCATCGGGACAAGCGGCCATGCGGGCCCGTGCTCAGATGCTGGCCCCTCATCCTGCTTTTGGAGACCCGCATGTTCGAGCGCGACCTGTTTGCCGGCCAACGCATCCTCATCACAGGCGGCGGCACCGGCCTGGGCCTGGGCATGGCGCACACGCTGGCTGCGCTGGGCACCGAAATCCACATCTGCGGCCGCCGGCTGGAGGTGCTGCAACAGGCGGCGCACACCCTCGCCGCCGACACCGGCGCCACAGTCGTCGCCCACCCGCTGGACATCCGCTCGCCCCAGGCCGTGGACGAGGCCATCGCGCGGCTCTGGGCCGAGCACGGCCCGCTCACCGCCCTCATCAACAACGCGGCCGGCAACTTCGTCAGCCGCACCGAAGACCTCAGCGTGAACGGCTTCCATGCCGTGTCGGACATCGTGTTCCGCGGCACCTTCTACGTCACCCAGGCCGTGGGCAAACGCTGGATCGCCCAGCGGCTGCCGGGCGCGGTGCTGTCCATCGTCGTGACCTGGGTGGACACCGGCTCGCCCTTCGTCGTGCCCTCGGCCATGTCCAAGGCCGGGCTGGACGCCATGACCAAATCGCTCGCCGTGGAATGGGGCCCCAAAGGCATCCGGTTCAACGCGATTGCGCCCGGCATCATCCCCACGCAGGGCGCCAGCAGCCGGCTGCGGCCGCAGGTCCAGGGCAACGAAAAGCTGGCCGATCAGCGCACCCTGCAAAACCCCACGCAGCGGCTGGGCACCCTCGATGACCTGGGCCACCTCGCGGCCTACATCCTGGCCCCCGGCAACACCTGGCTCAATGGCCAGACCATCACGCTGGACGGCGGCGACGCCCTGGCCAACGGCGCCTATTTCAAGGAATACCTGCACTGGGACGACGCGCAGTGGGCCGAGGCCAAGCGGCTGGCACTGGCCGCCAACCCGAAAAGCAAGTGACGCCGACCCGTGCCGCCCGACAAGGCCCCGGGTCGTCGCGTGAGTGAACCCTCGACATTCACCCTCGCCCACCTCATGCCATCCAAGCCGATCGCCCCCCGCATGACCTGGACCCCCACCCGGCAATGGCTGGTCTTGCTGCGGCCTGACCTCGCGCTTGCTGCCCCTGGGCGGCACGCTGGGCCCGGCCAGGAAGGGCCTGTGGTTCGGGTTCACCATGACCAACGCCCACTTCACCCTGGCCTTCAAAGCCGCCCTGGCCTGCGCTATCAGCCTGACCCGGCTCGTTTGGGGATGGCCACGCCGCCGCTGTGCAGGCAAAACCAGTTGCGCCGCCGGGCTGTACCTGTGGTGCGTTGCCGGGGTGGCGGGGCTGGGCCCTCAATGACCCAGTCGCCAACCGGTATACCCACAATGTCGATGTCAAATTGCCATTGACAGCGGCATACCCTCTACACAACAGGAGTCTTGTCATGAAGAAATGGATGTGCGTTGCACTGCTGGCGAGCAGCACCCTGGCCTGGGCCCAGGCCGACTTTCCGAACAAACCCGTCAAGTTGCTCGTGCCCTACGCCCCCGGCGGCTCGACCGACGTGCTGGCCCGGGCCCTCGCCAAGCACCTGGCCACCGAGCTGAAGCAACCCGTGGTGGTCGAGAACAAGCCCGGCGCCAACACCCGCATCGCCGCCACCGCCGCCGCCCGGTCGCCGGCCGATGGCTACACCCTGTTCATGGCCAGCAACGCCAGCATGGTGCTGAACCCCCTGCTCTACAAAAACCTGAGCTACAGCACCCAGGACCTGACCGTGACCAACATCCTGGTCGAGGCACCGCTGGTGCTGGTCACCAACCCTGCCACTCAGATCAAGACCCTGGCTCAGCTGCAGGCCTACAACAAAGCCAACCCCGGCAAGCTGAACTACGCCTCGGTCGGCCTGGGCAACCCGCTGCAGCTGGCGACCGAGATGATCAAGACCCGGCTGAAGATCGACGCCACCCACGTGCCCTTCAACGGCAGTGCGCCGGCGCTGCAAGGGCTGATGGCCAACGACACCCAGTTGATGCTGGACGTGGTGGGCACCTCGCTGCCCCACATCCGCGCCGGCAAGCTGGTGGCCCTGGCCACCACCGGCACGCAGCGCTCGGCCTACCTGCCCGACACGCCCACCGTGGCCGAATCGGGCTGGCCCGGCTTCCAGGCCGCCACCTGGTTCGGCGTGGCGGTGCCGGCCGCCACGCCGCCCGCCGTGAAGTCGACGCTGCAGCAGGCCATCGACGCCGTGATGCGCAAGCGCGAGTTCAACGCCACCGTCATCAGCCAGTTCCTGGCGCCCAAGCAGCCGCAGACGGCCGAGCAGCTGCAGCGCTTTTTGCAGCAAGACAGCGCCAAGTGGCGCAAGGTGATCCAGGACAACCAGATCGCGCTGGACAACTGAGGCAGGCTTGGGCGCCCGATGCCCAAGCCATCAAGCATTACCACAGTACCACCACATTGCCGATGATCAATCATCGGATGCAGCACCATACTGCGTCATTGGATTGATTTCATGGGCGGCCCCGCCCATCGCCGCAACCCGATGCCAGCCACTCGGTCCTGATGCGCTTCAACCCTCGGCACGAGGCCCGTGGCACGAGCCCGCAGCGCGTGGCCCGCGGCGCGCCTGGCTCAGCCATGCAGGCGCGAGTGCTCGGGCAGGTGCGCGGTCAAAAACGCCATCTGATCCGCCAGGATGCGGCGGTTGCGCAGGATGAAGTCTTCCCACAGGTTGGGCACGTAAGGCGCGTACAGCAGCGGCATGCGCGCCTGCTCGGGCGTGCGGTTGCCCTTGCGGCTGTTGCAACCCCGGCAGGCGGTGACCACGTTCATCCAGACGTCCTGCCCCTGCTGCGCCAGCGGGCGGATGTGCTCGCGCGTGAGCTCGTGCTCGTGGCCATGCGTGCCGCAGTAGGCGCACACCCCGCGGTCGCGGGCAAACAGCTTGGCATTGGTCAAGGCGGGGCGCAGCGCAAACGGGTTGATGCGCGGCATGCCCTTGGTGCCGATGATGCTGTTGATGGCCACGCGCGACTGGATGCCCGTGACGGCGTTGTGCCCGCCGTGAAACACCGCGACCTCGGCGCCCAGCTCCCAGCGCACCTCGTCGGCGGCGTAATGCAACACCGCCTCCTCGAGCGAGATCCAGGATTGCGGCAACCCCTGTGCCGAGAGCTTGAGCACCTTCACGTTTGTCCTCCTTGCGGTGCGTGGCGGCTCGCCACGCGGGAACACCCATTTCGGAAACCTGGCCGTTGACCTGCTGCGTGCCTGGCGCCTGTCAGCCAGACACCCGCCCCATCCCCAGGCAGGCCGGATCTGCACAGGCGACGGGGTTCACCCCGGGTCAGCGTCACAATATAGCGTCAATTCGTGACGCAGACACGCGCGTTTTGCCCATGTCCGCGTCAGCTGCAGCTATCAAATCCATAACGCTGCACACCAGGCTCACACCGCTGTCCCCTCCCGGTTCCCTCAAGGTCACGCGATGAAGATCTTTCACGGCCTGCCGCCCGCAGGCCTCAACCCCCAGGGCTGCGCCCTCACCATCGGCAATTTCGACGGCGTCCACCGCGGCCACCAGGCCATGCTGGCGCTGCTGAAGAACGAAGCCGCGCACCGTGGCGTGCCCAGCTGCGTCATGACCTTCGAGCCCCACCCGCGCGACTTCTTTGCCGCCCGGCTGAACAAGCCCGAGCTGGCACCGGCGCGCATCGCCACCCTGCGCGACAAACTGAGCGAGCTGCGCCGCTGCGGCGTCGACCAGGTGCTGGTGCTGCCCTTCAACGATCAGCTGGCGAGCCAGCCGCCGCAGGACTTCATCGCCAACATCCTCATGCGCGGCCTGGGCGTGCGCTACGTGCTGGTCGGCGACGATTTCCGCTTCGGCGCCAAGCGCGCGGGCGACTACGCCATGCTCGACGCCGCGGGCCGCAACCACGGCTTCGACGTTGCGCGCATGATGAGCTACGAGGTCCACGGCGCCCGCGTGTCCAGCTCCGCCGTGCGCGAGGCGCTGGCGGCCGGCGACATGGCGCTCACGGCCTCGCTGCTGGGCCGGCCCTACGCCATCTCGGGCCACGTGGTGCACGGGCGCAAGCTGGGCCGCCACCTGTCCGAGAGCCAATCCGGCCAGGCCGATGGCTTTCGCACCCTGAACCTGCGCTTTTCGCACTGGAAACCGGCGGCCAGCGGCATCTTCGTCGTGCAGGTGCATGGGCTGACCGACACGCCGCTGCCCGGCGTGGCCAACCTGGGCGTGCGGCCCTCGCTCGATCCGAACGACGTCAACGGCGGCCGCGTGCTGCTCGAAACGCATTGCCTGCAGTGGCCGGCTGCGCTCGGCGCCGAAGGCGCCTACGGCCGGGTCGTTCGCGTGGACCTGCTGCACAAGCTGCACGACGAGCTGCGTTACGAGAGCCTGGATGCCCTGACGGCCGGCATCGCCCAGGACTGCGCCGACGCGCGCGCCTGGCTGGATGACGGCCGGATCTGAGGCGCGGGGACGGGCACGCCAAGGCCATCGCACCCACAAGGCCTGCTCAAGCAGGGCGCGAAGGCGAACCACCGCAGCGCGCCCTCGCCAGCCTCCACAACGCCCGAGGCGTCACGGCTCGGCCCGCCAGGGCCGCCTCGCCCCCTGGGCTAAAATCACGCGCGTGAAACCGCTGTCCTCCCTCTGCTGCGCCAGGCGCCACCGTCGCCAGCGGGCCCCCTCAGCCCCCTCGCGGCCCGTTGTGTGGCCGCAGGCGGCTGGGTGGCAGACACCTCGGCACAAACCCGTCGCCAGACCACACGCGATCGAATTCAGAGGGTATGAGCCTGTTGCCGTTGACGCATGAACGGCAACCTACCCATACCCCATCAGGTGCTGCACACCTCCGCCGGATTGACACGGCCTTGAGCCCCGCCCCGGTTGGCCGCGCAGCCCACCTCCGCCCCGTTGTCCCTTTGTGGCCCACCCCGCAGGCCTGTTCGCCGCGCGCGGTGGCGCAAGCCCTTGGCTTGCAACCACTCCACTCCCCATTCGCCATGTCCAACGATCACACCCACGGCAACGCGCCCGCGCCCCAGGGCAAAGCCAAGGCCGACGCCGGCAAGCCCGAGGCCAAGTCGGCCTACGCCCACACGCTGAACCTGCCCGACACCCCCTTCCCCATGCGCGGCAACCTGCCCAAGCGCGAGCCCGACTGGGCCCGCCAGTGGGACGAAAACGGCCTGTACCACCGCCTGCGGGCCGCCCGCGTGGGGGCGCCCAAGTTCATCCTGCATGACGGCCCGCCCTATGCCAATGGCCAGCTGCACATCGGCCACGCTGCCAACAAAATCCTCAAGGACACGATCGTCAAGGCGCGCCAGCTCAAGGGCATGGACGCGATGTACGTGCCCGGCTGGGACTGCCACGGTTTGCCCATCGAGAACCAGATCGAAAAGCAGTTCGGCCGCAACCTGGGCCGCGACGACATGCAGGCCAAGAGCCGTGCCTACGCGACCGAGCAAATCGCCCAGCAAATGGTCGACTTCAAGCGCCTGGGCGTCATCGGCCAGTGGGACAACCCGTACAAGACCATGAACTTCGCGAACGAGGCCGGCGAGCTGCGCGCGTTCAAAAAGGTCATCGAGCGCGGCTTCGTCTACCGTGGCCTCAAGCCCGTGTACTGGTGCTTCGACTGCGCCTCGTCGCTGGCCGAGTTCGAGATCGAGTACCAGGACAAGCAAAGCCAGACGCTGGACGTGATGTTTCCGGCCGCCGAGCCGGCGAAGCTGGCTGCCGCCTTCGGCCTGCCGCAGCTGGACAAGGACGC
The DNA here is from genome assembly GCF_002158865.1 of Comamonas serinivorans. Classification (NCBI taxonomy): domain Bacteria; kingdom Pseudomonadati; phylum Pseudomonadota; class Betaproteobacteria; order Burkholderiales; family Comamonadaceae; genus Comamonas; species Comamonas serinivorans. The sequence continues at coordinate 2,097,982 of NZ_CP021455.1, read as the reverse complement.
CTTCATCGTCATCTGGACGACCACGGCCTGGACCATCCCGGCCAACCAGGCGCTGAACGTCAACCCCGAGCTGGACTACAGCCTGGTCGACACCGAGCGCGGCCTGCTCATCGTCGCGTCGGCGCTGGTCGAGAAGTGCCTGGCGCGCTGGAAACTCGACGGCACGGTCGTCGCCACGGCCCAGGGCGAAAAGCTCAACCACATGCCCTTCAAGCACCCGCTGGCCCATGTGGATGCGGGCTACGACCGCCTCTCGCCCGTCTACCTGGCCGACTACGCCACGGCCGAGGACGGCACCGGCATCGTGCACTCGGCCCCGGCATATGGCGTGGACGACTTCAACTCGTGCATGAACAACGGCATGAGCTACCAGAGCATCCTCAATCCGGTGCAAGGCAACGGCGTGTACGCGCCCGAGCTGCCGATGTTCGGCGGCCAGCACATCTGGAAAGCGGTGCCCGTCATCATCGACGCACTGAAGCTGGCCGACCGCCTGCTCGACAGCGTCACCATCACCCACAGCTACCCGCACTGCTGGCGGCACAAGACGCCGGTGATCTACCGCGCGGCCGCCCAGTGGTTCGTGCGCATGGACGAAGGCGATGGCGTGTTCACCGATCCGGCGCAAAAGCCGGCCCGCACGCTGCGCCAGATCGCGCTGGACGCCATCGAGCAAACCCACTTCTACCCCGAGAACGGCAAGACCCGCCTGCGCGACATGATCGCCGGCCGGCCCGACTGGTGCATCTCGCGCCAGCGCAGCTGGGGCGTGCCCATCCCGTTCTTCCTGCACGTGGATTCGGGCGAGCTGCACCCGCGCACGATGGAGATCCTGGACCAGGCCGCCGACATCGTCGAAAAGGGCGGCATCGAGGCCTGGAGCCGCGTGACCTGCGAAGACATGCTGGGCGCCGACGACGCGCCCCACTACAGCAAGAGCACCGACATCCTCGAGGTGTGGTTCGACTCGGGCTCGACCTTCTGGCACGTGCTGCGCGGCACCCACCCCGACAACCACCACGAGAACGGCCCCGAGGCCGACCTCTACCTCGAAGGCCACGACCAGCACCGGGGCTGGTTCCACAGCTCGCTGCTGCTGGCCAGCGCCATCTTCGAGCGCGCACCCTACCGCGGCCTGCTGACCCACGGCTTCACCGTCGATGGCCAGGGCAAGAAGATGTCCAAATCGCTGGGCAACACGGTCGCGCCGCAAGAGGTCAGCAACAAGCTGGGCGCCGAAATCATCCGCCTGTGGCTGGGCGCCACCGACTACTCGGGCGATCTGGCCATCGACGACAAGATCCTCGCCCGCGTGGTCGACAGCTACCGCCGCATCCGCAACACGCTGCGCTTCCTGCTGGCCAACATCAGCGACTTCGACCCCGCGAAAGACGCCGTGCCCATGGCCGAGATGCTGGAGCTGGACCAGTGGGCGCTGACGCGCGCCGCCCAGCTGCAGGCCGACATCCTGGCCCACTTCGAGGTCTACGAGTTCCACCCCGTGGTCGCCAAGCTGCAGAACTACTGCTCGGAAGACCTGGGGGCGTTCTACCTCGACGTGCTCAAGGACCGGCTCTACACCACCGCGCCCAAGTCGCTGGCGCGCCGCTCGGCACAGACCGCGCTGTGGCGCATCACGCACGCCCTGCTGCGCTGGATGGCACCCATCCTCAGCTTCACCGCTGAGGAGGCCTGGGCCCTGATCGGCGATTCGGACTCGATCTTCGTCGAGACCTACGCCGTGCTGCCCGCGCCCGACGACGAGCTGCTGGCCAAGTGGGCCCGCGTCGACACCCTGCGCCAGACCGTCAACAAGCAGATCGAAGCCGTGCGAGCCGAGGGCCTGGTGGGCGCCTCGCTGCAGGCCGAAGTGGACCTGAGCGTGGGCCACGACGACCTGGAGCTGCTGCACAGCCTGGGGGGCGAAGCCGCCTTCGCCTTCATCACCTCGGCCCTGCGCCTGCATGCGCTGGACACGGCCGACGCCGAGCCGCAGGTCGTGGTCACACCCAGCCCGCATGCCAAGTGCGACCGCTGCTGGCATTACGAAGCCGATGTGGGCGCCCACGCCGAACACCCGCTGCTGTGCGGGCGTTGCGTGAGCAACCTGTTTGGCGAGGGCGAAACGCGTCACTTCGTGTGATGGGGTATGCAGCCATGGCCGATGATTGACTGTCGGCCATGGCCGCATACGGGTTCAACCCGGCACCCTGAACTCACCTGATCGCCCAGCGCCATGTGACGGTTGCGCCCGGCAGCTCATAACGGCTGCGGACGGGATGTGAACACCGCATCGGCTGCGCGGCTGCGCTTCGGCTTCCGGGCGGCAGGCGACTCGGGGTCGGCAGTCCGGTCAACCCGGCCCCGCCAGGTTGACCCAGCACCCAGGCCCAGCGCACGCCGCCGGCACCGGCAGTGATTCGCCCAAGGCCCGCCGAGCCGCCTCAACCCCCTGCCGGGATGCCTGTGGGCACGCCGCGATGCTGGCGCTTGTGCCAGATCGGAGTGACCGCGCCGGCACAGCGGCACGGGTGGCTTCGTGGCCCGGATCTCACGGCCGACCTGCCACCTCGCTGCCCTCACCTCGCCGACCCACCTCACCGACCCACCTCACCGAACCATCGCGCCCGAGCCAACGCCGCACCCAAGAACCCGCTGGCTGCGCATCGCTTGCCCGCATGCCCCCTGCCCCTCAAGCCCACCGCCGCTGCCGCGACAATCGGCGCACCTGAACACCGCACCGCTGCATGAACACCGCCACCCCCTTGACCCCCTCCAACCCCATCAGCTGGGCCAAGTGGCTGCTGCTGTCGGCCAGCATCATCGCGCTGGACCAGTGGACCAAGGCCCTCATCGTCAGTCACTACCAACTGGGCGACGCCACGCCGGTCACCGGCTTTTTCAACATCGTGCGCGCCCACAACGAAGGCGCCGCCTTCTCGTTCCTGGCCGGCGCCGGCGGCTGGCAGCGCTGGCTGTTCACCGCCATCGGCATCGTGGCGGCCGTGCTCATCACCTGGATGCTCAAGCGCCACGCGGGCCAGCGGCTGTTTTCACTCGCGCTTGCCCTCATCCTGGGTGGCGCGCTGGGCAACGTGATCGACCGCGTCTGGCACGGCCACGTGGTCGACTTCCTCGACGTGCACTTCGCCTTCCTCAGCGGGCTGTTCTACGGCGGCCACTTCCCCGCGTTCAACGTGGCCGACATGGCCATCTCGGCCGGTGCCGTCGGCCTCATCTTGGACGAAATCCTGCGCTGGCGGCGCAGCCGGCAGGCCCTGGCCTGAGGCGCGAACGCCGGCGGCTTGGGCGGTGGGACGGCACGCGCCGCGTGGGCTGCAAGGCACCTGCGCCAGGACACCCTCGGCGCGCATTGCGTGCGACGCGTGTCATGGGCGGCCTGGGCGCGGCGCTGGCTGCGGCGGAACTCGCAGGCGCAGATGCACTGCGGCACGCAGGCCTTGCAGCCAAGCGCGATGTGTGCGGTCTCTACAAGCAGTATCACTCGATTGCCGTTTCTTGATAAACAGCAAGCCGCACATACTCCATCCGTACTCAGACGAGCGGCCAAGCGGCTTGATGCATGTGGCTGCGACCCGCGCCGGAATCTCGTGTGACCGCCGCACACGCTGCGCGTGGTGGCCGTCAGGCGCCGCCACCGCCCATGCGCGTGGCCTGGGCAAAGGCGTGCAACGAACACCCGTTGGCAAGCAGCAGGCGCCGCGTGCTGCGCTGGTCGAACACCGCGTCGGGCGGACGTTGCGGGCCCAGGTAGGCCAGCTGCTTGGCGTCGGTGATGGTCACGTAGTGGCTCTCGTGGCTGCGGGCCAGGTGGTTCCAGAGGCCGTGGGCGCCGGGCGACTGGCGGGCCCCGCTGAGCAGGTGGATGCCTTGGTCCAGCACCTGGCGGTAGACCGCGCTGGCGATGCCGCGGCGCTGGTAGCCGGGCGCAAAGCGGGCGTGTGGCGAGCGCACCCGGCGGTCCGTGCGCCGGTCCACCTCAACCAGGCGGTTGAACACCACGTAACCGGCCAGCCTGCGGCCGGCCCGGTCTTCCACATAGGCGAACCACTCGCCATCGGCCTCGCGCCAATGCAGGGTGAACTGCGGGTCGTGCAGCGGCCGCTGCGGCAGGCCATGCAGCCGGTTGCCCGGCTGGCACAGGCGCTCGTAGATGGCTTCGAGCTCGCCATCCACCAGCGGCAGCATCACGTCGATGCGCAGCTCGGTCACGGGATTGCCCAGCGCGGGCGGCGGCCAGCACGCGCGGACACCGGCCAGCCAGTGCCGTGCGGCGCGGGTGAACAGCGGCCAGGGCGCGAGCGCACCCAGGCCGGGCGAAAAAGCCAAGGCAGAGGTCATGAAGCAGACAGGCACCAACCCGGCGCCAAGCCGGGCCGCGCCCCCAACACGGTGAGGCGAGCCCCTGCCGGATCAGGCCGGCAAGGCGGGATGCTGCGGAGGAAGAGGCTGCTGGCGGCGTCAGGCCGGCCGGGAGATGGCGCCTGCGTGCTGCGGCCCTCGCGCTGCCCGGTTCCGCTCAGGGCAGCGCATCAAGGCCGTGCTGCCTGACGCGGACCGATGTTCAGGCGCGCCGCATCACGCTCACGCAGGCGCGCCGCGGTGGCAGGCCAGAAAGCGCAACGCAAGGGCAGCAGGATGGACATGGAGGGGCGTGGCGCAGGGCGCGCCGAGACGGCGAGGGCCCGATCTTAGGCCGAGCGCAACATCGCACTGAAACAGTGCGGAATGGGCCGACGCCGACCTGCGCGGGCACGGTGATCCCCTAGCGGGCGAAAAATGAGGACAGCATGGCGAAATGGCCGTTCACTGAATCTCGATCTGGAACGGGAACTCCCTGTTTCATCGCCACCCCGCGCTGGGCGATTCACCGCGCCAAGGCGCCCGTGCCGGCCACACCTGCGTCCAAGGGCTGGCCGATTGCCGCCGCAGCGCAGCCCGCAACGCGTTCTCGACCTTCAGCTCAATCAACGACAAGGTGCTGCTGGTGGCCGAGCCTGGCCCAAGGCTCCAGCCACAACCCAGGAAGTCCAGCCCACAACTGTTGGCCGTCTAAGCAAAAGCAGACGCGCGCCATGCGCGCCTGGCCACCATCCACCGTGGCAAACCGTCGGAGGCGCTGCGATCAGGCCGCCTGACCCGCGGACACGGCCAGCGGCACCGGCACCGGCGCAGCTGCGGGCTGCAGCAGCAGTCGCATGAGGTCGGTGCGCGTGATCACCCCGACCAGCAAGCCCTGGCGCAACACCGGCACGCAGGGCACCTGGTGGCTCGCCAGCGTGTCCAGCAACTGACCCACCGGGGTTTCGGGGTCGACGGTGAGCGCCGACGGCAGCACCAGCGCCCCGTGGTGCAGCAGCGCCGTCTGGGCCAGGGGCGTGCGGCCCCCTGCGCCGGCCGTCTCGTGCCGGTCGCCGGCGTTGCGCTCGATGCGCTGCGCATGGTCCGGCGCCTGGGGCCGGAACCAGCGCCAGCGACGGCGGGCAGCCGCAAGCGGCGAGGCGTTCTCGGGGGGGGTGCCGGCCGGCGCCGGCAACGCTTGGGCCGGGTCCGTCGGCGCCAGCGCCCACAGGGCCTCGAACAGGGCACTGCGCTCGAGCAAGCCGAGCAAGCGGCCCTGGGCATCGACCACCGGCAGGCTTTTGACGCGGTGCGCCTGAAAGCGGTCGGCAATCGCACCCAGCGGCTCGTGCAGCTGGCAGCTGACGGGGTGCGGGCTCATCAGCTGGCCGCAGTGCACGCCGCCCAGCCGGCGTTCGATGGCGGCGTCTTCGGCGGCCACGATGAGCTCGGCCAGGTCTTCGGCGTCCAGGTTGTTGGCCTGGTCAAAGCGCAGCAGCAGCGCTTCCAGGTCGGCCGTGGACAGGCCCAGGCGCGAGCCATGCCGCGCCGGCGGCGGGGTGCCGGGTGCTGCACCCGGCGTCGGCAGGTCGGCGTGATGCGGGTAGCGCCGGCCCGTGGCCCGGTGGTAGACCACCCCGGCAAACACCAGCACCGCGGTCATGAAACCGATTTGCAGCAACAGCAGCCACCACGGCGTGGCCAGCATGACGGGCGCGGACAGCGCCATGAGCATGGCGACTGCGCCCCCGGGCGGGTGCAGGCTGCGCGTGGCCAGCATGCAGGCGATGGCCCCGCCCACGGCCACGGGCGCCCACCAGTCGGGCGGCAGCATGTGCAGCACCAGCACGGTCCACAGGGCCGACACGGTGTTGCCCACGATGCACGAGAACGGCTGCGCCAGCGGACTGGTCGGCACGGCGAACACCAGCACCGCCGTGGCACCCAGCGGCGCGAACAGGTGCAACGCGAACTCCGGCGCAAAGCGCGCGTCGAGGTAGACGATGAGCGCCGCCATGGCGATGCCGAAGGCCGCGCCGGCCACGGTGCGGGCAGCATCGGGCGCCGGCGGGCGCGGCACCATCGGCCCCCAGGCCTTGAGCTTCAACGCCATGTCCACCCCTCTGCGGTTGCCCATTCGGCCCGCGCGGCCCCCGGCCGATGGTTGCGGGCTGGCGCGAGACACCCGCCATCGGACCGAGCCGCGGCACAAGACCGGCTTGTCCCCGCGCGCTCAAGGCCATCGCGGTGGGTGCGTCCCGACAGGCGGGCTGCGGGGCCAGCGGCGCACGCGCGCCGCCGGCCTCTGCGTGCACATCCAAGATCAGTTTCTGACAGTATCGGTCGTTTCTCGTTCATGTTAAATCGCCTGTTCATGCATACTGCGTGAACCTCAAACAAACCCATGCACCCTTGGCCCGCATGCCGGCCCTTGCTGTGCGTCGTCTGCATGCCCCGCACCCCACTCACTTGCCCATGATCTGGTTCAGCTGCGCGGCATCGAAGCGGGGCCGATGCGCGACATCGGCTGGCAGGCCGTCGGTGTGCAACCGCTGGCTGAGCTGCTCGACCGCCTGCCACAGCAGGGCGATCTGCTCGTCCTGCTCGGCCGTGCCGGCGATCAGGCCACGCAGGGCCTGCGCCAGCGGGTCGTCGCCCGAGGTCACGCCATAGGCGACGAAGCCCCCCGGCTGCGCAGGCGCGTGCTCGGGCGATGCACCTGCGCCCGCGTTCGTGCCCGCACTGGCGGAACCCGCGCCGGACGCGCCGCGGTCGGCTGTTGCGGCGGCTGCGCCCAGTGCCTCGGCCGGGGCACCGGGGTGCCCCGCCAGCCCCGAGCCCACCGACGCCACGGAGGCGCCTGGCACCGTGGCGGGCGTCGCGCTCACTTCCCTGTGTGCGGGCGCAGGCGAGTCCTGGGACGCGGTGTGAAGCGCCCGGGGCGCCAGGGCCTGCGTGCCCCCAGGCACCGGCTGAGCGGGTGCGGGCTCAGCATGCGGGCTTTCCGCCAGCGGCGCGTCGGCCACGATGACCCGCGCCGGGTTGCCCACGGCGGTGGCACCGGCCGGCACGGGCTTGGTGACCACGGCCGCCGAGCCGATCTTGGCCCCCTCGCCCACCGTGAAACCGCCCAGCACCTTGGCGCTGGCGCCCACGACCACGCCGCGCCCCAGCGTGGGGTGGCGCTTGGCGCCTTTGTCGAGCGACGTGCCACCGAGCGTCACGCCCTGGTAGATGGTGCAGCCATCGCCCACCTCGGCCGTTTCGCCGATCACCACGCCCATGCCGTGGTCGATGAAGACGCGGTCGCCGATCTGGGCGCCCGGGTGGATTTCGATGCCGGTGAGGAAGCGCCCCCAGTGGGACAGCCAGCGCCCCAGCCAGCGAAAGCCCCGCCGCCACAGCGCGTGGGCCACGCGGTGAAACCAGATGGCGTGCAGGCCGGGGTAGCAGGTGATGACCTCCCAGCGCGTGCGCGCGGCGGGGTCTCGGTCAAGGATGCACTGGATGTCGGAGCGGAAACGGGTGAACATGGCAGCAGCGGCGCGGGCCGGTCAGGCAATTCATGAGATCAGGGGTATGGCACGGCTCGCGTCAAATGGATAACGCCAACACACCCATACCCATCCAATGGGTGACCCGCATCAACAACAACGGTGCGCGTGCATCAGGCGTCCACCGTGAAGATGACCGCACGCCCGGCCGCAGCGGCACGGGCAAAAAACGCGGTCAAGTCCTGGAAGTTGGCCCAGGCATCGTCGAAGTCGGCCTCGCCCAGGCGGTGCGCGTAGCCGCGCTGCTTGATCTGTCCGTAGCGCTGGCGCAAGCCCTCGCGCGTGACCTGCGCAGCGGCCTGCGCCACGGCCGCCACCTGGTCCGCCGTGACCAGCGAGACCGTGTAGTCGTCGTTGCAGCTGAGCTGGCGCCCGCCGCAGACGAGCAGGTTCAAGGGCGACTCGCCGCCTTCGTACAGCAGCTTGCCCTTGCAAAAGCAGCGGTGGATGGGATCCCAGGCCTTGTCGGTCTCGCACAGCCACCCTTCGGCCTGCAGGGAGGCCCAGGCTGCTTCGAGCGCATCCACCTCGCGCTGCACGGCGTCGCCCTCCTCATCGCCGTCGCCTTCTTCTCCCTCGTCTTCGTCTTCGTCCTCCTCCGCCTCGTCGCCGGCTTGCGCCCGCTCACGTGCGTGAGCGACGGCTTGGGCATAGGCCTCGGCGTAGGCCTCGGCATCTGCCTCGGCAGCCGCCAGCAGCCGGGCCTCTTGCTCGGGGGTCAGGGCAAAGTGAACGCCGCGTTCAGCCATGTGTGCTCCGGTTGGTCTGGGCATCGGCCGGTGCCTCAGCCCGTTGCGCGCCGACCTGCGCCGCCTGACGCAGCATGGCTTTGGCGATGCCGCGCAGGATGTGGATGTCTTCGGGCGTGGGCTGGGCGCGGTTGAACAGCTGGTTCAACCGCGGCATCAGCTTCTTGGGCGCGGCGGGATCCAGGAAATCGACCGCCACCAGCGCCGCCTCGAGGTGCTGCAGCATGCCGGCCACCTGGGCGGCGTCGGCCTGACGCGGCGCCTCGGCCGTGCGGCCGGCTGCACTCGAATCCGCAGCCTGCAGGCCGGGGACGCCGAAGCCCCCCAGGGCCTGGCGCCACTCGTAGGCGATGAGCTGCACCGCCGCCGCCAGGTTCAGCGAGCCGTAGTCGGGATGCGTGGGGATGCTGAGGCAGACGTGGCAGCGGTAGACGTCGTCGTTGCGCATGCCATAGCGCTCGCTGCCGAACAAAAAGGCCACGCCCTCGGGCGCATCGGGGCGGGCGGCATCGCCGGCGGCCGCGTCGGCCTCGCCCAATGCGTCGATCGGCGTCCCCTCGCCTGCCAGCATCACGGGCGCCAGCGCGGAAACCAGCGGGCCGCCTGGCCGCCCCAGCAGCCGTTCGAAATGCGGGCGCGGCGCCACCGTGGGCGGCCCGAAATCGCGCGGCGTCATGGCCGTGGCGCACAGGTGGCTCATGCCGTCCAGCGCCTCGTCCAGCGTGGCCACGCTGCGGGCCTTGGCCAGCACATCGTGGGCGCCGCTGGCCCGCTCGATGGCCTCGTCGCGCGTCAGCACGTCGGGCCAGCGCGGGGCGACCAGCACCAGGTCGTCAAAGCCCATGACCTTCATGGCGCGCGCCACCGCGCCCACGTTGCCGGCGTGGCTGGTCTGGATCAGGATGAATCGGGTTTTCAAAACAGTGTCAAGGCCAGTATCACAAGCCTGCCGTCAATGGGTGTTGATCTGTGCGAGCATACTCATCGCCGACCCAGCCTGTGGAACGGATGGCGCGAGCCCGCCACATCGGCCAGAATGACGGGCCACGCCAGCCCGTCGCCCCGCCACACGAACGGCTTGTCCTGCCACAGCGCCAGCGGCCAAAACGCCCGAACCAGGAGCCCACCAGCGGATCATCGGCCGGCTGCCTTCAGCGCACCACGTCGCCGCACTGGGCACGGTCGCGCAGCGCATGCTCGATCAGCACCAGCGCCAGCAGCGCCTCGGCAATGGGGGTGGCGCGGATGCCCACGCAGGGGTCGTGCCGGCCTTTGGTGATGAGCTCGATCGGCTGGTCGTCCACGTCCACGCTCTCGCGCGGCACCAGGATGGAGCTGGTCGGCTTGATGGCCAGCTTGACCTCGATGGGCGCGCCATTGCTGATGCCACCCAGCACGCCGCCGTCGTGGTTGGTGGCGAACTGGCCGCCCGGCAAGAGGGTGTCGCCGTGCATGGAGCCCTTGTGCGTGGCCGAGGCAAAGCCGTCGCCGATCTCCACGCCTTTAACGGCGTTCAACCCCATCATGGCCCAGGCGATGTCGGCACTCAGCTTGTCGTACAGCGGCTGGCCCCAGCCCACGGGCACGCCTTCGGCCGTCACGCGCAGCACGGCGCCGACCGAGTCGCCCGTCTTGCGCAGCGCGCCCATGTAATCCTCCAGCGCCTGCGTGTCGGCCGTGGCGGCAAAGAAGGGGTTCTGATCGACCTGGGCCCAGTCCTCGAACGGGATCTGCACCTCGCCGATCTGCGTCATGTGGCCACGGATGCGCACGCCGAACTGGTCGGCCAGCCATTTCTTGGCCACGGCACCGGCGGCCACGGTGGGCGCCGTCAGGCGGGCCGACGAGCGGCCACCCCCGCGCGGGTCGCGGATGCCGTACTTCTTGAAGTACGTGTAGTCGGCATGGCCGGGGCGGAACTGGCGCGCGATCTCGCCGTAGTCCTTGCTGCGCTGGTCGGTGTTGCGGATGAGCAGCGCAATCGGCGTGCCGGTGGTCTTGCCCTCGTACACGCCCGAGAGGATCTCCACCGCATCGGGCTCGTTGCGCTGGGTGACGAACTTGCTGGTGCCGGGGCGGCGGCGATCCAGCTCGGGCTGGATGTCGGCCTCGCTGAGGTCCATGCCGGGAGGGCAGCCATCGATCACACAGCCCACGGCCGGCCCGTGCGATTCGCCAAAGTTCGTGACAGCAAACAAAGTGCCAAAGGTGTTTCCGCTCATGCCCCGATTATCCGGCAGGCACCGGCCCAGCCCAGGCGCGCGCGCGTCGCGGGGTGAGCACAGCCAGGCGCGGTGGCGGCGCGGGCAGGCCACCAAGCAGTATGGCCCGGTTGCCGTTCAATTTGAAACAGTAACCGAGCCATACTGCGTATTCTCGCAGGCCAAACCCTTGAATGAGCGATGGACGCAGGGCTGGCGCGGCTGCGGCATCGCCGGGTTCATCGGCGGCGTGCCTCGCGTCACGGCCTGCGACCCGCGGCCTGCGGTGCAGATCGCCTGGCCGCACCGCGGGCCAGGACTTGGCCGGGATCAGGCGCTGGGCTTGGCGGCGCCATCGACGCCGTCGCCGTCCTCGGCCGGCCAGTCGCGGATGTAGGCCTTGAGCATGCGGTTCTCGAAGTCCTGCGCATCGACCACGGACTTGGCCACGTCGTAAAAGCTGATCACGCCCATGAGCATGCGGCGCTCCATCACCGGCAGGTAGCGCGCGTGGGCGTCGATCATCATGCGGCGCACCTCGTCGAGCTCGGTGGCCGGCGTGCAGGTCAGCGGGTGGTCGTCCATGACCTTGCGCACCAGGCTGGTCCCCACGCTGCCGCCGTTGGCCGCGATGGCGGCAATGGCCTCGCGGAAGGTCAGCATGCCGACGAGGTCGCCATGCTCCATGACCACCAGCGAACCGATGTCCTTCTCGGCCATGGTGTCCACGGCCTGACGCAGCGTGTCATCGGGGGTGCAGGTGTAGAGGGTATTGCCCTTCAGGCGCAGGATATCGGTGACTTTCATGGCAAATACTCCGGTGCAACGCGGTCGGAACGCTGACCAGCGCGCGATCTCGACGGGGAATGTCGAGCGACTATAGCCCAGCGCAGCCGCGCACCGCATCGCATTTGCCACACGGCCGGCAAGCGGGCTTGCCCCTGGGCAACATGCACCAGCTGGGTGCGCGGGCCGCTCGATGCAGCGCATGCCCAGGCCTTCGCGGTGGGCGCGGTCCTGCGCGGCCGCGCCCGACGGCGAGAACTTGGGAACCTCTGCATAAATCGACTTCTGACGTGGCAGCCCACCGGCTATCCAACCGGCCACCCGCCGCTGGCACCAAAAATCAACGGCTCACATGAGAAGGGCCATCCGCGACACTGATGCTGAATCGCTCGTAACAGATCGTCCTTGATTTATGCAGAGGTTCCCTTGGCGGCGTTCTCCATGACGCCGCCCTCCTCCGCCATCACCGGAGCCACGAGCTGCCGCCGAGCGCATCGGTCCCTGACGGGCTCGGCGAGTTGCGGGGCGCACCAGAGCCAGCCGCTGTGCCCCCGCGCCGGGCGGTGCCTCAGCCGGCCTGACGCATGGCCTGTTGCGCAAACCGCCAGATCATGCGCGAGGCATCGGGTCCGGTCGGGTCGCTGAAGGCGTGGCGCGCCCGGCCGCCGCTCCAGGCGTGGCCCAGACCCTGGATCTCGCACAGCCGCACGCACAGCGCGCCACCGGCGAAGAAGTCGGTCTGCCGCCACGGCAGGCGGCGACCGCGCTGCTGCTGCCGGACCGGACCGGGCTGGGCTTCGGTGATCTGCGCCCACAAATCGGCCGCCTGCTCGCCGTTGCTGGGGCGCACCACGGTGTCGGCGTCGCCCTGCAGCACCAGCAGCGGCGGCAGATGGCGCCGGCGCGCCGCGACCGAGCGCGCCTTGCCCACGGCCGTGACCGCCACGTCCTGGCTGCGAAACCCCTGCATGGCCGCGAGGGCCGACAAGCCCGATTGCGCTGCCCCCGGCGCCACGCCCGAATGCATGGCGACGGCGCAAAAGCGGTCCAGGTAGGTCGCGGCCATCAGCGCCGCCATGCTGGCGCCGGCCGACAGGCCCGCGATGGCCACCCGCCGCGCATCCACCTGATGCAGCAGGCTCACCTGCTGGATGGCCTGCATCAGCGTGGCCGCCTCGGCCTGGGCCTTGCCCACCTTCAGCTCCCACCAGTTCCAGCAGCCCTGGGCGTTGTGCAGCACGTCCTGCTGCGGGTACAGCACCATGAAGCCTTCACGGGCGGCCAGCGCGTTCATGCGCGTGATCTGGGCGAACTCGGCCGCGTTCTGCCCGCAGCCATGCAGCATGACCACGAGCGGCGCCGGCGGGCGCCAGATGCGATCCAGCACCGTGGGCAGGAACAGCGCGTAGTGGCGCGCGCCCCCGGGCCCCATGGCGACGCCGGGCAGCCATTTGCCCGGGCCGGCCGGCAGGCGCCGGCTTTGCAAGGCCTCGGCGCCGGCCTGCGCCAGCCCCCCGGCCAATTGGCCGCCCACGCGCATGGCGCTCTGGGTCAGGCGCCCCAGGTTGCGGCCGTAGCTGCGCGTCAGGCTGGCGGCCAACGAAGGTTTCTTGCGCATGGGCTCCTTTCAGGTCACCTCGGCATTCAAGGCGTGGCAGATGGCAAGGCCATGACCGGCCGCTGGCCAGAGACGTCGCGGTGGCGGCAGCGACGGCGCGTCAGCGCCCGGCCCGCGAATCGGCCGATTGCGGATCGATCATGCTCGCCGCCTGCTTGACGGTGTACTGGCCGTCGTCGAAGTCGACCGAGAACACCATGTTCTGGTTGGGCGGCTCGATGTAGCGCCACTCGTACGTCACCTCGCGCTTGAGCGTGTAGGGCGTCACGCGCGCCGGCTTGCCGAGCAGCTTGCGCACCTCTTCCATGCGCATGCCCGGCACCACGCGGCGGAAGTTGTCCGCCGTGAGCACCTGGCGCACGGCCACCAACCGGCCATCGGTGCCCATGGCGATCTGGTAGTTCACCTTGCCTTCGGGCTGGCGGTTGTATTCAAAGATGCGCTCGCCGCCGGCGCCGTCCCACACCGCTTCGGGCTCGCCGAACTTCAGGCGCACGTCGGCCTCGGTCGAGACGCCCGGCTGCAGCTCGGCGATGCGCTGCTGGTCACACCCCGCCAGCAGCGCGGCCGCCAGGGCCAAGCTGGCCAGCAGACCGCCGCGCGCGGCACGGGAAAAGGGCAAGGCAAGAAAGGGGTTCATGGCAAGGCATCCGGGCCGGCGTGCCGCGCCGCTTCGCCCTGCGAAAACGCCGTCGGCATCGCCTAAAATCAAAGGTTTGCATTGTCAGGCCAATTGCGGCCTGTGCCGATGCCTCCTTCCCACACCCAACCGCAGACGGTCCCACACATGTCGATTTTTGCCCGCCCCCACTACGAATCCGACACCACCTTGTTCATCAAGGACCTGCGCCAGCAAGACCCACAGCTGGAAGCCCGCCAGCGCGCCGGCCGCGCCCTGCTGTGGGACCAGAAGATCAACCTGCAGCAAAAGGCCGACGCCGACGCCGCGGACGTGCCGCAAAAGCCCTACGTCTACCAGACCAACCCCCTGCAGGACTGAAGCCCGCATGAAGACATGGGGTATCACGCCATTCCCGTTGATGTATAAACGGGAATAACCGCATACCCCTTGCCCTTCAAGCACCCATCCGGCCCCGTGGTTTGACCGCACCCGCTTCCACCGACGACCTGCCGCCGCCCTCGCCCGAGGCGGCCGCCGCCGCACCGGGCGTGGTCGATCACGTGGCCGTGGCACGGCTGTATGGCGAACCGCTGTTCGCCATGCCACAGGACCTGTACATCCCGCCCGATGCGCTGGAGGTCTTCCTCGACGCTTTCGAGGGGCCGCTCGATCTGCTGCTCTACCTGATCCGCAAGCAGAACTTCAACATCCTCGACATCCCCATGGTCGGCGTCACGCGCCAGTACCTCAGCTACGTCGAGGAGATCCGCAGCCGCAATCTCGAGCTGGCCGCCGAGTACCTGCTGATGGCGGCGATGCTGATCGAGATCAAGTCGCGCATGCTGCTGCCGGTGCGCAAGACCGAGGACGGCAGCGAGCCCGAGGACCCGCGGGCCGAGCTGGTGCGCCGCCTGCTCGAGTACGAGCAGATGAAACTGGCCGCCGCCAACCTCAACGCCCTGCCCACGCTGGGGCGCGACTTCGTGGCCGCGCAGGTGCACATCGAGCAGAGCGTAGCGCCGCGTTTTCCCGACGTGTCGGTGGATGAGCTGCAAGCCGCGTGGCGCGACATCCTGCGCCGCGCCAAGCTCGTGCAGACGCACAAGATCACGCGCGAAGAGCTGTCGGTGCGCGAGCACATGAGCCAGCTGCTCAAGACCCTGCAAGGCCGGCGCTTCGCGCAGTTCGAAGACCTGTTCGACGTCACGCGCGGCGTGGCCGTCATGGTCGTCACCTTCATCGCCATGCTGGAGCTGGCGAAAGAAACCCTGGTCGAGATCACACAGGCCGAGGCCTTCGCCCCCATCTACGTGCGGCTGGCCTACTCGCCCGGGTGAGTCCAAGCCCTCCGCCTGGCGGGCGGTGCGGCAGGCCCTCACCCGCCGGCGCGCGGGCGCGCACCCAGTCTTGGCCAGGACGTCGAGGACGCCGCTTCCCCCGACGCTGCATCGGCCGCTGGGGCTGACACTCCCTCGCCGCTGCCTTAGCGCCTGCTGGCGATGCGCCATGTCCTCTCGGCAACGGCGCCATCCCTCGCGAACGGTCTCGTTGATTCGGTGCACGGCTGTCGTGGCCGCCGTCCAGCCGCCGGAGCGGCGCCCGCCACCGTCACACAACCGTCATCAAAACGCCATGGTGGTGACACACGGGGTTCCTAGCATTCGCCCGGCACGCACGCAGCCCTGCTGCTGATGCACTTTCAGACCGTGCCGATGGCGATGACGACATCGGCGCCCAACCCCACGTGAAACCTCATGTCTCAAACCTTGCTCAGCCGACGCAAAGCCCTGCAATTCCTGACCGGCGCACCCCTGCTGCCCCTGGGAACCGCGGTGTCTGCCTCCAGCCTGCTGGCCGCCTGCGGCGGCGGCGATGACGACGATTCCTCGACGCCCGGTCCCAAGAACTACGTCTCGGCCACCTTCACCTCCATGGCCGCCCCGACCCTGAGCACCCCCGCCAACATGGCCACGGTCTACGTGGCCTCGCAGCTCAAGGTCGCCTTCGACGACAACAGCACCCAGACCTATGAGCTGGGCTACCAGCCCTTCTTCGTCACCGGCACCGAAGTGCCCGATGGCAACGGCGGCACCATCCTGGCCGGCGGCTACTACGACATCAACAACCAGCCCATCTTCGACACCTCCGTCGCCGGCAAGGAGCGCCACTTCTTCTCCGACTGCCCCGATGGCTCCTCCCTCATCAGCCTGGCCAATGCCAACGTGCCGGGCGTCAAGGGCAAGGCCGTGTTCTCGGTGGTTCAGTTCGAATACGCCTCGGCCGACCAGGCTGGCAACAGCGCCTATGGCACGCTGCCGTCGCCCATCGCCGTGCTGACGCTGGACCAGGACCAGACCACCGGCAAGCTCAGCCTGGTCAAGTACCACAACGTGGACATGTCCAAGGTCCATGGCCTGTGGATCACCTGCGGCGCCAGCCTCTCGCCCTGGAACACCCACCTGTCCAGCGAAGAGTACGAGCCCGATGCCTTCACCGCAGCCAGCTCCAGCATGTTCAAGGCCTTCAGCAAGAACGTGTACGGCAACGAGACCTCGGCCAACCCCTACCACTACGGCCACCTGCCCGAAATCACCGTGAACCCCGACGGCACGGGCTCGGTCAAGAAGCACTACTGCCTGGGCCGCATCTCGCACGAGCTGATCCACGTCATGCCCGACAACCGCACGGCGCTCATGGGTGACGACTACACCAACGGCGGCCTGTTCATGTTCGTGGCCGACCGCGAAAAAGACCTGTCGGCCGGCACGCTGTACGTGGCGCACTACACCGACAAGCTGACCGACACCTCGACCGCCAAGATGCAGTGGATCAAGCTGGGCCACGCCACCAGCGCCGAAATCGAAGCGCTGGCCAACACGGTCAAGCCCACCGACATCATGGAATCGCTGACGGCCGACCCGCAGGACGCCAGCTACACCAAGGTCTTCCTGGACGGCAAGGCCGCCTGGATCAAGCTCAAGCCCGGCATGGAGAAGGCCGCCGCCTTCCTCGAGACGCACCGCTACGCCAACCTCAAGGGCGGCAGCATGGCCTTCACCAAGATGGAAGGCACGACCATCGACATCAAGGACAAGGTCGCGTTCTCGGCGCTGGCCAACATCCAGACCTCGATGATCGAGAACGACGCCGTGTGGGACGCCAAGCACAACGTGAGCTTCCCCAAGACCGTCAAGGCCGGCGGCATCCTGCAGCACGACCTGGGCGCCGGCCAGAAGGACAGCGACGGCAACACCATCCAGAGCGACTGGGTGCCCACGCAATCGCACATGCTGATGATGGGCGAGGACATCGCCTCCGACGCCCTGGGCAACACCGCCCACCCCGACAAGATCGCCAGCCCCGACAACCTCAAGTTCTCGGAAAAGATGCGCACCCTGTTCATCGGCGAAGACAGCGGCAACCACGTCAACAACTTCCTGTGGGCCTACAACGTCGACACCAAGCAGCTGGCGCGCGTGCTGTCCACGCCGGCCGGCGCCGAGTCCACGGGCCTGCATGCCGTGGACGAGATCAACGGCTGGACCTACATCCAGAGCAACTTCCAGCACGCCGGTGACTGGAGCAGCCTGCACGCCAAGATCAAGGATCAGCTCGATCCGCTGATCAACGCCAACTACAAGGACAAGTTCGGCGCCGCCGTCGGCTACGTCACGGCCACGCCGGCCCAGCCCTCGCTCAGCAAGTAAACCGCTGCGCACACCAACAGGCCGCTTGCCCCGGGGCAAGCGGCCTGTTTCGTTGGTTGAGCCATCCATTGGGGTATGAGGCCATCCTCGTTTTCTTATCAACAAGAACCCGCCCATACCCCATCGACATGCTTGTCGTTGGCCCCACCCGGCAGACGGCGAAGCCTGCGGGGCAGTCGGGCGACTGGCAGCTGACGTCCACCGCCTGGGAGCAGGCTGCACACCGGGCATGCCCCGTTTCCAGGCCCCTCCATGCACAACGGGGAGCATCGCTCCCCGTTGGGTGGTTCAGGGCACACATGGCGGCTTGCGCCGGGCGCCTGGGTCAGGCTGCGCGCCTCAAGCCTGCTTGGGCTGCGCGCCCATCACGGCCTTGGTTTCCAGGAAGTCGCGGAAACCGTGCACGCCCCACTCGCGGCCGTTGCCCGACTGCTTGTAGCCGCCGAACGGCGCCGTGACGTCCGGGCCGGCGCCATTCAGGTGCACGTTGCCGGTGCGCAGGCGGGCGGCCACGGCACGCGCGTGCTCCAGGCTGCCCGATTGCACGTAGCCCGACAGGCCGTAGGGCGTGTCGTTGGCCTGGCGGATGGCGTCTTCTTCGGTGTCGTACGGCAGGATGGACAGCACCGGGCCGAAGATTTCCTCGCGCGCGATGGTCATGTCGTTGTTCACGTCGGCGAACACGGTGGGCTTCACGAAGTAACCCTTGTTCAACCCTTCGGGACGACCCGTGCCGCCGGCCACCAGCGTGGCGCCTTCGTCGATGCCCTTTTGGATCAGGCCCTGGATCTTGTGCCACTGCGCTTCGCTGACCACGGGGCCGATGTGGCGGCCTTCGGCCATGGCGTCGTTCACGGTCACGGCTTCGGCCGTGG
The DNA here is from genome assembly GCF_002158865.1 of Comamonas serinivorans. NCBI lineage: Bacteria > Pseudomonadati > Pseudomonadota > Betaproteobacteria > Burkholderiales > Comamonadaceae > Comamonas > Comamonas serinivorans. Next base: position 2,079,508 of record NZ_CP021455.1, on the reverse strand, counting down.
CCTTGGCCACGGCGATGGCCTGCGCCTGCTTGGCACGCGGCACGAACATGCGCGTGGGCGCGTTGCAGCTCTGGCCCGAGTTCGTGAACACGGCCTGCACGCCCTGGGCCACGGCCTTCTCGATGTCGGCATCGTCGAGCACGATGTTGGCCGACTTGCCGCCCAGCTCCTGCGCCACGCGCTTGACGGTGCCGGCAGCCGCACGGGCCACGGCAATGCCGGCGCGGGTCGAGCCGGTGAAGGTCATCATGTCGATGTCGGGGTGCAGCGACATGGCTTCACCCACCGTGGGGCCGTCGCCGTTGACGAGGTTGAACACGCCCGGCGGCACGCCGGCTTCGTGCAGCACCTCGGCCACCAGCAGCGCGTTCAGCGGGGCGACTTCGGACGGCTTGAGCACCATGGTGCAGCCGGCGGCCAGCGCGGGCGCCACCTTGCACATGATCTGGTTGATGGGCCAGTTCCACGGCGTGATCATGCCGACCACGCCGACGGGCTCGTGCACGATGGCCGTGGTGCCCTGGGTGTGTTCAAAGGCAAAGTCCTTGAGCACCTGGGCCGTGGTGGCCAGGTGGGCCACGCCCATGGCCGCCTGTGCGGCCTTGGACAGCCACAGCGGCGCGCCCATCTCCTGCGAGATGGTGGGCACGATGTCGCCCATGCGCTTTTGGTAGACCTCGATGATCTTGGCCAGCAGGGCCAGGCGCTCTTCACGCGTGGTTTGCGAATAGCTCTCGAAGGCGCGCTTGGCGGCCGCCACGGCGGCGTCCACATCGGCGGCCGACCCCATGCTGATGCGGGCGAAGGCCTCTTCGGTGGAGGGGTTGATCACGTCCAGCGTGCGCGGCGTGACGGGATCGACCCAGCGACCGTCGATGTAGAACTGCAAGTGGTCTTTCATGTGCTTGTCTCCTTGGGGTGGTTGATCGAAGGGCTGTGCGGCGCCATCGGCAGCCGCCCGGCCTGGGGCAAACCGATGCAGTATGCACCGGCCAGCCGCGTCTCACCTCGTCGGTCCCGATGAAATTGCAGGCTCTCGCCTGTCGAAACGCCGGCGACCCGGCCATCAGCCCTGCGGGCATGGCGACGGGGTGACGACTTGACCACAAGTATGCACCCATTGCCGTTGGATGTTCATCGGCAGCGGCTGGATACCCTTGCCTTGCTCAGCCCAGCTGCTTGAGGCGGTACAGCGCATCGAGCGCATCGCGCGGGGTCAGCTTGTCGGGGTCGATGGCGGCCAGCGCCGCCTCGAGCGGGTGCGCCAAGGCCACGGCGGGCTCGGGCGGGGCGGCAAACAGGTCGACCTGCGGCGTGGCCGCATCCATGTGGGCCTGCAGTGCAGTCAGCGTTTGCTGCGCCTGGCGCAGCACGGGCGCCGGCATGCCGGCGAGCTTGGCCACTTGCACGCCATAGCTCTTGTTCGCCGGGCCGGCCTGCAGCTCGTGCAGGAAGACGATGTCGGCCCCGCCCTGCTGACCCGCGGCCTCGACGGCGCTCACGTGCCAGTTCACGGCGCGGTGGTGCTCGGCGGGGAACTCGGTCAGCTCGAAGTAATGGGTGGCGAACAGGCAAAAGCACTGCGTCCTGTCGTGCAGGTGCGAGGCAATGCCGCTGGCCAGCGCCAGGCCGTCGAAGGTGCTGGTGCCGCGGCCGACCTCGTCCATCAGCACCAGCGATTGCGCGGTGGCCGTGCGCAGGATCTGCGCGGCCTCGGTCATCTCCACCATGAAGGTCGATTGCGCGTTCGCCAGGTCGTCGGCGGCGCCGATGCGGGTGTGGATGGCGTCCAGCGGCCCCAGCTGGCAACTGGCGGCCGGCACCCAGCTGCCCATGCTGGCCAGCAGGGCGATGAGCGCGACCTGGCGCATGTAGGTCGATTTGCCGCCCATGTTGGGCCCGGTGATGAGCTGCATGCGCTGCTTGACGCCCAACTGCGTGTCGTTGGCGATGAAGGGCTTGCCGCTGGTCTCCTGCAGGCGCGCCTCGACCACCGGGTGGCGACCGCGCATGATGGCAATGCAGGGTTGATCGACGAACTGCGGCGCGCACCAGTCCAGGGTGTGGGCGCGCTCGGCCAGCGCGCACAGCACGTCCAGCTGGGCCAGCGCGCGGCCAAAGCGGGTCAAGGCGGGCACGTGGGGCTGCAAGGCATCGAGCACCTGCTCGAACAGCCACTTCTCGCGCGCCAGCGCCCGCTCCTGCGCCGACAAGGCTTTGTCCTCGAAGGCCTTGAGTTCGGGCGTGATGAAACGCTCGGCGTTCTTCAGCGTCTGGCGGCGGCGGTAGTTGTCGGGCACCTTGCTGGTGTGGCTGCTGGTGACCTCGATGTAGAAGCCGTGCACCTTGTTGAACTGCACGCGCAGGTTGGGAATGCCCGTGCGGGCGCGCTCGCGCGTCTCCAGGTCCAGCAGGAAGGCGTCGCAGTTCGTCTGGATGCCGCGCAGCTCATCGAGTTCGGCGTCGAAGCCCGCGGCGATCACGCCGCCGTCGCGCACCAGGGCCGCCGGCTCGTCCTGGATGGCGCGCCGCAGCAGCTCGCCGCAGTCCGGCGCCAGGCTCAGGCCGGCCCGGATGTCGGCGAAGAGGAAAGCGCCCCCACCCTCCCCGGCTGCGCCGGGGTCGCCGCCCTCGAACAAGGTGGCCCTTGCGGGATCGAGGCCATGCTGGCCGGGGTCCGCGTGCGCCCCGGCAGTGGCGGGTGAGCCCGGCAGCAGCTCGGGCAAATCACGCCGGGCCAGGGCCTCGCGCAGGGCGACCAGCTCACGCGGGCGCACCTGCCGCAGGGCGATGCGGGCGGTGATGCGCTCCACGTCGGCGCTGCCCTTGAGCGCGTCGCGCAGGGCCAGCATGGGCGGTGCGGCCTGGCCGGTGGTCCGCAGCAAGTCGCCAATCGCGGCCACGCGCTGGGCGGGCGCGGTGCGGGCCAGCGGCGGGTTCAGCAGCCATTGGCGCAGCAGGCGGCTGCCCATGCCGGTGCGGCAGGTGTCCAGCAGCGACAGCAGCGTGGGCGAGTCCTCGCCGCGCAGGGTGCGCGTCAACTCCAGGTTGCGCTGGGTGCTGGCCGGCAAATGCAGGAGTTCCCCCTGACGGCCGATGGCAATGTCTCGCACGTGGCTCAATACCTGGCCTTGCGTGTGTTCGGCGTAGGTCAGCAGCGCGGCCGCCGCGGCGTGCGCCTGAGCCATGCCCTGCGCGCCCCAGGCCTGCAGGCTGCTTGCCTGCACCTGCTCGCACAGCTTGCGCGCGCCCAAGCCCGCGTCGAACTGCCATTCGGGCCGCAGCGTGACCGGCACCGGCGAGACCTGGTTGAGCCGCGCCTCGAAGGCCGGCGACACCCCGGCCGAGGCGATCAGCTCGCTGGGTGCGATGCGCGCCAGCCACTCGGGCAGGTGGTCAGGCGCGGCTTCGGCCAGGTGAATCACGCCTTGCGTGACGGCCAGCCAGGCCAGGCCCAGCGTGTTGCGCGGCCCCTGCTGGACGGCCAGCAGCATGGACTCGGCCTTGTCCGGCAGCAGCGCCGTGTCGGTCAGCGTGCCGGGGGTGACCACGCGCACCACCTTGCGCTCGACCGGGCCCTTGGAGGCCCCGACCTCGCCGACCTGCTCGCAGATCGCCACCGACTCCCCCAGCTTGATGAGGCGGGCCAGGTAGGTTTCGAGCGCGTGCACCGGCACGCCGGCCATGATCACCGGCTCGCCCGCCGACTGGCCGCGCTTGGTCAGGGTCAGATCGAGCAGGGCCGAGGCTTTTTCGGCGTCGCCATAAAACAGTTCGTAAAAGTCCCCCATGCGGTACAGGACGAGCGTCGTCGGGTGCTCGGCCTTGATGGCCAGGTACTGCGCCATCATGGGCGTGTGCGGGGCTTGTCCACCTGTCGCAAGCGGTTCAGGGGTGTCGGTGGCGGCTGGCATGTGGTGTGAATTCAAACGGTTGGCGCGAACGGCGGCCCATCGACCGCCTGGGGGCACTGGCCTGGGCATGGCGGCATCGGCCGCCGCGGCGCGGCTTGGGGCGCAGCGAAAGGCACTGCGATGCCGCCCGGAACGTGGCGATGGGCGGACACACCGCCCCGCGGCACCAGGCATTGGCACTGCGGGAGGCCCCATCCAGCCACGCCGGCGCAGCGCGCGCGCGGGCAGTCGGCCGCGAGAGCCGGTGATTATGGTGCAGCGGCTGGCGCGCCTGGCCGCCCGGGTCTTCGCCCTCGCGGGACGCAGGTCGACCGCCGAAACGCCCTGTGCCCGGCGCGCCCGCACCGGCCCACCGGGCGCACCGCGGGCCAGCTGCCCACCGGCCTGGTCCCCTGCGACGCCACAAGGCAGCACGACTCCGCGGGGGACCGAGACGACGGACTTCAATCTGGACCTGGGCGGCCGAAACGCAGCCCGCGGCAGCACCATCTCGGGCGCTCTGCCGGACCCGGCGAAGGTCGCGACCGTGGACGGCCAGTACCATCTCGCCCAACTCCACTTCACGACGAGATGTCTGCCATGGCGAATTCCGAGGATTGCGACGTGCTGGTGATTGGTGGCGGGCCCGCAGGCTCCACCATCTCCACCTTGCTGGCCCGCGAAGGGCGCAAGGTGGTGCTGCTCGAAAAAGACCATCACCCGCGGTTCCACATCGGCGAGTCGCTGCTGCCGGGCAACGTGGCGCTGTTCGACCAGCTCGGCGTGCGCGACGAGGTGGCGCGCATCGGCATGCCGAAATTCGGCATCGAGTTCGTGCCACCCAATGGCGACGCGCGCAGCTACGTCGACTTTGCCGAGGGCTGGGATCCCAAGCTGGATTCGGCCTGGCAGGTGCGCCGCTCCGAGCTGGACGAGGTGCTGTTCCGCCATGCGGGCAAGTCTGGCGCGCTCGCCATCGAGGGCGCCCAGGTGCGCAGCGTCGCGTTCGACGACACCGGCGCCGACGTCACTGCCCAGATGGCGGACGGCAGCCAGCGCCACTGGCGCGCGCGCTTCGTGGTGGACGCGAGTGGCCGCGACACCTTTCTGTCGAAGAAGCTCGGCACCAAGCAGAAGAACGCCGACCACAACAGCACGGCGCTGTTCGGCCACTTTCGCAACGCGCGCCGGCTGCCGGGCAAGCGCGAAGGCAACATCAGCATCTGCTGGTTCGACCACGGCTGGTTCTGGTTCATTCCCCTGGCCGATGGCACGACCAGCGTGGGCGCGGTGTGCTGGGCCTACTACCTGAAGGCCCGCGACAAGCCGCTCAAGGACTACTTCTTCGACACCATCGCGCTGTGCCCCGAGCTGCACGACCGGCTCCAGGGCGCTGAGCTGGTGGACGACGCGGTGCACGCCACGGGCAATTTCTCGTACTCGAGCACCCAGGCCACGGGCGACAAATACCTGCTGATCGGCGACGCCTTTGCCTTCATCGACCCGATGTTCTCGTCCGGCGTCTTCCTGGCCATGCAAGGAGGCTTCGACGGCGCGCAGCATGTGGCCACGGCGCTGGACCGGCCCGAGGCCTTGCGCGCCGCCCGCGAGGCGCTGGAGCAGCGCATGCGCGCCGGCCCCCGCGACTACTCGTGGTTCATCTACCGCGCCACCAACCCGACCATCCGCGACATGTTCATGCACCCCAAGAACGTGTTCAAGGTCAAGCAGGGCCTGATGTCGCTGCTGGCGGCGGACCTGCACCACGGCCCGGCCTTTCGCCGTTCGCTGTTCATGTTCAAGGTGCTGTACTACGCCATCAGCATTGCCCACTTCCCGCGCACCTACCGCGGCTGGAAGCGCCACCGCGTCAACATCCGCGACCACGGCAAGCTGCGCGGCGAGACGATTCAACAGCAGGACTGACGCACGCCGGGCCGACGGGCGGCGGGCGGCCTGCCTGGCCAGATCATCTGGGGTATGACCCTGTTCCCGTTTTGCTTAAAACGGGAACAGGGTCATACCCCTTGATCACGCCACACCCCTCACGCACGGCCGGCCGCGGCGCCCCCACGCGTTCGCTCACAAGGGGGTGAAGCGCATCAGCGTGCGTTCGCGGGCACGCGCATGGTCCACCACCGGCAGCGGGTAGTCGACGCCCAGCTGCAGCCCACAGGCCGCCAGCTCCAGGGGCTTCATGGCCGCGGGAAAGTGGATGTGCGCATCCGGCACGCGCGCCAACTCGGGCAGGTAGCGGCGGATGAAGCGGCCCTCGGGGTCGAAGCGCTGCGACTGCGTGATGGGGTTGAAGATGCGGAACCACGGCTGCGCATCGCAGCCCGTGGAGGCGGCCCACTGCCAGCCGCCGTTGTTGGCGGCCAGGTCGTAGTCGTTCAGGTGTTCGGCAAAGTGGCGCTCGCCGCGCCGCCAGTCGATGCCCAGGTCCTTGGTCAAAAAACTCGCCACCACCATGCGCAGCCGGTTGTGCATGTAGCCGGTCTGGTGCAGCTGGCGCATGGCGGCGTCGACCAGCGGGTAACCGGTGCGCGCCTCGCACCAGGCCTGCCACAGCGCCGGCGCCTCGTCCCACTGCACGCGTTCGCACTCGGGCTTGAAGCACTGCGTGACCACGTGCGGGTGGTGCCACAGGATCATGAAGTAGAAATCGCGCCAGGCCAGCTCGGACAGCCAGGTCTGTGCGCCTTCGCTGCCCTCCTCGGCCTGCCGGGCAGCCAGCGCCGCCAGCTGGCGGATGGACACGGTGCCGAAGCGCAGGTGCACCGACAGGTAGGAGACGCCTTTGCGGCCCGGGTAGTCGCGCGCCTGGTGGTACGCAGCCATGCGCGGCAGAAAGTCCTGCAGCAGCCGCTGCGCGCCCTGCATGCCGGTGGGCAGTGGCAGGGTGGCCAGGTTGGTGGGGGCAAAGCCCAGCTCGGCCAGCGGGGGCAGCCGCTCGCCCGGCGGCGGGGGCGCCAGGTGGCGGGCATGGCGCGCCACCGGATAGGCCTTGAGTTGGAAGGCATCGAGCTGCTGCAGCCAGGCGCGTTTGTAGGGCGTGAACACGCTGTAGGGCTGGCCTTGCCGGGTCAGCACCTCGTCGCGGTCGAGCAGCGCCTGGTCTTTGTGGTCGCTGAAGGCGATGCCATGCGCCTGCAGGGCCGCCGCCACGCGTTGATCGCGGGCGCGAGCCTCGGGCTCGTAATCGCGGTTGACCAGCACCTCGTCCACGCCCAGGTCCCGCGCCAGTTGCACGATGCAGGCCTCGGCCGGGCCATGGCGCACGATGAGGCCGCCACCCGGTGCCCCGCTGCTCGCGGCCAGCTGCTGCAGGCCCCGGTGCAGCTCGGCCACGCTGGCGTGGATGAAGGCCACGCGCCGATCCTCGCGGCTGGGCAGCGCGTCGAGGATGGTGGTGTCGAACACGAAGGCGCAGTACACCTGGGTGTGACGGCGCAGGGCATGGTAGAGCGCGGCATGGTCGTCGCAGCGCAAGTCGCGGCGCAGCCAGACCAGGGCGGTGGTCGTCATGGAACAGCAATCTCCTGGGCCGTGCGTCGCCGGTGGCGTGCGATCAGCCCGTGCACGGTGGTGCCTGGCACACCCGCGCCGGGCAGACCCGCCGGTTGTCGGAAGCCTGCACCCGCGAAGGCGACCGCCGGGCGGTCAAACGCGCGACGATAAACCATGGCGCCCTCCCCCCGGCCTTGCGCAGCCGCGAACCGACGCGGCAATCCAGCCCCTGCCCGTGCGGCGTCCGCCATCGCTCACGGCGGCGTGCCATGCAAGGCCTGGAACAAGGCCGGCGACACGCCAAACCGCCGCTGAAAGGCCAGGCTGAGCCGGGATGTGGGAAACAGCCCGACGCGAGTGGCCACCGCCTTCACCGCCAGGCCCTGTGCGAGCAGCATGCGCGCCGCATCGAGCCGCACCGTCTCGACGAAGCGAGCCGGCGTTTCGCCCGTGGCGGACACGAACTTGCGGTGGAAGGTGCGCTCCGTCATGTGGGCGCGCTCGGCCAGGGCTCCGACGTCGAGGGGCGCGTCCAGGTGGGCGTCGATCCAGGCGATCAGGTCGGCGAACGGGTGGCCCGCCTGAATCTGCGCCTGCAGCACGGGGCTGAACTGGGATTGATAGCCCGGCCGTCTGGCGTACAACACCAGGCGCTGAGCCACGTCGCCGGCAATCTGGGCGTCGAGGTCGTGCGCCACCATGGCCAAGGCCATGTCGATGCCCATGGTCACGCCGGCCGAGGTCCACAGCCGGCCGTCCACCACGTACAGCGATTCGGGGTCCACGCGCACCTGCGGAAACGCCCGCGCCAGGGGCTGGCAGGCGTCCCAGTGGGTGGCCACGCGATGCCCGTCGAGCAGGCCCAGCGCCGCCAGCACCAGGCTGCCCGAGCACACCGAACCCAGGCGCTGGACCGAGGCGGCCAGGGGCTGCAGCGCCGCGAGCAACACCGCGTCCCGCAGGGCGGCCCCCAGGGGTTCGCGCTCGGCCCCGGCCACCAGCAGCGTGTCCGGCGCCGGTGCCCGCCCCGCGAGGGGCTCCGTGTGCCCCGCCAGGGGCTCCATGTGCTCCGCCAGGGGCTCGGTGTGCACCGCCAGACCGCAGCTGCTGGGCACCAGCCCGCCCAGAGCCGACGCCAGGCCGACGCGGTAGAACGCCGGCCGACCCGCCTGGCTCAGGGCCCGATTGGCCCCCTGGAACACCGAGGCCGGCCCCGACACATCGAGCAGCTCGAACCCGGGGTAGACGATGAAGACGATCGCGTGCATTGGCAGAAATTGCCCCATCTTTGTCCTTCGCGCCAGGGGTTGGGCCGCTAACCTGTGTCTGATCGTTCACACAGGGCGGCCCGCCCCGCAGCGCCGCCCACGCAGGAGAACACCATGAACACACGCTGGTTGATCGGGGGCGCCGCCGTGCTGGCGCTGGCCGCGCTGGCCCTGGGGTGCTGGCTGTTCAGCCTGCCCGCCACCCGGGCTGCTCGCAGCGATGGGCCACCCATTCCCCAGGCCGAAACCATGGCCCTGCGCCAGGCGCTGGCGCCGGCTCCGCACAGCGGGCGCGCCCGGCCGCTGATCGCCGTGGTTGGCCTCAACGACGCCACCGAGACCACAGACTACCTGATGCCCACGGGCATCTTGCGCCGGGCCGACGTGGCCGATGTCGTCATGCTGGCAACCGGCCCAGGCCCGGTGCAGCTGTACCCAGCCCTGCGCGTGATGCCCGATGCCACGGTGCAGGCCTTCGACACCGCGCATCCGGACGGCGCCGACTACGTCATCGTGCCGGCCATGAGCCGCGACGACGACCCCGCCGTGATGGCCTGGCTGCGCGGCCAGGCCCGCAAGGGCGCCCGCATCATCGGCATCTGCGCCGGCGCCAAGGTGGTGGCCGCCGCGGGCCTGCTTGACGGCAAGCGCGCCACCACGCACTGGTTCTTCCGGCGCGACCTGCAGGCACAGCACCCCTCGATCCACTACGTGGCCGACCGGCGCCTGGTGGCAGACGCCGGCGTGACCACCACCACGGGCATCACGGCCTCCATGCCCATGATGCTGGCCCTGGTCGACGCCATCGCCGGCCCCGACAAGGCTCAAGCCCTCGCACGCGACCTCGGCCACGCACCCTGGGACACGCGGCACGACAGCGGGGCCTTTCGGCTCACGCGCGACTTTGCACAGACGGTGATGCGCAACCGCCTGGCGCTGTGGCGCCATGAACGCCTGGGCGTGGCGCTGGCATCCGGCATGGACGAGGTGTCGCTGGCCCTGGCGGCCGATGCCTGGTCCCGCACCTACCGCTCGCGCGTGACCAGCTTTGCCGCGGCCAGCCAAGCCGTGACCAGCCGACACGGCGTGCGCATCGTCCCCGACCAGGTCACCAACGACTGGCCTGCAGAGCGCCGCATCTCGACCTATCCTGACCAGCCGCCCCAGCGCTCGCTCGACCTCACCCTGCAGGCCATCGGCGAGCGCCATGGCCGGCGCACCACCGAGGTGGTGGCCATGCAGCTGGAATACCCACTGCCCGCTGCCACCCGTCAACCCTGAACCGGAGGCCCCATGCCCAGCACCATCCACCTGCACCGCGTGTTCACCGCCCCACCCGACAAGCTGTACCGCGCCTTCCTGGAGGCCGACGCCATCGCCAGCTGGCTGCCCCCCAACGGCTACACCTGCACGGTGCACGAACTGGACGCCCGGGTGGGCGGCGCCCACCGCATGTCCTTCCGCAACTTCACCACCGGCGACAGCCACGGCTTCGGCGGCACCTACCTGGAGCTGGTGCCGGGGCGACGTCTGGTCTACACCGATCGCTTCGACGACCCGGCCCTGCCGGGCGAGCTCAAGGTCACGGTCGACCTCACCGCCGTGTCGGTCGGCACCGAAGTTCGCATCGAACAGCAGGGCATCCCCGACCCGATTCCGCCCGAAGCCTGTCACCTGGGCTGGCAAGAGTGCCTGCGCAAACTGGCCAAACTCGTGGAGCCCGACCTGCAGCAGGCGCCCTGAGGCGGCCCCTCAGCGCTGTGGGTGGCGTCTCGGGGCTTGGGCGTGCTCAGTCACCCTTCAAAATTCACGAGGTATACCCATATTTTCGATTCATGAATCATCGACCTATCACCATACTGCCCATCTGCTTCGTGCTGCTTCGACCACACTCAGGCATCAACGATGCTGACGGGCGCGTCAGCCCAAGCGCCCCCACCCTTCGCCGAACCCGCGCGGATGGGGCGCTCCTCCCTCACGCCTGCATCCGGTGGTAGCTCGCCGGCGCAAAGCGTGTGCAGAGCACCAGCAGCGCCAGGGCGCCGACGAGCATGACCAGCCAGGCATGGCTGAGGTCTGCAAACCGATCCCGCAACACACCAGCCAGCAAGGGCATGAGGCTGGCCAGCATGTAGCCGCCACCTTGAACGAAGGCCGTCAGCATCCCCGCTTGAGCCGGGTCGTCGATGTGGTCCAGCGTGACGATCAAGGACAAGGGAAACAGCGCCCCAATGCCGATGCCCAACAACAGGCAGGCGGGCAGCGCCAGCGACAGCGGCGCCACCAGCAGGCACACCAGGCCAACGATCAGGGCCGCCAACGCGGCAGCCAGTGGCTTGCGCCGATCCGGCCATCGATCGATCCAGGCCGACACGGCCAAGCCGACGATGACCTCCGCCAGCGTCAGGCCCCCGAGCAGAAACCCCGCCGCAGCGGGGTGCCAGCCCAGCCCCGTGTAGTACGGGGGCAGCCACGCCAGCACCAGGGTGTAGGCCCCCGTGCTGATGCCGAAGAACGCCATCAAGGCCCAGGCACGGCGATGGCGCCAGAAGGCGGGCCTGACCACTTCTGCTGCGGCAGCGCGGACGGTGACCGGCGCGGTGGCCCCCCGCGTGGCCAGCCACCACACCGGCATGCCCAGCAAGGCCGGCACGGCCCAGACAGCCAGAGCCCCCGTCCAGCCCAGCCTGCTGGCCAGTCCCGCTGCCGACGCCGCAGCGAACGCCGCGCCCGCCATGATGCCGGTCGTGTAGAGCGCGAAAACCCGCCCGGCATCCGCCGCAAACCGCCGCTTGATGAACGCCGGGACCACCACCTGCACCCACGCAATGCCCACACCGGCCACGAGCGCCGTGGCCACCAGCCCCAGCGTGCCCATTGCCACGGCGCGGCCCGCACACGCGATGAACACCAGCGCCAGACCCACACAGATGCCCCGGCGTTCGTCCAGCCCCTGGCGGATGCGCATGCCCCACACGCCCACAAACCCCATGGCAAACACCGGCAAGGTGGTCAGCAGGCCCGCCTGGGTGTGCGAGAGACCGGTTGCGGCTTCGATCATGTCCAGCAGCGGGCCAATCGCCGCCAGCGCGGGACGAAGGTTGAGGGCCACGCACACGACGGCGAGGGCGACGAGCCACGAGCGGCTTTGAACAGTCATTTATCTTCATCAAAAGTATCTTGATATCAAATCATATTCACCTCGTTGTGTTGCGGCAAGGCCTTAACATTGCCACCAAGTCAAGTAACTTCACATCAAGCCAACCATGTCAGACCGCGCACACCGTGCAGAAGAACAGTGGACGCGCGAACGCGCCGACCTCGACGCCCACGTCATGGCCTTGGTGGGCCGGCTGCTCGAAGCCGTCCACCTGCTGGATCGGCACTGGTTCGCGCCGCTGGCCGCGCAGTTCGAGCTGCAGAACGGGGAGTTCGATGTCATCGCCACCCTGCGGCGCTCGGGCGAGCCGTACGCGTTGACACCCAAGGCGCTGCATGAGGGGTTGATGCTGTCGTCGGGCGCCATGACCAGCCGGCTCGACCGCATCGAGCGCAAGGGCCTGATCGAGCGGGTGCCGGCGCCAAACGACCGGCGCAGCGTGCTGGTGCGGCTGACGCCCGCCGGGCGGGCGCTCATCGACCACGTGCTGCCGCTTCACGTGGCCAATGAGCAGCAAGCCCTGGCGTCGCTGAACGCCCAGGAGCAAGGGCAATTGAATGACCTGCTGACCAAACTCGTCGCCGGTCTGCGCAACAAGCCTGGGGCGTGAAGCGGCAGCGGGCTCCATCCCGGCTGAAGAACAGGCGCCGGTCCACCGCCTGACGTTCCGAGAGGCAACGCGGTGTTGGCCGCGGGGCGACGATCACTGCCGGGGTACACGCTGTACGCGGCCCCTGAAGCCTCATGCGACGCGCCCGGCACCGCGAGGGGCTCATCCACCCAGCATAGGCGTGGAAGCGCGTGAGCAATGGCGAGACGCGGCGGCCAGTCCAGCTCGCCCCGCTTTCCGCACCAACGGTCGGCGAACCCTCGGCCACCGATGCTCAAGCCCATGACATGGAGCGCGCGTGGTGTGCGCTGGGTCGTGCGGACTCAAGGGCCACGCGTCGAGACATCCCGATCGGCCATGACCTGTCCCCGGTCAATGTCTCTGGGAGGCGGCACCGTGGACACCGCATGCCCGTCAAAAAAAGCGTCTTGGCCAAGGCCAAGCCGCCGACACCTTCAACGCTGCTGCCCGCCTGGGTTGCGGTTGTTGTTGGCCTGATTCTCCTGGCCGCGTTGGCTGCTCTTCTGATCCTGTTGCTGCTGGCCGCCCTTTTGGTCCTGTTGCTGCTGGCCGCCCTTTTGGTCCTGTTGCTGCTGGCCGCCCTTGGGATCTTGCTGCGGGTTGCCTTGTTGCTGCGCTTGTTGCGCGTTGTCCTGCGGTTTCTGGTCATGGCGGGTTTGCTGGGTCATGGTCTGCTCCATCGAGTGAACCGAAAAAAGCTTCGGCCACTTCCCCTGGCAAGGGCTGTGCCTGCACCCCTTCACGCCCCGCGGGTGTCCGGATCACCCACAGGCTGGCAATTTCTTCCGTAGGCTTTTCAAACCTCCGTCAAGCGTGCCGGGGCGTCCCCGCCAGCCGCCAGCGTTCGGGACACACCTGCAGGCGCCGGGTGCGGGTCGCTCCATACTGCAATGCCTCGACCCGAACTCCAGGCAGCCCATGACCGCCCCGCAACCGCAGACACCTTGCACCCGCGTACTTCGCGAGGCCTTGCTGGCAGGCACGCTGGCCAGCGTGCTGTCGGCGGCGGCCCTGGTGTGGGCCGGGCACCGGGAGGTCCGCAGCACGGCCGCCCCGCTGAATGCGGTCGGCCACTGGCGCTGGGGCAATGCCGCCTTCCGGCAATACGGCTTCACGGGCCGGCACACGGCACTCGGGTATGCCATTCACCATGGTGCGTCGATCTGGTGGTCAGGTATCCACGCTTTTGCGATGACAAACAATCGGTGTGCCAGCCATACTGTCACCATCGCCGGCGGATCATTGGCCACCAGCGCCGTGGCCTGGGTGGTGGACTTCAACTGCATCCCCAAGCGCCTGACGCCCGGGTTTGAACACCACCTGTCACGCTCGGCGCTGGTGGGGGTCTACCTGCTGTTCGCGGCCGGTCTGGCGCTGGGCGCCGCCCGCAGCCGCAGGTCGACGCGCTGACCCCACACCGGGCATCCGTCCACGGTGTTCACGTCGCGGCCTGCGCAACCCGCTTCCCAATCCACCCCACATCCCTGGCTTGACGTGCGTACAAGCCATTCGTGGCCCATTCACTGCACGTTCCAGGCCCGCGCCAGCCCATTCAGCGGTCGCGTCTGGCCGCCACACGCAAGCCCGCGCACCCCTCCCGGGCGACCTTGCCCAGGCCGCTCATCCGCCGGCGCAGTCAAAATTCGGTCAGCTCCGCGACCCCTGGTCCCACCCATGCACAACACCCAGCACACCATCCCCACCGCGCATGTGAACCGGGTATTGCTGGGTGCTCGTCGCCAGGGTTTCGACATCCAGCCGATACTGGCGCATGTGGGCCTTTCGCAAGCGCTGCTCGCTTCGCCGCTGGCCCGCGTCAGCCAAGACCAGTACGCGCGCTTGCTGGCGCGCCTGAGGCGCGTGCTGCGCGACGAGCTGTGGGGGCTCTCGTCCACGCCGCTGCCGCTGGGCAGTTTCACCCAGTGCTGCCGGCTGATGCTGGGCGCACGCACGCTGGGTGACGCGCTGACGCTGGGGCTGCGCCACCATCGCCTGCTGATGCACGAGCTCGTCCCCCGGCTGGTGGTGCACGGCGAGCTGGCGCACCTGCGCATCGGCTCCCGCACACCGGTGGATGTGGCCCTGGCACAGGCGCAACGCACCTTCATCTTCTTCGCGCACGGCCTGGGCTCGTGGCTGGTGGCGCGTCGCCTGCCGTTGGTGGCCCTGGAGTACCCCGCCGCCGTGGCAGCCGAGCTCCGCGACGCCGGCTCGGTGCTGCAGGCGCCCGTGCAGGGCACGCTGAGCGACACCGTCGGCTGGAGCATGGACCGGCGCTGGCTGGCCTTGCCGGTGGTGCAGACCGAGGACAGCCTGGCCGAATTTCTGCGGCACGCGCCCGGCAACCTGCTGGTGCGTTACCGCGACGCATCGAGCGTCACCGAGCGCATCCGCCGCCAGTTGCGCGCCCATCTGGCGGGTGAGATGCCCTCGCAGGAGGCGATTGCAAGCGCCCTGGCGATGACGCCGCAGACGCTGCGGCGCCGTCTGCTCAGCGAAGGCCAGGGCTACCGTAGCATCAAGGAGGGGCTGCGCCGCGATGCCGCGATCGAGTACCTGGCCCAGCCCGAGCTGACCCTGCCCCAGATCGCGCATCGGCTGGGCTTCTCCGAATCCAGCACCTTCCAGCGCGCCTTCAAGCAGTGGACCGGCGTGGCGCCCGGCGAGTACCGGCTGGCACACCAGTGAGGCCGCCCCTGCGCCCGGCCTGATGCCCTGGCAGCGGCCCGGCGCGCCGGGCCAGCGCGTCACGGTTGTCGAAATCGGCCATGGTGGCTGACGAAAGTTGCCATTGAGCCATTCGAGCACGCAGGACACACTGCGCGGTTGCCATGCTCGACTTCTACTTCGACTTCTTTTCGCCCTACGGCTACATCGCCTCCACGCGCATCGAGGCCCTGGCCGCGCGCCACGGCCGCGGCGTGCGCTGGCACGCCTTCCACATGCGCAGCGTCATGAAAGACCGGCTGGGCCTGACGCAGGCGCTCACGGCGCTGCCGCTCAAGGGCGACTACATCCGCCACGACATCCGCCGGCTTGCACGCTGGCTGGACGTGCCCTACGCGCCCGGCGACACGGCGGCCTTCGTCAACGTGGCGGCCGACCGCGCCTTCTGGCTCATCCACGACCAGGACGCGGAGGCCGCCAAACGCTTCGCCGCCGAGGTGTTTCGCCGCCATCACGCGTTGGGCGACTCACCGCGCGACGCACAGGCGCTGATGGACATCGCCGTCGCCACGCGTGCCGACCTCGTCGACCTGCCACAGGCACTCGACGGCCAGGCCTGCAAGGACCGGTTGCGCGACGCCACGGACGCAGCCATGGCCGCTGGCGTCTGGGGCGCGCCCACCTTCATCGCCGACGGCGAGATCTTCTGGGGCGTGGACCGCATGCCCATGCTCGAACACTGGCTGCAACACAAGGAATGGTGATGACTCAAAACCCCAAGAAGGCAGACCCGAAAGCCCCGCTGCGCGGCATCCGCGTGATCGACCTCTCGACCATGTTGGCCGGTCCGCTGGCCGTGAGCATGCTGGCCGACCAGGGCGCAGACGTCGTCAAGGTCGAAGCCCCCGAAGGCGACACGAGCCGGCGCATCGGCCCGGCCAAGGGCGATCTGTCGGCCATGTTCGTCGCGGCCAACCGCGGCAAGCGCTGCATCACCCTGGACCTCAAGACCGAAGGCGGCCGCGAAGTGCTGCGCAAGCTGCTGAGCGATGCCGACGTGCTGGTCGAGAACATGCGGCCCCAGGTGCTGGAGCGGCTGGGCTTCGGGCGCGCCGCGCTCGAGGCGCTGAACCCTGGCCTGGTGCACGCCTCGGTCACCGGGTTCGGCCCCGACGGCCCCTATGCCGAAGGCCGGGCCTACGACGCCGTGATCCAGGCCCTGTCGGGCATGTGCGCCGTGCACGCCCAGCCCGCCGGCAGCGACCCGCTGCTCGTCACGACCACGCTGTGCGACAAGCTCACGGCGCTGACCGCGGCCCAGGCGATCTCCTCGGCCCTGCTGGCGCGCGAGCGCGGCGCCGGCGGCCAGCATGTGCAAATCGCCATGCTCGACGCGGCGCTGGCCTTCCAGTGGCCCGATGCCATGTACAACCACGTCTTCCTGGACGACGCGCCCCCGCCCGCGCCCGAATTCGGCGCCAGCCACCGACCCTGGAAGACGCGCAACGGCGCCCTGACCACCAACACGCCGCAGCGCAGCGAACTGGTTGGCCTGGTCACGGCCCTGGGCCGGCCCGAGTTGGCCGACGACCCGCGCTTTGCCAGCGTGCCCGCCCTGCAGCGCCACGGCCAGGCCTTGCGCGACGAACTGGGCCCGGTGCTGGCCGAGCTGGACACCGACGAGGCCGTGCGCCGGCTCATGGCGCATGGCGTGCCCGTGGGGCGGGTCAACAACCGGACGGAGGTGTTGTGCGACCCGCAGGTGGTCCACAACGCCAGCCTGTGCGAGGTGGCCAACGGCGATGTCGGCCGGGTGCGCCTGCCAGCGGGTGCCGCGCGATTTGGCCAGGGCGCCCGGCAGCTGCCCGGGCCTGCGGCCCACCGAGGCCAGCACTCCCGGGAAATCCTGGCCGACTTGGGCTACGACGCGGAGGCGGTGCAGCAGCTGCTTGCATCCGACGCGGTGGCCTGACGGCCAGGCAACTGGAGGAGAGGAGACAACCCGACCCGCCGCGAGGACCGACATCCGCAGGTCTTCACGCCAAAGCGGATCAACGACTGGGGATGCCCGACCCCTAGAGGCTTGGGCCCCGCGTTTGATCGCCTGTTGTGGATCAATCGTTCATGAGCCGGCAGGCCCTGCCGGCTTCGACCGCCACGCGCTTGCAGTTGAGGCCCTGGCTTTTGTGCGCGCCGCGCACCAACAACGCGGTCATCCGTCCGCATTCAAACCACTACCACCATGTCCCATGCCGTATCGCGCCGCGCCCTTGCGCTGGCCCTGCCCGCCCTGCTCGTCACAGGCCATGCCAGCGCCCAGGACGCCGCCGCCAACTACCCCAACCGCCCCGTGCGGGTGATCGTCGGCATGCCCCCAGGCGGCGCCACCGACATCATGGCGCGTGTCATCGGCGAGAAGCTGGGTGCCCAGTTGGGCCAGTCTTTCGTGGTGGACAACCGCCCGGGCGCGGGCGGCATCATCGGCACCGATGCGGTGGCCAAGGCCGCTCCCGATGGCTACACGATTTCGCTGATCCTCAGCGGTGCGGTGATCGCGAATCAGTTCGTCTACAGCAAGCTGCCTTACAACCCGGACAAGGATTTCACCTACGTCTCCCAGGTGATGGAGGGGGTGGTGGTGCTAACGGCCGATGCGAAGGCGCCGTACAAGGATGCCAAGGAGTTTGCGGCGTATGCCAAGGCCAATCCGGGCAAGGTGTCGTATGGCTCGTACAGCACGGGCTCGTATGGGCACGTGGTGATGGCGTACATGAACAAGCAGCAGGGGGCCGACATGACGCATGTGGCCTACAAGGGCGAGGCGCCGATGATCCAGGGCATGCTGGGCGGTGAGGCTCAGCTGGCGTTTGGCAGCGTGATGAACATGGGCCCGCATGTGGCGTCCGGCAAGTTCAAGTACCTGGGGGTGTCCGGTCCCAAGCGCATGGCGGCACTGCCGAATGTGCCGACGCTGGCCGAGCAGGGCCTGACGGATGCGCCCTACCGCATGTCGGGCTGGGCCGGGTTCATCGCACCGGCGGCCACGCCCAAGCCCATCATCGACAAGCTGGCGGCGGCCATTCACACGGCCATGGCCGATCCGGCGATCCAAAAGCGCATCCGCGACATGGGCTTTGAGCCGACGCTGGACAGCTCGCCGGCCAAGAACATGGAGCGCTACAAGCACGATGTGCCGATCTGGAAGAACCTGATCGAGTTGGCCGACGCCAAGATTCAGTGAGCCGGGGACGGCCGGCCTAACCACCCCTTGCGCCAGGCCAGAAGCCTGGGCGGACTGCCCACCCTGCGCTGCGCCGGGTGGACATGGCGCCCAGGTTCGGGCCATGCACTCAGGCCCGTGTCATCGCCTTCTTCAGGCGCGGCGGCGTCGATAACCCATCAGACTCAGCACACCTGTCAACAGCCCCAGGGCCCAGGTGCTCAAGGTCGGCACCGGTGCCACCGCGTTCGCGGCCGCGGCCTGAATGGAGATGTCCTGGGTCACGCGGGCCGCCGAACCATAGGGCACACCCTCGACATCTCCCCCCGGCTGGTCGGCGGCGATGGTGCACACACCGGCAGCCAAGGGCGTCACGGTGGCGCCGGTGACCGTGCACACGCTCGGCGTCAAACTGCTGTAGGTGACGGGCAAACCCGAACTGGTCGTGGCGGCGAACTCCAGCATGAAGGTGCCGTCAGCCATGCGGTGCGAGGCCGGCTGAGCCGGAAAATCGATGACCTGGCTGGCAACGAAACTCATGCGCACCAAGCCTGGTTGCCCGGCAGCGCCCCCATTGCCCCCGGCGCCAGCCCCCATGGCCGGGCCACCCGCCTGCCCACCCTGAATGCCGGCGCCATCCGCGCCCGCCACGCCGTCGCCGGCACACGCCTGCACCGCCAGCGGCCCCGTCAAAGCTTGACCGTCGACGCCGGGACTCCCTGGCACGCCGGCCATGCCATTTCGGCCAGGTTCTCCCTCTGGCTGCCCTGGCGAGCCCTCGCCACCGCTTCCGCCATAGCCGCCAAAGCCCCCTGCCCCAGCGGCGCCGCCGACGCCTGGCACGGTGCCGTTTCCGCCTGGGCCGCCGTCGCCGCCATCACCGCCATTGCCACCATCCCCACCGTTGATGCCGGGCCCAAAGAACGAGCCGTCCCACAAGCCACCCGAGGAACCACTGGCTCCGTCTCCGCCCTTGCCGCCCGCACCACCCGGGCCGCCTGTGGCCCCGGCGCCGCCGCCGCCGCCCGGCGCGGCCTTGTATTCGCCGCTGTCGCCCCCGGCACCGCCCGCGCCGCCGCTCGTTGCGGTTGCCCCTCGTCCTGGTCGCCCCTTGGCCTGATCGAAATAGTTCAGGTTCACCGTGCTGCCGCCTCCGCCGCCGCCGCCGTTGGCGGTGACGCCCGCGAGGCCGACGCCCGTAACGGCCGACAAGCCGCCGCCCAGGCTGGATGTACCCACCCGCGTCCAATCCACAGTGTTCGCAGCCCCTGCCGCACCACCGGCGCCCACCCGCACCGTCAGCATGGCACCAGGTGTCACGGTCGCCGTGACCCGGCAATACGAACCACCGCCACCGCCACTGCCGCCGCCCGGCACACCATCCCAACCTTTGTCGTTCGAGCCACCCCCACCACCGCCGCCCCAGGCTTCAAAGGTGATGCTGCTGACACCAGCCGGCACGGTACAGCTGCCTTCGGCATTGGGGCCGATGACGCAGTCTGCCGCCCAGACCTGGCTTGCGATGCCCAATGAAAGCAAGGACACGGCTTTCGCGCGCTGAATCTTCATCATGTTGTTTCCTGGTCAACCGCAACCCAACCATGGCGTGCATGTCGGCGAAACAGCCCCTCTTTCAAGGAACGAATGTGTCGCCCATGCTCCGATTCGTCATGTTATGAAATACTTAATTCGTATCATAATTTAGCGAACCTTTTGGAGGCAATGCATGAAGTTTTCCACATGCGCCAAAGCCACATCCCTGCTCTGCCTCGGCATGGCAGGCCCGGCCATGGCGACCGATTGCATCAACGGCGTGAATGGCACGGGCACCTGCACCGTGCCCGTTGGCGTCAGCAGCATCACCATCGAGGCCTGGGGTGGCGGTGGCGGCGGTGGCGCCAGCGCAGGCGCCTTGAATGGCGGTGGGGGCGGTGGCGGCAGCTACTGCAGGGCCACCTTTGCGGTGGCCGCCGGCACCTCGCTGAACGTGCAGGCCGGTGCCGCCGGTCAGGCCGCTCACGGTGGCGGCATGTCCTTTGTACAGGGCGAAGGCATCTCGGGCATGACCGCCAACGGCGGCGGGGGCGGCGGCAACGCCAGCGCCAGCGCGTCTGGCGGTGTGGGTGGGGGCGCAAGTTCGGCCCAAGGCGGATCGGGCGGCCGAGGTGCTGCCGGCGCCAATGGCTTGCCAGGCACTGCGGGCGCAGAAGGCACCCGGGGTGCGCCCGCCACCGACAACCCCGCGAGCCCCTCTCGCGGTGGCGTGGGCGGCAATGGGGGCGACGGCGGCGATGGCGTCGCAGGCGCCACCGGCGGCGGCGGCGGCAGCGGCCTCCAAGGCGGCACCGGGGGCGCCGGAGGCAATGGCGGCGTTGGTGCCAACGGCGGCGCGGGTGGCGCGGGCGGCCCCCTGGGCACCGAATCCCCGCCCACTTTCATCTACCGAACCGGAGGCGATGGCGGCAACGGTGGCCGCGGTGGCGCGGGCGGCTCCGGCGGTCAAGGTGGCCCCGGCGGCGACGGCGTGGTCGCGGGTGCCGGCGGTGCGCGGGGATGGGCGGTGTGGGTGGCCGCGCCGCGGGTGGCGGCAGTGCGGGCGAGCTCGGCAACCCCGGCACAGCCCAGCCTCCTGCGGACGGCAACAGCGGCAAGGACGGACTCCCCGGCATACCGGGCACGGCGGGCGCGGCCGGTGTGGCGCTCGCGATCGCCAACCTGACTGCATGCGAAGGCGGCCTGGCCGGCAGCGATGGCGCCGGCGCCAACGGCGGCGCGGCGGGTGGCCCTCTGGCCGATGCCGGTCAAGGCGGTGCAGCCGATGCAGCAGGCCAGGCGGGTCTGGTGCGCTTCACGTTCACGGTCACGCCACCACCCACCGCCACACCGGCCGCCAGAGGCTCGGCCGTGGTGGGTGGCACGGTCACGGGCTCTTACGTGTACACCGGAGACACGGCCGAAGACACGACGGGCAATGGGTCCCGCTACGCCTTCGTCACCAGCCCCCTAAGCACCCTGGCTCAATCCCGCGACGGCACGGTGGTGCAACAAGGCACGACGGGCGGCGCAGACGTCACCTACACCCCGACGGCTGGCGACAGCGGACTGCACCTGTTCTTCTGCGTCACACCGGTCGCCATGGGTGCCAACCCCGGCCTGGAGGTGTGCACGGCCGTGGGCCAAGTGACGGCTGCCGCGTCGGGGACCACTCGGCCTGTGCCCAGCTTGTCAGCCCTGCCGTTGATGGCACTCGGCGGCCTGCTGGGCGTCCTGGGATGGCGTCGTCGCCGTCCCTCGGCGTGAAGGCGGGTTGAACCCGAAGGGTGCCGTCAGGTCTGCGGCCGACGGTGCCGCAGGCAGGGTCACCAGGGCTGTGACCATGGCCCCCTGCCGGGCTGAATGCGCGCTCGATTACCGGTCTGGTGCGAACCAGGCCAAGCCCCTTCCCTGCAGGCAGGTGCAAGGCCAAAAAATTTCCCAGTATTGCCCTGGTTCCGTTATTCATCGAACGGATTTGACCGCATACCCTGCCACCCATTCATTGGGAAATAAAGCCTTCAGAAGCTGTCGCCAGGCACGCGCACCCAGCCCTCCATCAGCATCCGTGCGCTGTGGCTCACACAGGCCTGAATCACGATCCATCGACCTGACGGCCTTCGGCTCCGACACGCAAGTTGCCCGAATGATGGCCAAAGCGCACCGACTGGTGTTCGCCGCAGGTTCACCAGCGTGCCCTGCAAGGCATTCACCGGGACATGAGCCCAAAAGAAAAACCGCCGCTACCTTTTGGATAGCGACGGTTTCAATGTTTTGGCGGAGAGGGAGGGATTCGAACCCTCGGTACGGGGATACCGTACGCCTGATTTCGAGTCAGGCAACGAATCACAGGCAATGGCGTAAGGTATTGATCTGATGACGATTTCAGATTCGCATGTGTTGCCCACAATGCATGAATTGCATAGAGTTTGGCAACTTTTTACCCACCCTCTTTTAAGCTAAGGGGGAGTATTTTTTGCGTCGATCCAGAGTTACTCATGAGCACCCCTCCCAAGACCCAAGCCGAGCGATCCCGAGCAAGTGAAGCACGCAGCATCAAAGCTGGTGCTGTTCGGATGCCGGGCGGCTTGCTGTCCACTGAAGCCGCGCGGGCACTGGCTGACTTGGTGGCCAGCGGCTATGCCGCGAGCAAAACGGCGGTCATAGAACGCGCCCTTTTGGAGGCCAAGGGTAAACACCTAGAGAGATAAGCCTCAAAGGCCTTGCGTTACGCGCGCAACGCGGTACATTACATCCATGGACAGCAGCAAAGCAGTCCACCACCTGCCGGCGGTGTGTAGCCGGATAGTCCTCAAATCGGAGTCGAATCATGAACAGCCAACCCGCTCGCGTCCGCATTGTTGCCATCGACAATGGCAAAACGTGGGACCACCAAGCCACGCGCTGGTCGGATTTTCCCGCCCAGAATATCGTTATGCGCGTCCTCGTGATCCGTGGCGAAAACAAACTGGCTCTGGCCGAGGCCGCATGCGAGGCCGCATATGCGGCAGGACAAAACGCCCATGCAGTCCTGTGCATCGACAACGATGCCGCCATTGCGACCCGCGTGGAGGCTCTGCGCGCCGAATGTGCATACGACCACCGGACGCCAGGCGGCGTCGAGGCTGTGGTTACGGTAGAGATGTCATGAGACCCCGCGCGAATAGAGCAACGCCGATTGTCATCAGCACACGCCAACTGGGCGGCAATCGAATCATCATTCACCGCGAGTGGCCTGCACCCCCTAACGCGCACAGCCTATCCCCAGCGGCGACGCTGGGGTATGTGTGTCTGCGCGTGTTCGCGGGCGGCGTAATGGAGCGCTACCCCAGCGGGCGGAGTGCTCCAACTGCCCACAGTGGCCCCCGCGTGGCCCGACGCGTGGAGATTCCTGACCTTGACCTACTGCGCCGGCCTGATCTGCCGGCCATCGTGAACGCCATCAGTGATCTGCATCGCCGATGGCCCCGGCTGTGGTTCTATGACTGCACGGGGCTCGATCTGGCGGCACATTTCGCCGCACCCGGCCCAGAGGACTGGGCCCCACCTGGCTCGGATGATCTGAGCGACCTATGACCCAATTTCAGAAACGCACCCACATCGCACGCACCCAGCTTGAGCAGGCTGGGCGCCTGCTGCCCGGCATCTGGGCCGCCTGCGATGCGGTGCGAGCAGCCGAGTCGCAGCCCCCAGGCATCTACCTCACCGATCCTGCTGGCGGCGAGGCCTACGCCCGCGCCGCAGTCGAGGCGGGCGGAATGGGGGCCGCACGGTCCCTCATGGCGCTGACGCCGCTGCAGCTCACGCAGGCGGCCATGCCGTTCACGACCCTGGCCGCTTGGCGCATGACGCAGGGCATCTATCGCGTGGATCCGGCCCTGTACGCCGCCCTCATCGACACTGACCTGCGTGGCGACCTGCCGGCACAGGTGCTGGAGCGCCTGCCGGAATGGTGCCTCTACATCGAGACACCCGGTCTTCAGGCGGTGCGCCATGACAGCCACCGCGTGCCCCTGCTGGGCGTGTGGGCACGGCTCAATCGGCCCGATGGCGCGCCCGTCGAGTTGGTGCTGGGCCAACTCATCGAGGGCCATCCACGCATCGAGCACCAGGCCATCCCGCTGGTGGGCACGCTGCAGCAGTCCCTCGCCGGCGTATTCGCCGAGTGGGATGCAGACCAGGGCGCGCTGCCCGGCGTGAACGCCTGGTGCGCGGCCGTCATCAGCCTGCTGCTGTATATCTGCGAAGGCGACGACATCCAGGGCCGGGGGCACCCCGGCAACCCTGAGCCGACGCGCACCCGGCGCGACGGCTGGCGTCTTTTCCCGGCCCAAGGCGTCCGCATGTGGGACGTGGGCGTGCGCATGGGCGCTGCCCTGCGTGCGGCCTACCAGGCCGCCGAGACGGACCAGGGCGGCACGCACGCCGGCCCGCGTGGCCATGTCCGCCGCGCCCACTGGCACGGGTATTGGAGCGGCCCGATGAAAGACAAGGACGGCCAGGACATCCCGCGCGAGCGGCGCAAATTCGACCTGCGTTGGCAGCCGCCCATCGCCGTGAATCTGCCTGACATCGCCAGCCTACCGGCGACCATCCGAAAGGTCAGCGCACCGCCAGCGACCCCCTGAGCCCATAGCCTGATTGCTTAACAGGCACACGGCAATTCGCCAAGGCCGTTTCAAGCTGACCCGCGTAACCCTCCCACCGCTCAATTGACGCGATCATCGCCTGCACGATCCGGTCTAGATCGGCGTCTGTCGGCAGGCTGTCAACGGGCATGTTGGGCTTTTCCGGCACCGGCTCCTGACACGCAATCGGGATGGGCACATTCACGCGAATGGTGCGGGCGGGCTCTGGGGTTGTCGATGCACAGCCGGAGAGCGCCAACACCGCAATCGCCGCCCACGGCAAGAAGCGTTTAAACCATTGATTTGATTGAGATATCGGAATTCCGATATCGCTTTTTTGGCATTTCCACGCCCAGGGCGATTTCGTCATTGTTTGCGCTCCTTCAGCCATTCGCTAGCCCTTGCCTGCGCGCTCAGGCAGGCATCCTGAGGCACTGGTGCCGGGGTCATCAAAACGGTGTCGGCCCGCTTGTAGTGCACATCCGCCTTGGCCTTGGCCTGCTTTCGGCTCTCGCTCGCAGCCTCCGCTCTGGCCTCGGCCACTTGGCCAAGGTTTGCAACCCCGTCGCTACATTGCTGCGCGACGGCTTCAGTTCTCTCGGCATCGCTTGAGACGGCCTCGCGCTTGGTTGCCTCCGTCGTCGCCTTGTCGCGCTGGCCCAGGTAGGCCCAGCCCAGCACGGCATTGCCCGCCACGCTCACGGCGAGTGCGACAGCCAACCACTTTGCGATGAGAGTCATGGGTTGACCCTCCATTCGCGGCAGATCTCGTCGTTCGAGTCCCCGCGGATTGCCAATCCAGGCAGTACTTTGGAAACGCCGTTGACAGTGCCTTTGTTCCAGCGCGGATTCTCCCGACAGGCCCCCGTCAGATCGCCGGCATTGGCCTTTCGCCGCATGGTGCTGCCCGTGAACGCTGCTTCGCCCTTGTTCCAGATGAAATCGACGAACGTCGCCTGCGTGTAGGGGTCGTAAGTCGGCCAGCGCGGCAGCAGCTTTTGCGCGGCGGCCTCGGCTTTGATGTAGCGGGTTTTCTCCATCCGATAGCAGTCAGCCGGCGTGTAGTACCGACTTGCGACCACGCCCGGCCCAGTGATGCCGTTGCACACCGTGAGTGGCTGGCCCTTGCCAACCTTATCCACATACGGCGTCCCAATGTGCCGATTACTCGACTCATAGAAGTGCCCCATGACCATGGCAACCTTCACGGCCTGAGACGTGCCTTGGTCCGCCGCCACGGCTTGCGCGTATTTGTTGCGCAGCGCCTCTTGCCTCACCTCTGTGGCCACATACGTCCCACCGCCAACCCCACCCAACAGCGCCAATGCCGCCAAGCTGGTCCTCAGCATCTGAGGCACCTTACTTTTGCTCATGAATACCCCCCTGAAAAACAAAACGGGCCACAAGGCCCGCTGCTGCACAGATCACGCCGGCTATCTGTAGCCAGATCGACCACCTGAGCGATGTCGAAAAGCTGCCCCAGGTGCTCAAGAGCACGTCAGCCACTTGCAGCAGCACGGACAGCAGGAAGAGCCGAACCGACCACGCTTTGCGCAGTACGGCTGGCCAGTTGTGGATGGCTTGCATGGGGTCAGTTTTGGTAGATCGGCATTGGCCGGGGCACGGGTGGGTGCGGAGGCCGATCAGCCGGTTGTGTTGGCGGCAAGAACCTGGGCGGCGGTGGCGATGGCTTGCGCACCGTGGCCGCAGCCTTGCGCACGGCGGCGGCGGCTTGGTCCACCTGGGCAGCACCGGCCTTGACCTTGGCGCTTGTGGTGGCCAGCTCACCCACCAGGGTGCGCACTTCATAGATCACTTCTTTGGTCTCACCCAAGGTTGTGGCCTGCTTGTCTTGCGCAGCCAGAACCTGACCTGTCAGGGCATTGATCTGGCTGGTGTAGCTCTCGATAAGCTGCGTGCGCTCGCGCGAGTTGCGCCACTCAGTGACAGTGACGCCAATGAGCGTGCAGACCAGGCCGCAGATCAACAGCAGCACAGTCAGCCCGGCGTACTGCCAGAGCTGCTGCTTTCGGGTGATGACTTCCTGCTCGGGCAGGACCGTTTCCAGAAATGCCAGCATGTCAGCCCCCTTTGCCCACGACGAGCGCAACCACGGCGGAGATGACGGCCATGAGCATGATGGCGACAGCGCCGTACACCAACTTCGCAATCGGTGACAGCTCGGTCTTCGTCACGTAGTTGGCTTTGACATCGCGCTCAAGCTCGGTGACATCTGAGCGAATCGACGTGACCCGCTCTTCGAGCCGTGTGACGCGTGTCTCGATCTGGTCGCTCATGTGGGCTCCATGAAAAAAGCCACCCGGAGGTGGCCTGTGTTGTGTGGAGTTGCTGTCAATTGATGAGTGCTCCTCGCCGAGTTCCGGCAGACTGCCACGTGACGTAGCTGTTGCCGTCAACCGCCGCTCCTGCAGCAGCTCCGAACCCCCACTCACTACGGCTGTAGCTGCTCACATCACCGCCGAATGAACCACCAGTACCCTGTGCTCCTGCCTCACCCAGACCACCTCCGTCCCCACCATCGCCACCTTCCGCCCAGCCAGATGCGAAGGTGATCGAAGAGTAAGACCACTGCCTGGGGCCACTATCCACGCCGGATTGAGCAGACATCTGCGTGGTGCCGCCAAGCTCCAGTCCAGCGCCGGCCCCTCCGTTGCCTCCAACCACGGAGCGTGATCGTTCTTCCACCTGGATGCCCACCGTCGCGCCCATGCCGCCGCCGCCGCCGCCGCCAGCTATTTCGCCGGCATTGTTCACAGTGACAAACACTCGCGTCGTGAGCGCGGGCCCACCCGCAGTGCCGTGGTAAGCACCCGTTCTGCCAGCCGCTCCCCTGCGACCGAGAATCGTTGAGCTCGCACCAATGTTCAGCGTCACCCCTCCTGGGAATGGGGTGCTACCCAGGTTGAGTGCGCCCACAATTGGCGCTGTGATGTTCACCACCAGAAGCTCCTCTTCGTCCCATCCTGCGGCAATTGCCAAGGCTCGGATGTTGGGGGCATACACGCTGCTCGCAATCGTGAGCGTGAAACTTGGGCCAACCGGAGGAGCAAGCGGGCCAATCAAAAAGGGGGTGAACCGCATGTCAGCTATTCAGGATGAATGAGCCGATCCACTGGTCAGCTCCGGTCGATTGCGGACGGCGGAATTGGAAGAGGTGAATCTTTCCTGTTGTGTATCCGCTGGGAGTATTGCCACCCATCCATCGAACATTTCCAGGGAATGAAAGCGTACCTCCGGAATGATTCACTTCCAATTCGAAAATCTTCACATCTTCAGGTGGGTTGATAAACGTGAACGCCGTGTTGCTGCTCACGGTTTGATGAAAGTAGGTGCGCTTGGACAGATCGCACACTCCGCCCGTGATCTGTAGAGACAGTGGCGCCTTTGCTTGTTGAGCTGCTGATGTCATAGGTCCTCAAACGTTGACGGTCACTGCAAAAGTGAAAAGTTCATCCAAGTCTTCTTCAGACAGCGACAGCAACGTGGCCATGACTTGCATCGTTTCGCTGTCCCTACGCCATTCAGTTGCGCGCGACAAGCCGATGTTCGCTGTGTAACGCGCAGCAGGGTCTGAGATGCCCGCAATGGCTGCCTTTACGTCATCCTCGGTGATCTGCTTGAGCACAAACAGGGCGACGAGGCCCTGGGCGGGCGTGCAGACCTGAGGAACAGCCGGGGGGCCTGGATCAACGGGCGCCACCACGGGGGGCGTGAAGGTCCCACCATCCCAGGACCAGCCAATGCCCGCATCGCCAGCGGGCTCGATGTGGTCCCACTCGCTGGCGATGGTGGCCACGAAATCGGCGTCGGCCACGATGGTGTTAACCACGGCGCCTTCTTTGATGAGTGCGTAAGTCAGCATTATTCGTTCCAGATAAAAATCACGTAGCCGCTGCCGCCTGCACCGCCTGCGTTGTTGCCACCAGACCCACCGCCACCGCCACCCGAATTCGCCCGTCCAGGGGAGCCCGGATTGCCACCCACGCCGCCGCCACTGGAGCCCCCACCGCCAGAGCTTGCGGTTGAATGGCCGCCGCCGCCACCACCGCCGAAGCCATCCAGGCCTTGGCCGCCATTGCGACCAATCTCACCGGATACACCACCACTTCCGCCGCTTGAGCCGTGGGTGCCGTTGCCGCCGCCAACTGGAGCTGTGCCCTTTTCACCAACACCTCCCGCACCGCCACCGCCACCACCACCACCAGCTCGGCCACCACCACCACCACCACTGGCGCCGTCGCTCCCTGCGCCACTATTTGAGGTTGTGCCAGCGCCGCCACCTCCGCCACCACCTGCCGCTGATAGCAGGCCCCCAATGCTGGTCGTGCCACCGTTAGTGCCATTCCCCCCTTGCCCCGCGCCACCTGCTGCACCGCCTGCACCGCCGCCGCCGATAGTCACAGTGATAGGCACCGTGACGGTAATCGGCTGAAACTTCACGGCCCCGCCACCGCCACCGCCGCCACCGCTCCCAGAGGTGTTGTTGCCACCCCCACCACCGCCGCCGCCACCAACAGCGCGAACCCAGCATTGGCCACCATTCGCCAACAGCGCCGCGGAGGGCGTAAACGTGCCGCTGCCCGTGAACTCCTGGTAGCGCAATTTGCCACCGCCGCCCCCCGCGCTACTGCCGGGGCCAAAAATGATTTGATAGGTACTCATTGCTCCACCCAGGTATTTGCTGATGCCGACCACTCCACCACAGCGCTTCCGCGCGATGGAATGACCATGGAAGTTGGTGAGGGCGCCACGCCCTTGATCGTTTTAGAGCCCCAGGCCACATACACATCCATGGCCGTGGCGTTGGTGAACCCAAACCGGAATTTGTCTGTCGGCGGATCTGGAGCCGTGAGCGTGATGCCGGGTGTTGTCAGCACATGATTGGCACCGTTGACCGCAGCGGCATTGGTCGATGTGACCTGCGGCGTCATGTCGCTACCCGGCAGCTCCCACACAACTTTTTCTGTGTAAGCAGTCACCCCACCGACCCACACCCAGTCTCCGGATGGCGCGTCATACTGCAAGGCGATTTGCCAGCCAAGCTGGTTCATGATGTAGTTCTCGGCATCCCCGCAAATCGTCTTGCCGTTGCGGTTGATGGTCGGCGTGAGCGTTCCCGAGGTGTTGACTGCAGCAACGGTCATGCCGTGCCAGGGAGAAGCTGGCAGCACAAGCACCGACGTGCCCGTAGTCATGCGGTACAGCACACGGTCTGCGGCGGCTGTATTCCCTGCTGGGGCCGGCAAAATCGTGTATTCATTGCGCGCCACCTCACCCCAATACGTGGAGCCGAGCGCAGGGGGCTGCGTGCTCACATCGGCAAGGGCCTGCTTCAAATACCAGAGCCGGCCCTGATGCGTGACCGTTGCCGGCACAGCCAGCGGCCCTACCAGGGTGGACCATTCCCCCTTGTAGGCGGCAGCAGCGAATGCGCCTGCTGCAGCGGTCTGCACATCGGCGAGGCGCTCGGCGGCGGCCTGGGCGTGCTCGTCCGCCTGGGTCGCCGATGTCTCGGCATCGTCAGCGCGCGCATTGACATAATCGCCCAGGTCATTAAGTTGCTCACCCCATGGGTTTAGCTTGCTCCCCGCCGTCTCAGCCTTTCCCGAGAACACCGTAGGGGTGTCCGAGTTTTTGGGCCAATCGAAATTTGTATCAACATACGGCACCGTCATTCTGGCAACCCCCTAATTGTCAATCTCGCCTCTGGGTATTCCCAAGCCAGTGGGATATCGAAGCTTTCCACAAATCCATAAATATTCAAGGACTCGTAGTCCTCTGAGCCAATCCAAATAGATGGACTAAACCGTGCCTTGGCAATCATTTTTTGCAGCGCATCCACCTCGCGTTTTCTGAGCAGAACATCCACGGTTGCAGTTTTAGACCATGAAAGCTGATTGATGATGGGGTCGCCCCAGTCGTCGTAACCACCGAGCGCAAAGTTGTTGATGCTCACACCCGAACCCGTGAGGACATATTCACCATACTCAACAAGGCTTCCGACTGCGATCACGCCAATCGCCAAGTCAGCAGTTCCTGTTGCTTCAATTTCAAGCGTGGCTCCCGTGTAAG
The DNA here is from genome assembly GCF_002158865.1 of Comamonas serinivorans. Lineage (NCBI taxonomy): Bacteria > Pseudomonadati > Pseudomonadota > Betaproteobacteria > Burkholderiales > Comamonadaceae > Comamonas > Comamonas serinivorans. Next base: position 2,048,905 of record NZ_CP021455.1, on the reverse strand, counting down.
TGGGCAGATTGAAGAAGTTGGCATCAGTCCCATCCTCACGATTTCCATATAGCCAATGCCATAAGCCTGATTCAGTCGGCACAGCGAACATCGGCACAGTTAAGGTGTAGATCACTGTGCTGTCAACCACCACCCTCAAGGTTATGGATTCAGCCCCTTCAACTCCCTTGATGATGACCGAGGTTGCCACTCTCCCGACATCAAGGTGATAAATGATTGAATTGGCCTGACGGACTTTTGTGCTGAGCTTTTCGTCAAAGGGCTTCATTCGGTTGATGACGCCCATCAACTTCCATTTGGCCGCGTTGTTGATTTGGTCGGCTGGGTCGTTACCGGTATTCGAGTCGATCAGGCTTCTGTAAACATTGACGCCCTTCTTGACGTTATCGCCAGATGCATAGGTTGTGCCTGCTGCCCACTCCGCATAATCCGTGTCCGGAACATTGGTGAATACGATTTGGGCAGGCGTAATGGTCAACGGGCGAAGCACCCGCAATGGATTGGCCATCTATCCCCCTTATGCCTTTTGATATGTGGCTTCGCTGACAGTCGCCAGCCGCTTGAGTAGGTTTTTCACGTCAGACAGCTCGCGAACCGTTGCACTGAATCCCTTTTGAAGGGTCGCAATTTGCTGTTCAGTGCGTTGCGCTTGCATGCCGCCATCTCGCCCATTCACGGCGGCGATTAGCGCGCTGTTGTCAGCAGCAGGGATGATTCGTTCTCCACGGTGGATCTGGGCCACCATGTCGTAGGGGACAAAGTTGGTGCCCACTGCAAAGCTGTTCCGGGGACCGATCAGTCCGCCTGAGCCGACGGTGTAGCCCTGTTCCCGCAGCCAGTCGGCCATGGCCTTGTCGTCAGCAAACCCCATTGCTCGGGTGAGCTGCGACACCTGTTTGCCCACAGCGGCCTCGAGCACAGCATCACCGGAGGCGCCCGAACGGATCAGGTCGGCCAAGCTCTTGATGGCGCCGTACTCCGAAAAGCCGGACCCCATTTCGAACGCTTCCCAGCCTGAGCCGCTGATGCGGACATAGCCATAGCCGCCAGCGGCGTTGATGCGCCGCAGTTCATCCTCTGCGTCTTGGCGAGTCGCGAACCATTTCCCCTGGTCACCACTTCCGACAAATTTGCCATCGACGCCGAAGCTCAAGCCACCACTGCCCGCTCCCTTTTTGCCTGCTGCCGCAGCCCTCTCGGCTTCCAGCGCTTCCTTCGCCGCGCGCTCATCAAGGATGGCCTGGGCCAACTCGGCAATCGTTCCCTGGAACTCGTTGCCCTCGCGGATTGCAGCGATCATTTCCTGCTGAAGCGCGATCTCCTTGTTGATGAGGTCGATCTGTTCCTGGGCATAGGCTGCCTGGCGCTCGGCTTCTGTCAGTTGGCTGTCTGCGTAGCCCTCCAGCTCTGACAGCCTGCCGGCCAGGATCAGTTGGGCTGCCTCGTACTCGGCCTTGCTGTCGAACCCTGACGACACCAGACCGCCACGCGCACCGCTGATTGCATCGCTCAGTGCTTCATAGTCAGGCAGGATGCCGGTCGCACGCGCAGCAGCCAGGGCAGCGCTGATGTACGCATTGCCCTGGTCGGCTTGCATGGCGCGGGTGCTGTCCACGTTGCCGTACAGCTCGCGCACGCTGTCGTGCAGCAGGTCGAAGAGGCTGCGCGCTTCTTCGGCAGCCTCTTCGGCAGCGGTCTGAACATCCGACCACTGGTCGATGACCTTCTGTTGGTTCTTCTGGTACGCCGCGAAACTGCCGTCGGTGCGCGACTTGGCTTCGGCATACAGGTCGGCGACGGTCTTGGTGACCTCTTCGACCACCTCCTCCACCGTGCCCATGGCCGTCACGAACTGCGCGAACTGAGGACTGATGCTCAGCAGCGAGGCAAACAGGCTGCGTGACGCCTCATCGTTCAGGTCCAGCGACTCGACCAGGGACCGGAACCCCTCAATCGTGCTGGGCATCGTCACATTGAGCGCACCGAACTGCTCTTGCAGTTGACGCTGCAGCAGATCAAGTTGCTCCTGCTCGGTGTAGAACGCCTGGACGTAAGCGGAGTACACCGAATTGAACGAGTCCACGCCACCCATGAGGCTGGTGATCTGGTAGATCACATCTTGGCTGTAGCCGCCGAATTCCAGCACCGACTTGCCAAGCTGATCGAGCACGCGTGCGGTCTGCACCAATGCAGCCTGGACAGCATTCAGCGAGTCGATGGCCGTCTGGCCCAGCTTGTCGCCAAGCTCCTCGGCGTCCAGCTCGTTGATCGCGGTCTGCGTCTCGGTGACGAGGCTGGTCGCCCAATCGGGCAGGTCCAGGCCTTTGAAGGCTTCGAGAGTCTGGGCGGCGAACTGGCGCAGTGCCTCTTGCGTGCCGCCCTCACCCACTTTGCCCTCGAAGTCCACCAGCGTCTCGTCGCCTTGCTGGATGCGCAGGCCGGCATACAGCAGATCCCGCTTGGCCTCATCGCGCAGGCCCGCGATCACCCTGAAGTCGCTGTCCAGATCGAATACGTCCGCAACAGACTCAAGCTGGCCCAGGATCGATTGCGCAACCTGCCGGCCCCACTGCGTCATCTCGGCGCTGTACGTGAAGTCACGCATGCCGCTGGACTGGCCATCGATCCACATCGTGCTGGGGTCGACATACCCCTCACCCGTGTAGAAGACCTGGTCGCCACGGCTCATGCGCTGCAGGTACTCGCGTGAGAGGTCGTCGGCGAATGTCACGCCGGCGCGCTCAAGGGAGCCGATCAGGTCGGGCGCGCCGGCCCACGTCAAACGGTCCTCAGGGCCCACAGCGAGGCTGTACTGCTCGTTGATGCTCAGGCCATTGGTGCTGTCCGCAAGTGCGGCCTGAAGCGCTTCGAGGCTCGGAATGATTCCGTTGGCGATGTCAACAGTCAGCCCGCTTGCCGTGGGCGCTGCAGCATCTCGGGTCGGGTCGCTCGATGCCGACGCATAGCCGGAGTAGTCAGGACGGCTGGGCATTGAGGACATACCCCACATGCCGATGGCCAAAGGCGCAGCAATCCAGGCGGCCGTGCCCAGGCTACCCAACATGCCAGTCGTGCCGCCCGTATAGGCCCCAGCCGCTCCGGGCGCGCCTGGTGCAAGCACACCCTGGCCTGCGCCAAGACCCGTCCAGGCGCCCGCAGCACCGGGGGACCCTGCGGCCAACACCCCCTGGCCAGCGCCCAGGGTGTTCCCAAAGCCCAACCAGTTTGCGGCGGCATTCAGCACGGGGTTGTTTCCCGTGAGCGCCGAATACGCGCTGCTGGCATTGTTGATCAAGCTGCCGAGCGTGTTCCCACCACCGAGGACACCATTCGTCAGGCTCCCCAACGCACCGTTGATCAGCGTGCTGATGACGTTGCCGATGGGGTTCACGACAAAGCTGATCACAGGCTTGAGGACAAGCGTGTTGATCATGTTCTTCAGCGTGTCGCGGAAGTTCTCTGCGAAACCCTTGCCGTCCTCGAAGCCACGGAGCAAAGCGTCGGTCAGCGATTCATTGATGGTGTCAGCCGTCTTTTGCCAGCTGTCCGACACCTGCTTGGCTGCTGTCTGTTCCAGGCGCAGGCGGGCATTGATGGCGGCCTTGTCTTTCAGCGTTTGCTTCTCGGCTTCGCTGATCGACATCTTGTCGATCTTGTAAATCTGCTCGGCCAGATCGCGCTCGATTTCGCGCATGGCCACGACCCGCTCGCGCTGATCGCCACTCAGGAACACCAGGTCGAGATCCTGCTTGGCGTACTGGACGCCCAGTTCCAAGGAGCGCTGCATCTCGTCGGCGTTGTATGAGGCTTGCCTAAAGTCAAGCTCACGCATGCCCGCAACGACAGCCGCCCCCTCTTTCAGCTTGGCAAGCCAGGCATCCAGGAAGGTCGGATCCCAAGAGCCTGAGTCCGCCGCGCGCTCAAACTCAGCTTGTTCGCGGGCCAGCGCAGCGGCTGCAATCTCCGTTCGGCTCTTGCCGATTGCATCGATCTGGTCACGAATGGATTGGGTCTGGGTGCGGTTGGCCTCAGCGCCCTTGAGCTGTGCATCAATGGCCTTGAGCATGGCCTTCTCAGATGCATCAATGGCCTTGGCGCGTTCCTCTTCGGCAACACGGGTTTTCTGCAGGCCGGCCAGCTCTTGCGCTGCAGCCAACGAGGCCTCTTTCTGAGCCCTGGCCTTACCTGACAGCTTACCCGTCAGCTCTTGCTGAATTTTGATTGCCAGCTTCTCGCCTTCGGTCAGCTTGTCGGCCTGGGTGCCACGCTCGCGGATGCGGGCGATCAACACCTTTTCCTGGGCGATCAACCCGGCGATGTTCTGAGCCTGGGTTTCAGCCGCCTTGCCGCCTGCAGCGGATGCCTTGGCCGCCTCCTTGTACTGTGAGCGAATGGCCGCCTCGCCCGCAGCAATCTGCTTGGGGTCAAGCAGCGCACTATTCGGGTTAGCCTTGCGCAATGTCTCGATGTTGGCGCGGTAATTCTCCAGCGCCTTGTTCATCTGCTGCGTCTTGCTCAGGCCCTTCTCGTTGACCGCAGAAACCGCTGCCAACGCAGCAACGCCATCGGATTGGAGCTTGTTCCGCGTTGATCGTTCGCGGTTCGCCGCAGTCTCCGCCTTGACCTCCTGCGTGAGTTGCTGAAGGTATTTGGTGGACGCGGTGAGCTGCTGCTCCAGGCCACTGGTGGCAATCCCGCGATCCATGCGCGACTGCAGCTTGTCTCGCAGTGTGGTGACAATTTCAGTCTGCTTCTGCAGCTTCTGGACGGCGGTATCTGCTCGGCCCAGACCAAGCATCCAGTCCCACGCCGATTTTGCTGCGCTGCCCGTGGCCGCCCATGCACGTTCCAGCGCGCCAAGGTTAGCCTTCACCCGCTCGGCAGCCTCAAGCTGGGCGTTTGCAAGAGCCTTCTGCGCCACGGCAGCAGCATCCGCCTTCTTGCCCTGGTCCTCCAACGACTTGATGTGTTCAAGCGTCGCAGCGTTCAGATGGTTGTAGCTCTCTTGGAGCTTCAATGAGGCTTCATACGGGGATTTCGCGAGCTGCTCATACTCCCCAACAAGGTCGTCTACGGATTTGCTGGTAATCGCCGACAGCTCGGTGATCGCAAGACCCATCTCATGAATGGCGCCAGTGCCTGTCTTGCCGTTGGCAGCAATGGCATTCATGACCTCAGCGGCTTTGCCGAGATTACCGCTGGACGACAGCGATGCCACCGCTGCAGACAGATTGACAAGCTGATCGCGAGACAGGCCGATCTGATCGTTGTTCAGCGCCAACGACTTGCCGAATGCATGAGCTTCGTTGGCGCCGCTGTTGTAGGCCATGGCCAGAGCAGCCACAGCCGCTGCCGACACTGTGAGCGGGTTCACCATGCCCAGCGCGTAACCACCTACTGCTTTGAGAGCAGCACCTACGCCGCCAAACATGTCCTTAAGCTGACCCCCCTGTTGCAGCAGCACAGTCATGGGCTTCTGGCCGCCCTGCAAGGACACGATGATGTCGGTCATCTGTGCTGGCACATTGCGCAGCGCCGCAGACATGGCCTTTCCTGACATTTCACCGCTGGCGGCCATGTCTTGCTGGGCCTTCTGCAGCTCGCGGATCTTGCTCAGGTAGCCGCTAAACGTGGACGTATCAATGCCACGCATCTGCATGCGCAGCTCAAGCTCTTTGGCCTTGTCGCCCGCAGACTCCATCTGGGCGATCACGCGCTGCAATTCCCGCTCAATTGAAGCCGTGGAACGCTTGTTCTTCTTTGCTGCCTCGTCCGCGCCGTTGCCGATCTTCTTGAAGCCCTCTTCACCCTTCTTGCCAGCCTCCTCAGTGGCTTGGGTGAGATCCCACATGGACCGCTTGACCTTGGCGACGCCGGATTCGACCGGACCTGCGTCGAATTCCGAAACGATTTTTGCTTTGAGTTCAGACATGGCGGCCAACAAAAAGGCCCACTGCGAACGGTCGCGGTGGGCCTGAAATAAAAAAACCCGCCGAAGCGGGTTGTGTGGGGTGGAGTGAACTAGGGCTTATGGCCCCATTTCAAGAGAAACTCTTCCTCCAAGTTTTCGCAGACTTGGGCAATAAGTCGTGCGGACGTTGGGTCGAGTGATTTCTTTTTTTGATCTTCCCAGCAGTACGAAATGGCCTCTCTGGTTTCTGCCTTGGCCTTGGCTTCTGGCGATCTGCCAGCAACGACCCCTAGTCCGAGGAAGGCGATCAACAGCACCGCAGGAACCCCGATCACCCATTTCCAGAGGCCGCCCTTTTTGGGTTGAACCGCTTGCGGAGTTTCGGGTGCCACGCGGGCGCTCACGTACGCGGCCTTGGCCTTGCTTTCGTCGCCACCTGCTTCCGCAAAGCATCTCGCCCACAGCCCAGCTTGGCGCTTTTCGGGGTCTTCGGCTTCCGCCAGGGCCTCGGCCCAGAGATCGTTACCAGCCACATCCGCTCCTTCCAAAGTTGTGTATCGGATGCTACTAGATCACTTTCCTCGTCGCTCCTGCTTCTCACGCATCGCGGAGATGGCCCCGCTTTCGATGAGCTGCAACTCGGCCAAGAGGTCGTTCTGCTTCGCTTTGTCGATCCCCTCCGCATCCATCCACCGGTACGCCACCTCGTAGTTCAGCGCCATGGGTGAGCCCATTCCGCCATAGATCCATTGGTTCTGGATGGACAGGAACAGCCGGTAGGCCAGCACGTTGTCGGGGTATGGCTCTACGTGGATAGTCGTGATTTGTTCAGGCGCAAAGCCAAAATAGGAGAACTTGCGCTTATCAGGGGGCGGACTGATGGTGTCTCGCCCCAGCGCAATCAGTTTCCCCGTTTGGCCGGGACGTACTCGCTGAAGTAGGTCTTCCAGGCTTCAATGTTGAAGCCGCGGTGGTGACGCAGAAAGTCGGTCACCGCCTCCTTGGTAAACGGCTCAGCGAACTCCCAGCCGGACGCGATGAGCGCCAGGCTGTCGAATTCCAGTTCCAAGACCGTCTCAAAGGTCTTTGTCTTCCGCTTTTCGTGCGCAACAGTCAAGGCCTTCTCCGCTTCCAGCACTTCCTCTTGGCCCTGACGATCCTTGTAGATGAAGGTCAGCTCAACCTCATCCACCCCGCCACCAGGGATGACGACAGGCACCTTGGCGGTGAAGGTGGGCTGTGCGCGGAGTTCTTTGTACGACTTTGCCATTTTCTATCCTTGGAATGCAAAAAAACCCGTTCCGCATACGTTCGGACGGGCATGAAAAAGCCCCTTGGAAGGGGCTTGGCTCGGTTAGACCGGTACGGCGGTTGCGTAGCGCTTGGCGGGGCGCTGGAAGGTGATCGAGGCGGCTGCCGTGGTCACCGAGCCCTTGGCCAGGTTCGGGAACTCGTTCACCGACACATAGCCGTAGCCGTAGGCCACAGCGCCGTTGGACTGCAACATGCGGATCGCAACCAGCTTCTGGGCACGCGAGGCACGCACCAGCAGCTTGTAGCCAGGCAGCGAAGGGTCATCACCGATTTCCAGCTCGAGCGACTGGGCGCTGAAGCGGGTCGGGATGCGCACGCTGTAGCGTTGGGCCAGGGGCTCGGCTTCTGCGTACTGCTGCTCACCGCCCGAAGGGGTCAGGTTGGTGACCTGCTGGATTTCCTGCCAGCCAGTGATGGCCTGCAGGCTGCCTGCCGATGCGCCAGAGGGGAAGAACAGCGTGTCGGTCGTGTCCAGGTCCTCCAGCGAGAAATCGCCAGCGTTGACCGTTGCGCCAACGCGCAGAACCGCCTCGCTGAGATCTTCCCAGCCGGTTTTCAGCAGGAAGGGCGTGCCTGCAGTCAGCCCGTGCGCAGCAGCGCTCAGGATGGGGTTGGCCGAGTTGGTGATGCCGGAAACTGCAATCGGCGTGCCGAACGTGGTCGAGAACGCAAACCGTGTTCCGTCTGCTACGGAGTAAGCCATTGATGGGCCTCTTTCAAGAAAAAGCCCCTGACGGGGCGGTTTTCTGCGAGGCGTCTTGGCTGCGGGTCCCTTGCGGGAGTGGCATGCCTGCGAGGCAGGGTTGGAAACTGAGTTTTAGGAAGCGCGGGCTTCGAGCCAGGCTTCCCAGGCACTGATTGCTCCCTTGGCGAGGCGGATCAGGGCTTTGTGGAGTTCGTGTGTTGCGGTGTTCATTTCCAGCAAGAAAACAAAAACCCGCACTAGGCGGGTTCAGATATCGATGATTTGGGCATCCAGTAGTCGCAACCTCGGGGCCCTCACATCTGCCTCAAGGACTACGCAGGTCGGGTCTGCTTTGGCGCATATCTTGCGGAGATACGCCTTGGCTTGCGCCTCGGCTTTCTTTGCCAGACGCAACTGGTGCTCTTGTTCGCTGTAGCCGATGGCGAGTGACGGCACCGATCTGGCGACAGCGATGCGGTGCAGCCGCGCCCGATTCCACGCGATGGCTGCTTCGGCTACCGTTTCAATTGCGGCTTTCATCACGCAGCCTTGGGATAGACGAAACCGAGCTGGCCTCGCCTGCCGCTGACCAGCATCATTCGGGCCTCGAAGTCGCGCATGTCGGCAGATGTGCTGGCGATGCTTTGAACCAACTCGATTTGCTTGTCCAGCAGGGCCTGGCCGCCATCAGTGAGCCACTGATGCATCTTTTGCGAGGCATTTCGGCGCACCTTGAGCTCGCTGCGCACGTCATCAGGCAGAAGGCAGGCGTACACCCATTTATCGGTGATCGCGCCATATAGAGCCGGCGTTCCATTGGTATGGCCGGTATAGGTCGTGCGCGTGATGTGGGCCAACGCCTCGTAGTAGTCGGGCTTGAAACGCAGCTCCCATGCGCCTGCGTCCTGACGCAGCAGGAGAGGCAACAGATTGACATTGCCTTCCGCTCGGATGCTGTTGCGAATGATGGCATCGATCTGCAGGTCGCACCAAACGCCGAAGTCATCGGATAGCCAGCGCGCGAAGGCTACCGCCAGCTTTGGATGAAGCCATGTCCCAGGAGATCTCCCACCGCGTTGCGCCTTGACAAGCTCAAACCGGGATTTTCCCGGTTCTATCTCCAGCGCCTTAGCCAAGGCGTCCATGTAGCTCTTGGTTGCTGGCAAACGCAACCATTCAAAAGCCTCTCGCTTAAAGCGTTTTGCAGCCTCCGTGGCGTTAAACCATCCGTTGCCGTCAAAGCTGTGTAGCCCACCATCGAAATCAAATCTAACGATGTTGCTCATTCATAACCCCTCGACTCCGAGTAAGGGAGTGCGGCCACGCCAGGCTAGGAGTCATCACCCAGCTATCGGGAGCTACCCTAGGCCGCACAAAATCGAAAGGCCCGCGCAATGGCGAGCCTCAGAAATGAAAAACCGCCCTGGAGGCGGTTTGCGTTGTTGGCTGCCGGGCAGCTCTTGTGGTTCAGTCCTTGAACCAGACCGAAAAGTCTTGCGTCAAGCCGAAGGAATCGTCATCGCTCGGCAGGTTGGAGGGCGATGACAGCGGCTTGCCTTCAAAGAGCCCACTGGTCCGAACGGCTATATCGACATCTCGGATGAGACGCGAGACACCCAACACCGATGAGGCCCAGACGTTGATCTGGACATGAGCATGCTGAAGGTCCGGCACCGCTTCGCGCGACAAGGTTGTGACCACATGTCCCCCAGCACGCAGGTAGGTGGCATAGGGCAACGGAGGCTCATCCTCGGGCACGCCGCCGTCAGGGTAGATCGGCAGCACGGGCGAAATGGCTTGGTAGATCAGCTCTTCAAGCACTGGATATCCCCTTGATCTGTTTGGCCTCTTCCACGAACTTCGCCACCATGGCTTGCTGTGCAGCTTCCTCGGCCGCGTAGAAAGATGGGCGCAAGAAGGGGTGCGCCCTGCGTTTTTTGGTGCCGAATTCAACAAAGCGCCAGTAAAACGCCTTCTTGCTGTTGACAGAGATGTCATACACGGCACGCGTCTCGGTGCTTTGGTCCTTAGAGTAGACCTGGTACACCGAATTGCGCAGGTTGCCAGGCTGGTAGGTCTGTTTCTTACCCTTGGTCGAATGCGCTTTCGTAGACACCGGCGCCTTGGTGCGCACCATGTCGTAAAACACTTGTGCACCGGCCTGAGCGGCTGGGCGTGGCGCCTGTTCTGTCAGCGCCGCGCCCATCTCATCCAGCTCTTTCATGAGCGCGTCGGCATCCATGCGCAGCCTCACGTCACACGCTCCAACACAAGGTCAACATACTCGCGGCGCTTCATGTCCTGCAGTACAGCCTCAACGGTGTACGTGCCCGAGCCCGCGATGACGCGCATGCTGTGGTCCAGATCCGTGCGCCAGCGGATGCGGGCGGAAGCTTTCACCGTCGAGGCCTGGGCGTCGTTCTTTGCAGCCTGCAAGCCCGAGATGTTCCGGAAGTCGGACCAGACCGTAGCGTGGTTCACCCAGGACTTGATCGCCTCGCCAGCGCTGTCCTGGGCCGTCTCTTGACGTTGGATGGTGATCCGGGTGTTGAGGTCGCCTGCTCGCATCACACACCCCAATGAATCCGCCAAGGCGTCAGCAGCGCGCGTGCACCATCAGGAATATCCGCAGTCTCGCGGTTCGCGTAGAGATGCCCCAGCGTGAGGAGAATCGCGGTCTTGACGGATGCATTCACTACCATGGGCCGGTCTTCATCGACTGCAGCATCCACTTCGGCCTGGGTGTCATAGACACTCCGATTCAGATACTGGACTGCTTGCTCATGAGCGGCATCCAACTTCAACTGGATCAAGTCATCTTCATCGTTGCCATCCACTCGAAGGTGTTCCTTGGCCTGCTCAAGCGTCACCAGATTCATTGGCTTTCCCCTTGCGACGGCCACGACGTGGAGCTTCTACGGGCGCCATGTTCTCCCGCTCACGAATCTCGTCGCGAGTGATCACGCCTTCTACGGGGCTTTTCGGCTCAGCATGCGCCACCACAGCCGATGCCACCAACCCGCGTGCCAGGAACTGCTCAACCTGGTTGTCAGGAATGTCGAATGCGTCTGAACGTGGGCTTTTGATTTCTCCCAGGTACTCAAACGAGCGAATTGCTTTGACAGTTGCCACGCGAATCAGGAGAGCGGTTTCCCGCCCTCCCCCCTTTCAATTAAGGACCAGTCAGCTCGCCAGTGACAAAGGCTTCGGGGCGGTACACAGCCAACGCCAGACGCTCTTCAGCGCGGATCGTGACCATGTTGTTTTCGAAGTCCTTGTCGTTCTCGGTGCTGATCAGAATTTCGACAGCCATGCGGTCAAAGATCTGAGCGCCGAGGGAGAACGCGCCGGTCAGGAACGAGTTCTGCGTGATGGCAGTCGTCTCCACGACCGGGAGGTTCCACAAGCGTGCCGGCGTGCCATCCTGCGGGCGGCCGATCAGGTAACGACCCTGGCTGTCCTTGGTCAGCTCGATGGCGGCCCAATCCGTGGGGTGAAGCACCACGCCTGACGCAGGGAATTCGGCCAGGATGGCTTGCAGAATGGCCAGACGGATGCGGTCGATACGCTGTTCACCAGTCACGGTGATGCCTGCCGGCGCGGCATAGGCGGTAGCCTGCGGAATCAAACCATTCAGGTTGGCACCTGTGCCGTTGCCGTACAGCAGCTGAGCTTCTTCAGCCAGCTTGATGCCGTACTCTGCTCGAGCGTCGATGTAGCTCTTCAGGGCGGGTGCATCATCCAAGATCTGGCGCGAGGCCTTGAACAGGTGGGCCAGCACACGAACGGGCGCGTTTTCCAGCGCAAACGTGATGTCCGAATACGGCTTGGCCGCGCCTTCAGCAACAGGAGCCGCCGAGTTCGTGAAACCGGATTCACGGACGTACTCGATGTTGTTGCTTGCCGTCTGGCCTGGCGCGATCAGATCGCGGACGGTCAGCCGCTTTTCCGGGGGCGTCACGATGCCATATTGACGGTCAGACACCACCAGGCTACCTGCGGTCGCGGTGGTAATAGCCTGACGGGGCACCTCGATGCGACGAGAACCACGGAACGAGCTGTTGACGCCTTGCATCTGGTCGCTGTTCACCACCAGGTCGCCAGCGGACTGAGGTGCGGATTTATCGTCGCCCTTGGGACGCGCGAGTTCTTGCTGCAACTCCAAGAACTGCTTCTGCATGGCGTTGAACTTGGGCAGCAGCTGGTCAACCGCAGCCTTGGTTTCTTCGCTGGTTTTGCCGAGGTTCTTCATCTCGGTCTCGGTCTTCTCGGCGTACTGCTTCAGCTTGTCGCCGGTTTCCTTCAGGTTGACTTGAACCTGTTGATAGGCCTGTTCGATGTTCACGGTATCGGTCATGTCTTGTCCTATGCTCCGATGGAGCAACAAAAAACCGCCTCGGTGGGCGGTTCGCTACGGGAGTGGTTGCCTTGTCAGTTGAATGACAAAAGCGCTGGTTTCGCCACCATCACAGGCAGCTGGGCAGCGTTTGGCGTGCCCTTCCCGATAGCGTCTTGCGTATCGGCACCGACAGCGTCTTGCGTGCCGGTTTTGATTTGTTGCAGCAGGCTTCGGCGCTGGCTTCGTGGTAGGCCTTGCTTTGCCAACAGAATGTCGATTTGACGGACAGCGTTTTGAGCGCCATGCCCGTCACGCTCGGCGATCTTGTCGGTGGAAAGAATGGCGTCTGCCCAACCTGTTTCCACGGCTGCGCCCCCGCCAATCCACGTTTCTTTATCGAGCATTGCGAGAATCTCGCCTTTGTCGATGCCAGTTCTGTCGGCGTATAGGTCGGCTGCAGCAGCGTCGAATGGTTCCAGCCAGTCAGCCGCTTCTCGCAGGTCGTTACGGTTGCCATACATGCCAATCCAGGCGTTATGAATCATCAGCCAGCCGGCACGCGAGATTTGAATCTCATCCCCAGCCATGGCGATGATGGACGCAGCAGATGCGGCCATGCCCAGGATGCGGACAGTGACCTTGCCCTTGTGCAGACGCAAGAGACTGTATATGGCGTCCCCCTCAAACATGGAGCCGCCCGGAGAGTTGATGTTGACAACCACGTCCCGGTCACGACCGATGGAGCGCAGGGCGGCATCAATGCGCTTTGCCGTGGTGCCTTCACCTGTCCAGTAGTCGTAGCCGATCACATCCAAGACGTTGATGATGTTATCTGGTTCGTCTTCGGTGGCCGACAGTGACGGGTTCCACTTCGCCAACGCACGCGGCGACAGGTCGAACTCGATCCCATCTTGATGAGCCAGCTTGGGCAGCTCAGGAAGTTTTCGCAGGCTCATTGGTCTTCCCCATTGATCTTTTCGAGGTCTTGCAATCGTGTGAGATTCAACTGAACGGTCAAGTCGTCGCCACCAGGCATGGGGGCCATGTCCTCCAGCTCGCGGATTTCGTTTCGTGTCATGACGCCGTTCTGAGCCAGCTTCGAGTAGTACTCAGACCGGCCCGCACTGTCGGCGCGCAGAAGGCCTTCGAGGTTGAACCGGGCGTAGAAGGACCGCTTCTCCGAGGACTCCAGCAGATTCTTGTAAATCGACTCCTCAATGCGCTTGAGGATGGGCCGCAATGCAAGGGTGAGGAACAGGTCTTTCTGCGCCTCTGTACTCGTTGGCCATGAGGACTGCTTACTGCTGTGCCCGATCATGATCGGCGGCACTCCGAAGAATCGGCAGATCTCCTCGACGCTGTACGAGCGCGACTCCAACAACTGCGCATCGGTTGGGTCAATCCCAATGGGCTCGGCAGAGATGCCCTGTTCCAAGACTGGCGACCGCCCAGCATTCAATGCGCCGGTCAACGTCTTGACGTACTCGCGAAACTCCTCGCGTTGTTCTGGCCGGAGAACCCGATCCACCTTGAACGCAACCGTCTTGTGCAGCCCGTTTTGGAACGTGCTCTCCGCAGCATCGTTTGCCGACATGGCCTGGCCGAACGTGGTGGCGCCATACTGGATTGCCGACAGACCAATCTGGCCATCCAGTGAGAAACCTGCGATGTGCATCATCTCCCGCCGTGTCAGCTCTTGCGCCTGACCACGATAGCGATAGGTGTAGTTCAGCGAGCCGTCGTCATTGCATTTGATCGTGATCCGATCTGGCTGCAGCACATACAAAGCCGCAACGCGGCCAGCCACGTACCGCTTTCGAATGTAGGCATTGCCGCGCAGGAGGATCGAGGCCACGACAGCCTCCCAAAATTGCACAGACGTGGTATCAGCGTTCGGCGAGTGTTTGAGGATCTCGTAGAGCTGATGGCCAACGGCTGGCATGGGCTTTCGACCATCCTGCTCGTACAGGGTAAGAGGCAGTGTCGCAATGGTCTGGGAGATAAGGCGAACACATGCCCACACCACCGACAGTTTCATGGCCGAATTGGTGTTGACGCCTCCTGCAAAGTCGGACCAGAAGCCACCATCGGTGAGGCGAATGTCTTTCCCAGACCAATCACTGACGGCTGAGCGCACCTGTGGTCGGCCAACTGCCCTGACCAGCACATCGGAGAGCTTACTCATGGGCTAAGCCCTTCTTCAAAAAAGCAGCAGCCACAAGACACGCAGCCGAGCCCGCCAACAGCGCCCACCCCAACCCAGCCAGGATGGCAGCGCCGGCCACAAACAGGCCTAACCCCGTTGCCGACAGCAGCAGAAAAATGATGATCGGCAGGTTCATGGGTCAAACAACAATCGGGTCTCGTATCGCGGCCATGAAGGCGTCGTTGGTCTTCGCTTCAGGGTTCAGCGCCATGAGGGTCACAGCGTTCAATGTCGCCATCACTGGGTCAATCTTTCCGGTGCCGCTGGCTTGCTTTGTGATGAGCTGAGCGTTGCCGGAGGGCACCACCTTGGCGTTACCTACACTCCAGGCCATCATGGGTGAACCGGCATGCTTCAAGTCGCCGGATTCAAGGGCGCGCTCAGCAACGGCCATCGCCCCGGTCAGCTTCCATCCCTGTGAGATGCCGATGATCAGTTCTTCAGGGATGCCTGCCTCAATGAGTGCCGTGTAAACAACCTTGTGGGTGCGCTCCGGGTCCAGGCCAATCCTGGCGAGCAGACCCTCGTCGTACACACGCTTGATCAACCCAGACAACTCCTCGAGGTCTTGCCCTGGTCGTTCAACGATCACCAGGTCACCAGCCCGCTGAAAATCCAAGTACTTGGATTCCTCCGATTTCCGTCTTTCAACGCCAATCGGGTGAACCCATGCTCTGTTCCATAGGGCGAACCGGTTGTTCGTCCCACGGTGACGGCCCTCGACAGCGAGCCCCAACAGGTCATCCAGCCCACCACCATCAATTCCAACCGTGACCACCTCGCATTCGCGCAAGATGAAGTCAAGCGTTATGCGCTTGTCTCCGTTGCGCTCCCAAAAGTCAGCGCCGGTCCAGCGGTCGGAGCGGAGGTTTAGACCGATCTCCACATTGAGATGCTTGGCCAAGAATTCTTTGAATGCCTGCTCACCGTCCTCTTTCGCCTGGCTGTAAAGCTGCGTGATACGCTCAGCATCTACCGACGCGCCCCAATTGGGATTGGTGATGTAAGCGTTCTCGAGGACCAGATGCTCCCCTTTGTCCAGCATGGAGCGCGGAAACTCGTAGATCAGCGGCAGGAACTTGCGGTCCTTGATCTCGCCATCACGTACTCGACGCGCATAGCTCAGTTTGGCTTTGAAAACGCCCGCAGGTGGCTCAGCCGATTGCGTAGTGGCGTAGATCACAAAGCCTTCTGGCCGCGAGGTGAGGCCGCCCGTAGCCTCCAACAGCATGTTGCTGGCCTTGGCCTGCTTGCCGAACTCGTGAAGCTCGTCAACGAACACAAAGCTGGCCTTTTTGCCACTCACAGTGTCACTGTCGGCGGCTACGACCTTCAGGGTTGCACCAGTCTCCAGATGGGTGATCGTGCGGAAGTAGTCCTGAACCTTGAGCAATGCGGACAGCTCTTCGTCAGCTTTGATGAAGTCCCGGATCGGCTTGTAGCTGTTGTCTGCGATTTCCTTTGTCGGCGACAGGATCAGCAGTTCCGCCGACTTGCGCCAGTTCATAAGTAGCGCACACAGCATGATCGCGGCTGCAATCGTGCTCTTTGCGTTCTTCTTGCTCACCATGAGCAGGAATTCATTGATGTGGCGCCGGCCCGTTTCAGGCTCTTCAGCGCCGAACACGACGCGCACGAAGTCACGCAGCCAGGGCAGAGAGGCCTCACCCAGCAGCGGTTCGCCTGCAACATCCGTCAGCCGGAATTCACTGCAGATCGCCCAGGCTGAATCTGCCACCTCTGGATACAGCGGTTCAGGGACGAGGCTCTGGCGTTGGACGATGCGCTTTTCCCAATCGGGGCAACTTGTCGTCCATTCCAGCGTCAAACCTTGCTACCTCCATTGGACACAAGCCGGGGCGGCTCGCGTCGTCCGAACTTTCCTTCGCCGGCTGCCTTCGCTTTGGCTTCAGCGGCCTCCTTCTTGCCGGTGCTCTCGCCCCGCTTGGGGTGCGTGTACTGCACCGCTGCAATTGCAGCCCTGACTTGAATCGTTGTCGCGTCAACGTGACCGAGCGCTATCCGCTTCAGAAGCTCAAGCATGTCGGCCTCTGCCTTTGGCGCCTCAATAACCACTGGCACCGCTTTCGGTTTGGGCTTCCTGCCCGCGCCTGGCCGTGCGCCGCCTGAATTCGCCCGAGGTCCGCCGCTGCGTCCTTTCACTCCTGCCATATGCTGATTCCTGCTGAATTCGGGGCCATTTTTTTGCGCGTGCGTAACCAGGCGGTTTCCCACCCAAAATTGCCTAAACTTTACGCACCCCCCGGGGGTACTAGGGGGGAGTATATGACCGGGTTTACCCCCTAGCCTCCACCCCTTCGCCCCAATGCCTCCCAGGCTTGTCCAGGGGACTCAGGACACGTTGAATCACTCGCGTTGGGCATCCACCTTGCGTCTCGCCCTTCGCCTCGCTATGCCTCTCTGGAGGCCTCGGTGTGGAATCGGATTCCAGTCCCATCACCCCTTTGCCCGCTGGTGAGCCTCCCGTGCCGACTTCTCCCGGTGGCATGGGTCCTTACACAGTGGCTGTAGGTTGCTCTCTGCATTGCTGCCGCCTTGCTCACGGGGCACGATGTGATCACACTCCCACGCCCCCGGCATGAGCACCCTGTCGCACGCTGCGCACCTGTAGCCGTGTCGCAATGCCACCCTCTCCCGCTTGGCCATCCAGCCAGAGCCGCGCTCCATCTCTGTGGCACCCGCCTTCACGTCCAGTATCCGGACCTTGTTCGTCAGGGTCGGTAGCGTTGAGCGGAGCGTCTTGAGCGTCACTTCTTCGCCTTGGGCTCGGCCTTGACCTCGACCACCGGATCTGGCTCAACCACCTTGGGCCGGCCCATCTCGGCAATCACCTGCTCCTTTGCATACTGGCGCATGGCTGCTGCGTGGATGTCGTTTGCCCGCGTAAGGTCGTGTCCATTGACCTTGAGCCAGTCCTGTACTTGGACTTCAATCGATATCGGCTGCGTCATTTCGTTTATTCCGTGGGTGTCCTGAGCAAAAGCGTTCCGGGAGGGGTTGGAGCATTAGGGAATGGAACGGTGTCGTTCTTCCACAATGGTGGACGAAAAGGGGGCACTTGATAGCTCTGTTCACTCCCTCGTTTGCGTCTCGCTGTTAGCGCCCCAACAACGATGCCCAGAAGGAGCACGACACCAAGCACAAGAAGATCACATTTCATTAGATTTCACTTGCTTTATCTAATGTATATCGTATAATTGAGCCCATGAACACGATCAACTGGCAGACCAAAGCACTGAAGCAGATGCGCAAGATACCCGCCAAGAGCGGCGCAGCCATCCGCGAAGCAGTGACCACCGAACTGTCAGACCTGAGCACGGCTCGCAACGTGAAGAAGCTGACCAACCATGTGTTTGGCTACCGTCTGCGCGTTGGTAACTACCGCGTGTTTTTTGAGTTCGACGGTGCTGTCCGCATCGTCACCATTGAAGAGGTGAAGAAGCGCGATGAACAAACCTACTAACTTTCAGACCATCCTCGGGGCGGATGGTCGCCCTGCCTTCGTTGTCGTGCCCTATGACGAATTCCTGAAGGCGTTTGAGCAATCGGGTGAACTGGTGCCAGACGCCGTTGTACGTCTCGCTTTCGACGGCGAGATGAGCCCTGCCAAAGCCTGGCGCACCCATCTCGAACTGACTCAAGCCGAAGTGGCCAGCCGCATGGGCATCACCCAAGGGGCTTATGCCCAACTCGAAGCAAGCCAAAATCTACGCAAGTCCTCGCGCGAGAAGATCGCTGCGGCCCTGGGGATCACGCCTGGTCAACTGGACTTCTGAGTAGCTCATGCCTGAGCCTCATTGGGTTGATGGTGGCCGGCGCTGAACCTCCGGCATGCGGGTGGGATTGCTCTTCCGCAAACCTTGCTGGATCACCCAACTGCAGTCGGGCGCCAGTGCTAGCGAATCAGCCTTCGCATTCACCATCACGGCTGCACCCTGTTGCGCATCCACCGGAAACCCCCAGCAGTCAAGGTGCATACGTGATGGCGCCGGGGCTTGCACCCGGCAGCTTGTCAGGGCTTCCCCCCGCTGCCAATCAAACTTGGGCTGTCGCTTTGTCGTGATTGATCTGCCCAGGATTTGAAATCCCAGGACTTCGGGGTTTTCACCCGCAACACCCCAGGTCCGTGTTAGGGCGGGGGCTGATGGTGGCCGGAGTTGAACCGGCTACTGTTCATGCGGACATACCAACTAAACACACCATCATCGAAACGCCCCTGCTTGGTACTGAGGGGAGTTGAACCGGCTTTCGGCCTAGAGACGTTTCAATGAAGGCTCCGGGCTTTACCCGGATGGATGATCGCTACCCCATGGCCTCGTCTTGGATGCACAGCCGGACATCCTCCAGCAGATACCTTGGCGCTTTCGATGCGAACAATCGGACCTCGACCCAATGGACATCGATGCTTGATCGCATGCCAGTGGCCCTGTGAAACTCGGCCATCGCCTCGCGCACCTTAGCGGCGGCGATCTGGGCATGCTCTTGGATCTGGTCACGAGGGGTCATGCTTCATCTCTTGCGAAGTAGATGCGATCAGCAATCACCGTCATTTCGCGCACCTCGGCCCACTCCTGATCGGTCATGACGCCCAGGTCAAGGAAGTCGCTCACATCCAAGTAGTGCTTGGCCCAGGCGGTTCGGCAAGTGTTCAACTGCTCGCCCAACTCTGGACATAGCCACAGGGCCAGTTTCTTTCTGATGCTCATGGCTAGCTTCTCGGATGCGGGTTCGCCGTCAAACAGAATCTTGCCGTCTTGCTTGGATGCCATGGGTCAACCCGTCACCGTGTGTAGCCAGGGCTTGAGCAACGCCCACGCGGCCGGTATTGCCCAGTAGAACAGCGAGAACAGGCCGAAGACACCTAGCACCGCCAAGACTGCCAGGACTGAAGTCAGCCCGTCCAAGTCGATGTACCCACGTTGCGTTTTCATGATGGGTGCCTCACCAGTTTCAGCCCTGAACGGATTAGAGGGCTGGGATTCGAACCCAGGCAGACCGACGTATTGGCTCTCGGCGCCACGCAGATCCTTTTGCATCGAGTCACCCTTAATCCTCTCGGGCACCCTCTAAATCGGGGTGCTGCGGCAACAGGGCCAGAGACAGGAGGGAGTTCATAGCGATTCCCTGCGCCGCAGCAAAACTTAGACAAGTAACTTCATCCGAAGCGACGGAACCAAGGCGCCTGCGTAATGGGCTGCTTCTGCTCCGGCTTGTGAGCCTGCTTGCCCTTGGCCGCTGGAATGATGTTTCGACACTTCTTGCACATGGCTATTGGCCTCAGCAAAGCAAAAAGCCCGGAGCGGTGAAGCATCCGGGCTTTATGGGGGTTGGAGCCGAAACTGTTGGGTTGATTGAGTGCCAGCCACCGAAACCGAGGTTTCTTCAGAGCGCACTGCTCCTAGCTGGCTAGGTCTCTATGCGTATTCGCTCAACCGATGGCAGCGAGTGTGCCACAAATCAGCAGCGTGTGTCAACACTTTTTGAGGCTGTGCTGCAAACTCCATCCAAGCGCTGCAAAGGCTCGGTCCAATGTATCCACCTTCGTGGCATGCGTCAGGTTCAAAACGCGTGTCATCTCTTGCGGCTTTACATGAATCAACTTAGCCAGGTCAGCAGGCCGTACCAACTGCTCTTGCATCTTGGCGATCAGATCCAGCTTCACCCGGACGAGAAATGCGACCCTCACCATCTCCTCGCCTTTGATCGGCTTGGAAGGTTCAGGCGGCATCTCTCGTTTTGAAATGGCCTCATTCATCGCCAGCGCCAGGACATCAGCTGCCATCTCCCTGGCTTCTTCTTTGCTGTCGCCTTGCGTGATCGCCGCTGGCCAATCACGAAACGTCACGACATAAATGCCGTCTTCCAGGCTGAAGTGAGCCGGGTACTCATCAAAAAATTTCATGTCTTTACCGTGAGCATGTGAAGCGGCCCCGAAGGGCCTTTAAGTGGTTACAGACCTAGTTGGCTTTTCACTGCCTTCTCGGTCCCCTTTGCAAGCTCGTTTGAGTCATGACGCAACATTTTTGTTTATTTCAACCCTCACACTCCCTGATTCAGCAGCAGTTGCCGCGCCGCCGTGAGCAGGGTCCATAGGCCATCTGTCGAAAGCCCCAATGCCTTCGCCATCCGGACCGGAGACGAGGGCTTGATGTAGCACCAGCTCAGCACATGGCGGTGGCGCTCGGGCAACTTCGCGACGCCTGCCGCAATCCGGGTTGCATCTACCTGGTCGGCATCAATCGCCACAGGCACGCCAGCCTCAGCCCGCCCGACCCTGGGCATGAGCCGGAACATGGGTGACGTGCCAATCGTGGCCACATCCCGGCCGCACCACTTCGCCCAATTTGTGAGGCGCTTGTCGATGGCCCGATGCGATTCATGGACCTTGCCGAAGTCCACTGCTGCCCGCTTTTCCTTCGTCGTGTTCACTCGCGCTCCTTCATCAACTGCTTGGTCTTCACTCGGTACTCATCCTTGATGGCATCAATTTGCTCAGCGGTGTACTGCCTCAGCGTGTTGTCTGCCTCGAGCTCCTCCACGAAGGGCTGACCATATCGAGCGATCAGGCCGGCACGGAACCCGATTGCGTTCCCGTGTAGGTGGGTATTGCAGGGAGCGCACTGCCGGTGGATATTGCGAGGGTCTAAGGACAGATGTAGAGCGGAGCCGCGGCTCCTGTAGTGGCCGGCATGCCATTGGCCCTCATGAAATCGACCGCATGAGATGCACGGCAGGTCGGCATCACGCAACCTTACGTATGCATTCACTTGGACTTGAGCTCGAGCGCGGCGCTGGGACAGCGTGAGCGCCTTCTCCTTGCGCGTCTTGACCTTCGCCCGCTCCTCCGCTTTGTCCTGGCGCACCTTCTTCACGGCACATCGGGGCGAGCAGACAGCCTGCATGGGCTTTGTGGGCACGAACGGCTTTGAGCAGGCTTTGCAGGATCTGGGCTTGGGATTGAATGGGTTCAAGGCTGCGATCCACACGAAGAAAGCATTGCGAAAAACGCAACCAGCGCCAGTGACCCCGATTTGTTGCGGTCGCTTCCCATCGCGATCGGCCATGTAAGTAGACACAAAATGAAAGTCATTGAGCGCCCTCCCCGATCAAAATAGCAATTGGCTTGCGGGCATCCTCACGCGCCTTCCACTCCCGGTCCCGCGCCGCCCCGCTGAATGGCGACTCGCCGAACAGAGCACATACCTTGGAGAAGTCGGTCCAGGTCAGCCCCTCTTTGGCGTTGGTCTTGATGAACCGCTCTTGCTGGCTGTCGAGCATGTCGGAGTCGTCGTCCAAGATGACGTAGGCCTCAATGTCGTCGTTGGCATCAAGCCAAGCCTGGATTTCTTCACCTCGCTTGGTGTGCAGACGAGGTGTCGAGTCGATCACAGGCAGATCGAATGCCTTGGCGAAGTCCTCAGGCTTGTTCCAGGCACGCCAAGCGCTCGACATGACGATCTGAACGCCGGACGAATCGCAAAGCCGCTGGAGCAGCTTGATGGCAATCCAGTCGAAGCCTTCACGCGAGGTGAGTTCGTGCGGATAGCCGCCGAGCGCTGCGCATGACTTGACGCTGTTCAGCACGCCATCAACGTCTAGGAACAGGATTTTTCTCATATCGCACCCCACCGCAACCGATACTTGTCATCGGATTGGAACGAAGCAACACGACCACACCCTTCCAGCGGACACATGACGCGCCAGTAATCGCCATCACGCTGATCTGGCACGTAGGTGGCTTGCGTTTTGTCACACTCGAACACCGTTCCGCAGTGCGTGCAGCGAAACCGCAGTACTGTTGAGGGGACGTGTCCTTTGATGATGATCTTCACTGATAGTCCTCCCATTGCTTGCCCGCCTGGGGCACCACTCCATGGTCAGCCGCCCAGGCCATGACGAACTCGGATAGCTCTGCGCACTCTGCCCGCGTGAGTTGGCTTGTGCGCCTGAAAACAACGTCAATGCCGTGGCCGTCAATCGCCGGCAGCAGTTCGACTTGCTCACCCCTGGTACGCAACCAGGCTGCGGTGAGGAGACGCTTCCATGTGTCTGTGTCTCGCTTGGCCCCCGCCCACTCGACCTGCTTGGAGATCTCGCTGAGCATCGCGTGTAGCAGTCGGTTCTGCGCGTCGCTGCGTGTCTCGGCCTTGAGGACGAGCTTCATGCGATGACCCGCGATCAGCATCGCCTTGGTCAGTTGCCATGCTTCCTGAATGACCTGGTGTGCCTGGGCTGGATTGACCAGACGAGCATCAATCGTTTCCATGCTTCGCCCTCCTCGCCGCCTCAGCTGCAGCCATCGCACCGCGCTCATGAAAGATCAGGTCGAACTGCTTGACCACGGATCTAGGCGCCTTGTGCTGGCAGTCCTTGGGACAACGTGGGTCGGTCGCACCATGCAGCGCGTCCAGGCTGGTGCGGCAGTAGCCGTACGAGATCGCCCAAGCCGCACTAGGAGGGATGGCACGGGCGTGGCAAGGGTAAGGGTCAGCGGCGTTGGAGTGATGCGCGGAGGGCGCGTCACTCAGGCTTTGGTCTGCTGGCATTTTTCCTCCCTCAACCCAAGCATGTTCCAGAGCCGGGCGTTCTCTGCCTTTAGTGCTTCGTTCTCGGCTTTCATCGCCTTGAATTCCGCAAGCCATGGCGCAAGTCCAGCCCTGAGAGCCATCTCAACCGCCTCTTCTTGTGCGCGCCGTGATGGACGCCTAGGTGCCTCACGCTCGCCGGCCCCAAACAGATCGCCGATGAAGTCAAGCATTCGGCACCTCCGTGGTGTAGGCGACGACATCCTCCCACCACCAACTCTCTGCGGCTTCTCGCATCGAATACCAATCGCGCTCCTCTCGCTCTTCTCTCAGCAAGACATCCACCATGACGCCCGGATGATCTACAGGGCACGCCACGCACCCCTCTGGAACCTCGATCCAATTTCTGTCATCTGGATACCAAGGCTTGGACTCCGGATCAACCACCGGCAGGCTCACCAGATCGGGCTTGGAGCGCAACGGCTGGACACCACCTGCGCCGATACTTTCGAGTTCGTAGGCTTGGACAACCAGTGTCGTGGCAGCCACTGCTGCAATGGCTGAATGTGGATGCTCCTCCATGAGCGCGTCGGCCAGCTCGGGCACGGTGGGTGCACGAATCGGTTCGATCGGCTGCGCACTGTCAGCCAGCTCTCCTTTGACCGGCAACGTTCCAGCCCCCCAGGTATCCAGCGCAATCACTGCGCCAGCCAGGTAGTTGATCGCCCCCAGCAGCTCGGCTTGTGCCCGTGGTGCCGGCAGCCCCCGAGCCTCGATCGCCTTCTTTCGCGCCTGGAACAAGAAGCCGTCAATGCTCCCCTGCTCACGGTTGATCGTCTGCATCGGCTGCTCATGGAAAGGCAGTCCGTTGGCGTGACGCTCATGGCCCTTGCCACCCGCTGCCTGCTCGTATGCGGCCTGCAGAACTTCGGCCAGCTTCTCGTAACCCGGAACATTCATTTCTTGTGCCTTCATCTCGCGTCCCTCAATCTCAAAACTCGGTTAGGTAGTTGCAGATCCGCCTGCTGCCGCACCACCCGCCTTCCTCCCAGCGTGCATTCGATGCATCGGAAGCGATGTGGCGTGTAGAACTCGCTCTCGGCCTTGTCATGGCCGCAGGCCTTGCAGCGCTTCACAGGGCCTCCATCAAGACGATGTGCTGAAGGAACCTGTCGGTGACTGTCACCAGCTCACGTTCGCCGTCCTCGTAGCGCATCAACACCGTCCGATCCTTCATGAACCGCTCGGGCCGGGCACGTCGGCCAGAGGGCATGCGGATGGGGTTGGCGAAGTCGCTGAGCGCGCCGAGATTGGCGAGGAATTCGGGTGCTGCATCAGACAGGTTCATTCAAAGCCTCCTCGTTTCTTGATGGGTGCTGCCGCGCCATTGCTGGGCGGTTCGCCGTACCAGCCGTCAAAGCGGGTCTGGTCACCGATGTAGGCCGCATGCACGGTCCCGCATCGGCCTTGGCGGTTCTTGGCCACGATCAGCTCTGCATGGCCCTTCCACTGCGGGCCAGCCTTGGGATTTGCGCGCTCCTCGCGGTGCACGAAAAGGATTACGTCCGCGTCCTGCTCAATCTCGCCCGAGTCACGAAGGTCGGACATCAACGGGCGCGACCCAGCGCCACGTTGCTCCACTGCGCGGTTCAGTTGCGCCAGGCACAGCACCACGCAGTCCAGCTCCTTGGCCATCGCTTTCAAGCCGCGGGAAATCTCACCTAGCTGCTGGTTGCGGGTTTCCTTGCTATTTGTCGAACCCATCAGGCCGATGTAGTCCACCACCAAAATGTCCAGGCCTCGGCTACGCTTGTGCTTCCTGGCACGCGATCGGATTTGCTGGATGGTCAGCCCTGGCTTGTCTGTTGCACAGAACTTTCGCAGCCGTGCTGCCTCGACAGCCTCAAGCACCTTGTCGAATGACGTGTCACGCTTTGGCTGGATCACTTCATCCAGAGCCATGCGGCCCAAGATGGCAGTTTGGCGATCACGCAATTCCGTGAGCGGCATCTCCAACGAGAACATGGACGTTGGGTGCTCGATGGACAGGTGCATGGCCATCGACAGGGCCAACGCTGTTTTGCCCATGGAAGGACGACCTGCCACGATCACCAACGCGCCCGGACGAAGGCCACCATTCAGCAGTCGGTCCAGATCGCTCAGGCCCGTTCCCCATCCCTGCACTTTGCCGTCCTGGCGCTGCTCGAGCAAAGCTGAGTGCGCCACCAGGCCCTCGTGGATTTCGCTCCACTCGTCATCCTCGCCAGCATCAACCTCAAGCCGCGCCAGATGCTCCTGCGCTTCAACGATCCGATCACTGATGGGCCGGCTGGTGTCATGCGCCAGGTCGTAAATCTGGCCGCTGGCGTCAGAAAGACGACGAGCTTGGTACGCATCCACGATCAGCTCGACATAGCGGAGCAGCGTCCCTGCGCTCGGCGTGAACTGCTGGCTCAACTCGGTCAGGTATACCAAATCAAATTTGCCGGCGCCCGCCTCGAAGATCGTCACCACATCACAGGCCAGACCTTTTGCCAGTTGGCTATTCAGCTCGGCAAAGACGGCGCGGAGCTTCTCATCCGCGAAGTGCTCAGGGCGAAGCCTATCAACCAGGTCAAACAGGCCATTGCTGTTCAGCAGCGCGCCAACAACACCGAATTCGGCCTCACGGGCGGCGATCGAAGCAGGCTGCTGACCCAGCAGGAAATCGTCAGCGGCGTTCATGCAGCCTCCCGGATTTCGTAGTTGCCCTGAAGCACCTTGGCGAAGTTCTCGGCCTTGCACAGCCACGCCAGATCGGCCGTCCATTGCCTGCCGTTTTTGCCAACAAGGTGCGGGCACTCAGCGACATAGGCGAACAGGCGGTCGAAGAAGTCAATCGCTTCGGCCTTGGTCGTCGCGTATCGGGCACCGCCAGCCTTCTTTGCCGTCATGACCCACTTCCACCGCGCGGCCAGGGCTTGCGCCCGCGTTCCAGTCCACAGCTCCAGTCGGGGTTGCGGCAACTCGGGCAGGCGTTCAGCGAACAGGGCCAGGATTTCGCGATGCGGACAGGAAGGCAGAGATGTCGATTCCTCGTCGTGCCGCACTTCGTCGTCGGCCTCAGCCGATGACAAAAGAGCGTTAGCTCTTTCTTCCTGTTCCTGTTCCTGGTTAAGAAAGGGTTCGGAAAGGGTTCCGGAACTGCTCTTTTCCCGCTTTGCCGAAGAACCAAGATGCTCGACGCAAACCCTTTGGAAATCGGCCAGCCAAGCGCACTGTTCAGGCACTTGAGTCACAACTTTGGACGCCGCCTTGCGTTGGTTGGGGTTCTCAGGTGGGTTCCACTCGAGATGCTTCACAACCCACACCCATTTCGTCTTGGCACAACGCTTGGCGAAACCCTTCGCGAACAGTTCCACAAACCCTTGTTGAACCCTTTCCGAAGACCATTGCAAGTCCTCGCAGGCATAGCCATCAGGCAAACGGAACACGCCTGCAATGGTCCCGTGCGGGCAGGTCAAGAGGTACAAGGCAAGAGTTCGCCCGTCTTCAGACAAGTCCCGCACGGTTTCGCTCGTCCAAAACTGTGTGTGTACTTTCCCGTAGTCGCGCATCACACACCTCCACGCGGCTGGTTTGACATGATCTGTGCTTGCATTAGAATTGCATTCATCTTTCGCAAAAAGAAGTAAGCCCTTGTGCGGTTGCCGCCGCAGTAGGCTTGCACCATCAAATCGCCTGCACGTCGCGCCAACGACCGCAGGCGTTTTTCTTTGTCGATCACAATGCCTCCCACACGCGTGCGCCACCGCGCTTCACAGGTTCACCATTAAGGGTCTGGACCTGGGCCTTGCCATCACGCTTCAGCTCAGGAAGGCGCCGGTCAAGCCGGACCACGGTTAGGCCTGTCAGCTCTTGCAGTTCGTGGGCCGTGGCAGGTCCACGCGCATGCAGTGCAGCCAGAATTCGCTCGCAGTGGCAAGGGGCGAACCGGGGTGTTGATTCGGCGGCACGGATTGAGGTGATGGGGTCAGAGGCTCGGACAAGGGTGTGCATGGCGGTGGGCTTTTTGAGTGCTTTAAAAAGTCAATGCGTCTTGCGTGCGCCTTGGGTCAGCAGCTCGGTCATCTGCGCGGATGCACCACGCGCGATTGCTGCTGCCAGCACTTGCTCGACCGTCTTGCCTGTTTTGGACGCAATACGCTGCGCCCGCTTCAATTGCCGATCAGTCGGCTCGCTGACGTGGGGCCAGCCTTGAGGTGGTGTTGCTGCCATGTGGGTGCCTCAAAAGTGATTTGTCAGACGCCAACATGGGCTGCATGTACGTCTCGCTTTGCGCTGACGTGGGCGGCAGACTGTGAGCCATGCAATTCGGACTCCAGCAAATCAAGCCCGCGTTCCAGGGCACCCCGGCTCACAACGGATGTTTCGCCGCCCGTCATTTCGACCAGGCGGGCCAGGCGCTCGTAGGTGTAGCTATCGAGATAGACCGGCACGCGGTTACGGCGGATGCGTTTGGGGTCGGCGTACATGTGGTTCCCTTCCTCGGGTGTGTTTTGTTAGGTTTGGTTGGTGGGGGTGTCAGCCCTGCTCTGGGCCTCCACGGACTTGCGACGGCGAAGCTTGGGTTGCTTGCTGCCATAGATGTGGTCGTAGCCAATGACAAGGCCCAGCGACCCAGCGAACTCAATGACACGCTTGGCCATCTCGGGTGGAAGGGTCTGTCCACGTTCGTAGTGACCGATGTTTCCTTGTGTACAGCCAATGCCTGCGGCCATCACCTGTTGGGTGACTCCGAGTGCTTCACGGATGGGCTTGAGGTTGTGCATGGACTCATTATCGGTCCGACTAATTTTCATGTCAACAGTCTGACTGTTTGCATTTGAGCAGCCGCACTAATAGCCTCAAGACATGCCCGCCCTACCTCTCAGTCAAGAACAAAAGGAAGACGCCCAGCGCCTGAAGGCGATCTTCTTGGCCTGGAAAGCGGAGCGAAAGCGCGCGGGAAAGCCATCTGGGCAGGAGCATGCTGCTGCTGAGCTTGGCTTCGGGCAGAGTGCATTCAATCAATATGTGAATGGGAAGATCCCGATCAATCTGGCAGCTGCTGTCAAATTCAGCCAGTTCTTCGGCTGTCAAATAGAAGACTTCAGCCCGGCAATGGCTGCTGAGGCCGGTAACGTCGCGAAGGCTGCAAGCGTTCAACCAGAATCTGAATCGCTTGACATCACTCAGCTGAGCAAGATCGAAGCTCAATTGGTGTTGATGTTTAGAGACCTGAACCTAGAAATGAAAGATGAAGTTGTGGCGCTAACCAATCGCCTTCACAACGTTGTCATGCCTAGCAAATCACAGGCAAACCCATGGGCAAACGTTCCGCCGCCACCCGCCGTGGTCACCACAACCGATAGGCCTACAAAGAAGACCAGTTCGAAAGCGCACTGAGCGGTTGAGAACTTAAGAGACAAATAACAAAATGTTAATTGTTATCGTTGCCTTGATAACATTGGCAGTTCTATGCATTTACATCAAGAATAAAAATAATAACCCCAACAAGGGACAAATCTCAAATGCATCCGCAAAGGATGTAGGGATTGGCAAATCCATTTCTGAATTATCTGATGGCTTTAAGGTAGTAAAAATAAAGAAATCAGAGCTTGCAAAGGCAAGCGATGAACAGTGCCAATCGATCAGAAAAATTGATGATCTTTTGCATAAAATAAATGTCTTATATTCTCAAGAATTTGACACCCTCTCTCAAGAGCAAAAGCATGATACCGGAATGCAATTGGTCGGTTTTTGCGATTCATTACTATGGATATTGAACGAAAATTATTGGTTTGATTTCGATTCAGATTTCGATGTAGGGGACGCAAAAGATACGGCCTGGAAACTGTGGATGCAAAATTTGCCAAAGTATTATCCAGATGATGGATGTACACTTGTGGCAATTGTTGACACCGAGACAACCGGATTGCAGTCACATGATGAGCCTATCACGTGCGCCATCTTGCTGGCAGAGATCAGAATGCCCAAAGGATCTCTAGTTCGCGTGGTTGATAAGTACTATGGAAAGCGAGAGCCAAATGTGGTTATATCCGAGGGCGCTCAATTAGTGCATGGACTAACTTTTGAAGATGTTAGAGGACATGTATTTGACAGCCTGCATATGGAGAAGATGCTCAGGTCTGCGGGGATAGTAGTGGCGCACAATGCGAAGTTTGACCGCAGGATGTTGCGGCATGCTCTTTTGGACTCAGACGGGCTACCATGGGCGTGCTCAATGCTAACTTTGCGCAACAGGTGGGATGAACGAGTTGGCAAACGCAGTTTGGATGCGATATGTCTAGCAATGGGGGTTGAGCGGCCCACGCCCCATAACGCTCTGACGGATTGCGAGTCGCTTTTAAAGGCTTTGTGTCTTCCATCTGGTAAGACTGCTAGAAGCAAATCCTTCATGGCGTTGCTTTTGGCGAGACCTTGGTGCCCTGATGGTGACTAACCATCAAGCGCCTCAAAGTTGTTCAGATCGTGAGAAGCGTTGCCAACACCAACCGAGATCCGCATTTGCTCTTTTCCCAAATTGGCAAGAATCTCGGCCTAATGCCCGAGCGAAGCTACAGAGGTTTCCTTGGTTCGCCCGGCGGAAGAGCAACACTATCTCAATCTACTCCCTGGCGTCAGTTCCCTCACCGTGTCACCTCTGGAGTGGCCTCCAGGGAAGCAGAGCTAGATCTAACCAATGCGCAAGACCCCGCCTTTTGAACAGACGCTAGACAAAATATTCGCCAAGCATGGCTTAGAGTACGTTGAGTCTCGCATTGATGGATTGGCGTTCGGGCCAGATCA
Organism: Comamonas serinivorans; assembly: GCF_002158865.1. Classification (NCBI taxonomy): domain Bacteria; kingdom Pseudomonadati; phylum Pseudomonadota; class Betaproteobacteria; order Burkholderiales; family Comamonadaceae; genus Comamonas; species Comamonas serinivorans. The sequence goes on along the minus strand of NZ_CP021455.1, from coordinate 2,019,073 downwards.
AACGCTTCAGGCCAAGGCTTGGCTGAAGAGGAAGAAACGTGTTCTTCTGTTTTCGGGTCTTGCGCGGCTTGTAGTCCCACCAGTAGCATTCCTCGCAGCTGTGGTGACAATCATTTCCTTCTTCGCTCCGAAGTCGTGAAAAAGCCCGCTCGAGGCGGGCTTCTGTTCATGCATGGGCACCGACCGTTCTTGAATGCGGCCTAAGTGTTGTTTTCTTTGGTTTAGCCTGTACTGTTTTTCGAGTGAACGGCTTTCGCGGTGGGCTGGAATCTTTGGCCCGAATGTCAAGACGCAAGCCGAATGCTTCAACCACCTTGAAAAACGTCGTTGTAGTAGGAGCAGATTCTCCTGATAGCCCCTTATAGAGACTTTCTCTCGAAAGTCCAGTTTTCCTTGCAAGATCAGCCATTCCTCGTGCTCTTGCCACATCACCCAATGCCGCTGCAACAAGCAGCGGGTCACCGTCTTCCAGCGCGGCTTGAATGTAAGCCAGCATCTCTGCGTCATTCGTTAAAAACTCGGCAGCGTCGAACGGTTTAGTCTTGACCATCTTTCAGCTCCTTTGCCAATTGCTCAGCAGCAGCAATGTCCTTGCTCTGAGATTTTTTGTCTCCCCCTCCGAGCATGAGGATGATCCTGCCATCCTTCTCTGTGTAGTACATCCGCCAACCTGGGCCGAAGTACTCTCGAAGCTCCCAAACATCTTCACTGAGTCGCTTGTGATCTCCGAGGCTCCCCAGCGTGACCTTTCGAAGTCGTGCAAGCAACCTAGCTTTTGTGGGGACGTCTTTGATGCTTTGCAACCAACGCTTGAACTCTTCCGTCTGCTCAACGACCATGCGCTAGTGTAGCCTGTGCGCTACTGCGCAGAGTGCAGTGTTACGCAAAAGTTCGAACATTTCGCGCACATCATCTGGGCCCCGCGTTTTGCCGACGACTTTTCCGCCACTCCCACGGCGCCACCGGCTCCTCAGCCGTTCCTAGCTGCGACCAAAGCCCAGCCTTCTTCGCACGCGCTTCCGTCTCAGCGAATTCGTACTGGCCGCGTTCCTGCGGACTTTGCTCTTTTGCGTAGTCTCGATACCACCACGCCAGGCCAAGTGTGATCAGGTTCAGCCCAGCATCCAGTGTTTTCGGGCCTTCTGGAGATGATGCTGGGGCGACCCACACTGTGCAGATGGATCGTTTGTATCGATCCACCTTGGTACAGCGCAGCTCTGCTTCTTTCATGTAAGCCGTGTCGCTGAGTGCCTGACGTGCCCGCTGGCCGAACGGTTGCTTTCGTTCTGGCGCATCGATTCCGGCCAGTCGCACCTTTACCTGCTCGTACTGACCCGGCTCACCACAACGAGCCGTGAGCGTGTCTCCGTCCGAGATGCCCACGACCAGGCACAACGCGATTCCAACAAAGCTCATGCCGTTGGCCTCGCATCGAACACTTCGACTGGCGCCAGACGGAGCAGCTCCGAGGCCTCTGCGACGGTCCCCGACAGCCACAGATCCACGTCGGACAACTCAATCGGGATCACGCTTCGCTTGTCCTGCTGATCCGGCCCCAGCTTAGGGTCTGGCTTGTGCATGCGCGACATGAGCGGGTGCGCATCGGCGTTGATCGTCAGCATCGTGTAGCTCTCGACCATCTCATCCGTTTCCGGGTCGTGCCAGCGGTTCCACAGGCCTGCGAGCCCCCATGGGTCGCCATCAGCTCGCTGGAACGTCCACCACACGTTCTTCCCCGTCTCCCAATTCGGCTCATCGAAAGAAGTGGCGGGGATGATGCAACGCTGGCCACGGCGCCACGGATCTTTGTAGCTGGCCTTGCTCAGCAGTTCTTCACTGCGTGCGTTGTTGGTGCTGTACTTCAGCTTTCGCTCTTTCGCGAACCATGGAATGAGCCCCCACTGTCCAACGACGAGTTCCCTGCTGTAGCTGGCATCTTCGATTGCTCGCCGGATGAATGGTCCGGGCGACCGTGGAAACACGCCGGTTGCGCTTGAACTGACCGCCCCATTGACGCGCCAGTACTGCTGGATATCCTGGTCGCTGGGTGCTATGTATCGATTACACATCGGCACACTCTACAGTGAGGAAAGACATGCCCCAAGACCGCTATGCCCTCTTCTACGGCTACAGCAATCAAAAGCGCGGCGGCTGGCACGACTGGGTGTCCTCAAGTCCTTCGCTCTATGCCCTTCAGCATTCCATCCTGACGGAGGGCGACTGGGCCCACATCGTGGACTTGGAGCAGAACACCGTCATTCAGGCAAAAACCTGCCATCCTGGCCAGAGCCTGAATGAAGTGCCTTGGTTTCCAGACATGAAGGCCGACTACATGGGTCCGCTTGTGATGCTGGCCATGCCTCTAGACGAAGATGAGGAGTACAAGCTCAATGACCTGGGTGGTGAGTCATGGGTACGTGCTGTGCTCAAGATGGCTGAAGTGCCAGATCCCTTGCCCGTAGAGACTGGTCGCTTGGGTGTACTCCGAGCCCTTGCCGCCCGTACCTACCCAACTGTCCTATTGGAGTACCAAGAAGGCAGCGAGGTGGTCGTGCCACTCATACGTGAGGGTCTGGTCGATGGTGTATTCGATATGCACGACGCCGACGGGGAAACCTATGCGGAGGTCACCATTTACTCCCTCACCGACAAGGGTCGAGATGTGGCCAACGGCAACTGAGTCACGCCCTGGCAATCGGGATGTCGGCCAGAACCGTCGTGTATTGTGGCGTCTTGCGCTCCTGCCGCATGCCCCATTCACGCTTGGCCTTAGTCGCGCCAGTCGCGGCCAGGTGCACTGCACCCTTGCCATAGCGGACATTGAGCGCATCAAGAGCGCCCATGAGCCTTGAGCGGTCCGGGCCTGGGTCGTCTAGCGACAGCTCGAGCTGCTCGGCCGCGCTATTGGTCAGATCCATCAGGATGACACCAGCCTTGATGAGGTCGTATCCAGGCTCATAGATCTGACGCAGCCCAAGCACCGCGGCTTGTGCGAGCAGGTGCGTGTCGGACGTAGGCCGACGAAGCGGCACGACCATGGCCCGCGCGAACCTTGGCCCCGGCCGGTGGGGGCTGGTGTGTGCGAATACCTGCAGCATGCCTGCGACCCCACCCTGCTTCCGCAGCTTCTCAGCGGCACGGCCTGCGAATTCGGTGACGGCTTCAGACAGGGGGACGAAATCCCGCACGGGTCTTCCAAATGACCGGGTGCAGGCGATCATTTTTTTGGGGGCTGGTGCATCGTCCAGATCAATGCAGGACTGGCCCTGTAGCTCCCGGACAGTGCGCTCGAGCACCACACTCCAGCGCATGCGGGCGACAACAGGGTCCATCCGGGCCAAGTCCAGCACAGTCGATATGCCAGCATCGTTGAGCTGCTTGCCGATGCGCCGGCCCACGCCCCACACCTCGCCCACTGGGGTGGCCGCCAGGATGGCATCCAGATCGGACGCCGGCAGTGCTGCGAAATTGCAAACCTGCGCCAGTTCAGCCGGGTAGCTACCGGGTTTGCGCTCGGCGGTCTTGGAGATGTGGTTGGCCAGCTTGGCAAGTGTCTTTGTCTGGGCAATGCCTACACAAGTCGGGATGCCCAGCCAAGTCAGAATGCGTGAGCGGATGGCATGGCCACGCTTGACCAGATCGCCTCTCACGCCGTCCAGGCCGATGAACGACTCATCGATGCTGTAGATTTCCTGAGTAGGTCCCAGTCCCGCCGCGAGGCTCATCATGCGGTCGCTCATGTCGCCGTAAAGCGGGAAATTCGCAGACAGTCCAACCAGCCCAGCAGACTCAGCCAGGTGCCGGATCTGGAACCAGGGCGCGCCCATCGCAATGCCCAGGGCTTTGGCTTCGTTCGACCGGGCCACAGCGCAGCCGTCATTGTTCGACAACACGACCACAGGCCGCCCCTGCAGCGCAGGCCTGAACACACGCTCGCAGCTCACATAGAAATTGTTCCCATCGACCAGGGCGTACATCGCATCACCCGCACATGCTCTTGATGCAATGCGTCACCACGCCCCAGATCGTCAGTTCCTGGGCGTCCTGGGGCACGATGTCGGGATACGTCGGATTGCCTGCCTTGAGCTTGACGCGCCCCGCCCTGCTGTGAAGCTGCTTGACTGTGAATTCAGCGTCGATCACTGCAACCACGATCAGCCCATGGCGCGGGCGAATGGCCCGGTCCACAACCATCAGATCACGGTCGCCAATGCCAAATTCGACCATGGACACGCCGGCTGCACGCATGAGAAAAGTTGCCTGCGGATGAACGATCAGCTCTGCATTGAGATCGATGCGCTTGGCCGCGAAGTCCTCAGCGGGAGAAGGAAAGCCCGCCTGCACAGGACTTGCAGCGAGCAGCAGGTGGCACGCGCTGGACGTGTCTACTGGACCGAGAAGGCTGGCGGTGGTCATGAAGGGCTCTGCTGGGCCTGCGTCATTCGACCTTCGCCCAATCCGATGCACGCATGTATGGAATCAAAATCATATCGGTGAGAGCGGCGCCGAAGGTGACCAGCTTGTCCAGCTCATCGGCTGACAGCTTGTGCGCAATGGTGGCCAGGAACTCCGCGTAGGGCTCATCCAGGCAGATTCCTGTGGGTGCATGCGCGTTGTTCATACGGTCCAGCAAAGTCTTTGCGTCCATGGTCAGCCCCTCAAAGCAGCAGCGTCAGACGGGAAGTGCTTCTTGCTGTACGCAAGCCAGGCATCCACCTGCTCCAGCTTGAGCAGTGGCACCTTCACGGTCACGCGCCCCTTCATCACTGAGCCAAGGCGAATGAACGCATCCAGCTCAGCCGGCGTCAGCCTGTCTGCAATGCCTGCGACCAGATCCGCATAGGTGGCTGTGATGTTGCGCACCTGATCTACGTTCGCACGCGGTTCGCACATCTGGTCAAAAAGCGTCTTGGCGTCCATTTTTCTTCCTTGGTTGAATTAGTTGGGAGACAGGGCACGGCCCTGCCCCATGAATGCGCCGAACCCCACTGCCCTGAACGGCTCGCCGAACAGCAATGCATGCGCGCAAACGCAGTACATCGTCGCCAGCTCGGCCAGCTGCGTGGCGGATGGGCTGTAAGCGCCCGTCTCCCACCCCGAGACTGTTTGCCTCGTCACGGCCAAGCCATCGGCCACGAAGGCCTGAGACAACCTAGCGTTGGTCCTCGCAGCGCGCAGGCGCCGCCCCAGCAGTGTTTTTCGGTCTTCACTCATGTTGATACCTGTTTTTTCATACAGTATTCCACACGGATAACGGCTGACGCAAGCCCAATTTTTTTGACAGCAAGCAGCACTTGCGCAAGCCTGGCTTGCACTTCTCGCAGAAAGCCCGACACAGCGGGGCTTGGCGCTATCAGAAGAAAAAATTAGTCGATTTAAATTAGTCCGACTGTTGACAAATAAAGCACTCGGACTAATAATTCATCCATCGACACAACGAACCCCAGCCACAGCGACACGGTGGCGAAGCGGACAGGACGCAGCAGCGGGGTTCGGTTCAGTGATCTCGCGCTGCGGGCTCTCCTGGGCACCAAGTCGATGGGCTGGAGTGATCGCGCTGAAGCCCTTGGGTCTTTAACAAGAGAGAGCGATGTGAAGGGCGGCGGCGTGGAAGCCAAAGGCTGTGAAGGCGAAAGCTGGAGCCAGAGACACGCAGCAAGTCAGCAGCGGGAGACCCGGCAACGACAAACGCGCACACGTAGAGACGCCTCGGCTCTTGGAACCTGTACTCAATCACGGCAGAAAAAGCGCAACGTGAAAAAGCCGTAGCCCCAGCAGGAGTAGCGCCCTGCCCGCCCTTCACATCGCTCTCACAGAAGGATGAACAGGCGCACTTGATGAAAGCGCCCTGCCCCTGTGCACACCGGCAGAACACAAAAGGTGGCGGCCAAACCCGATGAACTACCGGAACTGCGGCTGCATGCAAGGTGATTGGAACCACATCTGTGGGATATGCCAGTCACGCCACCGGGGTGAAAACCGGTGGAAGCAATCCAGAGCGCATTCACCGAGTGCGTTGCGGATTGAAGGATCAACCAACCACCAGGAGAAGCACCATGGCAGCCCGCATCCTCAACAAGTCCCAGGCCGAAGCCGTCTACAACGCCATGTGCGAGCTGAACAACGTGAATGGGCTGCTTTTGACCCACATCCGCACCGATAGCGGGCACTTCATCGAAGTAAACGAAGATGGTGATGGAATGATTTCTGTTCGCTGTAGTGAGGTGGGCTCGCCGCCCTTCGAGGCCTACCCCAGCCAATACGCCTTCTCCGCCGCCTACGGCCTGAACCCCGACGAGCCGCAGAGTGCCGTCGCTGCAGCAGCCGGAGGCCTGACGCAGACCGCTATCGAATGCTGATCCCATGGCGAGCAGATTGAAAGAGTTCCCCCATGAACTACATCCCAGACGGTTATACGGAAGTCAAGAAGCGCGCTATGCCGGTGAGAACGCAGTGCACTTGCCAGTCCTCAGCGCAGATGGCGCAAAGCGATGAACTGAGACACCTCGGTTTGATGGTGAAGAAAGCCGGTAGCACCGGGTTGGACTGATCCTCCTGGCGGCAGATAGAGAACCGCCACAACCCAGATTAGCGACTGGGACAACCATCATGACTCCACGGGAAAGACGTGGCGCGATCTAACTGCGAGGGCAGGTGAACGGGCAGCGCGTAAGGCTGTCGCTGGAGGCGTAACCAGCACCATCATTGAGCCGAAAGACTTCAGGGCTTGCCCTGATGAGCCCAGGCAAACCAGACCATACAGTGGGGGCGTGATGGGACGCGGGTTAGCGCCGCCTCGCACTCCTCCAAAAAACCACTGCTTCATGTGAGCCATCACACAACCGGCCCGCCTTGTGCGGGCCGCTTTTTTTGGGAGAGCGACGTGAGGTGAAGTAGGCCCGCGCGAGCCCATCGCGTGCCCTAACCCGCAGGGCAAAGCGGGGCCATCATTGAAGCGGCGGCGTTGGAAATCGATGAAACGCACAGTGTGACGTGGGCACACAGAAAACAAAGCCACGACGGGCAGGAAGGTGGCCCAGCAGAAACTGAGAGTTGAGCCTGCTCAACCAGACTGACGAACACATCGCCGGGGTAGCGTCCGGCCCGCTTCAATGATGGTGATCCTTCCCGTACGCATTCACAGCCAAAAGCGTACCAATCTATTCATCCAAGCCCGCCCTGAGCGGGCTTTTTCATTGGAGCCCGCCATGACCAGCGTAAAGCAGGAGAACCGATGGAGACGAAATCTCCATCTTGAGAATCAGCGGCGAAATGACATCCTCCGAGAAGTTGAAGCCGCCACGATGGAGCGCAGCCCCAGGCCACCAATCGTAAAGCCCGTCAACGATGCTGCACGTCGTCGCGATGTGCGTGCATGGATGCATAAAAACGCAGGCGAGTACGAGACTGCCACGGCCCTTGCTGAAGCTGCGAACGCCGTGTTCCGGCTGCCCGGAAGTGGCCTCGATGATGAAACCCACTGGGTCTGGGACGAAGCCGCAGAGGCCATGGAGTGAATTTATGTGCGCGTGTTAGACGCGGCCATCATCCCCAACTAACCTCTGTAGTTCAATGGATAGAACGGCCCCCTCCTAAGGGGCAGGTACAGGTTCGATTCCTGTCAGGGGTGCCATGCGTCTAGTACACCGCAACGATGAAGGAGAGATCACGCACGCTGCAGCAGCAATTGTCGGTCGTGACGGCATTAAGGCTGGCGTCTGGTACGTGGTCGATGAGAACGGAAAATTTAAGGAGGAAGCATGAACGCCATCTCCCTGATCGAGTCGAGCGCCTTGTCCTCCTTGGACAGCGAAAGCGCCTACCAAGCCGCATTTGAAGCAGCATCCGAACTGCCGCAGTTCAACCCCGTCAGCGACGACAACCTGGGCGAGCTTGTTGCAGACGATGACGACTTCGCTGAGCTATGCCGGCTGGCCCGTGCTGCGAATGGCGCGCCTTACGAGATAAGGCAGCAGCACATCTACGCCCTGGGTGCTTGGATCATCCGGCGCGCTGGTGAGCGAGTGGATGAGGCGATTGATGACTATTTGAGGGAGCGATTAGCATGAGCACCGAACAACAAAGCCGCGATGCCATGAATAAGCCCTGCTCCTGTGGAGTGACATCCGAGCACGCTGACCCATTTCGCCCAATCGGGCAACCCGAGCAGCGCATCTATGACAGACTCATTGCTGAGCAAGCCCTGAGAGGGAAGCGAGAGGCTGACGCTTGGCTGGAGGCTGAGCTTAGAGCCATGTGGGAGGTCGCCCGTGACTGCTGCCTTGAAAGCGGGAAGAAACCCCTGGAGATGGCACAAGTCAGAAAGGCAGAGATGTCCGCATGCGGGCATTCCGACTACGCCGCGCAGTGGGCGTATGGGCTCTCGGAAGCGATCTACAAACAGCCAAGACTGATGATTGCCACCTAAATGACGAACGATGAACTGAAAAAAATCATCCAGCGCTACGGCGGCTACATCGAAGTTCGCGAGTTGCCCGATGGCAGTTTTGCAGCGCTGGGCGATCTGATCTACACCCGTGCGATCTACCTTGGCTGCAACGCAGAAGGCTACTCAAGGCGCTTCTGTTTCAGCGACCGAACCCGGGCAAACACAGAGTTCGCAGCGCTTACGAGCGAAGATGATGAGCCGTCGGGCTGGATCGCCAGACGATGACCCGCTCTGAAAATACTGACCCGCCCACGGAATTAAGGAGCAATGAAATGGACGAAACCTCACTCCGGTTTTCCCGACAAAGCAGAACCGAAACCCCAATCTCAGAACCCGCCAAGCGCGGGTTTTTTCATGCCCGATCAAGTCTGACCTGGGTCGCTCTGCAATGGGCTGCGCTGATGCTGATCGTGTGGGCCGCGCTGGTACTGAGTGCATGCAGCGGGCCAGACGAGACACATGCGGCGTCGGATGTTCAGGCCGACTTGCAGGCCATCGCTCAGGCGCTGGAGGGCGAACGACCCAGCTACATCAGTCCGGAGGATTGGGTTGCGGCAAAGCATGCATTGTTGACGGCGCGGGGAGAGAAGCAATGAGTAAGCTGACCCTGCCCCTTGAAGCTGGCAAGAAGTACGTGCGCCGAGACGGCCAAATCGCCACGCTCACCAAAGGCCCCAGCCCCAATTTCCCGTTCGCGACCACGCGCCCTGACGGGGTAGTTGAAGCCCTCACCCCCACCGGTCGGTGGGGATTTGGGGAAGATAACCCCGCTGACCTCGTTGCTGACTACATCGAGCCAGCCAAGACCCTAGGTCATCTGCATGCCGAGAGCATGCGGCTCTACGCTGAAGACGCAGCCGAGTGCGCCGAGCCGTGGACCCGTTGGGAGGTTTGTCTCAGCGGCGAATGGGAAGAATTGACGGTTCAACCCTCTTGGGCGCCGCACTTCAAATACCGCCGCAAGCCCCGGACCATCCGCATCGGCGAGTTCGATGTTCACCCGGACAACCTGATTGCAGCACGCGAGCAGATCGAGGCCCTTTTCAAGGGGGCTGCATGAACGCCGTCGTGAGCAAAGGCACCCTGGAAGGCATTGCGGTATTCCTTCAGGTTGAAGGGAAGCTCTACTGGGCGCCGATCACTGAGCAAATGTCGATGCTGTTCGTCGGAATGATCCCAGCCTATCAGCCGAACTCTAAAGCTATCGGCCTCATCGAAGTTCCTGACAATGCGGCCCAAAAGGTCTTCCAGGCCCAGGAGCTGATCAACGCCAAATTGAAGGGGGCTGCATGAACGCCATCCACTCTGAATGGAAAGCCATCCAAGCCGCAGTTTCAGGCTGGCCAACCTGGGCTCACTGGCTTGCCATGGACAAGGATGGTCGATGGCACTTTTACGAATGTGAACCGGTGTGCGCACAGACCTGCTGGGTCGATGCAGGTGGGCGGCACCAGCTTGCTCAGCCCTACCCTGAAGTGCCGGACTGGCGGGAATCGCTTGTGAGGCGAACAACATGACAACGAAGACACACTACAAGCGCTTGATGAATCCTGATTTCATCGGCGCCTATTCACTGGACCCAGGACAGGATCTGACCGTCACGATCTCGCATGTGGTGCGCGAGCAAGTAACAGGCAATGGGGGGAAAAAAGAGGAATGCACTGTTGCTTATCTGCAAGGGCAGAAGCCATTCATCCTCAATGCCACAAACAGCAAGTCCATCGCAAAGCTCTACGGGCCTTTCATCGAGGACTGGGCTGGCAGGCAGATCACGCTGTTTGCTACGACGACCAAGTTGGCAGGCGAGCAGGTCGAGTGCTTGCGCATCCGGCCCAAGGTTGCCGCACGCAAGAAGGAGCAGTTATCTCCAGAGCGGTTCAAACAGGCCGTGGGAGCGGTCCTTTCCGGCCGGTTCAGTGCAGACAAACTTCGCTCCGACTACGAGTTGACCCAAGAACAACAGGACGCGCTGAATGCACAAGTTCAGACCACATAGCCTGCACCGCCTTATGGCCCGACCGAGGCTGAAGAGCGAAATTCTGAGTGAAGGCGCAAAGGCCTTCTGCCGTGAGATCGCTGGTCAGATCGCATATGGGTATCAGCCCAGCGTCACCAGCAAGTACCTTGAAAAGGGTCTCGCGCTCGAGGACGAGGCTATCGCGCTCTACAACCATGTTTTCTTCACCGACTTGGCGAAAAACACCGCGCGTCGAGAAAACACGTGGTTGTCGGGCGAATGTGATTTGTACGACGGCCAGCGAATTCGGGACATCAAAACCGCGTGGAGCTTGGCCACGTTTCCCAAGACCAGCGACGACGTGCACTGCACTGAGTATGAGTGGCAGATGCGGGCCTACATGCAGCTTTGGGACTGCGACGAGGCGGAGGTCTGCTACTGCCTGCTTGACACCCCAGACGACCTCATTGGGCACGAAGACGAGGCGATGCACATCGTTTCAGAAATTCCTGCGCACATGCGGATCACCTCAAAGCTGTATCGGCGAGACCCGCAACTCGAGCGGTTGATGGTCGAGAAGATCGAAGCCGGGTGGGAGTGCATTGCGCGAGAGCTGAAGCAAATCGAAGCGGATCACCCCGCCTAAAGGAATACACATGGCAACAATGACCGGACTTTTCACGCTTGGCCGTGACGCTGAGGTGCGATCCACGCAAAACGGAACCACTGTCGTACAGATCGCGGCTGCATACAACTACGGTCGCAAAGGAGATGATGGGAAGCGCCCCACTCAATGGCTCAGGCTGGCCATGTTTGGCAAGCAGGCTGAGGCCTTGGCGCCCTACCTACTCAAAGGCAAACAGGTTTCGCTCATCGTGCGCGACCTGCATGTGACCACGTTTCAAAAACAGGATGGCACGACAGGTACGGCGCTTGAGGGCGTGGCCGATTTTGATGACTTTGCCCGAGGTGGCCAGGAAGTGCAGCGGCCCGCGCCTCCGCCGCCCAGGCCGGCGCCTCCTCCTGCAGCCGGCAGCGGCTTCGATGACATGGATGATTCCATACCCTTCTGACCTTGCCTTCCATTTCCGAGATCTTGAACTACACACTGCGCGAGCCGAGTACGAAATGATCATCTCAGCCCAAAAACTCCACACGCTTGAGCAAGCCGTGAACGCTGCTCCAGTGAACCGTGCACAGCGCCGCGCCGCCAAACGCAACCGCAACGTGAGACTCACAAAACGCGATGTGGCGCAGGCGATAAAGAAGCAGGTCGCCCCGCTTGTGCTGCTTGATGACTGCCGCCCGTACGAGCAAGCCGACCTGACGCCAGACCTGCTGCGCATCCGAAGCGGGTTTGAGCGTTTGCAGACCGGCCAGGCTGACGATGAGGACTTCAATCGTGTGGCTGTGGCGATCAACTTGGCGCGGATCCGGGCCGAGGAAATTGACCCAGCACTTGTGGAAATCCTAGAAGCTGGTCAGCAAGCAATGAAGCGATGTCGAGCGCGCAGTGTCAGCCATGGTCGATTCGGATTTGATGGCCAGGGCATGTCCCAGACCGCCGAGGCCCTGGACGCTCACGACGCCATCGTGACTGCAAGCACACCGAAGCAGATGCAGACGGCGCTTGACGTGCTGAGGAAGATTTACATGCGAATGCACCCAGGTCACGCAATCGGCCTGACCTCCCATCCAGCCCGCCACTGAGCGGGCTTTTTTAATGGAACTTGCCATGACACGACTGGAAAACAAGCGCACTTTGTACTTGTTGCGCAAGCGTAAACACTGGCGTCTTCGCGCCCAGCTATCTACTCATGAACTGGTGACATGGCCCACGGGAAAACCTGGCCGGGAGCACTGCGAAGCAGAGGTTGCGACCAGTTTAGCAAAGCTGCAGCGCTGGTTTACCCCCCCGGAACGCGCAGCACTTGTATCAAGTGTGATCCAGCGTCGCGCAGTTCGCATTTTCAACAGCCTGAGTTAGCCCCATGACACGCAACACCCAACACGACCCCAAGACCGGCCGCAACCGAAGCACCCTCGAGCAGAAGATTTCGTTCATCACGGCCGAGGAATCGGCCAGGACACATCGGATCAGCAATGCGTCGATGAAGGAGACATATCGCGGCCCCGAGCCCTATCGGGGACAAGTACTTCGGACTTTTGCGCGTGGGTCGCGGTCTTAGCGGCTACTTCTAGATAGGTGGCGAGCTGCGATCCTTTTCACCTCATCCAGCGCGAGATTAAAGGTCGGGTGAATTCGCCCATCGCCGTCAATCACTTGGTAGGGGTAGGTCTCAAGATCAATCTCAGCGATGGACCAACCCGCCCCAATGCGATCTATGGTCACCGAGACTTCGTGTCCGTTATCCAGTTCAACTGTGCGCGAAATTGCCATCGCAACCTCTCATGTAGTGAGTGAGTCCTCACTATGCCGCACAAGGGGCAAAACTCCTCTGCGGTCGAATTTCGCAACCACTGCCCGCCCCGAGCGGGCTTTTTTTCGCCCATGCTGACACCTCAATTCCTCCTGCCCATCCACCAAGAGCTGGTGGTTGACCTGTTCGCCGGCGGCGGTGGCGCATCCACCGGCATCGAGCAAGCCATTGGCCGTGCCGTTGACGTGGCCGTAAACCACGACCCGGAAGCCATCAGCGTGCACACGCTGAATCACCCGCAGACGCGCCACTTCTGTAGCGATGTGTTCGAGGTGGACCCGATGACCGTCACCCACGGCCAGCCTGTGGGCCTGCTGTGGGCATCGCCCGACTGCAAGCACTTCAGCAAGGCCAAGGGTGGCAAGCCTGTGAGCAAGAAGATCCGCAGCCTGGCCTGGGTGGTGGTCAAGTGGGCCAAGCTGGCACAGCCCCGCATCATCTGCCTGGAAAACGTCGAAGAGTTCCAGACCTGGGGGCCGCTCGGCGCTGACCAGCGCCCCTGCGAACGCCGCAAAGGCCAGACCTTCCAGCGCTGGGTGGCCCAGCTGCGCGCACTGGGCTATGCGGTGGAGTGGCGCGAACTGCGGGCCTGCGACTTCGGCGCGCCCACGATCCGCAAGCGCCTGTTTCTCATCGCCCGCCGCGATGGCATGCCCATCGTCTGGCCGCGTCCGACGCACGCCAAGCCCGACGCCCAAGGCCGTGTGCCGGCCGGCATGAAGCCCTGGCGCACGGCCGCCGAGTGCATCGACTGGAGCATTCCGGCGCCCAGCATCTTCGAGCGCGCCCGCCCGCTGGCCGATGCCACGTGCCGACGCATCGCCAAAGGTGTGATGCGGTACGTGGTCGAGGCCGCCCAGCCCTTCATCGTGCCGCTGACCCATCAGGGCGGAGATCGGGTCGAAGGGCTGAACGAGCCGTTTCGCACCATCACCGGTGCCCATCGAGGCGAAAAAGCGCTGGCCGTGCCCCAAGTTGCGCCGTTCCTAACCGAGCATGCCAACGCGAGCACCCAGCGGGTGTTCAACGCCCGCGAGCCGCTGCGCACACAGGTGGCCCAGATCAAGGGCGGCCACTTCGCCTTGGTTCAGGCCTTCCTGGCCAAGCACTACACCGGCGTGGTGGGCAGCAGCCTGCACGACGCCATGGGCACCGTCACCAGCGTGGACCACCACAGCCTGGTGGCCGCGCACCTGGTGCACATGGGCCACGGCGAGCAGTGCAGCAAGGGAAAGCCGCGTTGGAGCGACGGCACCCGAGACATTGAGGCGCCATTGAACACGGTCACCGCGTCATCGACACCGGCGGCTCTGGTGCAAGCCTTCCTCGTCAAGTACTACAGCGAGGGCGGCCAGGACGCGGCGTGCAGCGATCCCATGCACACCGTGCCTACGAAGGACCGCATGGGCCTGGTCACGGTGCACGGTGAGCCCTACGCCATCGTAGACATTGGCCTGCGCATGCTCACCCCGCGCGAGCTGTACCGCGCCCAGGGTTTCCCAGAGGGCTATGTCATCGACCGTGGCGCTGCCGGGGAAGCGATCACCAAGACGGCCCAGGTGCGCATGTGCGGCAACAGCGTGTGCCCACCCATGGCCGCGGCGCTTGTGGCCGCCAATTTCCGGGAGGCCCAGGCCGAGCGCCTGGCAGCTTGACCATGGCCCATCCACCCGACTTCGCCCGCGCCATCGCAAACCCGCGACTGCGCGAAGCAACGCCCGCCGTGTCCGAGCTGACACCCGAAATGCTGGCCCAGCTCTGGGCACGCATGCCACGCGGATCACTGCCGCGAGAACAGATCTTTGCCGGGGCCGTGGCCCTGGCTGTTGAAGCGGCTGCGGCCGCGAAGGAAACGACATGACCTCAGAGTCGTTAAGGACGGCCTGCATGCTGGTGGGTGGCCCAGTGCAGCGCATACGCGACCCGGACGGGCGCATCTGGACCTTCGAGATGCACCCATGGTGTGGACCTGTCGTGATCAACAGCGCGACAGGTGAACCGCTGGATCGACAGCCCAGCGAGAAATCCCCGTTCTGGCCTGCCGTGGATGCCTGGATCGCCCAGGGGAAGCTGGTCGATCAGCACGGCCTGTGCCACTGGGTGCCTCCGGGCGACAAGCCCAAGCTCGTGCACCTGGGCGGTCGGAACTATGCATTTGCCGGCAGCAAGCTGGCACAGAGCGCCCAGGCGCACAAGGAGCGCGCATGAAAGAACCCATCGAAATCACCCTACGCGACCAGTTAGAGCGCGGCTGGTGGGTGGACCAGAGCCAATGGTTCGAACAGAAGGTCTGGCCGCTCACCGGCGTCTGGCAGCCCGTGCGCCTCAAGAACGGCGACATCACCAGGGGCGTGATGCTCGCCGGCTACAACGGCTGGCGTAACGGTAACTACGCGCCGATCAACGTCGTGCAGTGGCTGAAGCCCGCGCGCTGGTTCGCGTCGCCAGAAGACATGGAGGGCAAGGTCAAAGAGTACGCGGAATACCGTCATGCCGTGCTCTATGAACGCAAATCGCCGCTCCGCGCCCAGGAGCAGCAGAAAGGACTGGCCCCATGACCTGCCAGCACATGAAATTCGAAGCGTCATGCAAGGTGGCCCGATTGGAAGACTCGGGCCGATTCATGCTCGAAGCACGCGTCCGGTGCACTGAGTGCGGCACCCCCTTTCAATTCCTGGGGTTGCCGCCAGGGCTGAATCTGGAGGGCGCGACCGTCTCCATTGACGGCTTGGAAGCAAACATCGCCATTTGCCCGCAAGGCCAGCGTCCCAATCCCATGCAGGGCCTGATGGGATACGAACTGAAGGGGTTCAACTGACATGACCGACAAATACCAAGCACTGCGCGAAGCGGCGCAGAAAGCCAATCCCGGCCCTCACCACATCTTCACGAACCCTCGGGATGACAACAACTGGCAGGCGAATGATGCTTGGCACCAAGCTGCCGACCCAACGCTTGTCCTCGCCCTGCTGGCAGAGCGCGATTCCCTGGAACGAATGCTCGGTGCCGCGTGCGTGGATCTGGGCTCCATCAACGAAGCACTCGACCTCGATCCCAACGACGGCGGAGCGGAGCCGATTCTCGACGCGCTCGGGAATCTGAAGGCAGAGCGCCAAGCCCTGCGCGATGCCTTGCGGGCTATCACGGATCAGCTCGAACGAGTGGGCGACACCCGGATGCACAAGGACGGCCAGTTCATTGCGGATGCCAGGGCGGCACTCATCTGGGGAGGTGCCGAATGACGGATGCGCACAAGGACTTCGAGGCCGCCTTTGGTCGATATCTCGATGCGGTAGGCCCTGTTGACGCAATCAGCACAGCCACAGCGATCTTTGTCGGCTTGATCGTCAGCCTCGCCGAGAGCAAAGGCGCTGACATGAGCCTGCCAATCCAGGTCAAAGGCGGCGAGCAGCGCGACATCACGATCCATCCGCCGAACGGCGAGAAGGAGCAACCCCAATGAAACGATCTGACGTTGACGCCGTGAAGGCTGAGTGCGCCCGACTGCTGGAGCGCATCGCCACCATGGAGCGCGCCGCAGGCTGGCATCGCCGGGAAGCGGATGAGGCCGGCGAGTTCCACGACAAAGCCACTTTGAAACCTCACCCGGACGATGTATTCAACGCTGGCCAGGATGTTGCTGCCGTGAAGCGTGCTCGTCTTGACCTGCAAAAAGCACTACAGAGGATTGCACGATGACCAACACCACCATGACCGAATGCTGGTCTGCCGACAACGAAGATTTCAGCTACGAATCGCTGGGCGATCTGCTGGATTCTCACGATGACCTGAAGCCCGGTGATGTCGTCTATCGCGCAGATGCACACATGCCGAAGCTGGGCCAGCTGATCGATGCGGATTGGGTTATCGAGCACATCGGCGAACGGGCTTACGACATCGGCGGCGAGTACGCCGAGGGATACCCCGAATGCACCAAGGAGCAAGCAGCAGAGTTGCAGACCCTACTGGAGCAGTGGCTGTCCGAATGCCCTGCACCGCGCTTCTATTCCGTCAAGAACTCGCAGCCCTACACGCTGACCGAAGGGATTTCTGATGACCAACACCACCTTCACAGCCGATGACGCGCGTTCATTGGTGAAAGCAATCCAGCCCACTGACACCCATGTGGCTGAAATTCTTGAAGCGGTGAAGGCCGCCGCTCAAGAAGGCAAGACCACGCTCAAGACCTACGCCAGAGACTTCGGTAGTGGGAATCTCTACGGCGGCCAGCCAACCGTTGCGCAAGCCGCCGTCATCGCACGGCTGAATGAGTTGGGGTTCAAAACCGCCATCCGATCTGAATGCCGCCAGTTCGTTGACATCTGGCTCGAAGTTTCCTGGGAGTGAGCATGCCGATGTTCAAGATATGGTGCCCGGAGCTTGGGCAGTCGATTGACGACGCCAAGACTGTTAAAGGCTTCGATCACGAATCAGCGGCAACCAACTGGGCCGACTGGCACGACCACGACAGTGCGGACTACGCCATCGTAGGCGGCGAAGTGGCCGAGGTTCAAGTTCTTCACGAAGGCGAGACGAAGCCCGTCACGGTGCGTGTTTTCGGAGAGATGACACGCAGCTATCGCGCAAGGGCGATGCCATGAAGATCAGCCTAGCCCGTGTCTACCACGGCGGCGGCCGAAGGTACTTCACCCTCAAAGCCGCCTGCCGAGCCGAAGCCAAGGCCCGCATCAAAGCCCGAGCAATCAAACGCTTGGGCTTTTTTCTTGACGACGGGGACGAGTACCCCACTGCATTCATTGCCCGAGTTGCGCGATTGCTGGAGCGGGCGCATAGGAGAACAACGCCGTGACCAAAGAAGATGTGATTCGAATTGCTCGCGAATTTGGCTGGGAAGAAAAAAACTGGGCAAGCCAAACAGTGTTCATTGTGGACATGGGCGACCTAGTGAACTTCGCTTTCCAGGTGGCCGCCGCCGAACGCGAGGCCTGCGCCAAGGCCGCCGAAGGCTTTCCCGAAAACCGTGATTGGGTGCCAAACAGCTTGTGGGGCAACATCCGGCGCGATGTTGCCAACTTCATCCGTAAGCGAAGTGGGACGTGAGCACACAATGCCCAGATGGCAGCCTGCACGATCTACGACTGGGCACGCATGCGCCGTGAGCACTGGCGAGACGGCAAGCTCGTACGCGTCTACACAGAGCCCGACAAGGTGATGGCCCGCACGCCGGGCTACTCCGGCGACCTGGCCGCGGTCACTTTCGATCTGGCCGTCTGCGTGCAGCTCGTGGGCACAGCCAGGGCCGACAAGATCACGGCCGAGGCTGCCAGCGGCAAGCCTTTCGTGAGCAAGTACGGCAAGGGCAAGCCTTTTGACTTCAGCCGCACCTATGGCGACTGGGACGCCTTCATGGCGCGTGTCGAGCGCGAGATTTACGACAGGGCCACTTCAGGCCGTTAGTTCGATTAACACCCTACTCCAACCAGCCCGCACCTCGCGGGCTTTTTGCTTTATGGACTCCATGAATACCACCCAATCCACCGACATGTCGCCGCCTGCGACACAACGCCAGAACGTGTCGCAGGAATCGAAGAACGGCGACATGAACCGAGAAAGAATCCTGGAAATGGCGCGCGCCGCAGGTATGGTGCGTACCCATCCCGGCATGGCACCAGAGGTGTTGGCGTTCGCCGCCCTGGTGGCCACGGCCGAGCGCGAGGCGTGCGCGAAGGCGTGTGAAGAACTGCACCACACATGGAGATGGGACGACGAACCTGACAGCACCAGCGTCCACGCGATTGTGCTGCTGCCATCCGAGCGAGGAAACCATGACGCTAAGCGCAGAGAATGAGCCGCCGGCCATAGACGGCTGCGAGCGATGCGTAGACCCGGACGGACTGGCCTGCTTCCCAATGTATGGCCTGGGGCCGCACATTCACACGCGACCCATCGGCGGCACCGTGCTGCTTGATCAATCCGCGTTCCCTGGTTTCACCCCCAGCACAGAAGAACCGGGCATGGGGGTGTACTGGTGTCCGCATTGTGGATCTGGCAAACCGCCCACTCCGCCTATGCCGTGACAAGCGAGCGCCCTGAAACGATTAACAAGAGATAACCAATGGCACTTGCCTATGACGCAATGGTGTTCGCCCGTGAGGCTCACAAGGACCAGCGGCGCAAGTACACCGGTAACCCCTACAGCGATCACTTGGCTGAGGTGGCTGGCATCGTCGCCGCAGCCGAACTACCCAACCCGGACCAATCCTTGATTGAGCAGATGGTGGCCGTTTCATGGCTGCATGACACCGCGGAAGACACCGCTGTGACTCTGGAGGAAATCGAGCGCCGATTCGGCTTCATGGTGGCGGTCGGCGTGTCCGGCCTGACCGACATCGAAACTGGGAATCGAGCCGAACGGAAGGCCAAGAGTCGTGATCGGCTGACACGGTGCGCCGGCTGGATTCAAACCATCAAAGTGGCCGACCTCATCAGCAATACCAGCAGCATCGTGGAGAACGACCCGAAGTTCGCAGTTGTCTACCTCGAAGAAGCTCGCCTGCTGCTTGATGTGCTGACCCGTGCCGACCCAAGGCTGGTCGAGATTGCGCGAAGTCAGTGCCGATGACAGCCTGGAACGATAAAGACCACGAACCCACCCAGCCGCCCACGAGGCGGCTTTTTCATGGAGTGATTGATGCTCACCGCAAAAGATGCAAGCGAGCTGCTGGGCGTATCGCAGCGCATGGCCTATAAGCTTGCCGCGCCTGCTGGCCCTCTTCCATGCACAAGAATCGGCACACGTGTGCTTTTCGACGAAGTAGATGTTTTGGAGTTCAAACAAACATGCCGATCCACAGAGACAAAGACAAGCAGTGCTTCGTGTTCGAGTTCTCGCGGCATGTCAATGGCCAGCGGCGGAGAGTTAGAAAAGCTCTTCCAAAAACGTGGACACGCGCCCAGGCAGACGCGTATGACCGGAAAGAAAGCGCTCGCCTATATGCAGAAATCTCAGGGGTCGAGAAGCCCGACCGACTCATTGAAGATGCGGTAGCTGTCTACGTGAAGGAGAGAACGCCAAAGCTCAAGCATGGCAAGAACGTTGATGGAGAACTGGCACTGATCTTTTGGGTCTACAAGGGAAGGAGAATCAGTGAACTGGCCGATGTCTGCCGTGAATACGAGGCGAAGGCCACCAAAGAAGACGGCGATCCACTCGCACCTGCAACCATCCGGCTACGCATGCGCTATCTGGTTGCAGCTTGCCGCTATGCGTGGAAGCGACACGACTTTTGCGACACAGACCCAGCAGTCAAAGTAGGTCTGCCAAGCGTCAAGAATGACCGGACACGGCACATTGACCGGCGCGAGATGCTCCAAATCTGCTTGCTGTGCCAGCATCGGCCCACTCGCCAGGCAATCAGAATCGCCTTCTACTCTGGCATGAGGCTTGCAGAGATCCACCGCGCAGTGCTGCATGGCGATGTGTGGTTCCTTGCGGATACAAAAAATGGTGATCCACGCATCGTGCCTGTGCACCCGAAGGTCGCGGCTGCGGCTCGCAACTTCAGGTCCAAATCTAAGAACACGGTACAGGCATATTGGGCGCGCGCCAGAGATGCAGCAGGCGTGGCGGATCTGCACTTCCACGACCTCCGGCACTCAACCGCCTCTGCGCTCATCAACGCCGGAGAAAGCCTATACACCGTAGGAGCCGTCCTCGGGCACAAGGATGGGCGATCAACGAAACGCTACGCGCATCTTGCGACCGAGACACTCAAGACCGCCATCCGACGAATCAGCTGACGCGCAGCCATAGTGATTGGCAGATTTTTACCACTCCGTAGCCCAAAAGAAAAACCGCCGCTACCTTTTGGATAGCGACGGTTTCAACGTTTTGGCGGAGAGGGAGGGATTCGAACCCTCGGTACGGGGATACCGTACGCCTGATTTCGAGTCAGGCAACGAATCACAGGCAATGGCGTAAGGTATTGATCTGATGACGATTTCAGATTCGCATGTGTTGCCCACAATGCATGAATTGCATAGAGTTTGGCAACTTTTTACCCACCCTCTTTTAAGCTAAGGGGGAGTATTTTTTGCGTCGATCCAGAGTTACTCATGAGCACCCCTCCCAAGACCCAAGCCGAGCGATCCCGAGCAAGTGAAGCACGCAGCATCAAAGCTGGTGCTGTTCGGATGCCGGGCGGCTTGCTGTCCACTGAAGCCGCGCGGGCACTGGCTGACTTGGTGGCCAGCGGCTATGCCGCGAGCAAAACGGCGGTCATAGAACGCGCCCTTTTGGAGGCCAAGGGTAAACACCTAGAGAGATAAGCCTCAAAGGCCTTGCGTTACGCGCGCAACGCGGTACATTACATCCATGGACAGCAGCAAAGCAGTCCACCACCTGCCGGCGGTGTGTAGCCGGATAGTCCTCAAATCGGAGTCGAATCATGAACAGCCAACCCGCTCGCGTCCGCATTGTTGCCATCGACAATGGCAAAACGTGGGACCACCAAGCCACGCGCTGGTCGGATTTTCCCGCCCAGAATATCGTTATGCGCGTCCTCGTGATCCGTGGCGAAAACAAACTGGCTCTGGCCGAGGCCGCATGCGAGGCCGCATATGCGGCAGGACAAAACGCCCATGCAGTCCTGTGCATCGACAACGATGCCGCCATTGCGACCCGCGTGGAGGCTCTGCGCGCCGAATGTGCATACGACCACCGGACGCCAGGCGGCGTCGAGGCTGTGGTTACGGTAGAGATGTCATGAGACCCCGCGCGAATAGAGCAACGCCGATTGTCATCAGCACACGCCAACTGGGCGGCAATCGAATCATCATTCACCGCGAGTGGCCTGCACCCCCTAACGCGCACAGCCTATCCCCAGCGGCGACGCTGGGGTATGTGTGTCTGCGCGTGTTCGCGGGCGGCGTAATGGAGCGCTACCCCAGCGGGCGGAGTGCTCCAACTGCCCACAGTGGCCCCCGCGTGGCCCGACGCGTGGAGATTCCTGACCTTGACCTACTGCGCCGGCCTGATCTGCCGGCCATCGTGAACGCCATCAGTGATCTGCATCGCCGATGGCCCGGCTGTGGTTCTATGACTGCACGGGGCTCGATCTGGCGGCACATTTCGCCGCACCCGGCCCAGAGGACTGGGCCCCACCTGGCTCGGATGATCTGAGCGACCTATGACCCAATTTCAGAAACGCACCCACATCGCACGCACCCAGCTTGAGCAGGCTGGGCGCCTGCTGCCCGGCATCTGGGCCGCCTGCGATGCGGTGCGAGCAGCCGAGTCGCAGCCCCCAGGCATCTACCTCACCGATCCTGCTGGCGGCGAGGCCTACGCCCGCGCCGCAGTCGAGGCGGGCGGAATGGGGGCCGCACGGTCCCTCATGGCGCTGACGCCGCTGCAGCTCACGCAGGCGGCCATGCCGTTCACGACCCTGGCCGCTTGGCGCATGACGCAGGGCATCTATCGCGTGGATCCGGCCCTGTACGCCGCCCTCATCGACACTGACCTGCGTGGCGACCTGCCGGCACAGGTGCTGGAGCGCCTGCCGGAATGGTGCCTCTACATCGAGACACCCGGTCTTCAGGCGGTGCGCCATGACAGCCACCGCGTGCCCCTGCTGGGCGTGTGGGCACGGCTCAATCGGCCGATGGCGCGCCCGTCGAGTTGGTGCTGGGCCAACTCATCGAGGGCCATCCACGCATCGAGCACCAGGCCATCCCGCTGGTGGGCACGCTGCAGCAGTCCCTCGCCGGCGTATTCGCCGAGTGGGATGCAGACCAGGGCGCGCTGCCCGGCGTGAACGCCTGGTGCGCGGCCGTCATCAGCCTGCTGCTGTATATCTGCGAAGGCGACGACATCCAGGGCCGGGGGCACCCCGGCAACCCTGAGCCGACGCGCACCCGGCGCGACGGCTGGCGTCTTTTCCCGGCCCAAGGCGTCCGCATGTGGGACGTGGGCGTGCGCATGGGCGCTGCCCTGCGTGCGGCCTACCAGGCCGCCGAGACGGACCAGGGCGGCACGCACGCCGGCCCGCGTGGCCATGTCCGCCGCGCCCACTGGCACGGGTATTGGAGCGGCCCGATGAAAGACAAGGACGGCCAGGACATCCCGCGCGAGCGGCGCAAATTCGACCTGCGTTGGCAGCCGCCCATCGCCGTGAATCTGCCTGACATCGCCAGCCTACCGGCGACCATCCGAAAGGTCAGCGCACCGCCAGCGACCCCCTGAGCCCATAGCCTGATTGCTTAACAGGCACACGGCAATTCGCCAAGGCCGTTTCAAGCTGACCCGCGTAACCCTCCACCGCTCAATTGACGCGATCATCGCCTGCACGATCCGGTCTAGATCGGCGTCTGTCGGCAGGCTGTCAACGGGCATGTTGGGCTTTTCCGGCACCGGCTCCTGACACGCAATCGGGATGGGCACATTCACGCGAATGGTGCGGGCGGGCTCTGGGTTGTCGATGCACAGCCGGAGAGCGCCAACACGCAATCGCCGCCCACGGCAAGAAGCGTTTAAACCATTGATTTGATTGAGATATCGGAATTCCGATATCGCTTTTTTGGCATTTCCACGCCCAGGGCGATTTCGTCATTGTTTGCGCTCCTTCAGCCATTCGCTAGCCCTTGCCTGCGCGCTCAGGCAGGCATCCTGAGGCACTGGTGCCGGGGTCATCAAAACGGTGTCGGCCCGCTTGTAGTGCACATCCGCCTTGGCCTTGGCCTGCTTTCGGCTCTCGCTCGCAGCCTCCGCTCTGGCCTCGGCCACTTGGCCAAGGTTTGCAACCCCGTCGCTACATTGCTGCGCGACGGCTTCAGTTCTCTCGGCATCGCTTGAGACGGCCTCGCGCTTGGTTGCCTCCGTCGTCGCCTTGTCGCGCTGGCCCAGGTAGGCCCAGCCCAGCACGGCATTGCCCGCCACGCTCACGGCGAGTGCGACAGCCAACCACTTTGCGATGAGAGTCATGGGTTGACCCTCCATTCGCGGCAGATCTCGTCGTTCGAGTCCCGCGGATTGCCAATCCAGGCAGTACTTTGGAAACGCCGTTGACAGTGCCTTTGTTCCAGCGCGGATTCTCCCGACAGGCCCCGTCAGATCGCCGGCATTGGCCTTTCGCCGCATGGTGCTGCCCGTGACGCTGCTTCGCCCTTGTTCCAGATGAAATCGACGAACGTCGCCTGCGTGTAGGGGTCGTAAGTCGGCCAGCGCGGCAGCAGCTTTTGCGCGGCGGCCTCGGCTTTGATGTAGCGGGTTTTCTCCATCCGATAGCAGTCAGCCGGCGTGTAGTACCGACTTGCGACCACGCCCGGCCCAGTGATGCCGTTGCACACCGTGAGTGGCTGGCCTTGCCAACCTTATCCACATACGGCGTCCCAATGTGCCGATTACTCGACTCATAGAAGTGCCCCATGACCATGGCAACCTTCACGGCCTGAGACGTGCCTTGGTCCGCCGCCACGGCTTGCGCGTATTTGTTGCGCAGCGCCTCTTGCCTCACCTCTGTGGCCACATACGTCCCACCGCCAACCCCACCAACAGCGCCAATGCCGCCAAGCTGGTCCTCAGCATCTGAGGCACCTTACTTTTGCTCATGAATACCCCTGAAAACAAAACGGGCCACAAGGCCCGCTGCTGCACAGATCAGCCGGCTATCTGTAGCCAGATCGACCACCTGAGCGATGTCGAAAAGCTGCCCAGGTGCTCAAGAGCACGTCAGCCACTTGCAGCAGCACGGACAGCAGGAAGAGCCGAACCGACCAGCTTTGCGCAGTACGGCTGGCCAGTTGTGGATGGCTTGCATGGGGTCAGTTTTGGTAGATCGGCATTGGCCGGGGCACGGGTGGGTGCGGAGGCCGATCAGCCGGTTGTGTTGGCGGCAAGAACCTGGGCGGCGGTGGCGATGGCTTGCGCACCGTGGCCGCAGCCTTGCGCACGGCGGCGGCGGCTTGGTCCACCTGGGCAGCACCGGCCTTGACCTTGGCGCTTGTGTGGCCAGCTCACCCACCAGGGTGCGCACTTCATAGATCACTTCTTTGGTCTCACCAAGGTTGTGGCCTGCTTGTCTTGCGCAGCCAGAACCTGACCTGTCAGGGCATTGATCTGGTGGTGTAGTCTCGATAAGCTGCGTGCGCTCGCGCGAGTTGCGCCACTAGTGACAGTGACGCCAATGAGCGTGCAGACCAGGCCGCAGATCAACAGCAGCACAGTCAGCCCGGCGTACTGCCAGAGCTGCTGCTTTCGGGTGATGACTTCCTGCTCGGGCAGGACCGTTTCCAGAAATGCAGCATGTCAGCCCCTTTGCCCACGACGAGCGCAACCACGGCGGAGATGACGGCCATGAGCATGATGGCGACAGCGCCGTACACCAACTTCGCAATCGGTGACAGCTCGGTCTTCGTCACGTAGTTGGCTTTGACATCGCGCTCAAGCTCGTGAATCTGAGCGAATCGACGTGACCCGCTCTCGAGCCGTGTGACGCGTGTCTCGATCTGGTGCTCATGTGGGCTCCATGAAAAAAGCCACCCGGAGGTGGCCTGTGTTGTGTGGAGTTGCTGTCAATTGATGAGTGCTCCTCGCCGAGTTCCGGCAGACTGCCAGTGAGTAGCTGTTGCCGTCAACCGCGCTCCTGCAGCAGCTCCGAACCCCACTCACTACGGCTGTAGCTGCTCACATCACGCCGAATGAACACCAGTACCCTGTGCTCCTGCCTCACCCAGACCACTCCGTCCCACCATCGCCACCTTCCGCCAGCCAGATGCGAAGGTGATCGAAGAGTAAGACCACTGCCTGGGCCACTATCCACGCCGGATTGAGCAGACATCTGCGTGGTGCCGCCAAGCTCCAGTCCAGCGCCGGCCCCTCCGTTGCCTCCAACCACGGAGCGTGATCGTTCTTCCACCTGGATGCCACCGTCGGCCCATGCCGCCGCCGCCGCCGGCCGCCAGCTATTTCGCCGGCATTGTTCACAGTGACAAACACTCGCGTCGTGAGCGCGGGCCCACCCGCAGTGCCGTGGTAAGCACCCGTTCTGCCAGCCGCTCCCCTGCGACCGAGAATCGTTGAGCTCGCACCAATGTTCAGCGTCACCCTCCTGGGAATGGGGTGCTACCCAGGTTGGTGCGCCCACAATTGGCGCTGTGATGTTCACCACCAGAAGCTCCTCTTCGTCCCATCCTGCGGCAATTGCCAAGGCTCGGATGTTGGGGGCATACACGCTGCTCGCAATCGTGAGCGTGAAACTTGGGCCAACCGGAGGAGCAAGCGGGCCAATCAAAAGGGGGTGAACCGCATGTCAGCTATTCAGGATGAATGAGCGATCCACTGGTCAGCTCCGGTCGATTGCGGACGGCGGAATTGGAAAGGTGAATCTTTCCTGTTGTGTATCCGCTGGGAGTATTGCACCCATCCATCGAACATTTCCAGGGAATGAAAGCGTACCTCCGGAATGATTCACTTCCAATTCGAAAATCTTCACATCTTCAGGTGGGTTGATAAACGTGAACGCCGTGTTGCTGCTCACGGTTTGATGAAAGTAGGTGCGCTTGGACAGATCGCACACTCCGCCCGTGATCTGTAGAACAGTGGCGCCTTTGCTTGTTGAGCTGCTGATGTCATAGGTCTCCAAACGTTGACGGTCACTGCAAAAGTGAAAGTTCATCCAAGTCTTCTTCAGACGCGACAGCAACGTGGCCATGACTTGCATCGTTTCGCTGTCCCTACGCCATTCAGTTGCGCGCGACAAGCCGATGTCGCTGTGTAACGCGCAGCAGGGTCTGAGATGCCCGCAATGGCTGCCTTTACTCATCCTCGGTGATCTGCTTGAGCACAAACAGGGCGACGAGCCCTGGCGGGCGTGCAGACCTGAGGAACAGCCGGGGGCCTGGATCAACGGGCCACCACGGGGGGCGTGAAGGTCCCACCATCCAGGACCAGCCAATGCCCGCATCGCCAGCGGGGCTCGATGTGGTCCACTCGCTGGCGATGGTGGCACGAAATCGGCGTCGGCCACGATGGTGTTAACCACGGCGCCTTCTTTGATGAGTGCGTAAGTCAGCATTATTCGTTCCAGATAAAAATCACGTAGCCGCTGCCGCCTGCACCGCCTGCGTTGTTGCCACCAGACCACCGCCACCGCCACCCGAATTCGCCCGTCCAGGGGAGCCCGGATTGCCACCCACGCCCGCCGCCACTGGAGCCCCCACCGCCAGAGCTTGCGGTTGAATGGCCGCCGCCGCCACCACCGCCGAAGCCATCCAGCCTTGGCCGCCATTGCGACCAATCTCACCGGATACACCACCACTTCCGCCGCTTGACCGTGGGTGCCGTTGCCGCCGCCAACTGGA
Organism: Comamonas serinivorans; assembly: GCF_002158865.1. Taxonomy (NCBI): domain Bacteria; kingdom Pseudomonadati; phylum Pseudomonadota; class Betaproteobacteria; order Burkholderiales; family Comamonadaceae; genus Comamonas; species Comamonas serinivorans. The sequence continues at coordinate 1,991,907 of NZ_CP021455.1, read as the reverse complement.
GCTGTGCCTTTTTCACCAACACCTCCCGCACCGCCACCGCCACCACCACCACCAGCTCGCCACCACACCACCACACTGGCGCCGTCGCTCCCTGCGCCACTATTTGAGGTTGTGCCAGCGCCGCCACCTCCGCACCACCTGCCGCTGATAGCAGGCCCCCAATGCTGGTCGTGCCACCGTTAGTGCCATTCCCCCTTGCCCCGCGCCACCTGCTGCACGCTGCACCGCCGCCGCCGATAGTCACAGTGATAGGCACCGTGACGGTAATCGGCTGAAACTTCACGGCCCCGCCACCGCCACCGCCGCCACCGCTCCCAGAGGTGTTGTTGCCACCCCACCACCGCCGCCGCCACCAACAGCGCGAACCCAGCATTGGCCACCATTCGCCAACAGCGCGCGGAGGGCGTAACGTGCCGCTGCCCGTGAACTCCTGGTAGCGCAATTTGCCACCGCCGCCCCCGCGCTACTGCCGGGGCCAAAAATGATTTGAATAGGTACTCATTGCTCCACCAGGTATTTGCTGATGCCGACCACTCCACACAGCGCTTCCGCGCGATGGAATGACCATGGAAGTTGGTGAGGGCGCACGCCCTTTGATCGTTTTAGAGCCCCAGGCCACATACACATCCATGGCCGTGGCGTTGGTGAACCCAAACCGGAATTTGTCTGTCGGCGGATCTGGAGCCGTGAGCGTGATGCCGGGTGTTGTCAGCAATGATTGGCACCGTTGACCGCAGCGGCATTGGTCGATGTGACCTGCGGCGTCATGTCGCTACCGGCAGCTCCCACACAACTTTTTCTGTGTAAGCAGTCACCCCACCGACCCACACCCAGTCTCCGGATGGCGCGTCATACTGCAAGGCGATTTGCCAGCCAAGCTGGTTCATGATGTAGTTTTCGGCATCCCCAAATCGTCTTGCCGTTGCGGTTGATGGTCGGCGTGAGCGTTCCCGAGGTGTTGACTGCAGCAACGGTCATGCCGTGCCAGGGAGAAGCTGGCAGCACAAGCACCGACGTGCCCGTAGTCATGCGGTACAGCACACGGTCTGCGGCGGCTGTATTCCCTGCTGGGCCGGCAAAATCGTGTATTCATTGCGCGCCACCTCACCCAATACGTGGAGCCGAGCGCAGGGGGGCTGCGTGCTCACATCGGCAAGGGCCTGCTTCAAATACCAGAGCCGGCCCTGATGCGTGACCGTTGCCGGCACAGCCAGCGGCCCTACCAGGGTGGACCATTCCCCCTTGTAGGCGGCAGCAGCGAATGCGCCTGCTGCAGCGGTCTGCACATCGGCGAGGCGCTCGGCGGCGGCTGGCGTGCTCGTCCGCCTGGGTCGCCGATGTCTCGGCATCGTCAGCGCGCGCATTGACATAATCGCCCAGGTCATTAAGTTGCTCACCCCATGGGTTTAGCTTGCTCCCCGCCGTCTCAGCCTTTCCCGAGAACACCGTAGGGGTGTCCGAGTTTTGGGCCATCGAAATTTGTATCAACATACGGCACCGTCATTCTGGCAACCCCTAATTGTCAATCTCGCCTCTGGGTATTCCCAAGCCAGTGGGATATCGAAGCTTTCCACAAATCCATAAATATTCAAGGACTCGTAGTCCTCTGAGCCAATCCAAATAGATGGACTAAACCGTGCCTTGGCAATCATTTTTTGCAGCGCATCCACCTCGCGTTTTCTGAGCAGAACATCCACGGTTGCAGTTTTAGACCATGAAAGCTGATTGATGATGGGGTCGCCCCAGTCGTCGTAACCACCGAGCGCAAAGTTGTTGATGCTCACACCCGAACCCGTGAGGACATATTCACCATACTCAACAAGGCTTCCGACTGCGATCACGCCAATCGCCAAGTCAGCAGTTCCTGTTGCTTCAATTTCAAGCGTGGCTCCCGTGTAAGTGGGCAGATTGAAGAAGTTGGCATCAGTCCCATCCTCACGATTTCCATATAGCCAATGCCATAAGCCTGATTCAGTCGGCACAGCGAACATCGGCACAGTTAAGGTGTAGATCACTGTGCTGTCAACCACCACCCTCAAGGTTATGGATTCAGCCCCTTCAACTCCCTTGATGATGACCGAGGTTGCCACTCTCCCGACATCAAGGTGATAAATGATTGAATTGGCCTGACGGACTTTTGTGCTGAGCTTTTCGTCAAAGGGCTTCATTCGGTTGATGACGCCCATCAACTTCCATTTGGCCGCGTTGTTGATTTGGTCGGCTGGGTCGTTACCGGTATTCGAGTCGATCAGGCTTCTGTAAACATTGACGCCCTTCTTGACGTTATCGCCAGATGCATAGGTTGTGCCTGCCCCACTCCGCATAATCCGTGTCCGGAACATTGGTGAATACGATTTGGGCAGGCGTAATGGTCAACGGCGAAGCACCCGCAATGGATTGGCCATCTATCCCCCTTATGCCTTTTGATATGTGGCTTCGCTGACAGTCGCCAGCCGCTTGAGTAGGTTTTTCACGTCAGACAGCTCGCGAACCGTTGCACTGAATCCCTTTTGAAGGGTCGCAATTTGCTGTTCAGTGCGTTGCGCTTGCATGCCGCCATCTCGCCCATTCACGGCGGCGATTAGCGCGCTGTTGTCAGCAGCAGGGATGATTCGTTCTCCACGGTGGATCTGGGCCACCATGTCGTAGGGGACAAAGTTGGTGCCCACTGCAAAGCTGTTCCGGGGACCGATCAGTCCGCCCTGAGCCGACGGTGTAGCCCTGTTCCCGCAGCCAGTCGGCCATGGCCTTGTCGTCAGCAAACCCCATTGCTCGGGTGAGCTGCGACACCTGTTTGCCCACAGCGGCCTCGAGCACAGCATCACCGGAGGCGCCCGAACGGATCAGGTCGGCCAAGCTCTTGATGGCGCCGTACTCCGAAAAGCCGGACCCCATTTCGAACGCTTCCCAGCCTGAGCCGCTGATGCGGACATAGCCATAGCCGCCAGCGGCGTTGATGCGCCGCAGTTCATCCTCTGCGTCTTGGCGAGTCGCGAACCATTTCCCCTGGTCACCACTTCCGACAAATTTGCCATCGACGCCGAAGCTCAAGCCACCACTGCCCGCTCCCTTTTTGCCTGCTGCCGCAGCCCTCTCGGCTTCCAGCGCTTCCTTCGCCGCGCGCTCATCAAGGATGGCCTGGGCCAACTCGGCAATCGTTCCCTGGAACTCGTTGCCCTCGCGGATTGCAGCGATCATTTCCTGCTGAAGCGCGATCTCCTTGTTGATGAGGTCGATTCTGTTCCTGGGCATAGGCTGCCTGGCGCTCGGCTTCTGTCAGTTGGCTGTCTGCGTAGCCCTCCAGCTCTGACAGCCTGCGGCCAGGATCAGTTGGGCTGCCTCGTACTCGGCCTTGCTGTCGAACCCTGACGACACCAGACCGCCACGCCACCGCTGATTGCATCGCTCAGTGCTTCATAGTCAGGCAGGATGCCGGTCGCACGCGCAGCAGCCAGGGCAGCGCTGATGTACGCATTGCCCTGGTCGGCTTGCATGGCGCGGTGCTGTCCACGTTGCCGTACAGCTCGCGCACGCTGTCGTGCAGCAGGTCGAAGAGGCTGCGCGCTTCTTCGGCAGCCTCTTCGGCAGCGGTCTGAACATCCGACACTGGTCGATGACCTTCTGTTGGTTCTTCTGGTACGCCGCGAAACTGCCGTCGGTGCGCGACTTGGCTTCGGCATACAGGTCGGCGACGGTCTTGGTGACCTCTTCGACCACCTCCTCCACCGTGCCCATGGCCGTCACGAACTGCGCGAACTGAGGATGATGCTCAGCAGCGAGGCAAACAGGCTGCGTGACGCCTCATCGTTCAGGTCCAGCGACTCGACCAGGGACCGGAACCCTCAATCGTGCTGGGCATCGTCACATTGAGCGCACCGAACTGCTCTTGCAGTTGACGCTGCAGCAGATCAAGTTGCTCCTGCTCGGTGTAGAACGCCTGGACGTAAGCGGAGTACACCGAATTGAACGAGTCCACGCCCACCCATGAGGCTGGTGATCTGGTAGATCACATCTTGGCTGTAGCCGCCGAATTCCAGCACCGACTTGCCAAGCTGATCGAGCACGCGTGCGGCACCTCTCCGGCTTGTTTCGTGTCGAAGCTGAAAGTATAGCAGTAAATTAACGCTGTTTGCACAGTAATCACAAAAACGGTGATCAAAAGCTGGTGCAATGGCGTCGGCTGTTCTTGCTGTGCCGCGTCAAGTGGTCTGGCTCGGCCACACATCCTCAATTGCAGCAACCGGCCTGCGGCCGTGGGGCCGTTCGCGATTGCCCATGAGCAGCAGCAACGCAGGCCATGTTCAAACCTTGACGTTATTTGGAGACCATGACCGTGGCCCGCGCGGCACAACATTCGGGGGTACAGCCATGTCGGCGTCTCATATGAAACGCCAACATGCGCATACCCCAGAAAATCAACTGAACAGGCGCCGCGCCTGCGGCGAGCCCGCAGACAGGTCGTGGGCATCCAGCTCGTCGTAGAGCTGGGCCAGGTCGATGGCGATGGCCTCGATGGCTTCGTTCACCAATCGATTGCCGCGGTCGTCGGTGACCACGCCTTCCATCTCCTGCGCCAGCGCGAGGGCTACCTGGCCCATGCGGGCAAAGGGTTCTTCCTCGCGCGGCACATGGGGTGCATCCAGGCTCAGGGCCAGCTCGAAGATCGCGGCCTCGTTGGGGTCTTCGGCCAAGGCGGCCTGGGTGTCGAAGCTCAGGCTGAGCACGGGCATGCCGGGTTGCGAGCCCGGCAGCACCATGCGGCCCGGCACCGCGCCGGCCACAAAGCCCTGGCGCGCCGCCTGCTGCATGATGTAGCCGGGGCTCCAAGCCGCCCCGCGCGCGCGCAGGCAGACGCTGAGCTGCGCGTCGTGTTCACTGGCGAACTGGTCCAGCTCGCGCGCCCGCGCCACTTCGTGCAGCATCTCGGGGAATTCGGGCGAGCCGCCCAGCGCGTCGGCAAAGGCCTGAGCCTTCATCACGAATTCAGAAAACTCGATCTCGTTGAGCGCGCCCTTGCGGTTGGCCAGCTGCACGGCCACCTGCAAGGCGTTGTAGCGCCGGCCGGGTTCGGCCTGTTCCCATTGGCCGCTGGCGTCGTTGCGGCCTTCGACCAGAAAGGGCTTGGTGCCCACGCGGCGCGTATGAGGCAGGTTGGCCAGCACGGCATCGCCCGACACCAAATGGTCCAGCGCGAGCGGCACCACCACGTCGATCAGCGGGTCGATGCGCAGGCGCTTGTCGTGCAGGTGATTGGCCGACGACAGCACGGCGCCCGAGCCCAGGCCACCGCCCGGCATCGCAATCGGCTCGAAGGTGGTCTTGGCTTCGCCCGACTCATCCACGGCGCGGCGCGGCTCGGCGCGGCGTGACATCCAGGTGCTGTGGGCCACCAGCCCCGCCAACACCAGGCCACCGGCGATGGCCAAACCCACTTGCAAGGAACTCATCGCTCAGCCGCCTCCACACGAACCCGCACGGTCATACTCATGTGGAAATTGTAGTGAGCCCCGGCCAGACGGCGCATCGGCCTCATGCCATTTCTGCCATGTTCATGGCAGATTCCATGTCCACGGCCACGATGCGCGAGACACCCTGCTCCTGCATGGTCACGCCGACGAGCTGCTCGGCGATCTCCATGGCGATCTTGTTGTGGCTGATGAACAGGAACTGCGTCTCCTGGCTCATGTGGGCCACGAGCTTGGCGTAGCGTTCGGTGTTGGCGTCGTCCAGCGGCGCATCCACCTCGTCCAGCAGACAGAATGGCGCCGGGTTGAGCTGAAAAATGGCGAACACCAGCGCGATGGCGGTCAGCGCCTTTTCGCCCCCCGACAGCAGGTGGATGGTCTGGTTCTTCTTGCCGGGCGGCTGCGCCATCACCTGCACCCCGGCATCCAGGATCTCGTCGCCGGTCATCATCAGCTTGGCCTGCCCGCCACCGAACAGCTCGGGGAACATGCGGCCGAAATGCGCGTTCACGGTGTCGAAGGTGCTGCCCAGCAGCTCGCGCGTCTCGGCGTCGATCTTGCGGATTGCGTCTTCCAGCGTGGTCATGGCCTCGACGAGATCGGCCGACTGTGCATCGAGGAACACCTTGCGTTCGCGCGCCACGCCCAGCTCCTCCAGCGCGGCCAGGTTCACGGCGCCCAGCGCGTTCATCTCGCGGTTGATGCGGTCGATTTCGGACTGCAGGCCCTGCAGCCGCACGCCCTCCTGCGCGATGGACGCCTGCAGCGCGTCCCGGTCGGCGCCCGCGTCGTCCAGCATCTGGCTGTACTGCTCCAGCCCCAGGCGCGCGGCCTGCTCCTTCAGCTGGTGTTCGGTGATGCGCTGGCGCAGCGGCTCGAGCTCGCGCTCGAGCTTCATGCGGCGCTCGTCGTTGGCGCGCAGGCGCACCGTGAGGTCGTCGTATTCGCTGCGGCGCGCGGCCAGGGTCTGCTCGTGTTCCAGCTTCAGCGCCAAGGCTTCCTGCAGCCCGCCTTGCGCGGCGGCGTCGTTCAGGCGGCCCAGCTCTTCCAGCACCCGGCTCATCTCGTCGGCCAGGCTGCGGTCCTGCTGTTCGGCAGTCGCGATGGTGCGCTGCAGCTCGGCCTGGCGCGCCTGCAGCGCGCGCGCCGCGAAGGTGGCTTCCTGCGCCTGGCGCTCGACCGAGCGCTGCTGCTCGCGGCAGGCGACCAGCTTGCGCTCGGCCTCGCTCACGCGATCCTGCAGGCTGGCGTGCCGCTCCTGGCTGTCGGCCAGCTGCATGTCCAGCTCCTCGAAACGCGCCTCCGCGGTCACGCGGCGCTCTTGCAGCGCTTCCAGCTGGGCATCCAGCTCGGCCAGGTCGCCGTCGATCTGCGCACTGCGCGCGCGCGCCTGATCGGCCAGCTGCGTCAGCCGCAGCACCTCGACCTCGAGGTGGTGAACCTGGGTTTGTGTTTCGGCAGTATTGCGCCTTTCCGATGACAGACGTTGGTTGGCATCTTGATACTGCGCCTCCACACGGGCCAGCGCCGATTTTGCTTCGTCGGTGATCAGGCCTTGTGCGCGCTGCTGCTTCTCCAGGTTGTCGATGTCCTGCGCGCGCGCCAGCATGCCCGCCTGTTCGGAATCGGGCGCGTAAAAGCTCACGCTGTGGGCGTCCACCGCATGGCCCTGCGGCACGAGGATGAGCTGGCCGGGCTGCAGGCTGCTGCGCGCGGCCAGCGCCTCGTCCAGGCTGTCGGCGGTCAGGCAGCCGTTCAGCCAGTCGGCCAGCAGGCTTTGCAAGGCTGCATCCCCCAGGCGCAGGCGCGAGGCCAGCGACGGCAGCCGCCCCTCGCCCTCGGGCGCCTTGGGCGTGGCGGGGGTGAAAAACGCCAGCCGCGCGGGCGGCGCGTCGTTGGCAAAGGCGCGCGTCAGCTCCAGCCGGCTGACCTCGAGCGCGCCCACGCGCTCGCGCAGCGCGGCTTCCAGCGCGGGCTCCCAGCCGGGCTCGACCTTCAGGCGCTGCCACAGGCCAGGCAACCCGTCCAAGCCGTGCTTGGCCAGCCACGGGCCCAGCTTGCCGTCGGTCTTCACACGCTCCTGCAAGGCCTTGAGCGCCTCCATGCGCGCCAGCAGCTCGGCCTGGCGCGCGGCTTCGGTGTTCAGCACCTGCTGGCGTGTACGGCGGGCTTCGTCCAGGTCCGGCACCTGCTGCTGCAACTCGGCGATGCGCGCTTCCAGGGCATCGCGCTCGGCCTTGGCCTCGTCCAGCTGCTCGCGCAGGTTGAGCAGGCGTTGTTCATCGGGCGCCGCCAGCGCCTTGCGATCGCCCACCAGTCGCTCGCGGCGTTGTTCCAGTTGGCGCACCTGCTCGCCCACGTGCCGCTGCTCGGCCGACAGCACCTGCAGCTGCTGCTGCACCTGGGTGACCGTGGCCTGCTGTTCACTGGCGCGGGCCTGGGCCTGGCGCAGGCCGTCTTCCAGATCGGGCAAGGCCAGGGCCTGCTCCTCCACCTGCGCAGCCAGGGTCTCACTCTGCTCGTCCGCTTGGGCCAGTTGCTCGGCCACGGCTTCGATGTCCGCCAGCGCCGCCTCGCGGCGCTGCTGCCACTCGGCCTGCTGCTCGGTCAACTGGCTCTGGCGCAGCTCGGCACGGCGCCGGCCTTCCACCACGTAGCGGATCTCGGCTTCGAGCTTGCCGACCTCGGCGCTGGCGGCGTACAGCTCACCCTGCGCGCGGTTAACGCTGTCGCTGGCGGCATAGTGGGCCTGGCGCACGCTCTCGATGTCCGCCTCGACATGGCGCAGCTCGGCCGTGCGCGCTTCCAGTTCGTTGACGGCCTCGTTGCCCTGGCTGCGGATGCGGTTCTGGTCGGCCTCGGCCTCGTTGCGCTTGAGCAGCCACAGCTGGTGCAGCCGCCGCGTGCCGGTGGCCTGCAAGGTGGTGTAGTGCTGCGCGACCTCGGCCTGCTTTTCGAGCTTCTCCAGGTTGGTGTTCAGCTCGCGCAGGATGTCTTCGACGCGCGTGAGGTTCTCGCGCGTGTCGGCCAGCCGGTTTTCGGTTTCGCGCCGGCGCTCCTTGTACTTGCTGACGCCGGCAGCCTCTTCGAGGAACAGCCGCAGCTCTTCGGGGCGCGACTCGATGATGCGGCTGATCGTGCCCTGGCCGATGATGGCGTAGGCCCGCGGCCCCAGGCCGGTGCCCAGGAACACGTCCTGCACATCACGCCGACGCACCACCTGGCCATTGATGAAATAAGAGGAGTTCCCGTCCCGGGTCAAGACACGGCGAACGGCGATCTCACCATACTGCCCCCACTGCCCGCCTGCCCGGTAATCGCTGTTGTCGAACACCAGTTCCACGCTGGAGCGGCTGGCCGGCTTGCGGTGGTTGGTGCCGTTGAAGATCACGTCCTGCATGGACTCGCCCCGCAGCTCGCTGGCCTTGGACTCGCCCAGCACCCAGCGCACCGCATCCATGATGTTGGACTTGCCACAGCCGTTGGGCCCGACCACGCCCACGAGCTGGCCCGGCAGCATGAACTGCGTGGGTTCGGCAAAGGACTTGAAGCCGGCTAGCTTGATGGAATTCAGGCGCACGAGGAATCACTGCTTCGAAAAACATAGCAAACCAGAACGGTGGGGGCCGATGATACATTGACCACTTCATGCAGCCAGCCTTTGGCAATCCCCGATTTCGTTCTGGAGACTGCGTTGAGCCGTTTCATCACCCCCTTAATCGTCGCAGCGTGTTGCACTGGAAGTGCACAAGCAGGTTTGCTCGAGTTTGACAGCTCTTCGCGAGCACTCTTCGAGAAAGCCTTGATGCCCGTGCCGAATCAATACACGGCCAGCGACTGGCAAAGTGGAGCGCAAGCACTGCCAGTGGTCCGGCAAGGGCCGTACCCCGTGGACATCTTCGCCATGAACATCACGTCATCAGCTGCGATCGTGAATGCCACCGATGCGTTGACCTCACCTCGTCAGGCCACGCTGCAAATTGATTTCCCGAAAGGCAATCCCAACGCCTTCAGTGCAAATGTGTTCGGCTTGGACGCTGCTTGGCAGGCGACATCGGGCTCCGTTCGGATCCAGGCAGAAACCAACCTCGGGGGCTTGTTGGTGGTCAATCGCAGTAGCAGCGATCCCTTTGTCGGCTTTCTAGCCAGCACGGATGGCGAAGTCATCACGCGCATCACAATCTCTGGCGATCCTGCAAGTCCTGCTGTTCACACCGCAGTCGATGACATTCGGACGGGCCGGCAAACAGTCTTCCAGCCCTACGTTATCGCTGTGTCCGGCTCTGGCAGTGGCACTTGCACGCCGAGCACCTATGGCGGCGTCTCCGTGTGCACCATCACCGCTGGCCCCAATTATCAACTGACCGCTGTCAGTGGCTGTGATGGCACCCCCAGCACCAGCAGCCCATACGTGATCAGCCCATTGCGCGGACGTTGCAATGTGAGTGCCGTCTTTGTGAACCCCAACGAGCCACGCATCATTCCCAGTCTCTCCAACTGGGGCCTGGGCATGTTGGCCTTCCTGGCGGCCGTGGTTGGCCTCAGACGAATCAAGCGCACTTGACGGATCATCAAACAACACCGCGCAGATAATTGCGCCATGAATCCTCGCCTTGACCTGCTCCATCCCTATCCTTTTGAGCGCTTGCGCAGGCAATTTGCCTCGGTCACGCCCAACCCCGCATACGCACCGATCAGCTTTGGCATTGGTGAACCGCAGCACGCGACGCCCGCCTTCATCCAGCAGGCCCTGGCCGATGCGCTGGCCAAAGGCTTGTCGGGCTATCCGGCAACGGCGGGCGACCTGAGCCTGCGCCAGGCCTGTGCCGACTGGGCTCGGCGCCGCTATGGCGTGAGCCTGGACCCGGCCAAGCAGGTGCTGCCCGTGAACGGCTCGCGTGAAGCCCTGTTCGCCTTCGCGCAAACCGTGGTCGACGGCAGCCAGCCAGGCGCCACCGTGGTCTGCCCCAACCCGTTCTACCAAATCTACGAAGGCGCCACGCTGCTGGCCGGCGCGACGCCCTACTACGCGCCCAGCGACCCGGCACGCAATTTCGGCGTCGACTGGGCCAGCGTGCCGGCCGAGGTCTGGGCCAAGACCCAGCTGGTGTTCGTCTGCTCGCCGGGCAACCCCACCGGTGCCGTCATGCCGCTGGACGAATGGCAGCTGCTGTTCGAGCTGTCCGACCGGTACGGCTTCGTCATCGCTTCGGACGAGTGCTACAGCGAGATCTATTTCCAGGATGAAGCCCCCCTGGGCGGCCTGCAGGCGGCCCAGCAGCTGGGCCGCACCGATTTCAAGCGCCTGGTGCTGTTCACCAGCCTGTCCAAGCGCAGCAACGTGCCCGGCATGCGTTCAGGCTTCGTGGCCGGCGACGCCGACATCCTCGCCAAGTTCTTGCTCTACCGCACCTACCACGGCAGCGCCATGGGCGGCGCCATCCAAGCCGCCAGCGCGGTCGCCTGGGCCGACGAAGCCCACGTGCAGGACAACCGCGAGCAGTACAAGCGCAAGTTCGCAGCGGTCACCCCGTTGCTGGCCGAGGTGATGGACGTGCGCCTGCCCGATGCCGGCTTCTACCTCTGGGCCGGCGTGCCGGCGGCGTGGGATGGGAACGACACCGCGTTCGCCAGCGAGCTGCTCAGTACATACAATGTTACGGTTTTACCAGGAAGTTACTTAGCCAGAACGGTTGAGGGACGCAATCCGGGTCAAGGCCGTGTCCGCATTGCGCTCGTGGCCGAAACCGAGCGTTGCGTGGAAGGCGCCCAGCGACTGGTGGCCTTCTGCAAGGCAGGCCGCGGCTGACGCAGCCTGCCTCCTCCGGCCGGGCCTCCGCCCGGACCGACCCCGTTTTTGGTTCCTGTTTTTCTTTCTGACGGATTCGTATGACCGCACAACTGCAAACCACCATCGATCAAGCCTGGGAAGCCCGCGCCGAACTGTCGCCTACCTCGGCCCCCAAGGACGTGCAAGAAGCCGTGGCCCATGTGATCGCCGAGCTGGACGCCGGCCGCCTGCGCGTGGCCACCCGCGAAGGCCTGGGCCAGTGGACCGTGCACCAGTGGATCAAGAAGGCCGTGCTGCTGTCCTTCCGCCTGAAGGACAACGACCTGATGGCCTCGGGCGCGCTGAACTTCTTCGACAAGGTGCCGACGAAGTTCGAAGGCATGAGCGCTGACGCCATCCGGGCCACCGGCGTGCGCGTGGTGCCGCCGGCCGTGGCGCGCCGCGGCAGCTACATCGGCAAGGGCGCCGTGCTCATGCCCAGCTACGTGAACATCGGCGCCTACGTCGACGAAGGCACCATGGTCGACACCTGGGCCACCGTGGGCTCGTGCGCCCAGGTGGGCAAGAACGTCCACCTGTCGGGCGGCGTGGGCCTGGGCGGCGTGCTGGAACCCCTGCAGGCCAACCCCACCATCATCGAAGACAACTGCTTCATCGGCGCCCGCTCCGAGGTCGTCGAAGGCGTGATCGTTGAAGAGAACTCGGTGCTGGGCATGGGCGTGTACATCGGCCAGAGCACCCCCATCTTCAACCGCGACACCGGCGAAATCAGCTACGGCCGCGTGCCCAGCGGCAGCGTCATCGTCAGCGGCAACATCCCCAAGCAGACCGCCAACGGCCAGCCTTACAGCATGTACGCCGCCATCATCGTCAAGACGGTGGACGCGCAGACCCGCTCCAAGACCAGCATCAACGACCTGCTGCGGGGCTGATTCCCCAACCACCCGGCCGGCCCGCGGCCGGGTGCCCCACCAAGGACCACACCATGAGCACTGCCCGCACGATGATGGAACGCATCCTGCTGTTGATGGCGGAAAAGCGCGCGTCCGACGTTTACCTGTCGGCCTACGCCCCCGCCACCATCAAGATCAACGGCGATTGTGTGCCCATCAACCCGCAGCCGCTGCCGCCCGAGGCCGTGCTCAACCTGCTGGCCGACGTGGTCCCGCCCAACCGCATGGAAGAGCTCAAGGAAACCGGCGAGCTCAACATGGCCATCCCCATGCACGGCGTCGGCAACTTCCGCCTGTCCGCGCTGCGCCAGCGCGGCACCTATGCGGCCGTGATCCGGTTCATCAACGCCGACATCCCGTCCATCGAAGACCTGGCCCTGCCCGCCGTGCTCAAGCGCCTGGTGCTGGAAAAGCGCGGTCTGATCCTGTTCGTGGGCGCCACCGGCACCGGCAAGTCCACCTCGCTGGCCGCCATGCTGGACCACCGCAACCAGCTGGTGCCCGGCCACATCCTCACCATCGAGGACCCCATCGAATTCGTGTTCACGAACAAGAAATCCATCGTGAACCAGCGCGAAGTCGGCTCGGACACGAGCAACCTGCACGTGGGCCTGAAGAACGCCCTGCGCCAGGCGCCTGACGTCATCATGATCGGCGAAATCCGCGACCGCGAAACCATGTCGGCCGCCATCGCCTATGCCCAATCGGGCCACCTGTGCCTGGCCACGCTGCACGCCAACAACTCCTACCACGCGCTCAACCGCATCCTGAGCTTCTACCCGGTCGAAGTGCGGCCCACGCTGCTGGGTGACATGGCCGCTGCGCTCAAGGCCGTGGTGTCACAACGCCTGCTGCACAGCCTGCAGGGCGGTCGCGTGCCCGCCGTCGAGGTCATGCTCAACACCAAGCTGGTGTCCGAACAGATCGAGCGCGGCGACTTCGCCGGCGTCAAAGAAGCCATGGACAACTCCATGGCCGAGGGCTCGCAGAGCTTCGAGGCCGACCTGGCCCGCCTCATCCACGAGGGCATCGTGGACCGCAAGGACGCGCTCGCCTACGCCGACTCGCCCACCAACCTGATGTGGCGCCTGCAGAACGACTTCACCAAGAAGTCCCAGGCCGAGGAAGAGGCCGAACACAGCGACGAGCCCTCGTTCACCGACATCACGCTGGAGGTGCGCCCCTCGGGCTTTCAGCACAGCCGCTTCCCCAACACGCAAGCGCCTTTCGAGGATTCGCGCATGCGCTTTTCCAGCTCGCAGTTCAGCCCCAGCGCCATGGGCGGCGTGGGCGACTCCCGCATCGGCGGCCAGTGACAGCCTGAGGCCGCGACGCCCGCCCACGAGGGATCCGACGCCGCGAGGCATCCAGCGGGCGCCCCCTGGGCCATTGTGGCCCCGGCCATCCGGTGATCGAACAGGCGCATGGTCACGGGTCACCCGACCGGCGCATTCGCGCAACGTCCATCGGCGCGCCCAGCCCCGGTGGTGCCGGCACGGCGAGGCCGGTGACATCGCTCAGGCCAAGGTACACCGGCAGCCATCGCAGTATCCATCGCCATGCGTTTACTTTGAAACGGCAACACCCGCATACTGCCAGCCCAATCCTCACGTGATGCCCGCTTACGCCGGGAAGCGCGAGCCGCGGATCTTGCATGCACGTGGTGCGCTCCCCAACAGCCAGGCTGCCTTCGCCCCCGCTCTGGCCCCCACGTCCGAAACGACAGGTGGCGCGGCACCAGCGCCGCGCGCCGCGCCGTCAGGCAGGCGCAGCTCTACCCCCGCACCAGGGGGCTGGTGCAATGGATGCGTGGCGCGGACGCGTGGCCGGGTCCCATGTCGCAAGCGCGCCGCCAGGCCGACCCGGCGATCACAGCCCTGATCGCCGGGACGTTCGAGCCAGCCACGCCAGGTGCAGGCGGCGCACGCGGCAACCCGGCGGGCCCGCGTGAACGACAATCGGGGGCTCGAGGCCTCGCCTGGCCTCTAGACCTCCCTACCCGCCCGCCCATGTCCCCCACCCAGACCCTGACCGAACAGCTGATCGCCCGCCCATCCGTCACGCCGACGGATGCCGGATGCCTGGACCTCATCGTCGCGCACCTGGCGCCGCTGGGCTTTGTCTGCGAACGCATCGATTCAGGCCCCGAGGGCCAGGTGGTCTCCAACCTCTGGGCCAAGCGGACCCCGGCCCACGGCGGCCCGCACGCCACGCTGGTGTTCGCCGGCCACACCGACGTGGTGCCCACGGGCCCGCTGACGGAATGGACCTCGGACCCGTTCACGCCCACGGTGCGCGACGGCAAGCTCTACGGCCGTGGCGCGGCCGACATGAAGACCTCCATCGCCGCCATGGTCGTGGCCATGGCGCAGCACCTGGCCGCGCGGCCCGACACGCCGCTGGGCCTGGCCTTGTTGCTGACCAGCGACGAGGAAGGTCCGGCCGTCGACGGCACCACCGTGGTGGTCGAGCACCTGCGTGCGCGGGGCGAAGTGGCCGACTACTGCATCGTGGGGGAACCCACGTCGGTGGACCGCGTGGGCGACATGATCAAGAACGGCCGCCGCGGCACCATGAGCGGCCGCCTGGTCGTCAAGGGTGTGCAAGGCCACATCGCCTACCCGCACCTGGCCCAAAACCCCATCCACCTGCTGGCACCCGCGTTGGCCGACCTGGTCGCCATCGAATGGGACCGGGGCAACGCCTTTTTCCCGCCCACCAGCTGGCAGGTGAGCAACATCCACGCCGGCACCGGCGCCAGCAACGTGATCCCCGGCCAGTGCGTGGTCGACTTCAACTTCCGCTTCTGCACCGAATCCACGCCCGAAAGCCTGCAGCAGCGCCTGCAGGCCGTGCTCGACCAGCATGGCCTGGACTACGAGCTGCACTGGACCATCGGCGGCCGCCCGTTCCTGACCGAGCCCGGCACGCTGGTGAACGCCGTGCAGGCCGCCATCCTCGCGGAAACTGGCGTGACGACCGAGCTGTCGACCACCGGCGGCACCAGCGATGGCCGCTTCATCGCCACCTGGTGCCCGCAGGTGCTCGAGCTGGGGCCCTGCAACGCCAGCATCCACAAGATCGACGAACACATCGCGCTGGCCGACATCGAACCGCTGACGGCCATCTACCAGCGCACGCTGGACCTGCTGGCCGGCTGAACGCCACTCCACAACAGTATGCCGCCATGGCCGATGACAAACCATCGGCCATGGCCACATACCCCTTCTCTTTCTTTCGCGCCTTCTTCTCATGACCTTGATCGACGCCATCACCGCGCAGGCGCGGCGCCTGGACCACGCTGGCGTGGCCTTTGGCCAGGGCACGCTGGGCGCCTTCGACGAAGCCGCGTGGCTGGTGCTGTGGCGCCTGGGCTTGCCGCTGGACACCGACCTCGGCCCCGACGGTGCCGATGGCGGCCGCGTGCTCACGCCCGAGCAGCTGCGCGACATCGGCGCCCTGATCGAGCAGCGCATCGCCACGCGCCAGCCTGCGGCCTACCTCACACGCCAGGCCTGGCTGCAGGGCCTGCCGTTCTATGTCGACGAGCGCGTCATCATCCCGCGCAGCTTCATCGCCGAGCTGCTGGTCGATGGCAGCATCGACCCCTGGCTGGGTGAGCACACGCAGCGGGTGCTGGACCTGTGCACCGGCAACGGCAGCCTGGCCGTGATCGCCGCCCTCACCTACCCCGACACCCAGGTCACCGGCGCCGACATCTCGCCCGATGCGCTGCAGGTGGCGCGCATCAACGTCGGCCAGCATCACCTGGATGCGCGCATCGCCCTGGTCGAATCCGACGGCTTGGCCGCCCTGCCCGGCCCGTTTGACCTCGTGCTGTGCAACCCGCCCTACGTCAACGCCGCCAGCATGGCGGCGCTGCCGGCCGAGTTCCGCGCCGAACCCGCCCTGGCCCTGGACGGCAACACCGCCGGCAGCACCGATGGCATGGACTTCGTGCGCGCGCTGCTGCGCGAGTTGCCCGGCCGGCTGGCACCGCGCGGGGTGCTGGTGCTCGAGATCGGCCACGAGCGCTCGCACTTCGAGGCCGCCTTTCCCCACCTGGCCCCGGTGTGGCTGGACACCAGCGCCGGCGAAGACCAGGTGCTGCTGCTGACACGCGAGGACCTGGTAAACGCGCCAGGCTGACGCCGCTGGCGGCATGCGCGGGCGCCAAGGTGCGCAGGTTTCGGGTGGTGTCGCATGCACCAGCGCGGCTTGCCACCGCAGCCGCATGGCAGGCGACGGCCCCCAGGTTGGTCTCGCGTCACCCATGACTGCAGCCCTGGGGCGCATGAAACCGCCGCCTGCGCCACCCACGCCGCCTACGCGGCGGGGGCACGGTCCAACTCAACCCAGGGGCGGCGACCCACACGACCCGCTGCCCATTCGCACGGCGACACCTTGCATTGCCTGTCGTTTCGGCGATCCGAGCCGAGCCCATCAGTACCCCTGCCGGTCCGATGTGACATCATCGCCAACACCTCCATACACCTGTTGAGCCACCCCCATGGACCTGCGAGCGCTGCGCTACTTCATCGCCGTCGTCGAAGCCGGCAGCCTGTCGCGCGCCGCGCACTCGCTGTACGTGGCGCAGCCCGCGCTCACCGCGCAGATCAAGAAGCTCGAAGGCGAGCTGGGTGCGCAACTGCTGGAGCGCAGCCACGCGGGCGTCACGCCCACGCCAGCGGGCAGCCAGCTCTACGAGGACGCGCGCCGCCTGCTGTCCGATGCCGACGCCATGCGCGAACGCATCAAGCACGTGCCCCAGGGTCCCGAGGGTTCGGTCACCGTGGCCGTGCCCTTTCTGCTCACCACGCTGCTGCTGGGCCCGGTGATCGCCCGGCTGCGCGACCAGCACCCGCGCGTGCGCGTCTTCGTCATCGACGGCCTCAGCCTCACGGTGCACAAAGCCATGCTCGACGGCCGCGCCGACCTGGCCATCCTCGTCGATGCCCCGTCGCCGGGCGACCTGGTCTGCACGCCGCTGGCCGAAGAGGCCATGTACATCTGCGGCCAA
Organism: Comamonas serinivorans; assembly: GCF_002158865.1. NCBI lineage: Bacteria > Pseudomonadati > Pseudomonadota > Betaproteobacteria > Burkholderiales > Comamonadaceae > Comamonas > Comamonas serinivorans. The sequence continues at coordinate 1,974,678 of NZ_CP021455.1, read as the reverse complement.
GACCACGATGGCCGCGTGGCGCCCCTGCTGCAGCCCCAGGCCGGCAGCAGCCTGCCCGCCATGGCGTTTGCCGACGCGGCCGGCCTGCCGCTGGTGCTGCAGCCGCGCCGCTACGCCATCCGGCAGGCCGTCGAAGCCGCCGCCGAGGCCCAGGGCCTGCGGCTGAACATCGTGCACGAACACGACTCCGCGCGCGTGATCCGCTCGCTGTACCAGTGCGGCGCCGGTTTCACCTTCACGCCCGCCTGCTCGCTCACCGACGTGCCGCCCTGGCTGTGGCCGCAACTGGCCGATGCCGAACCGCAGGCGCGGCAGCGCCAAGGCTCAGGTCCAGGCCGCTGGCTGGTGGCCCAGGTCGTCGCCCCCGTGCTGCGGCGCCAGTACACCCTGGCGGTGCAGGCCAGGCGCGCGCAGGACGCCGCCACCCAAGCCGTGGCCCAGGCGCTGGCCGACCATGCACAGGACCTGATGCGGCAAGGCATCTGGCGCGCCACGCCGCTGTAGCGCGAGCGCTCTCGCGGCGGCATGCCCCGCGATGGACGCTGGCCAGACGCCGAACGCCAAGCAGAGCGAACGGGCCGGCGCCATCGGCAGGCTTGCGCGAGGGGGTCACTGCACGGTGACCTCATCGTCGGCCAGACATCACTTTCAGTGATGACCTCAGATCAACAAACGGTATTTCCTCTGACCGCCTCATCTCTGGAACAGTCCACCCACAGGCTGTGCATGGTGCACAGCGCGTTCAAGGATTGTTCCCATGCCCACCAGCGCTTCTGCCCTCGCCCCCCACCCCGCCGTCTCCGCGCCGGACACCGCCCACGGCCTGGCGCTGGGCCAGCCGGTGGCCAACGTGGGCGAACTGGTGGCCCGCAGCTGCCGCCTGCACGCGCGGCAATGGGCCGTCACCAGCGCCACGCGCGCCGTCACCTATGGCGAGCTGGAGCGGCGCTCGAACCGCCTGGCCAACGCCCTGTTGGCCCTGGGCCTGCGCCGCGGCGACCGCGTGGGCATCTACCTGGCGAATTGCGTCGAGATCGTCGAGATCGAGCTGGCCTGCTACAAGGCCGGGCTGATCAAGGCGCCGTTCAACGCCCGCCTGTCCCCGCGCGAGGTGGGCGACATCACCGCCAACAGCGACGCCGCCCTCATCATCACCACGGGCCAGCGCGCCGAGCAGATCCGCGCCCACCTGCCCAACCCGGCGCTGCCGCTGGTGCGCGTCGACGGCACGGGCGACACCGACTACGAAGGCCTGCTGGCGCGCGCCAGCGACGCCTTCACGCCCGTGGCCGTGCGCGAGCACGAGGTCGCCGTGCTGCACTACACCTCGGGCTCCTCCGGCGTGCTCAAGGCCGCCATGCAGACCTTCGGCAACCGCCTGGCGCAGTTGCGCAAGTTCCTGATGCGCGGCGAGGCCATGTTGCCCGGCCACGTGCTGGGCCTGGTCGGGCCGGTCACCCACGCCTCGGGCATGCAGATGGTGCCCACGCTGTGCCAGGGCGCCACCATCCACCTGTTCTCGGGTTTCGAGCCCGCGCGCTTCCTGGCCGACATGAAGGCCTTGCGCGTCACGCACACCTTCATGGTGCCCACCATGGTGGGCATGCTGCTGGCCGAAACCCAGAACCAGTACCGCCCGCTGCCCGACCTGCTGCGCCTGGGCTACGGCGCCGCCCCCATGGCGCCCGCCCGCATCCTGCAGGCCATGGACCGTTTCGGTCCCATCCTGAGCCAGGGCTATGGCGCTGGCGAAACCACTTCGGGCGTGTGCGCGCTGACCGTGCAGGACCACCTGTTTGCCCGCAGCGCGATGCCCGAGCGCCTGGCCTCGTGCGGCCGCCCCTTCCTCGAATCGCGCGTGGACATCGTGGACGATGCCGGCAACCCGGTGGCTCAAGGGGAAATTGGTGAAATCGTCGTTGGTGGCGCAGACGTGTTCGCCGGATACTGGCGCGCCCCCGAGCTGACGGCCGAGGTGCTGAAGAACGGCCGCTACCACACGGGCGACCTGGCGCGCATGGACGACGAGGGCTTCGTCTACATCGTCGACCGCAAAAAAGACATGGTGATCTCGGGCGGTTTCAACGTCTACCCGTCTGAGGTCGAGGCCGTGCTGTACGAGCACACCAGCGTGGCCGATGCCTGCGTGTTCGCCATCCCCGACGACAAATGGGGCGAGGCCGTGGCCGCGCACATCGTGCTCAAGCCCGGCCAGGCGCCCGACCTGGAGGCGCTGGACCGCTTCTGCGCCGAGCGCCTGGGCGGCTTCAAGCGCCCGCGCCACATCGAGTTCGTGGAGGCCCTGCCCAAGAACCCCAATGGCAAGGTCATGCGCAAGTCGGTGCAGGCGCCCTACTGGGCCAGCCTCAGCCGCAAGGTCAACTGACACCTGATACGGACCTCATTTCCTCACCACCCAGTATTGGGACAACTCGTCTGCCATTCCATTGGCAGCGGGTAATACTCCACTCCACCCTCACAAGGACGCCCCATGAACGCCAAAGACTCTTCGGCCTCGTTGGCCACCGCTGACCAGGCCCAGCCCGCCGCGCCGCTGCTGCAGATGCCGTTTGAGGGCTCGCCGCGCGCAGCCGAGCTGATCGCCGCCCTCCACACCTTCCTGCACGGCGAGCTGGCCGAGTTGGCCCGCGAGCACCGCATCGGCCACGACAACAGCCCCAGCAAGGCACTGCTCAAGCAGGTGTGGCAACGCTCGCGCGAGCTGGGCTTCTACGGCATGACCCTGCCCAAGGCCATGGGCGGCGAGGCGCTGTCGGTGCTCGACCAGGTGCTCATCAAAGAGGCGATCTACGCCAGCGGCTCGCCCTTTGCACCGCACGTGCTGGGCGAGCTGAGTGGCCCGCCGCGCATCGGCTCGCTGGTGCGCCAGGCCACGCCGTGGCAGATGGCGCACGTGATCGAGCCAGTGGCACGCGCCGAGCAGGCCATCTGCTTTGCCATGACCGAGGCCGGCGCCGGCTCGGACGCGGGCGCCGTGCAGACGCGCGCCGTGCGCGACGGCGACGGCTGGGTGCTGACGGGGCAAAAGCGCTTCATCTCGGGCTCGCCGTTCGCCGACTGGGCGGTGCTGATCGCCTCCACGGCCGAGGCGGACGCCGCACAGCGCGAAATCAGCGCCTTCTTCGTCGACCTGCACGCCCCCGGCGTGACGGTGACCAGCACCTACAAGACCATGGCCGGCCAATCCCACACCGGCGACATCACGCTGGACGGCGTGCGCGTGACGGCCGAGCAACTGATCGGCGAGCCGGGCCGCGGCCTGGGCCTGGCCCTGGGCCGCATCACGGTGAACCGGCTGCTGCACTGCCCCGCCATGCTGGGCCTGGCGCAGGTGGCGTTGCGCGACACGCGCGACTACGCACTCGGCCGCCAGCAGTTCGGCCGCAGCATCGCGCAGTTCCAGGCCATCCAGCACATGCTGGCCGACATGGCGACCGACTGGCAGGCCGCCCGTTCGCTGATGCTGCAAACAGCGCGCGCGCTGGACGCGGGCATCGACGCCCGCGCCCAGGCCTCGATGAGCAAGCTGTTCTGCTCCGAAGCCGCGTTCCGCATCGCCGACCAGGCCGTGCAGGTGCATGGTGGCGAAGGCATCGTGCAGGGCCGGCGCGTCGAGTTCCTGTTCCGCATGCTGCGCATGTACCGCGTGCTGACCGGCACCAGCGAAATCCAGCGCAACACCATCGCCAAGGAGCTGCTGGCCCCGGCCGGCTGAGCCGCGGAGTTGGTTGGGCGGCCCAAGCCACGCCGCGTTCCATGCCCGCGCGACAGGCGGGCCGCGCCAGGGTGTGGCCACACGCCCCACCCCTGTATCAGCTGCTGTCTTTCATTTTGAAAACTGCGCCTCACCCATACCCTTTTACACGAAGCGGCCAACGTTCCAGCGCCGCCACCCGGAGACTTTGCACATGTCCACTTCGTCCCAGGCTTTTGTCGCCCACCCCCCTGAACTCGCCTCGGCGCACCTGTCGCGCCGCAACCTGCTGCGCCTGGGCGTGGCCACCGGTGCCGGCGCCTGGCCGGCGCTGCACGCCGCGGCCCAGGGCCCGACGGACGCCTGGCCCAACCGCCCCATCAAGTGGGTGGTGCCCTACCTGGCGGGCACCGGCCCCGATTCGTCGGCGCGCATCCTGTCCGAAGCCGTGGGCACCGCGCTGGGCCAGCCCGTGGTGATCGAAAACCGGCCCGGCGCGGGCGGCAACATCGGGGCCCGCCTGGTCGCCCGCGCCCCGGCCGATGGCTACACCTGGCTGTACTCGGGCTCGCCTATGGCGGCGGCCATGCGGGTGTACAAGCAGCCGGGGTTCGACGTGTTCAAGGACTTCCAGCACGTGCTGGGCATGTCCCGCTCGGACATCCTGATCGTGGTGCAGCCCGAGTCGGGCATCCGCACGCTGGCCGATCTGGTGGCGCGCGCCAAGGCCGGGTCCATCACCTATGGCTCGGGCGGCGTGGGCACGCCGTCGCACCTGGGCGTGGAGCTGCTGCTGTCCAGCCTGAACCTGCAGGCCAACCACATCCCCTACAAAGGGGCCTCGGAGCTGGTGAACGCCATCATGGGCAAGCAGGTCACGTTTGGCGCGCCCGTTTTCTCGGTGGCCTACCCCTTTGTGCAAAGCGGCAAGATGCTGGCGCTGGGCGTGGCCAGCGCCCAACGCAACGCCCACCTGCCCAAGGTACCCACGCTGGCCGAGCAAGGCGTGGCGAACGTGAACCTGGTGTCCTGGGGCGGGCTCTCGGTGCCGGCCGGCACGCCGCCCGAGATCGTCGCCCGCCTGCGCCAGACCTTCGAGACCGTGCTGCGCAAACCCGACCTCGTCACCGCGCTGGAGCGCAACGGCGGCCTGGTCGATGTACGCGACGGCGAGCACTACACGCAGTCCTTCCAGCGCGAGATCGCCTTCACCGAAACCATGATGAAGCGCGTCAAGCTGGAGCCGATCTGACGCGGGTCCCCCCGAGTGTCCCGCCATGGCACGCGCTCGTTCTGAGCGTACGCCTGCCGACCTGCGCCGCCAAGGCGCGCCACGGACGGCTGCACACCGGCGGTTGCGGGATGTGCAGGATTGATTTTTTGCTACTTTTGCATCAAATTGCATCCATCGCACACCAGGGGGCCTTTCACACGGCTGAGCACGCGCAGCGCTCGCCCCGACAGCCCGGCCATGCAGCGGAATCCGGGTGGTTGGCGTGCCGCGCTCGGGTTCTCAGCAAGTGGCATCGGCGTGACTGCAGCCCACGCCAGCCCACCGGAAGCGCGGCACGCCCGGCGTCGGCGCATCAGACCCGCAAGCACGGGTATACAGGCAGGCTTCAGCAGGTCCAGACGGCAGATGCGGCATACTGCACGCATCACATGGCTCACCCCTGCCGCCCCATGCAGCACCACTTCATCGCCAACGGCCAGCAACCGTCCCTCTCTGGCCAGACCCTGCCGGTCATCGACCCGTCCGATGGCCAGGTGTTCGACGAAATCCAGCGTGGCAACGCCGACGACCTGAACCAGGCCGTGGCCGCCGCGCGCCATGCCTACGACACCGTCTGGCAGCGCACGCCCGCCTTCGAGCGCGGCCGGCTGCTGATGGCCCTGGCCCAGGCCGTGAGCGCCCGCACCGACGAGCTCGCGGCCCTCGAGCAGCGGGACTGCGGCAAGCCCACCCGGCAGGCCCTGGCCGATGCGCGCGCGCTGGCGCGCTACTTCGAGTTCTATGCCGGCGCCTGCGACAAGCTGCATGGCGAGACGCTGCCCTACCAGGACGGATTCAGCGTGCTGACCTGGCGCGAGCCCCACGGCGTGACCGGCCACATCGTGCCCTGGAACTACCCCATGCAGATCTTTGGCCGCAGCGTGGGTGCGGCCCTGGCTGCGGGCAACACCTGCGTGGTCAAGCCGGCCGAAGACGCCTGCCTGTCCATCCTGCGCGTGGCCGAAATGGCCGCCCAGATCGGCTTTCCGCCCGGGGTGTTGAACGTGGTGACGGGCCTGGGCCACGAGGTGGGCGACGCGCTCGCGCGCCACCCTGGCATAGACCACGTGAGCTTCACCGGCAGCCCGCGCGTGGGCACGCTGATCCAGCAGGCAGCGGCCGAACGCCACGCCCCGGTCACGCTGGAGCTGGGCGGCAAAAGCCCGCAGCTGGTGTTCGCCGATGCCGACCTCGACGCCGCGGTGCCCGTGATCGTGAACGCCATCACCCAGAACGCCGGCCAGACCTGCTCGGCCGGCTCGCGCGTGCTCATCGAGCGCAGCATCTACGAGCCCCTGATCGGGCGCCTGGCCGAGGCCTTCGAGGCCCTGCGCGTCGGCCCCGCCGCCATGGACCTGGACCTCGGCCCCCTCATCCGCGCCAGCCAGCAGCAGCGCGTGTGGGATTTCCTCTCCGACGCCCAGGTCGCCGGCATCCCGCTGGTTGCGCAGGGCCAGATCGTGGACGACGCGCCCGAGTCCGGCTTCTACCAGGCCCCCACGCTGCTGGCCGATGTGCCGCCCGAGCACCGCATTGCCCAGGACGAGGTGTTTGGCCCGGTGCTGTGCGCCACGCCGTTCGAAGACGAAGCCCACGCCCTGCAGCTGGCCAATGGCACGCCCTATGGCCTGGTCGCCGGGGTCTGGACGCGGGACGGCGCGCGCCAGTTCCGCCTGGCGCGCCAGCTGCATTGCGGCCAGGTCTTCGTCAACAACTATGGGGCGGGCGGCGGTGTCGAGCTGCCGTTCGGCGGCGTGAAGTCCTCGGGCCACGGCCGCGAGAAGGGCTTCGAGGCCTTGTATGGCTTCACCACGCTGAAGACCGTGGCCCTGCGCCACGGTTAGAAAATGCGCTTCAGACACATTGAGAGGCACCACCGCACGCGCACATCACTTCGGACTGTGGAAGGGTGGCAAATTCACGTACGCATTTGAAACTTGCATGCAAGAATGCATCCTTCAACTTGAGGGGTAGGGATGCGTTTCACTGTGTCGTCATCTGCAGGCAAGGCCTTCACGCCGCTGTGCCTTGCGCTTGCCACCCTCTGGAGCCCAGGCGCGCATGCGGAGGTGGTGACCGCTGACTCCAATTATTTTGCGGGGTGGCAGGTCGCCATATTTGACGACCCGGCGGTGACTTTCGCCAAAGGCACGCCCGTCAGCGCGACCTTGCAGGGCATGCCTTTCACGCTCGATTGGCTGGGGGACGTCGGAAGTGGCTCGCATCCTTGGTTGCGGTGGTCTGGCACCAACCTGAACCTGATGTCGAGCACGGCGACCCGTCCTGCCAACATCGGCCTGCCCACCGCTGCCGCAGGCAACGTTTGGGAAGCCGGTGGTGGTGTGCATTCGGTGAAGTTTCTCGCTCCCATGCTCGTTGGCACCACGCTGATCAGTCATGATCTGGACGCCACGGATGCCAGCCAATATCGGTTCTTCCGCTGCGACGGCACGCAGCTCGATGCGGCAGCGTCTGTGGAATTCCTTCAGATTTCCACGTCGAGCATCCCCACGCAGACGCCCCCCGTTGCTGGCGCGGTGGACTCCTTCTGGCAATTGGAGAGCCCGGCCAACGCCCCCACCAACGGCATCGTCTCTGGCTTGATCATCAAGGCCACCGACGTGTGTGAGATCCGCACCACCGAGTTGGGACGCTCGGGTCACTCCACCATTGACTACATGCTGGCGCTGGCACCCGCTGAGCCTCAGCCGGTCAACGACACCCGCAGCACCCCTGTCAACACGCCCATCACCATCGACGTTCGCAGCAACGACACGGTATCTCAGCCCAGCATGGCATTGGACATGCCCACTGTGACGGTCCCCCCGACGAATGGCACCGTCCTCGTGGACGCCACCGGCAGCGTGGTCTACCGACCCAACCCTGCCTTTGTGGGCACCGACACGTTTACCTATGAGGTCTGCACGGCCGTGACCGGCCCGGCCCGCCGCTGCGAGGTGGCTCAAGTCACCATCACGGTGACCGCAGCCGCAGCCCCCACGCCCGTCCCCGTGAACAGCCCACTCAGCTTGCTGGCGCTGGCCAGTCTGCTGGGCTGGGTCGCACGTCGCACCACGCGCCGTTGAGTGCCCTGACCGAATCGTGGCGGGCCTTGCCCGGCAATCCGCTGCTTCGTGTCTGTGTTCACCTTGGCGTCAATGCAGGGCTTGGTAGATCGCCGTCGCCAGGTCGTGCGAGATGCCGGGCACGCTGAGGATGTCTTCCACGCTCGCGTTCTCCACCCCACGCACGCCGCCGAAGCGCTGCAGCAGCGCCGCCCGCTTGCGCGGCCCCACGCCGGGGATGTCTTCGAGACGGCTGCCGCCGGTGCGCACCTTGGCGCGCGCGGCACGCATGCCGGTGATGGCGAAGCGGTGCGCCTCGTCGCGGATCTGCGCCACCAGCATCAGGGCCGCCGAATCCTTGCCCAGGTAGACCTTCTCGCGCCCATCGGCAAACACCAGCTCTTCCAGGCCGACCTTGCGGCCTTCGCCTTTTTCCACGCCGACGATGAGCGAGAGGTCCAGGCCCAGGTGCGCGAACACCTCGCGCGCCATGCTGACCTGCCCTTTGCCGCCATCGACCAGCACCAGATCCGGCAGGCGCAGGTCGGCGCCCGGCGTGCTGCCTTCCTCCTTGGCCACCCGCAGGCCTTCGGCCACCTTGCCGTAGCGGCGCAACAGCACCTGGCGCATGGCGGCGTAGTCGTCACCAGGCGTGATGTCGTCGATCTTGTAGCGGCGGTACTCGCTCGACTGCATGCGGTGTGCCTGGAACACCACGCAGCTGGCCTGCGTGGCTTCGCCGGCCGTGTGCGAAATGTCGAAACACTCGATGCGCAGCGTGTCGAGCTCGTCCATGGGCAGGTCCAGCGCCTCGGCCAGGGCGCGCGTGCGCGCCTGCTGCGAGCCTTCTTCGGACAGCAGGCGGGCCAGCTGCAGGGCCGCGTTCTTCTCGGCCATCTCCAGCCACACGCGGCGCTGCTCGCGGGGGTTGTGCACGGCGCGCAGCTTCAGGCCCAGCTCGGCCGACAGGGCACGCAACAGCTCGCGGTCCACGGGCTCGCTGGTGATGAGCTGCGGCGGCGCGGGCACATGCAGGTAGTGCTGAGCGATGAAGGCCTGCAGCACCTGACGCGCCGCGCGCCCCGGATCCAGCACGATGCGCTCGCGGGCCGCGCTGTCGGCCGGCACCGGCGCTGGACTGGCTGCCGCTGCGGCGCTGGCTGTCGCGGTCGGCACGCCGGGTTGGACCGAGCCGCCCTCAAGGGGCATGACCCCCTTGGGGTCTTGCGCGATGCGCGGTGGCGCGGCCTCGTCAGCCGAGTCAGCCAGAGCAGGTGCACCGCACACGGCCGACGCATCGGGTGAAGCCGGTGCCTCGTGCGGCGCGGATCCCGCAGCGGATGCCGGCGCAGCAGACTGCGCACCGGCCGGGGCATTCACCGGGGTATCGGCCGCTACTGATGGCAGATCAATCGCCTCATCCTCAAACCCCTCGCCTTCGCGCGCCAACACATAGGCATCTTCCACGTGCGAGGGGAAATAGGCGCGGTCGCCCAGGTGGCGGCCACCGCGCACCATGGCCAAGTTCACGCAGGCCCGGCCGCCCTGCACCTTGACGGCGATGATGTCGACGTCCACGTCGTCCGCGGCCTCGACGGCCTGCTGGTGCAGCACGGCGGACAGGGCCTCGATCTGGTTGCGCACCTGGGCCGCTTCTTCAAAGCGCAGGTGCTCGGCGTGGTCCAGCATGCGCGTCTGCAGGCCCTGGATCACCGTCTGCGTTTCGCCGCGCAGGAATTGCTCGGCACTGGCCACGTCCTGCGCATAGGCGGCCGCGCTGATGTGGTGCACGCACGGGCCACTGCAGCGCTTGATCTGGTAGAGCAGGCAGGGGCGCGAGCGGTTGGCGAACACCGTGTCTTCACAGCTGCGCAGCTTGAACACCTTCTGCAGCAGCTGCAGGCTTTGCTTCACGGCCCAGGCGTTGGGATACGGCCCAAAATAGCGGTTGCGCTTGTCCACGGCGCCCCGGTAATAGGCGATGCGCGGCCAGTCGCCGGGGCGCACCTCGCCCACATCGGCGCGCGCCGGGGGCGGACCGCCACGCCCGGTCAGCTTGACGTAGGGGTAGCTCTTGTCGTCGCGGAACAAGATGTTGAACTTGGGCGCGAGCGACTTGATGAGGTTGTTTTCGAGCAGCAGCGCCTCGGCCTCGGAGCGCACCACCGTGGTCTCCATGCGCGCGATCTTGCCCACCATGAGGCCGATGCGCGTGCCGCCGTGGTTCTTTTGAAAGTAGCTCGAGACGCGGCGCTTGAGGTTGCGCGCCTTGCCTACGTAGAGCACGCCATCCTGCGCGTCAAAGTAGCGGTACACGCCGGGCAGCGACGGCAAGGCGGCAACCTGGGCCAGCAGCTCGGCACTGTGCGGTCCGGCAGCTGGCTCGGCCGGGTCAGCCACCTGCGCCGGTGTCTCCAGGTCTGGCGCCTCCGACGGGCCATGAGCGGCCTCTGAGGCGGAACCGGCCGGCAACCCCGCTTGACCCGATGTGCCCTCGCCCACACGCAGACCCGCAAGGTCCGGCCCGGGCGCCTGAAGCGAATCGGGGGACACAGCCGGTGAGGGAGCAGCAGACTTCTTGGGCATGACGCGAGTGTAAGGAGACGACGCGGGGGTCAGGCGGCGGCCAGGGCCGCAAGCAGGCGCAGGTGTCGTTCAGCGCGAGCGGTTCCGCCGATCCATTCCGTACGTCCTCTTCAGCGAGCCGAACGGCACAGGCCTGGCGGACACGCCCGCGCAATGCAATGGGTCCCCACATGCGGGTCGACACGGCAGAGGTCAATGCCTGCGGTTTGGCGGGCCTGCAAGCGACGGTGTCTCCGGAGCCGCATCCCCAGAAACGCCTTCACGAAGCCACACGGCAGCGGCGGACTGTTTGAGGCAGGTGCGCGCCAAGTCCCGTCGCCCCAACCGGGTCAGTCCGCAAGGCAGCGCAACCGGCTGCGTCGCCCTGATGCCCGGCGTCCACGCGTTACCAGAACTTCCACCAGGGTTTGCGCTTGGGCGGCACCTCGGGCGCCGGTGCGACGGGTGCTGCGTCGTCGGCAGGCGTGACCTCCACACCGGGCAGGTCGGCTTCACCAAGCTCACCCGTCTGGCTGGCCGGCTCGGCCTGCAGCGTGGACGCCGTCGCGTCGGCGGCAGCCTCATCGGCAGCGCTGTCGGAGAGCGCCGGCAGCGGGGTGTCCACCGGTGCAGGCGGCGCCTCGCCGTCCTCATGCGGCCCCTCAGGCTGGCGCGCCTCACCCATGTCCGTGTCGAAGGCCGACTTCGCCTCAGCCTCACCCTGATCAGGAGTATCAACCGATTCCCGATGATGAGAAAACGACAAGGGCTCCATACCCTCATCGTCATCGTGAATGGGCAACAGGGACTCGGTCTGCGTGAGCCCAGGCGCCACCAAGTGGTCGAGCAGCAAGGCCTGTTCCCAGCGTGGGTCGGCGCGCAAGGCGGCGAGCTGCAGCGTGGCGTCGGCATTGCCCAGGTCCGCGGCCGCCTGGTACAGGTTCTGCACCTGCACGCGCGCGTTGGGGCCCATCTCCACCACCCCGCCATCGGCGATGGCCTGCAAGCCCGTGGCCGCACGCCAGACGCGTTCGCGCACGGCTTCGCGCGACAGATCCGCGCCGACGTCATCCGCAGACGCAGCGCCGGCCACCCGCGCATCGGCCAGCAGGGCCTGCACATTGGCCAACAGCTCGACCTGCACCTGGCGGATGGCGTCGCTCGCCCGGACGTTGCCGCTGCCGGCCACCTCGTGCAGCTGGCGCAGCCCTTCGCCCAGGGCGTCGGCATCGCCGTGCACCAGCAGCTGGCCCAGCGCAAAGCGCGCCGTCAGCGAGCCCACCACGGCCTGCTCGGCCAGCTGCAGGCTGGCCCGATCACGCGCTGCCGTGCTCACTGCGGGTTGGGCGGCCAGGCTGGCCAGGTGTTCATAGGCGGGTTCGAAACCTTCGGCCACCGCGTCGCTGAGCCAGCTCACCACCTGGTCCAGCTCGAGTGGCGCGCCAGCCTGAATCGCCTGGGCCAGCAACCAAGTGGCCACGTGGTCACCGCCTTCGGCCTTGGCCACGAACAGCGGCAGCCGCGCGTCGACGTCCTCGATCAGGGCCCGGTCCGAACCGGTTTTGAGCAGGCCCAGGTTGTACATGGCCGCCAGATGGCCCTGCTGGGCAGCGCGCGACAGCCATTGCGTGCCCCGTGCCGTGTCCTGCGCCACGCCCTGGCCGTGCAGCAGCGCCAGCGCCAGGCAGAACTGCGAGGACGCATGGCCACGCTGGGCCGCCCGCTCCCAGTAGCGGGCACTGCGCGCGGGGTTCTTGCTCATCATGCCGACCAGGTACTGCGCCAGCACCGCCTCGCGGTCGGCGGCCTGGGTCAGCCAGGCATAGGCCTTGTGCGGATCCCGGTCGATGCCGGCCCCGCGCAGCAGGCGGATGCCAAGGTACAGCATGGCCTTGGCGTCGCCTTGCTCGGCACGCGCCTTGAGGGTGTCCACGACCAGGCCGTCTGCAGCATGGTAGGACTGGGTGTCGGTGCCCACGCGCGTGGCCCGCGCCACGAAATCGGCGCCGGCAAAGGCCTGCTCGCGGCCGCCACCCACGTCCAGCACGGCGCGAAAATCCCGGCCCTCGCCCTGCAAAGCCTGCAGGCGGCCGCCACTCATGCCGCCATCGAGGGCCACCGCATCGCCCACCGCCATGGTCTCGCCCTGCGCGTAACGCGGCGCGGCAGCAACCGGCGGCGCCACGGGAACTGCCTGGGCGCCGGCTGCCACGCCTGGCGACTCGGGTTCAGGCATGGATGCCACCTGGGCTGAATCAGAGGCGGCCGCATGTGGAGGTGATGCCGCATCAGAAGCCACGCCGGCGGCTGAATCGGGCGCCGATTCGACGCGCGCGCGGGCCGCGGCGAGACCGGCTTCCCACCGCGTCTGGCTCGCTGCCGTGCCGACCCCGAGGTGATCGGGCGGTGGCACGCCCGCTTCGGCCGGGCTGTCGGCGCCCTGAGCCGGCGCGGTCCGGCCACCTTGCTTCTGCGCCAGAAAATCGCGCAGCGCCGCTGCATCGGCCGCGCGGTATCGGGTCGTGCTGACCGGGCGCGGCCCTTTGCCGGCGTCGGCCAGGGGCGAGCCCCCCAGGCGCTGCCACGCCATGCGCAGGAAGGCGCGCACCGGCGTCAGCGTCAGGCCGTCCACGGCGGCCTGGGTTTGCGCCTGCGCCCACAGGCTTTTCAAACCACTCGAAAACGGCTGCATGGGCAGCGACAGCGGCACCTCGCCCAAACGGTCCGCCCCACGCCAGGCGCCAGCGGCCCGCAACTGGCCTTGCGCGTCCATTTCCAGCAACACCTCGCTGCCCGCGTCCTCGGCGTCGAACACGGTGGCAAACCCTGGCACCGACAGCCGCTTGCAGACCTGTTGCAGCAACGGCACGCCGCCCCCATCGCGCAGCTGCCACAGGCCCTCGTCGGGGCTGATGCGCCACACGTGCCACAACCCCGCGCCGGCCAGCAGCTCCACCACGGGCCCCTCGGCGGCAGCGTCCGGCCCGTCATCCGGCAGCAGCCCGCAATGCGCCATGGCCAGGTCGATTTCGTGGGCGATGGCCTGGGCACTGGGATGGCAGACGAACGCGGTGGTGGGTCTCGAAAAGATGGGATCCATGACAAGCGGGCCTGAGAGGAATGCACAGATGTTATCTCTTGTTGCCAGATGTATCTCACCCGGGGCGAGCTCAGGACAAGAAATTGCGCTTCATCGACAATACCGGGATGCTCAAAGCCCCCGAATTGCTCCTGCCAGCGGGCTCGCTGGACAAAATGCGTGCCGCCTACGACTTTGGCGCCGACGCCATCTATGCCGGCCAGCCCCGCTATTCCCTGCGCGCGCGCAACAACGAATTCCGCCTGGAGCAGATCGCTCAAGGCATTGCCGAAGCCCACGCACGCGGCAAGAAGTTCTTCGTCACCAGCAACCTGATCGCCCACAACGACAAGGTTCGCACCTACATCCGCGACATTGAGCCCGTGATGGCGCTCAAACCCGATGCCTTCATCATGGCCGACCCCGGCCTGATGATGATGGTCAAGGACAAGTGGCCCGAGGCCGAGATCCACCTCTCGGTGCAGGCCAACACCACCAACTGGGCGACGGTGAAGTTCTGGCAGAAGGCCGGTGTCTCGCGCATCATCCTCTCGCGCGAGCTGAGCCTGGACGAGATCGAGAAGATCCGCCAGGAATGCCCCGACATGGAGATCGAGGTCTTCGTGCACGGTGCCTTGTGCATCGCCTACTCGGGCCGCTGCCTGCTGTCGGGCTACTTCAACCGCCGCGATCCCAATCAGGGCACCTGCACCAACGCCTGCCGCTGGGAATACAAGACACACGAGGCGGCCGTGGACCCGAACACCGGCGAAGCACTGGCCACCTCGCTAGAACAGGGCTTCAACTTCGACAAGGCCCGCGAGGAAGCCGATGCGCAGTTCAGCACCTGCGGCAATGGCGAGCGCCACCCCCAGGCCGACCAGGTCTACCTCATCGAGGAAATCGGCCGGCCCGGCGAGCACATGCCCATCATGGAAGACGAGCACGGCACCTACATCATGAACTCCAAGGACCTGCGTGCCGTGGAGCACGTGGAGCGCCTGGTGAAGATCGGCGTCGATTCGCTCAAGATCGAGGGCCGCACCAAGAGCCTGTACTACGTGGCGCGCACGGCACAGGTTTACCGCCGCGCCATCGACGACGCGGTGGCCGGCAGGCCGTTCAACCCGAACCTCATCACCGAGCTCGAGGGACTGGCCAACCGTGGCTACACCGGCGGCCTGCTGGAGCGGCGCCCCGCGAACGACTACCAGAATTACGAAACCGGCCACAGCGTGCTGCAGCGCAGCCACTTTGTCGGCGAAGTGCGCAGCGCGCGCGATGATGGCTGGGTCGAGATCGAGGCCAAGAACCGCTTTGCCGTGGGCGACACCATCGAGGTCATCCACCCCAGCGGCAACCGCACCTTGACCATCACCGAGATGCACAACGCCGACGGCCAGTCGGTGGACGTCGCCCCCGGCAACCCGCACCGCGTCTGGTTGCCCATCCCCGGCCCCACTCAAGGGGCCTTGATTGCTCGCTTGCTGCAGCCCACGCCGTGACCGTGCGGTGCGCCGCCCGGCGCACCCACCTGCCTCTCATCGCAAACTTTCACACTGGTTACACAGTGAGACATTTTTGCGGAATAATTCTGGCTCCCACGCCTCCCCAAGCCGTCGCACGGTGCACAGCAGGAGCGTGGGCTGAGCATGTCCAGCATTGTTTGCCCCCATTGCGCAGCAGAGAACCGCGGCAACGCCAAGTTCTGCAGCTCCTGCGCCAAGCTGATGGTCGACCTGAACACGGGCGAGCTGCTGCCCGCCCGCAAGCGTCGCCGCCGCCGTCGCATCGACGTCCACACACCCCGAACCGGCCTGCTGCGGCCCGCATCCGCAGCCCTGGTCGTCGGCGTGTTGGCGCTGGGTTGCGCCTGGTGGTATTTCACCGAAGACGCGGCACGCCAGACCTCGGCCCAGCAGGCGACCGGCAGCTTCCAGCCCCACACGCCCACGGCGAGTGCGGCGCTGCCCGATGCGGTGAGCGTGCGGGAGGCAGCCGCCACGCCGCCCGCGCCCGCATTGGCCGAGTTTCCGAGCTACGTGCCCGTGGCGACGGCGCCACCGTCCCTCGCGTCGGCACCGGTCGCCGCAGCCGCTGCCAGCCATCCTTCCCCGGTCAAGCCTGCGCCCGCCCCCAAACCCAAGGCCAAACCCAAAGAGGTCAAACCGCAGCGCCCAGAGCCCCCACCGGCACCGCGCGTGGCTGAAGCGCCCCCCCCTGTTGCCGCTGCGGACCCCACGCCCGCTCCGCCACCCAGACCATCGCCCGAGCAAGCCTGCCAGGGACAAGCGTTTCTGGCGCGGGCCGCCTGCATGCAAAGCCAATGTTCCGCGAACAGCAGCCACCCGCAGTGCAGGCGCATGCGCGAGCAGCAGGATGCCCTGCGCCGCGGCAGCGGCGGTGGTTGATCGCGCAGTGATGGCGGCTGATCACCCAAAGCAGTATCCAGCCATTGCCGATCATGTGAAATCGGCGACAAGTCGCTACTCCTAGCAACCTGACCCGACCGACGGCCAACCGCCGCAATTCCTCGATCAAGCAACCTACGCCATGGGCTTGGCGCCGGACGCGGCGGGCCGGCCCCATCGAGGCCGGCGCTGCCTCAGCCCAGGGCCAGCTGCATCAAGGCCAGGCTGATGCGCGCCTTGCGCGGCGTCAGGTCCAGGGCCGACCACCCGGCCTGTTCGGTCAAGGGCATGCCCGCCATCTCGCAGGCACTGCACAGCACCCAGGGCACGGACTCAGGCAAGCTCGCCAGCACCGGCAGCCAATCGCGATGCACCGTGCCAGACCCGGTGCCGGCAACCACCAGGCCTTGCACACCCGCGTCGACCAACGCCCGCAGGCTGCGCGCATCGGCCAGGGCAGCGCTGTGCACCACCGCCACCCAGGGCCAGTCCCGCCTCAGCAGCGCTTGGTGGACCTGCGTGCGCAGCTGCTCAGGCCACGGCGGCGACAGCAGCGTGCGCCACAGCGACTCACCGACAGCAGAAGCCTCGTTCAAG
Organism: Comamonas serinivorans; assembly: GCF_002158865.1. Taxonomy (NCBI): domain Bacteria; kingdom Pseudomonadati; phylum Pseudomonadota; class Betaproteobacteria; order Burkholderiales; family Comamonadaceae; genus Comamonas; species Comamonas serinivorans. The sequence goes on along the minus strand of NZ_CP021455.1, from coordinate 1,957,973 downwards.
CCAGAATCCACCGCGGGCCGGATCGGCTCACGAAACCAATGCACCTGGCCGTTGTTCACGGCGCCCAAGGCGCCGGCCTGGCCTGAGCCAAAGGCGTCCACGGCCCAGCCATGCTGCTTGCGCACCCCGCGGGCCCCGTGCACCTGCCCGGCGCACACCACCAACACCCCGCGGTGCCCCGCCCCGCCGTCGCGCGCCACGGCCAGCGCGTCACGCCAGTTGCCCGGCCCGTCGGGCGCGGGGTGATCGGCGGGCCGCATCGCACAGGTCAACACCACGGGCTTGCCCGAAGATGCGAACAGGCTGTGTAGCAACCAGGCCGTGTCCTCCAGGGTGTCGCTGCCATGCGTGATGACCACGCCGGCCACCTCATCACGCCCCAGGGCCTGCGCCACCTGCACCGTCAGCTGCCGCCACACCGCCAGGTCCATGTCCTTGCTGTCGATGTGCGCCACATCGACGCGCTCCAGGTCGGCGCCTTCGGGCAACAGCTGGGCCAAGGGCAAGGCGCCAGCCCGATACGTGCCCGGTGGACCGGCGGTCTGCAGGCCGGCAATCGTGCCACCCGTGCCCAACACCACGATTTTTGTTGCTGGCTCTTGCATCGTTCAGAAAACTGGATAAAAATACATGCACTGTATGAACAACCAGTAGCATTCCTCTGAATGCCAACCCGACCGGAGTCTACGCATGCCCAGCACGCCCAAGCTCACCACCCGTCAGCAACAGGTCCTCGAACTCGTGCGCAACAACATCGCACGCACCGGTGCGCCACCCACACGCGCCGAAATTGCGGCTGCGCTGGGGTTCAAATCGGCCAACGCCGCGGAAGAGCACCTGCAGGCCCTGGCCCGCAAAGGCGTGATCGAGCTGGTCAGTGGCACCTCGCGCGGCATCCGGCTCAAGAACTGGACCGGCAGCAGCGGCAAAGATGTGCGCCAAGCCACCCTGCCCGGCCTGAACCAGCTGTCGCTGCCGCTGGTGGGCCGCGTGGCGGCGGGCTCGCCCATCCTGGCGCAAGAGCACGTCGATCAGACCTACGTGGTCGAATCCAGCCTGTTCGCCCAAAAGCCCGACTACCTGCTGCGCGTGCGCGGCATGTCCATGCGCGATGCCGGCATCCTCGATGGTGACCTGCTCGCCGTCAGCGCCACGCGCGAAGCCCGCAACGGGCAAATCATCGTCGCCCGACTGGGCGAAGAGGTCACCGTCAAGCGGTTTCACCGCAACCACGACGTCATCGAGTTGCATGCCGAGAACCCCGACTACGCCACCATCGTGGTGCACGCGGGCGAGCCCTTCGAGATCGAAGGGCGCGCGGTCGGCCTCATTCGCAACGCCATCAGTTTGTAGTTTTCCGCTCGCCACAAGGTGGCAGGCGTGGCAAGACGCTGGGGCTCCGGGCCACGGCGGGGCACTCCTGTGCCCATGCAACCCTGTGTGGCGAGATCCCTGGTCAATCCTGCCGTCAGTTTCACGAGGTTCCCGATGAAGGCTGATGACACTGTTTGGACAACACACCCCGCTCGTTCGCAGCACGCCCTGGCCCACGCTGGCATCTGGCTGGAACAGGCCGTCTCGGGCCTGAGCCAACTCTCGGCCCGCCTGCATGGCCCCAGCCGGCAACTGGCGCAAGGCATGCGCCTGTGCTCTCAGGCCATGCCGCGCATGGCCCACCGCATGCAACAAGGGGTGCGCACGCTCACGCAACGCAACGACGCACTCACGCTGCAGGCGTGGCAAAACCCTGCGCACAGCGTGCCGGCTGCGGCCGCCATGCCACCCGGGTTGGATGCGGAGCCACCCCGCCCCTCAGCAGGTGACACCCCCAAAGCCCTGCTCCGCTCCATCCGTTGGGTGGACGGAGACGGCAGCCAGGGCCTGGTGCGCCTGCGCCTGTCGGGTCGCTTGAGCGACGTGTGCGACGAACTCGAGCGCCTCGCCGCCATGGAGTCCTGACTCGCTCAGGAGCCGCCCCTGCATCGGGGCGGTCACTGGCCGTCGGCCGTGACGCTGGTCGAGCTAGTCAGCTTGCCAAGTTGACCCAGGCACCGTTCATGAGGGTCGAGGCGACCAGGTTCACCGCGGTGTCCAGGCCAGGCGCGACATGGGCATCGTCCGCAAGCTGGCGGCATCGCCCGTCGATGGTGCTGGCCGAAACGCCCAGGCGCACCTCGGTGCGCCTACCCCAGCAGCTCCACCATTTTCTTGGCCCAGGTATTCACCTCTGCCGTATTGACACCCTCAATTTCAAAACGGTACTCGGGGGGGGCAGGTTCGCTGTCCACCGTCAGGTCCCGCGTGGGCTGCTGGTAGATGCTGCCCCCTGCCACCTGCTGGCCCACGGCTTCGCGCAGGCGGCTCATGAGGTTGCCTGCGTGTCACCCAGCACGCCCTGCGGGCGCAGGTTCACCACCACACTGCCCTGGTTGAGCAGTGCCATTGGCCTCATCCACACCCACGACGGACGACGCGCTTTGTGTGGCGGCATCGTCTATTACCACCCGCACCACGCGTGATGTTCAGCAGTGCGACTGCAAAAGGTTGTAGGTCGAGGGTTGGGCTCGGTACTTCGGTCCATGCGTCGGGGTCACGACTGCGTGCCATCGGTTGCCAACCCGCAGTTGCTTGCAGAATGAAGGGTATCCAGCCATGCTCGATGTCTATTCATCAACCACAAACCGATACTCCACGCCTTGAGATGCAGCATCCCTGGTCAACAGGCTGCACCATGGTGTGCAACTTGGCCGGAGAAACGGACGCGCAAGCCGATTTCCAGCCGGCGGCCAGGCACGACTGCCGGATGAGGGGCCGCCGCGAGGGTGTGCGCGCAGGCCTGAGGGGTTGGCCGTGAGGTATGCCCCTGTGCCTGGCCTCAAGTCTGGCGGCTGGGCGCTTCGCCGCGCACGGTCGCGCCGTTCACAGCACGATGCGGCGGTAGTCGGCCAGCAGCTGGCCCAGGTAAGCGTTGAAGCGTGCGGCGGCGGCACCGTCGATGACGCGGTGGTCGTACGACAGCGACAGGGGCAGCATCAGGCGCGGCACGAAGGCCTTGCCGTCCCACACGGGCTGCATGCTGCTCTTGGACAGGCCCAGGATGGCGACCTCAGGTGCATTGACGATGGGCGTGAAGTGCGTGCCCCCGATGCCCCCCAGCGACGAGATCGAGAAGCAACCGCCCTGCATGTCGGCGGCGCCCAGCTTGCCATCGCGTGCTTTCTTGGCCAGCTCGCCCATCTCGGCGCTGATCTGGATGATGCCCTTCTTGTCGGCGTCCTTGAGCACCGGCACCACCAGGCCATTGGGCGTGTCAGCGGCAAAGCCGATGTTGAAGTATTGCTTGTAGACCAAGGCGTCGCCATCGAGCGAGGCATTGAACTCCGGGTGTTTCTTGAGCGCAGCCACCACGGCCTTGATGACGAAGGCCAGCATGGTCACCTTGACGCCGCTCTTCTCGTTCTCCTTGTTGGTCGAGACGCGGAAGGCTTCGAGCTCGGTGATGTCGGCCAGGTCGTTGTTGGTGACGTGCGGAATCATCACCCAGTTGCGGTGCAGGTTGGCCCCGCTGATCTTCTTGATGCGCGACAGGTCTTTGCGCTCGACCGGGCCGAACTTCGCAAAATCGACCTTGGGCCAGGGCAACAGGCCCAATGCAGCGCCGTCGCCGCCACCGGCAGGCGCCTTGGCAACCTGGGCCTTGGTCTGGGTGGCACCGGCCATCACGGACTTGGTGAAGGCCTGCACATCGGCCTCGAGGATGCGGCCTTTGTTGCCCGACCCCTTGACCTCGTCGAGCGGCACGCCCAGCAGGCGGGCGTACTTGCGCACCGAGGGCGAGGCATACGGCAGGCCCACCGGCGAACGCGTGGGGTCGTGGGCCGCAGGTGCTGCACTCGGCGCCGGCGCATGGGCTGTTGCAGCAGCGGGCGCAGGCGCCGACGTGGGCGACTGGGCCGGAGGCGGCGCGGAGGCCGCGGGTGCAGCGGCCACAGGTGCTCCCGAGGCCGCAGGCGCGGCCCCTTTGAGCACCGCGATCAGATCACCCTGGTTGATGACGTCGCCCACCTTCACGCTCAGCGACTCGATCACGCCGGCCCCCGACGAAGGGATTTCCATCGACGCCTTGTCCGATTCCACGGTGATCAGCGATTGCTCGGCCTGCACGCTGTCGCCGGGCTTGACCAGCACCTCGATCACCGCGACATCCTTGAAGTCGCCGATGTCGGGCACACGCACCTCCACCGGGCCAGCCTGACCCGCCGGCGCCGGGGCAGGCTCGGCGGCGGCCGGCGCAGCCTGAGCGGGTGCGGAGGCTGAGGCCGGTGCAGGCGCGGGTGTGGGCGCCGGGGCCGCATCACCCTGGACCTCCAGCGTGAGGATCACCGAGCCTTCGGCCACCTTGTCGCCGACCTGGACCTGCAGCGCCTGGACCACGCCTGCCGCAGACGACGGGATCTCCATCGAGGCCTTGTCGGACTCCACGGTGATCAGGCTTTGCTCGGCGGCGACGGTGTCGCCGGGTTTGACCAGCACCTCGATCACGGCCACTTCAGAGAAATCGCCGATGTCGGGAACCTTGACGTCAATCGTTGCCATGTTTGTCTCTTTCTGAACAGCGAAGCAGGCGGGGAAACGACATGCCACGTGGTGCCAGTATCCCCTCATTGCCGTTCATGGATGAACGGCAGTGGCGCCTTACTCCTCAATGGAATTGCATGACCCTCAGGCGTGCAGCGGGTTGACCTTGTCGACGGCGATGCCGTACTTGGCGATGGCCTCGGCCACCTTGGCGGCGGGCAGCTTGCCCTCCTTGGCCAGGGCGTTGAGGGCGGCCAGCGCGATGTAATGGCGGTTGACCTCGAAATGCTCCCGCAGGCGATAGCGGAAATCCGAACGGCCAAAGCCGTCGGTACCCAGCACGGTGTAGCTGCGGCCTTCGGGGATGAAGGCGCGGATCTGGTCCGTGTAGCTCTTGATGTAGTCGGTGGACGCGATGACCGGACCGGCGTTGTCGGCCAGCTGCTGGGCCACGAAGGGCACCTTGGGCGTCTCGGTCGGGTGCAGCAGGTTCCAGCGTTCGCAATCCTGGCCGTCGCGCGCCAGCTCGTTGAAGCTGGGGCAGCTCCAAACGTCGGCCGCCACGCCCCAGTCGGTGGCCAGCAAGGCCTGGGCGGCAATCGCCTCGCGCAAGATGGTGCCCGAGCCCAGCAGCTGCACGCGCAGCTCGCTGGCCTGGTCACCCGCGGCCTTGCACAGGTACATGCCCTTGATGATCTGCTCTTCGGTGCCGGGCGTCAGGCCTGGCATGGCGTAGTTTTCGTTGAGCAGCGTGAGGTAGAAGAACACGTTCTCCTGGCGCTCGACCATGCGCTTGAGGCCATGGTGCAGGATCACGCCGACTTCGTGCGCGAAGGTCGGGTCGTAGCTCACGCAGTTGGGGATGGTGCCGGCCAGGATGTGGCTGTGGCCGTCTTCGTGCTGCAGGCCTTCGCCGTTCAGCGTAGTGCGGCCCGACGTGCCGCCCAGCAGGAAGCCGCGCGCCTGCATGTCGCCCGCCGCCCAGGCCAAGTCGCCCACGCGCTGGAAGCCGAACATCGAGTAGTACACGTAGAACGGGATCATGATCCGGTTGCTGGTGCTGTAGCTCGTGGCGGCGGCAATCCAGCTGGCCATGCCGCCCGCCTCGTTGATGCCTTCCTGCAGGATCTGGCCCTTGACGTCTTCTTTGTAGTACATGACCTGGTCTTTATCGACCGGGGTGTACTGCTGGCCATGCGGGTTGTAGATGCCGATCTGCCGGAACAGGCCTTCCATGCCGAAGGTGCGCGCCTCGTCCACCAGGATGGGCACCACGCGCGGACCGATGGCCTGGTCGCGCAGCAGCTGGGTCAAAAAGCGCACATAGGCCTGCGTGGTGCTGATCTCGCGGCCTTCAGCCGTGGGCTCGAGCACCGCCTTGAAGGTCTCCAGGCCGGGGACGGTGAACTGCTCGTCGGCCCGGGTGCGGCGATGCGGCAAGTAGCCACCCAGCGCCTTGCGGCGCTCGTGCAGGTACTTCATCTCGGGGTGGTCGTCGGCTGGCTTGTAGAACGGGATGTTGCCGTCCTTGAGCTCGCTGTCGGTGATGGGCAGGTTGAAGCGGTCGCGGAAGGCCTTGACGTCCTCATCCGACAGCTTCTTGGTCTGGTGCACGTTGTTGCGGCCTTCACCGATCTTGCCCATGCCAAAGCCCTTGACGGTCTTGACCAGCAGCACCGTGGGTTGCCCCTGGTGCTTGTTGGCGGCGTCGAACGCGGCATAGACCTTCTGCGAGTCGTGGCCGCCGCGGCGCAGGTCCCAGATCTCGTCGTCGGTCAGGTGCTCGACGAGCTTGAGCGTGCGTGGATCGCGGCCGAAGAAGTGCTTGCGCACGTAAGCGCCATCGTTGGCCTTGAAGGCCTGGTAGTCGCCGTCGTTGCACTCCATCATGATCTTGCGCAGCGCACCGTCCTTGTCGCGCGCCAGCAGATCGTCCCAGCCGTGGCCCCAGATCAGCTTGATGACGTTCCAGCCCGAGCCGCGGAACTCGCCTTCGAGCTCCTGGATGATCTTGCCGTTGCCGCGCACCGGGCCATCCAAGCGCTGCAGGTTGCAGTTGATGACGAAAATCAGGTTGTCCAGGTTCTCGCGGGCGGCCAGGCCAATCGCGCCCAGCGACTCGACCTCGTCCATTTCACCGTCGCCGCAGAACACCCAGACCTTGCGCTTGGCCGTGTCGGCAATGCCGCGGGCATGCAGGTACTTGAGGAAGCGCGCCTGGTAGATCGCCATCAGCGGGCCCAGGCCCATGGACACCGTGGGGAACTGCCAGAACTCGGGCATGAGCTTGGGGTGCGGGTAGCTGGAGAGGCCCTTGCCCTGCACCTCCTGGCGGAAGTTCAGCAGCTGCTCTTCGCTGATGCGGCCTTCAAGGTAGGCGCGGGCATAGATGCCGGGCGAGACGTGACCCTGGATGTAGAGGCAATCGCCGCCGTGTTCCTTGCCGGGCTCGGCGCTCTCGGCGTGCCAGAAGTGGTTGAAGCCGGCGCCGAACATGCTGGCCAGCGAGGCGAAGGAACCGATGTGGCCGCCCAGGTCACCGCCGTCTTCGGGGTGCAGGCGATTGGCCTTGACCACCATGGCCATGGCGTTCCAGCGCATGTAGGCGCGCAGCCGGCCTTCGATGGTCAGGTTGCCCGGCGACTTGGCCTCTTGGGCGGGTTCGATGGTGTTGACGTAACCCGTGGTGGCCGAGAACGGCATGTCGATGCTGTTCTCGCGCGCGTGTTCCAGCAGCTGTTCGAGCAACTGGTGCGCGCGCTCAGCACCTTCATTCTGGATGACGGCGCTCAGCGCATCCATCCACTCGCGGGTTTCCTGCGACAAGCCGTTGTCGGCCGCTTGCTTCTTGTCGTCCATGCGCTGTCTCCTTGAGCGAAATCTGCCAGCAACTTTACCGCGGCGCGCGGGCGCTTACCCCAAATTTTTCAAATTACAACCCATGTTTTTACATGACGAAATAATCACCTCAGCACAAACCCGTTAACGCCGCTGTTTCGCACCCTATCGACGTACAAACCCCGGTCGCGTGTCGGTCAAACGCGAGCCGCCCTGGGCCTTGTAGCGCGCACGACCGGGACGCCGTCCGCCGCGCGTTGGCCGTGCCCGCATCACCCGCCTTGGCCGCAACAGCCAGGGCCGCGATGCCCGTCATGGGCCTTCATCGGCGCCCAACATCGACGAGGCGGTCTCGTAATCTGCAGCTTGATCGCAGTATGACCCTAAACCTCATCAATCATCATCGAAAACAAAACCATACTGCCACTAAAAAATTCACGACCTCTAGCCCATCACCGACGTGCATCCCGACCGATGAGCCAGCGGCCGGCTCACGGCCGCGCCCGTTGGCCAACCGGGTGACTGTGGCCGCACGCCGTGCGCGCCAGCCTATCGCGCGACGGATCCTCCCCGTGCCGGTCGCCCGACCAAGCCCGCATGCGCCGCGCTTGACTTGCATCAAGCCTCAGCACGAATCGACGCAATACGCTAGGGTCAAGCTTCGACCCCTCACACGAAAGGAGAAACCATGTACAAGCGAATCCTGGTGGCCACCGATGGCTCGGACCTGTCCCAAAAAGCCGTGACCCATGCCATCGGACTGGCTGGCCTGTGCAAGGCCGAAATCGTCGTGGTCAAGGTCGTGCCGCGCTACCCGCAGACCTACTTCGAGGGCTCGATGAGCCTCACCGAATCGGATGCGGAGCGCATCGAAGCCCAATGGGCGAAGGACAGCCAGGCCATCGTCGACGCCGCGCTGCAACAGGCCACGGGCGCAGGCGTCACAGCCGTTGGCAAGGTGATCAAGTCGGACGTGGTGTCCGACGCCCTCATCGGCACGGCCAAGGACGAGCATGCCGACCTCATCGTCATGTCCTCGCATGGCCGCAAGGGCATCTCGCGGCTGCTGCTGGGCAGCGAAACGCAGCAGGTGCTCACGCACTCGGCCATCCCGGTGCTGGTCCTGCGCTGACGCGCCGACCGCTGCGCACGCGCAGCGGCCTCCTCGGGGACGGCGACCCGCTCACCCCCCTGACAAGCCGCTCTTCGGAGCGGCTTTCTCACGTCTGCACCTCAACCCAAACACAAATATTCCAAAATTTTCTTATGGAATTAATGAGTTACCATGTGGATACAGGCCCGCCTTGGGGGCTGACTTTCAGGGGATGTCCATGCCGAACAGAGACACGAGGAGACCTGCGCCACGACGCGCTGCCCGCTGGCCGCAGGCGCTGGTGGTGGGCTGCGCCCTGACGGCGCACGGGCTGGCCCAGGCCGACTGGGCCATCCCGGCCGGAGGGGTGGTCGATGCGCCTGCCGGCGCCATCAGCCTGGCCTGTACCGACCTGAAGGTGGCGGGCGTTTTGACCATCGGGGCCGGCGCCTCGATCACCGAGGTGCGCAACGTCCACATCCAGCCCGGCGGCAGCCTGCAGGTGGCCAGCGGCGGCAGCCTGCAGCTGGCGCAGCAGTGGCGCAACGAAGGCAGCGCCAGCGCCACCGGCGCCCAGGTGGTGCGGATGGCCAGTGCCGGTTGCCCCACGGTCGGCACGCCAGGCCCCATCAACGTGTCGTCTCCCAACGGCACGTTTGCGGCCACCCCCATCCCGACCTTGAGTGGCGCTGCGCTGTCCGGCCTCGCCGTGCTGCTGGGCGGACTGGCCTGGCGCACGCGCCGGCGCACCTCACGCACCAACCCGCCCGTTTCCACTTCTGCGCATTCGCCCCGTTGATGCGGGCACCTGGAGTCGCCATGAACACCCGATTCACCCTGCTGGCCTGCTCACCGGTTCCGCCCTGGCGGCCGACATCACCCTGATGCCGCCTGCGGGCGGCAACGTGGTCATCCACGCCGCACCGAGCACGCCAGCGCTGGTTGTGCAGCCGGATCAGCAGGTGCGCCTGCCTGGACTGCCAGCTGCCGCCACCCACACCTACCGTGTCTGTCATGCCGCCAGCGGCAACCTCGGTCGCTGCACCGCTGCACCGCAGGGTCCACCGTGCTCACCTCGGACTGGTTCCAGGCGACGAATGTCGTCGCTGAAGTGTTTGATCAAAGCAACGTCAGTAAAGCCATGGTCAGCATCCCGGCATTCACGGCGACTGCATTGGACGAGTACGAGATCCACGTGTACATGTCGTTTGGCCCTGTGGTCCAGCTGCCTTACACCAGCTATGCCGCCGGAAAGGTCAGCACCATTTCGTATCGCCTCGAACCGGGCGAGCTCCACATCATGCGTTCACCCACGACAACTCAGCCAGCATCCAGCTCTCCACCACACTGATGTACCGCTACGTGATGACGCCACGCGGGGCACTGGCACCTGAACCCACGCCGTGACGGGGCACCCGGGTCGCCGCCGCGAAACGCCGACGCAAAAAAGCCGCTCCAAGAGCGGCTTTGTCTTTCGCATCCTTTTCAGACGAAAAGCTGGCGCCACTTCGGCACCAGCTTGCGCCATGCTCACCCCAGCGCGGCAATCACCTCGGCCGGCGCCTGCACCAGCTCGATCAGCACGCCCTCGCCCGCAATCGGGAACTCGTCGTTCGCCTTGGGATGCAGAAAGCAGATGTCGAAACCCGCCGCGCCCTTGCGGATGCCGCCGGGCGCAAAGCGCACGCCCTTGGCGGTGAGCCATTCCACGCACTTGGGCAGGTCATCGATCCACAGGCCGATGTGGTTCAGCGGCGTGGTGTGCACGGCCGGCTTCTTGTTGATGTCCAGCGGCTGCATGATGTCCACCTCGACCTTGTGGGCGCCGCTGCCCATGGCCAGGATGTCCTCGTCCACGTTCTCGCTCTCGCTCTTGAAGGTGCCGGTCTGCTCCAGGCCGAACATGTCCACCCACAGCGTTTTCATGCGCTGCTTGTCGGTGCCGCCAATGGCGATCTGCTGAATGCCCAAGACTTTGAACGGGCGTTTTTCCAGGCTAACCATGATTTCTCCTCAATGAATCGGGATGGCCCATCAGGCCAATGTGCAAGCAGTATGCAGCCATGCTCGTTTCAAAACAAACGGCAACCCGGCCATACTCCTTGCAACGACGAATGCGCGGCACCTTGCCTCAGGCATGGTGGTGGTCGGGCTGCACCTGCGTGGCACGGCCCTGCAGGCCCAGCTTGGCCAGCAGCTGGCGGTCGGCCTCCACATCGGGGTTGCCGGTCACCAGCAGCTTGTCGCCATAGAAGATGGAGTTGGCGCCGGCCAGGAAGCACAGCGCCTGCACCGCATCGCCCAGCTGCTGGCGGCCCGCCGACAGGCGCACGCGCGAGGTGGGCATGGTGATGCGCGCCACCGCAATCACGCGCACGAAGTCCAGCGGATCGATGGGCGGTGCATCGGCCAGCGGCGTGCCGGGCACGCGCACCAGGCTGTTGATGGGCACGGACTCGGGATAGGGGTCGAGGTTGGCCAGCTCGGCGATGAGGCCGGCGCGGTGCGCCACGGTTTCCCCCATGCCCACGATGCCGCCGCAGCACACGCTGATGCCGGCCGCGCGCACGTGGGCCAGCGTGTCCAGCCGATCCTGGTAGGTGCGCGTGTCCACGATCTCGCCGTAGTAGTCGGGCGCCGTGTCCAGGTTGTGGTTGTAGTAATCCAGGCCCGCCTCGCGCAGCGCCTGCGCCTGGTGGCCTTCCAGCATGCCCAGCGTGGCGCACGACTGCAGGCCCAGGCCTTTGACGGCGCGGATCAGCTCGCTGACCTTCTCGATGTCGCGGTCCTTGGGCGCGCGCCAGGCAGCCCCCATGCAAAAGCGCGTGGCGCCTGCGTCCTTGGCGGCCTGCGCAGCGCGCGTCACCTCATCGACACTCATCAGCTTTTGTGCTTTCACGTCCGTGTCGAACTCGGCCGACTGCGGGCAATAGCCGCAGTTTTCGGGGCAGCCGCCGGTCTTCACCGACAGCAGCGTGGTCAGCTCCACATCGCCGGCCGGCCAATGCGCGCGGTGCACGCTCTGGGCGCGGTAGAGCAGCTCGTTGAAGGGCAGATCGAGCAGGGCCTGGATGGACTCCACCGACCACCGGGGTTGTCCCTCGGTCTGCGCTGCCGGCGCACCGGCTGTCTGAGCGGATGCCGCTGCCGAGCGGCGATGCAGCGTGATGGGGGCGCTCACGGTCTCCATGTTCACTTTCAAAATCTCTCCATCGGCCGTGCAAGGCGGCCGTTGAATCACAAGCTACCGGGTGGTGCAGGGTTGGGTTCACCCTTCACCGCGCATGCCGCCTTGCATGGACAAGTGGAGTTCAGGCCCACAAGCCATGAAAACAAGGCGTAAAAAGCACTATACCCAGCACGCCGAAAATCGCCAAACACCTTCTGCGGAGCTGTTCAGCGCTGTTCATGCGCAAAAGGGCCCGTTCGACACAGATGCACTCACTTGGCTCCAGCACCTGCAGCAGATGCCTTCAACGCGCACCAACTTCAGCGAATCTTTGTTGAAAAAAACAGCGCATGAAGCGCTGCTTTGCCGACCGTTAGCCGAAAGTCCTCACTCGAATTCGATGATGGCCTGGTCCACGGCCAGGCTTTCGCCCTTGGCGGCCGTGACGGACTTGACCACGCCGTCGGCGGTGGCGAACAGCACGTTCTCCATCTTCATGGCCTCGATCACGGCCACGCGCTCGCCGGCCTCGACCTTCTGGCCGGGCTGCACGGTCACGTCCACCAGCAGACCGGGCATGGGCGACAGCACGAACTTGCTCATGTCCGGCGGTGCCTTGTAGGGCATGTGCACGAACAGGTCAGCCGTGCGCTCGAGCAGCGGCAGCACATCGAGCTGGCTGCCGTTGTAGATGACGCGGATCGCCAGCGGGTTCTTGGGCGTGCCGCGCTCGACCTGCGCCGTGAACGGCTGGCCGTTGATGGTGCCGTTGACGCGGATTTCGCCCAGCTGCCAGGTGGCGTCGATGACGTAGGTCTGGCCGTCCACCTCCAGCGTCATGGCGGTCTTGCTGTCGCCCGGAATGGCCCGCACGTCCTTGCGCTCGACCTTGCCGCCCTCGCCCAGGCACATGGCGGCATAGACCTGGCGCGGCTCATAGTTGCGGCCCTGCATCTGGCCCGTGATCAGCGTGGCACGCACGCGGGCACGGCGGTGCACGTAGGTGGCCAGCGCAGCCAGCAGGTTCTTGTCGACGGCGTTCGCGTGCTCGAGCGTGAAGCCCTGCGGGTAGTGCTCGGCGATGAAGCCGGTGTTGAACTTGCCCGAGACGAAGTCGGGGTGGGCCAGCAGCGCGGCCTGGAACGGGATGTTCGAGCTGATGCCGCGGATCACGAAGCCGTTCAGCGCCTCGCGCATCTTGGCGATGGCCTCGTTGCGGTCCTTGCCGTGCACGATGAGCTTGGCGATCATCGAGTCGTAGAACATCGGGATCTCGCCGCCTTCGGTCACGCCGGTGTCCACGCGCACACCCTGCAGGTGGCCGGTATCGCCCTGCCACATGGTCTGCTCGGGCGGCTGGAAACGCACCAGGCGGCCGGTCGAGGGCAGGAAGTTGCGGAACGGGTCTTCGGCGTTGATGCGGCACTCGATGGCCCAGCCATCGCGCTTCACGTCGGCCTGGGTGATGGCCAGCTTTTCGCCGGCCGCCACGCGGATCATCTGCTCCACCAGGTCCAGGCCGGTGATGCACTCGGTCACCGGGTGCTCCACCTGCAGGCGGGTGTTCATCTCCAGGAAGTAGAAGTCCTGGTCCTTGCCGACCACGAATTCCACGGTGCCGGCCGACTGGTACTGCACGGCCTTGGCCAGGGCCACGGCCTGCTCGCCCATGGCCTTGCGCGTGGCGTCGCTGATGAAGGGCGACGGCGCCTCTTCGATGACCTTCTGGTGGCGGCGCTGGATCGAGCACTCGCGCTCGTTCAAATAGATCACGTTGCCGTGGCTGTCGCCCAGGATCTGGATCTCGATGTGGCGCGGCTCCTGCACGAACTTCTCGATGAAGATGCGGTCATCGCCGAAGCTGTTGCGCGCTTCGTTCTGGCAGGCGGTGAAGCCTTCCAGCGCTTCCTTGTCGTTGTAGGCCACGCGCAGGCCCTTGCCGCCGCCGCCGGCGCTGGCCTTGATCATCACCGGGTAGCCGATGCCCTTGGCAATGCCCACGGCGGTTTGCGCATCGGGAATCGGGTCGTTGTAGCCGGGGATGGTGTTGACCTTGGCCTCGTTCGCCAGCTTCTTGGAGGCGATCTTGTCGCCCATGGCGGCGATCGAATGCGCCTTGGGGCCGATGAAGGCAATGCCCTCGTCTTCGCAGCGCTTGGCAAAGGCCTCGTTCTCACTCAGGAAGCCGTAGCCGGGGTGGATGGCCTGCGCGCCGGTTTCCTTGGCGGCAGCAATGATCTTGTCGGCCACCAAATAGGACTCGCGCGAGGGCGCCGGGCCCAGCAGCACGGCCTCGTCGGCCAGCTTGACGTGACGCGCCTCGGCGTCGGCCTCCGAATACACGGCAACCGTCTGGATGCCCATCTTCTTGGCGGTGGCAATCACGCGGCAGGCGATTTCGCCGCGGTTCGCAATCAGGATTTTGGTGAACATGCTTGGCTTTCGAACAAAGGTGGATCGGTTGAATCGGTGCGCATTCAGCGCGGAATCGGAACAAAACAAGTCGGTGGACCAGCGCTGGGCTGGCCATTGCCATCACGAGGGCCAGGGCCCGTGAGCGCGCCAACCCGCAGCCCACACGGCGCGCCGCCCACTTCACGGCGGGCGGCACAGGCACAGGCTGAGCTCGACTGGGTGCATGAGCGCATCACATCTCCCCCAGCAGGCGGCTCGAGGCCTGCGCAAAGTACTCGCGCAGCCAGGCGTTGTAGCGCAGGTACAGCGGCGTGGGCGCGCCCACGGTCTGCACCTGTTGCCAGCCCTGGCGCTGGGCAATCGCCTGCGCCCGCGCGGTGTGGAAGTCGCTGGTCACCACGACCACGGCGTCGGTCACCGCCACCCCGCGCGCGGCCAGCAGCGGCTGGCTGAGCTTGAGGTTCAGGTCGGTGCTGGTGCTGGCTTCCTCCTGCACGATGCGCGCGGCCGGCAGGCCCTGGGCCCGCAGGTAGTCGCCCATCACCTGGCCCTCGCTCACGGTCTCGCCAAAGTCCACCCCGCCGCTCACGGCGACCACGGCCTGCGGAAAGCGCTGCGCCAGCTCGTGCGCCAGGTCCAGGCGCGCCTGCAGGGCTGGCGAGGGCTGGCCCTGGGGTGTGCTGGAGCCCAGCACGATGATCGCGTGCGGTGCCAGCTGTGCCACGGCCTGCGCCCCATGCGGCAGCTGCGCCAGGCGGACGAAAAACACCGCCAGGCTGAGCAACCACAGCACCGCGGCGGCCAGTGCCAGCTGCCAGACGACGCGCCGCCAACGACTGGCCCGCATCCAGGTCTGCACGGCCGGGCGCCACACCACGAACACCAGCAGCGCCACGCCGATCCCCAGCGGCAGCGTCACGCCCAGGCTGGCCATGCCCTTGAACAGCAGCAGCGCCAGCCCATCCAACGCCAGCACCGAGCCCACCGCGGCCAGCAGCCAGGACGACGGCGGCCACGCACGCATCGGCGTGCGGGGCGGCAGCACCACAGCCCGGCGGGTGGACGTGATGGCGGCCCCGCTCATGTCCGGTCCCCGCCCGTGTGCGAGGTACTTGGGTTCGCACCAACAGCCTGCGCGCCAGCGCCCATGGCCCAAACCGCCGAGGCCCGGCCAGGCGACGGCGGCGGCGCCACGACCACGCGACTGCGCCCCGTGGCAGGTGCCGGGGCGTTCAGTCGTTGCATGAAAAATTCAGGGGTATGCATGGTTTACCGATCATCTTTCATCGGCAACACGGGCATACCCGCCGCATTCAGCGGCAAATGCGGGTTGTGGGCCACCTCCCACAGGTGGCCATCGAGGTCGGCGAAGTAACCCGAGTAGCCGCCCCAGAACACGCGGTGCGCGGGCTTGACCAAGTGCGCACCCGCGGCCACGGCTTCGGCCAGCACGGCGTCCACCTCGGCCTCGCTGCGCGCGTTGTGCGCCAGCGAAACGCCGGCAAATCCGGTCGGCGCCTGCACACCCGGCGCGTCGGCGGCGATCTGCGCATCTTCGGCCAGGGCCTGGCGGCCGAACAGCGCGAGCACCACGCCGCCAGCCTGAAAAAAGCTGATCTGCGCGTTGCTGCTCGCACCGCGCACGAAGCCCAGGCGCTCGTAGAACGCCGTCGCACGGGCCACATCGGCCACGCCCAGGGTGATCAGGGTCAGGCGCGGTTCCATGGCGTGTCCTGCGTGCACAGCGGCCGACCGAATCGCACCCTGAAAACCGGAGCACCGGCCCCTGAATCAGCGACCGGAACCAGGCGAGCGCCACCCTGTTCACGCGCACGCGCCGCCTCGCCCGCCAACACGGGGCGGGCGGCTTCATCCAGCCGGCCAGAAGCCACCGCCCACTCCGGGACGGGACCGCTGAAACGACGGCAAGCAGGCGCGTGTCGGGGCAGCATGCCGATGCCTTACAGCGGGATGTTCCCGTGCTTGCGCCAGGGGTTCTCGACCTTCTTGTCCTTGAGCATGGTCAGCGAGCGGCAGATGCGCTTGCGGGTTTCATGCGGCAGGATGACGTCGTCGATGAAGCCCCGCGCGCCGGCGACGAAGGGGTTGGCAAAGCGGTCCTTGTATTCGGCCTCGCGCGCGGCCAGCTTGACGGGGTCGTTCTTGTCCTCGCGGAAGATGATCTCCACCGCGCCCTTGGCGCCCATCACCGCGATCTCGGCGTTGGGCCAGGCCAGGTTCACGTCCCCGCGCAGGTGCTTGGACGCCATCACGTCGTACGCGCCGCCGTAGGCCTTGCGCGTGATCACCGTGATCTTGGGCACCGTGCACTCGGCGTAGGCGTACAGCAGCTTGGCGCCGTGCTTGATGATGCCGCCGTACTCCTGGCTGGTGCCGGGCATGAAGCCGGGCACGTCGACGAAGGTGACCACGGGGATGTTGAAGGCATCGCAAAAGCGCACGAAGCGCGCGGCCTTGATCGACGACTTGATGTCCAGGCAGCCGGCCAGCACCAGCGGCTGGTTGGCGACGATGCCCACCGTCTGGCCGTCCATGCGCGCGAAGCCGATAATGATGTTCTTGGCGTACTCGGGCTGCAGCTCGAAGAAGTCGCCGTCGTCCACCGTCTTGGCGATCAGCTCCTTCATGTCGTAGGGCTTGTTGGGGTTGTCCGGCACCAGGGTGTCGAGCGAGAGTTCCTTGCGGTCGATCGGGTCGCCGCTTTGGCGCACGGGCGGCTTCTCGCGGTTGGACAGCGGCAGGTAGTTGAACAGGCGGCGCATCATCAGCAGCGCCTCCACGTCGTTCTCGAAGGCCATGTCGGCCACGCCGCTCTTGGTCGTGTGCGTGATGGCACCGCCCAGCTCTTCGGCCGTCACGGTTTCGTGCGTCACGGTCTTCACCACCTCGGGGCCGGTCACGAACATGTACGAGCTGTCCTTGACCATGAAGATGAAGTCGGTCATGGCCGGCGAATACACGGCGCCGCCGGCGCTGGGGCCCATGATCAGGCTGATCTGCGGGATCACGCCGCTGGCCATCACGTTGCGCTGGAACACCTCGGCATAACCACCGAGCGAGGCCACGCCTTCCTGGATGCGGGCGCCGCCCGAGTCGTTCAGGCCGATGACGGGGGCCCCGACCTTCATGGCCTGGTCCATCACCTTGCAGATTTTTTCGGCGTGGGCTTCCGACAGCGCGCCGCCGAACACCGTGAAGTCCTGGCTGAAGATGAAGACCAGGCGGCCGTTGATGGTGCCGTAGCCCGTCACCACGCCATCGCCGGGGATCTTGTTCTCGGCCATGCCGAAGTCGTGGCAGCGGTGCTCCACGAACATGTCCCATTCCTCGAAGCTGCCTTCGTCCAGCAGGGCTTCGATGCGCTCACGCGCCGTCAGCTTGCCCTTGGCGTGCTGGGCGTCGATGCGCTTTTGGCCACCGCCCAGACGGGCTGCGGCGCGCTTCTTCTCAAGTTCTTGCAGGATGTGTTTCATGGTGAAGGGGTCCAGTCAAACGCGAAATTCAGAACAATGAACAATGGGGTATCCCGGTCTTTCCGTTCACTATCAAACGCAAACACATGGATACTCAACTCAAATCAATTTACCGATGAGGCCAACGCGCCGCTGGCGCCAGCCGCCTCGGTCACCGTGGCGGCGTGGGCCTGCAGCAGCTGACGCGCCGCCACCGAGGGCGCGCACTGCCCGTCGAGCACCGCCTGCTGCAACGCCGGCAGGGCCGCCTGCACCGCGGGGTTGGCCCGGAAGGCCTGCTTGAGCCCGGCCTCGATGCGCTCCCACATCCAGCGGGTGGCCTGTTGCTGGCGGCGGGCGGCAAAGCGGCCGTTGGCCTGGTTCAGGCGCTCAAACTCCTGCACGGCGGCCCAGAAGCCGTCGAGCCCCTGGCCCAGCAAGCCGCTGATCTGCATGACTTGGGGCTGCCACACCGTGTCCTGGTGCATGTGGTCGGGGTTGCCGTGCATGCCCAGCAGGCGCATGGCCGACTGGATCTGCACGCGGGCGCGCGTCGCGGCGTCGGGGTCGATGTCGGCCTTGTTGATGACCACCAGGTCGGCGATCTCCATCACGCCCTTCTTGATGGCCTGCAGGTCGTCGCCCGCGTTGGGCAACTGCAGCAGCACGAACATGTCGGTCATGCCGTGCACGGCGATTTCGCTCTGGCCCACGCCCACGGTCTCGACGATGACCACGTCGTAACCCGCGGCCTCGCAGACCAGCATGGCCTCGCGCGTCTTCTCGGCCACGCCGCCCAGGTTGCCGCTGCTCGGGCTGGGGCGGATGTAGGCGCTTTCAAGCACCGACAGGCGCTCCATGCGCGTCTTGTCGCCCAGGATGGAACCGCCCGACACGGTGGACGAGGGATCGATGGCCAGCACGGCCACGCGCAGGCCTTGCTCGATCAGGTACACGCCCAGCGCTTCGATGAAGGTGGACTTGCCCACGCCGGGCACGCCGCTGATGCCCAGCCGCAGGCATCGGCCGGTGTGCGGCAGCAGCGCGTTGAGCAGCGCATCGGCCTGCTCGCGGTGGTCGGCGCGCGTCGATTCCAGCAGCGTGATGGCCTTGGCCATGGCCCGGCGCTGTTGCGCGGGCGATGCCGGGGCGGTCAGGTGCTGGATGCGGTCCGTGGTGTCCATGGCCTCAATCAAAGCGGGATCTCATGCTCGATCATAGAAGTATGGGCTGCTTTCCGTTCAGGTTTCAACGGCAGCAGACCCATACCCCTGCAACACAATGTACAACAGGCCACGACAGGACGGGCCTGGAGAAGCGGCCATGCCAAGGCGCAGCCGCCGATGCCCGCGGCGGCCGCGGGCATCGCCGGTCAGGCCTTGACGCCCAGCGACTTCTCGATCTGCGTCAGCACGTGCTTGGCCGACTCGGGGATCGCGGTGCCGGGGCCATAGATGCCCTTGACGCCGGCCGCATACAGGAAGTCGTAGTCCTGGCGCGGCACCACGCCGCCGACGAAGACGACGATGTCATCGGCGCCCTGCTTTTTCAGCTCGGCAATGATGGCGGGCACCAGGGTCTTGTGACCGGCGGCCAGCGTGGAGACGCCCACGGCGTGCACGTCGTTTTCGATGGCCTGGCGGGCGCACTCTTCGGGCGTCTGGAACAGGCTGCCGATGTCCACGTCAAAGCCCAGGTCAGCGAACGCCGTGGCGACGACCTTGGCACCACGGTCGTGGCCGTCCTGGCCCAGCTTGGCGATCATCACGCGGGGGCGACGGCCTTCGCGCTCGGCAAAGGCGCCGATGTCCTGCTTGATCTGCTCCCAGCCTTCGGCCGAGTCGTAAGCGGCTGCATACACACCGGTCACCTTTTGCGTGTCAGCGCGGTGGCGGCCGAAGGACTTCTCCATCGCGTCGGAGACTTCACCCACGGTGGCGCGGGCACGGATGGCCTGGATGGACAGGTCCAGCAGGTTGCCCTGGCCACTGGCGGCCGAGGCCGACAGCGCGGCCAGCGCCTGGTCCACCGCCGCCTGGTCGCGCGTGGCCTTGATCTGGTTCAGGCGGGCGATCTGGCCTTCGCGCACCTTGACGTTGTCGATCTCGAGGATGTCGACCGGGTCTTCCTTGGCCAGCTTGTACTTGTTGACGCCGACGATCACGTCCTTGCCGGAGTCGATCATGGCCTGCTTCTCGGCCGCGGCGGCTTCGATCTTGAGCTTGGCCCAGCCGCTGTCCACGGCCTTGGTCATGCCGCCCATGGCTTCGACTTCCTCGATGATGGCCCAGGCCTTGTCGGCCATGTCCTGGGTCAGCTTCTCCATCATGTACGAGCCGGCCCAGGGGTCGATCACGTTGGTGATGTGCGTCTCTTCCTGGATGATGAGCTGGGTGTTGCGGGCGATGCGGGCCGAGAAATCGGTCGGCAGCGCAATGGCTTCGTCGAAGGCGTTGGTGTGCAGCGACTGCGTGCCCCCGAACACGGCGGCCATGGCTTCGATGGTGGTGCGCACCACGTTGTTGTAGGGGTCCTGCTCGGTCAGCGACCAGCCCGAGGTCTGGCAGTGCGTGCGCAGCATCAGGCTCTTGGGGCTCTTGGCGTCGAAGCCCTTCATGATGCGGCACCACAGCAGGCGGGCGGCGCGCATCTTGGCGACTTCGAGGTAGAAGTTCATGCCAATGGCCCAGAAGAAGGACAGGCGACCGGCGAAGGCGTCCACGTCCATGCCCTTGTTGATGGCGGTCTTCACGTACTCCTTGCCGTCGGCCAGCGTGAAGGCCAGCTCAAGCGCCTGGTTGGCGCCGGCTTCCTGCATGTGGTAGCCCGAGATCGAGATCGAGTTGAACTTGGGCATGTTCTGCGCCGTGTACTCGATGATGTCGCCGATGATCTTCATCGACGGCTCGGGCGGGTAGATGTAGGTGTTGCGCACCATGAACTCTTTCAGAATGTCGTTCTGAATCGTTCCGGCCAGCTTGTCCTGCGAGACGCCCTGCTCTTCGGCGGCCACCACGTAGCCGGCCAGAATCGGCAGCACGGCGCCGTTCATGGTCATGGAGACCGACACCTTGTCCAGCGGGATGCCATCGAACAGGATCTTCATGTCCTCGACCGAGTCGATGGCCACGCCGGCCTTGCCCACGTCGCCTTCGACGCGCGGGTGATCCGAGTCGTAGCCGCGGTGCGTGGCCAGGTCGAACGCCACCGACACGCCCTGACCGCCTGCCGCCAGCGCACGGCGGTAGAAGGCATTCGATTCCTCCGCCGTGGAAAACCCGGCGTACTGGCGAATCGTCCAGGGACGGCCGGCGTACATGGTGGCTTGCGGGCCGCGGATGAAGGGCTCCAGGCCCGGCAACGTGTTGGTGTAGGCCAGGTTGGCCGTGTCTTCGGCCGTGTACAGCGGCTTGACGGTGATGCCGTCGGGCGTGACCCAATTCAGGTTCTCCAGCTTGCCCTCGGGCGCGGCTTTGCTGGCGGCTTTTTCCCAATCGGCCAGGGTTGCGGGTTTGAATTCGGGGGCGTTGCTCATCGGGTCAGGTCCGTGAATTGGCGAGGAAGCGCCGGTCCGGTCGATCGGAGATCGTCTGCATGTCATGCCCGCCCGGACCCGGTGGTGGCGTTCACCACCCGGATCCGCGGGCTGTGCTGGGCACAACGGCATGCAGAAGACCCCAGAGCAACGGCCCGACGGGGGCTGAACACCCATGCGCGCACAAGTTTGTCCTACCGCTTCAGGTTCAGCGGGTGCTGAGTGTACACTGCGCCGCACGTCTGTAATTATGAATTTTGAATGGCATCGCATGCGCTCACCGGCCGGTTCTTGCACGCATTTGGCGGCGTTTTGCGCGTCAATCCAAGGGTTTGCCCGTGAATCGGCCGCCGTCCGCCCGCCTGCAGCCCTGGCCGGTGGCGCGCCCCCTGTCGCCTGTGAGACGCTTCGACCCAACCCGCTCCGCCACCCACCCGTGATGACGCCCCCATGTCCTTGAACCGCCGGCCCTTGTACGAAGAGGTCGCCGATCAGCTGCGCGACCGCATCTTTCGCAGCGAGCTGTCGCCCGGCGACTGGCTGGACGAGCTCAAGCTCGCCAGCGAGATGGACATCTCGCGCACGCCCATGCGCGAGGCCATCAAGGTGCTGGCCGCCGAGGGCCTGGTGCAGATGAAGCCACGCCGGGGCGCCTACGTGTCCGAGTCGTCGCCCAAGGACCTGCACGACATCTACCACCTGCTGGGGCTGCTCGAAAGCGACGCATCGGCCGAGCTGGCACGCCTGGTCGCCTCGGACACCGAGGCCGGCCGCCACGCCATGGCCGAGCTGGAGGCGCTGCACGAGCAACTGCGCGCCGCGGCCGCCCGCATCCCGGCCTCGAGCACCGAGTTCTTCCGCATCAACGAGGCCTTTCACCTGCGCCTGCTGCAGCTGGCCGACAACCGCTGGCGCACGCAGATGGTGCAGGACCTGCGCAAGCTCATGAAGCTGCACCGCCACCACTCGCTGCTCAAGCGCGGCCGCATCTCGCAGTCGTTTGACGAGCACGAGCAGATCATGGCCGCCCTGCGCGCCGGCCAGCCCGCGGACGCACGCGCCGTCATGCAGGCGCATTTCGCCTCAGGGCTGGAGGCCGCCGCCTCGCCCCCTGCTGTCACCAGCTGACCCACGGCGCGGCCAGCGCCAACTGTTGGCCGCTGGGCCGCACAGGACGCGCGGGCGTCATGGCCTGTCCGTCATGGCCTGTCATCGCGGCCCGCTGATGGCGTGCGTCACGCCCCCACGCGATGGCCTGATCAGCCGGCTCGTGCTGCCCTTCCCGCCTCGCGGTCTGCCCGCACCTTGACTGGCTGCACTGAGAGGCCCGCCGCCGCGCCCGGCAAGCCGGCCCGCCACCCTCCACGGCTGCTGGCTCATGCCCCCGCACCGCGCCCATGGGCCACCGGCCCGCACGCCCCCAGGTCAAGCGCGAGCGCCAGGCAGCGAGCACGCCGCCTCGCCATGGCGAAACGGCCGGCGCTGTCGCCGGCCGTACACCCCAGCACGTTTTGCGGGTGACCCTCATTGGGCAGTACACCGCCATCCTCGATCACTGCTGATCGCAAACCGATGTGTACTGCGGTTAAAGATCGAACCACGAACCCCATCAATGGGTATTCCCGAATGTCCGCCGACAGGGCAAGTTCGAATAATCCCGAAAAGGAAACGATACCGATCCCTTATTGATCCTGCCGTCTGTCCTGCGCTTGCGTGACGATCTCGCACGCAAGCGGTCCGCCACCCGCAACCCCCATCCACCATGAAGATTCAGGCCGCCCTCACCCCCGAAGCCCACGCCCCATTTCAGCTGCAGGAGGTGGAGCTGGACACGCCGCGCGCCGGCGAGATCCTGGTGCGCATCGTGGGCGTGGGCCTGTGCCACACCGATCTGGCGGCGACGCAGGGCATCATGCCGCTGACCTTCCCGGCCGTGCTGGGGCACGAGGGCGCAGGCGTGGTCGAGCAGATCGGCGAAGACGTGCGCAAGGTGCAGGTGGGCGACCGCGTCACCATCAGCTTTGCGTCCTGCGGCCACTGCGCCCATTGCGCGCACGGCGATCCGGCCTATTGCCACACCATGGGCGCGCTGAACTACGCTGGCGTGCGCCCCGACGGCAGCAAGTCGCTGCGGCAGGGCGACACCCAGGTCTCGGGCAATTTCTTTGGGCAATCGTCGTTTGCCAGCCATGCGCTGACCCGCGAACGCAACGTGGTCAAGGTGCCGGACGACGTGCCGCTGGAGATCGCCGGCACGCTGGGCTGCGGCATCCAAACGGGGGCCGGCGCCGTCATGCGCTCGTTCGCCTGCCCCGCCGGCTCGTCGCTGCTGGTCACCGGCGGCGGTGCGGTGGGCCTGTCGGCCGTGATGGCGGCCGTGGTGCAGGGCTGCCGCACCATCCTCGTGGTTGAGCCGAACGCGGCGCGGCGCGAGATGGCGCTGTCGCTGGGCGCGACGCACGTCATCGACCCCGCGGCGCACACCGACCTGGCCGCCGCCGTGCGCGCCATCGAGGCCGACGGCGTGGACTTCATGCTCGACACCAGCGGCCAGCCCGCCGTCATCGCCATCGCGCCGCAGGTGCTGATCCCCAAGGGCACCTTCGGCTTCGTCGGCATCCCGCCGCTGCATGCCGTGGGCATGAGCCTGCCGGGCACGCTGATCGAGGCCATGGGCAAGGGCTTCACCTACCGCGGCATCATCGAAGGCGACAGCGACCCCGACGTGTTCATCCCCCAGCTGATCGACCTGTTCCGCCAAGGGCGCTTTCCGTTTGACCGCCTGATCACCACCTACCCCCTGGCCGACATCAACCGCGCCGTGGCCGAGCAGCACCAAGGCCTGTGCATCAAGCCGGTGCTGCTGCCCTGACGCCGCCGCACCTCACGCACCATCTCACATTCACCGTCTCACACCCAGCAGTACACACTGGCTGCCTATTTTTGATCAACGGATTGGTGGCCATACCCCTGAAAGCACGCTGACAGCCCCTGGAGACCCACCATGAACACCGCCCTTGCCCAAGCCCCCGTGGACCTGCCCGAGCACATCGCCGCGGCCATCGTCGACCACAAGCACTACGCCAACGTCGATGGGCTGTGCGAGACCTATGCGTGGATGCGCGCCAACAACCCGCTGGGGCGGCTGAACCACCCCGCGTTTCACCCGTTCTGGGTGGTGACCAAGCACGCCGACGTCATGGCCATCTCGCGCGACAACGCGCTGTTCACCAATGGCGCGTACTCGCCCACCTGCGCCCCGCAGGCCTACCTGGACCATGTGCTGGCCACGCAGGGCACGCGCCACCCCATCAAATCGCTGATCCACGTGGACGGCGCCGAGCACAAGGAGCTGCGCGGCCTGACGCAGGCCTGGTTCATGCCGAACAGCATCCTCAAGCTCGACGAGCGCATCAAGCAGCTGGCCCAGACCAGCGTGGACAAGCTGAGCAGCCTGAGCGCCCAGGGCCAGGTGGTGGACTTCGTCAACGACGTGGCGCTGTACTACCCGCTGCACGTCATCATGGACATCCTGGGCGTGCCGCCTGAAGACGAGCTGCGCATGCTCAAGCTCACGCAAGAGCTGTTCGGCGCCGAAGACCCGGACCTCAAGCGCCAGAGCGCCGCCGTGAGCCCCGAAGAGCGCGCCAAGGTCATGATGGAAGTCGTGGGCGACTTCCGCAATTACTTCAACGCGCTGACCGAAGCGCGCCGCCAGGATCCCCGCAACGACATCGCCACCCTGCTGGCGAATGGCACCGTCGCCGGCCAGCCGCTGGATCCCCTGCAGCTGCTGGGCTACTACATGATCGTGGCAACGGCCGGCCACGACACCACCTCGTCCACCGCCACCATGGCCATGCATGCCCTGGCCACGCAGCCCGGCCTGCTGCAGCGCCTCAAGGACGACCCCAAGCTGATCCCCGCCTTCATCGACGAAGCCATCCGCGTCGCCACGCCGGTGCGCCACTTCATGCGCACCGCCATGGCCGACACGGAGATCCGCGGCCGCACCATCCGCGAAGGCGACTGGCTGATGCTGTGCTACCTCTCGGCCAACCGCGACGAGGACGTGTTCGCCAACCCCAACGTGTTCGACATCGACCGCAAGCCCAACCGCCACCTGGCGTTTGGTTTTGGCGGCCACGTCTGCCTGGGCCAGCACCTGGCCAAGATGGAACTGCGCATCCTGTTCGAGGCGCTGATCCCGCGCCTGCAAAGCGTGAGCCTGGCCGGCGAGATGCGCATGACGGCCACGCTGTTCGTGGGCGGGCCCAAGACGCTGCCCCTGCACTGCGTGGTGAGCTGAGCGAGGCCTGGAGTTCTGCCGTGCATGCACCTTTGACTGCCGAACCCACCTTCACCGTCCGGGTGGCCGGGCGACGGCCCCTGGCCGACGACACCGTGGCCCTGGAGCTACGGGCCCTGGACGGCGCCCCGCTGCCGCGCTTCGAGGCCGGTGCGCACATCGACGTGCATGCCGGCCCGGGCCTGGTGCGGCAGTACTCGCTGTGCAACCCGCCCAGCGAATCCGACCGCTACGTCATCGGCGTGCTGCGCGACCCGGCATCGCGCGGCGGCTCGGCCGCCCTGCACGACGGCTGTCCCGTCGGTGCGCAGCTGACCATCAGCGCCCCGCGCAACCACTTTCCGCTGCAGGTGCAGCGGCGCAGCGTGTTGCTGGCGGGCGGCATCGGCGTCACCCCGCTGCTGTGCATGGCCCATGCGCTGCAGGCGGCGGGCACGCCGTTTGAACTGCACCACTGCGCCCGCAGCCCGGCCAAGGCCGCGTTCGCGGACGAGCTGGCGGCTTTTGGCGCGCAGGCTCACCGGCACCTCCACGAGGACATCGCGCAGCAGCAGGCGGTGCTCACCCCCATCCTGCAGAGGCAGGCCGTCGGCGACGACGAGGTCTACGTCTGCGGCCCCACGGCGTTCATCGACTGGGTGTGCGCGCAAGCCGAAGCCCTCGGCATCGCCCCAGCGCGCGTGCACGTCGAGTACTTCAAGCCCCTGGCCGTGGACACCACCGGCGACGGCGCATTCGAGGTGAAACTCGCAAGCAGCGGCCAGGTGCTGCACATCCCGGCCGACCGCTCGGTGGCCGACGTGCTCGTCGAAGCCGGTGTCGACCTCTACACCTCGTGCTCGGAAGGCACCTGCGGCACCTGCGTCACGCGCGTGCTCGCGGGCACGCCGCTGCACCGCGACGTCTTCCTGACCGATGCCGAACACGACAGCGGCGAGCTGTTCACGCCGTGCTGCTCGCGCGCCTGCTCGCCCCTGCTGGTGCTCGACCTGTGAGCGCCACCGTCTCCGTCGTCCGTGCGCCCGTTCGGCTGTGCCCCACAGCCGCCGGTGAACACGATCCCTTGTGTGTCTTTGTCTGAGGAGCCTCCATGTCTTCCACTGCCCCCTTCCAGATGCTGATCGACGGTCAGCTTGTCAGCGGCACGGCGTCCCTGCCCGTCACCAACCCCGCCACGGCCCAGGTGTTCGCCCACGCCCCGGACTGCACGCGCGAGCAGCTCGATCAGGCCGTGAGCGCGGCGCGGCGCGCCTTCCCCGCCTGGCGCGACCTGGGCGAAGACCAGCGGCGAGAGCGGCTGGCCCAGATGGCCCCGCGCATCGAGCAGGCGATTGGCACGCTGGCGCCCCTGCTCACGCAGGAACAAGGCAAGCCCCTGGCCTCGGCCCAGGGCGAGATCGGCGCGCTGGTGCATTTCATGCGCGAACAAAGCCAGCTCAAGATGCCCGCGCCTGTGGTCAACGAGGACTCGCCCCAGCGCCTGAGCGTGACCCACCGCGTGCCGCTGGGCGTGGTGGGCGCGCTGGCGCCGTGGAACTTCCCCGTGCTGCTCGCCTGGTGGAAGGTGATTCCGCCGCTGCTGGCCGGCAACACCATGGTGCTCAAGCCCTCGCCCCTGACCCCGCTGACCGCACTGCGCGTGGCCGAGCTGGTGGCCGACCTGCTGCCGCCGGGCGTGCTCAACGTCATCAGCGGGGGCGACGAGCTGGGCCCCTGGCTGACCGCACACGACGGCATCGACAAGGTGAGCTTCACGGGCTCGACGCAAACCGGCCGCCGCGTCATGGAAAGCGCCTCGCGCACGCTGAAGCGCCTGACGCTGGAGCTGGGTGGCAACGACGCGGGCATCGTGCTGCCCGATGCCGACGTGCCCTCGCTCATCCCGCAGCTGTTCTGGTCGGCCTTCACCAACAGCGGCCAGGTCTGCATCGACACCAAGCGCCTGTACGTGCACAGCAGCCGGTTTGAAGAGGTGGTGCAGGGCCTGGCCGACTACGCCCGCAACATCCCGGTCGGCCCCGGCGACGACCCCAAAACCCTGCTCGGCCCCATCCAGAACGAGCGCCAGTTCCGCCGCGTGCAAGGGCTGGTGAACCAGGCGCGTGAGCAGGGCCTGGACATCCGCTTTGAAGGCCAGGTGCCCGAGGGCCCCGGCTACTTCGTGCCCGTGACGCTGATCGCCAACCCACCCGAAGACAGCGCCGTCGTGGCCGAAGAGGCCTTTGGTCCGGTGCTGCCGATCCTCAGCTACGACTCGATCGACGAGGTGGTCGAGCGCGCCAACGCCAGCCCTTATGGCCTGGGCGGCACGGTGTGGGGCAAGGACGAGGCGCTGGCCACCAGCGTGGCCAACCGCATCCAGAGCGGCACCGTGTGGGTCAACGAGACCATGCACCTGTCGCCGCACGCCGCGTTCTCGGGCCACCGCCAATCGGGCCTGGGCGTGGAGCACGGCGTGGAAGGCCTGCTGGGCAACACCTCGGCCCACACCGTGGTGCTCAAGCGCCAGGCTTGAGGCTGGGATCGGTCCCAGGCGGAACGCGCCGCCGCACGCGAGCGCCACTGGCGGTGCGCGCTGACTGGCGAGGCAGTATCAGCCCATTGCCGTTCTACAAAAAACGGGAATTTCCTGATACTCCATCATCCTGTCATCTCGTTGCAGGCGTCAGCCGAACAGGCGCGCAAACCAGCCGCGTGGCGCCTGCGACTTCGACTGGCTCAGCTCGCTGATCACCTCTTGCTTGATGCGTGCCCGCATGTCGGCCTCGATGGACTGCGTCTTGCGCACATGGGCCTTCACCGCGTCGAGGTAGCCCACGTCATCGGCCCGGATGTGGTTGATGAGCCAGCGCCCCAGCATGCCGTGCAACTCGTCGGCGATGTCTTCGCCGGCCTCGAAGCGGGTGCGGAATTCGGTCACGCGCTTGGTGAACAGCTCGTGCACGCGCTTGTGCGGACCGCTGTAGAGGTAGCCCGCGTCGACCATCAGCGCCTCTTCGAACGCGAAGTGCGACAGCGTGTAGTCGATGGTTTCCTCGATCACGGCACCGATGGCGGCGCGGTCGCTGCCCATGCGGGCGCTGTTCAGGCGATTGATGTAGTCGACAATGCGGCGGTGCTGCACATCAATCTCGTGGATGCCGGTGTCCAGATCGGGCGTCCAATCGATGTAGGCCATGCGAAATTCCTGCTGGTTGAAGGGGCCGGCCCAGGGTTCGAACCAGCCGGTTGCGTGAGCGGGCCCGGTTCGGGCGATCCCGGGGTCGGGTTGGCCCATTGTTCGGGCTTTCGCGCCGACCTGCTCTGACCCAGATCAACACCCGGCGCAGCCCGGCCGGGCCATGGCCCGCGCCGGCCTCTTCCGCGTCCGCGGTTTCACCCCGTTCCGTCCGCACCGACTTTCCCGCTTCGCCTCATGACGCCTGCCTCACCCCCAACTGCCCCACCGTGCTGGGACCTGTTCTGCCGCGTGATCGACAACCACGGCGACCTCGGCGTGGCCCTGCGGCTGGCGCGCCAGCTGGTTGCCCGTGGCGTGCGCGTGCGCCTGTGGGTGGACGATGCATCGGCCCTGAGCTGGATGGCCCCCGATCTGCCGCTGGCCAGCGCCACCCGCACCGGGCTCCCGATGCCCAGCGGGGCGCCGGCCATCACCGTGCTGCCCTGGGCAGACGCCAGCGACGCCGCGCTCCTGGCCCAGCTGCCACCCGCTCAGGTGTGGGTGGAGCTGTTCGGCTGCGAGCTGCCGCCCGAATTCATCGCCCACGGCGTGGCGCAGGCCAGCCACACCGGGCGGCCGGTCTGGCTGAACCTGGAGTACCTGTCGGCCGAAGCCTATGTGGCGCGCAGCCACGGCCTGCCCTCGCCCGTGGGCAGCGGCCCGGCCCGGGGCTGGACCAAATGGTTCTACTTTCCGGGCTTCACACCCGACACCGGCGGGCTGCTGCTGGCCCACCCGGCAGCGGCCGATCGGCCGCGTGTCTCCATCGACGCCGACCCGTCGGACAGCCCGCAGACCTTGACGTGCAACCTGTTCTGCTATGAGCCGCCTGGCCTGCAGCCCTTGCTGGCCAGCCTGATGGACAGCCGCGACTGGCGGCTGCGCTGGCAGGTCATGCCGGGCCGGCCGGCACGTGCCTTTGCCCAGGCGCTGGAGGCCATGGGCGTGGCGGTGGCCCCCCCGGTGGCCGACGATGCGGGTTGGCACCCGCTGGGCCGCAGCGTCCACCAGCAGCGCCAGCTGCCGCACGTGAGCCAGGAGGCCTTCGATGCGCTGCTGGCCGGCGCCGACCTGAATTTCGTGCGCGGCGAGGATTCGCTCGTCAGCGCCCTGCGCGCGGGCCAGCCCCTGGTCTGGCACATCTACCCGCAGGACGACGACGCCCACCACGACAAGCTGCGCGCCTTCCTGGACTGGCTGCAGGCGCCCGCCTCGCTGGTCGCCCTGCACCTGAGCTGGAATGGCATCACCTCTGAGCCCCCGCCAGCGCTGACGCCCGGCCACTGGGGCGACTGGCAGGCCTGTCTGGCGGATGCCCAGGCGCGGCTGGCCGCGCAACCGGACCTGGTGACCGGCTTGCTGGACTTCGTGGCCCGGCACCCGGCCCCAGGCGACTGACGGCCGGACCTTCCCATTAGCGGCCTGCGCGCCGCCTTGGGGCGTCCTGCCGAGCGCAGCCGAGCCAGCGCGGCTGGCCGGTTTCGGCACCCGTACCCCACAGGCGCAACCCCGCCAAAGACGGGAAAACGATACAATGGCGGGCTTTGGTTTTCACATCGCGCCAGGGCTGTCCGCCCCCGTTTGCGGGACAGGGCAGGCCCCAGGCGTTCGTGGATTGGCCAGCCGTTGTGCAACGGCACCAAGCCGCCAGCCCCTGCCTGATGTGTCAAACCGCATCAGGCGCACCGCCCTTGGCGGCGGGCCAACCCCCTCAACCAACCCCCTTTACGCCATGAAAATCGCTCAGGAAATTCGCGCCGGCAACGTCATCATGCAAGGCAAGGACCCCGTGGTCGTGCTCAAGACCGAGTACAGCCGCGGCGGCCGCGGTGCTGCCACCGTGCGCATGAAGATGAAGAGCCTGCTCAACAACTTCAACTCGGAAGCCGTGTTCAAGGCCGACGACAAGATCGAGAACATCGTGCTGGACAAGAAGGAGTGCACCTACTCCTACTTCGCCGACCCGATGTACGTGCTGATGGACGCCGAGTACAACCAGTACGAAGTCGAAGCCGAGAACATGGGCGACGCCCTGAACTACCTCGAAGACGGCATGGCCGCCGAAGTGGTGTTCTACGACGGCAAGGCCATCTCGGTTGAACTGCCCACCACCGTGGTGCGCGAAATCACCTGGACCGAGCCGGCCGTCAAGGGCGACACCTCGGGCAAAGTGCTGAAGCCCGCCAAGATCGCCACCGGCTATGAAGTGCAGGTGCCGTTGTTCGTGGCGCAAGGCGATAAGATCGAAATCGACACGCGCACCGGCGAGTACCGCAAACGCGTCTGAGTCTGCCACGGCCCCTGCCGGCGCATACTCGATGCCCAGGCTCCCAAAGACGGTCTTTGGGGGCCTTTTTTTTGGCCGGACCGCACGCGACGCGCGCCTCCCGGCGTGTCGCCTTTTTCTTCCTTGACCACAGCCACATGGAAACCACGCAAGACATCAAACAGCAACGCCTGGCCGACGCCTGGGCCGAATTGCAGGCGCAGGCCGACGAGGGCGTCTCGCTGCAGCCCGATTCCAACCGCCTGGCGTTCGCCGATCCCGAGTTCCTGTTGCGCGTGGAGACGCGGGGCATCCGGTTTCAGCTCGAGTTGCTGAAGCCCGAACTGGGCCAGCAGGCCGCCGGCATCCACCACACCATCGTGGTCTACGGCAGCGCCCGCCTGCCCTCGCCCGAGCGCGCCAACGAGCTGGCCACGCTGGCCGGCCGGACGCACGCCCCCGCCGACATCGCCGCCGCCAAGCGCGCCGCCAAGGGCGCGGCGCGCTACGAACAGGCGCGCGCCTTTGGCCGCCTGGTGGCCGAGTTCAGCAAGACCCAGCCCGACACCGAGCGCGTGCACATCTGCACCGGCGGTGGCCCCGGCATCATGGAGGCGGCCAACCGCGGCGCCTACGACGCCGGCATGCCCACCGTGGGCCTGAACATCACGCTGCCGCACGAGCAGAACGGCAACCCCTACATCACGCCGGGGCTGTCGTTCAAGTTCCATTACTTCGCCCTGCGCAAGATGCATTTCATGATGCGCGCCAAGGCCCTGGTGGTGTTCCCCGGCGGCTTCGGCACGCTGGACGAGCTGTTCGAGGTCACCACCCTGGTGCAAACCCACAAGGCCAAGCGCGTGCCCATCGTGCTGTTCGGCTCGGACTTCTGGGGTCAGCTGATCAACTTCAAGCTGCTGGTCGAGGAAGGCATGATCTCGCCCGAGGACGTGGAGCTGATGACCATCGTCGACACGCCCGAAGCCGCCTGGGAAGCGATCCGCAGCTTCTACGAGCTGCGCAACGACGCCATCCCCGTCGCGGCCTGACGGCAGGTCTGAAGGCGAGCCTCGCGGCGGACCTGGCGACATCGCGCGCCAGATCTGCACGGCCCAGGGGACGACGCCTCCGGCCACACCCATCACTTAGGGGTATGCACCACTCTCGTTTAGGCCACGACGGGAACAGGCGCATACCCCTGATGCATGCTCCACAGCTGCACCAGCGCGCTGCGAACACCCGCACGTGCCGGGCGCGTGACCATGCTGGACAGGCTTGTGACGAATCGTGCCATGGCGTCGCCCAGGGGCCGCCGCGCGGGCGCTTTGGTGCAAGATGCCCACCCGACGCGCACCTCGGAGACCTTCATGAGCCCCTACGACCAGGACCTGCCCCAGAACCCCGCCAACCACGCCCCGCTGACGCCGCTGGCCTTCATCCAGCGCGCCGCCGAGGTCTACCCCGATCGCCTGGCCGTGGTGCATGGCGACCTGCGCCGCACCTGGGGCCAGACCTACACGCGCTGCCGCCAGCTGGCCAGCGCCCTGCAGCAGGCTGGCGTGGGCAAGAACGACACCGTGGCCGTGATGCTGCCCAACACCCCGCCCATGGTGGAGGCGCATTTCGGCATCCCCATGGCCGGCGCGGTGCTGAACACACTGAACACGCGCCTGGACCCCGAGACCGTGGCCTTCATGCTGGACCACGGCGAGGCCAAGGTCCTCATCGTCGACCCCGAATTCGCCCCCGTGGTGGCCCGGGCCCTGCCCTTGCGCCGGTCCACCGCGCCGCTGCGCGTGATCCACGTGGCCGACACGCTGTTCAGCGGCCCCGTCAGCCCGCTGGCAGGCGACGACTACGACGCCTTCGTCGCCAGCGGCGACCCCGGCTTTGACTGGCTGTGGCCCGAGGACGAGTGGGACGCGATCGCGCTGAACTACACCAGCGGCACCACGGGCGACCCCAAGGGCGTGGTCTACCACCACCGGGGCGCGGCGCTGAACGCCGTGAACAACGTGCTGGACTGGGACATGCCGCGTTTTCCCGTCTACCTGTGGACCTTGCCCATGTTCCACTGCAACGGCTGGTGCTTTCCGTGGACGCTGGCCCAGCGCGTGGGCGTGAACGTGTGCCTGCGCCGCGTCGACGCGGCCTCGATGCTGGACGCCATGCGCACGCAGGGGGTGACGCACTACTGCAGCGCCCCCATCGTGCATGGCCTGCTGGTCAGCGCCCCGGCCGAGCTGAAGGCCGGGCTGCCCGCCGGCATCCAGGCGCTGGTGGCTGGCGCGGCGCCCCCGGCGTCGATGATCGAAGGCATGGAGGCCATGGGCATCCACCTGACGCACGTCTACGGCCTGACCGAGACCTACGGCCCGGCCACGGTGTGCGCCAAGCACGAGGCCTGGGGCCAGACCAGCGTGGGCGAACGCGCCGCCCTCAACGCGCGCCAGGGCGTGCACGCCAGCCTGCAGCGCACCGCGCGCGTGCTGGACCCCGACACCCTGGCGCCCGTGCCCTGGGACGGCGAAACCATGGGCGAGATCATGTTCCGCGGCAACATCGCCATGAAGGGCTACCTGAAGAACCCCAGCGCCACGCGCAAGGCGTTCGAAGGCGGCTGGTTCCACACCGGTGACCTGGCGGTGCAGTACCCCGACGGCTACATCAAGATCAAGGACCGCAGCAAGGACATCATCATCTCGGGCGGCGAGAACATCTCCTCGATCGAGGTCGAGGACGTGCTGTACCGCCACCCCGACGTGGTGGCCGCCGCCGTCGTGGCCATGCCCGATGCCAAGTGGGGCGAAACGCCCTGCGCCTTCATCGAGCTGCGCGCGGGCGCCCGCGTGAGCGAAGCCGACATCATCGCCCACTGCAAACAGCAGCTGGCCGGCTTCAAGGTGCCCCGGGCCGTCGTCTTTGGCGAGGTGCCCAAGACCAGCACCGGCAAGATCCAGAAGTTCGAGCTGCGCAAGCGCGCGGGCTCTGTCGCCGCCATCGACGTCTGAGGTCAAGGCAAGGCAAGGCAAGGCAAGGCAAGGCAAGGCAAGGCAAGGCAGTATGAGGCCATTCCCGTTATCGTCATGACGGCAATTGATGCATACTGCCCACACTTTCATCCACGCACGCGTTTCTAACGCATGCGCTGCTGCGCGCCAGCCTCGGCCGGGTCCGTCGAACCCGTCGCGCATGGTCCAATCCAGGCCTGATTGCCGCGTCGCTGCATCGCGACGCCACGGGTCAGCTGGCCGCCCGCGCTGTTGACGGTCCGCGCCCGTTGGCCATTTCGTGTCCCGCATCCTCCGGTTGCGCCTCCCTTCCTGTTTGCATGTCCGCCTTCTCCACCGCCGTCTGGCAAGCCAACCTGCCCTTGTTCGAGCGCACGCTCGCCCTGCCCTTCAACCAGGAGCTGGCCGCGGGCACGCTCAGCGCCGAGCGCTTTTGCCATTACATGATCCAGGATGCGCATTACCTGGTCGCCTATGGGCGCGCGCTGGCCGTGGCCGCCGCCAAGGCCGACAACGCCGAGGGCGTGGTGCAGTTCGCCCAGGCGGCCCAGGAGGCCGTGGTCGAGGAACGCAAGCTGCATGGCGGCTTCATGCGCGACTTCGGCATCGCGCCCGACACGTTCGCCGCTACGCCGCTGTCCCCCGCTTGCCACCACTACACCAGCTTCCTGATCGCCAACAGCTGGTCCGAGTCCTACCCCGTGGCGCTGGCCGGCCTGTTGCCCTGCTTCTGGATCTACGCCGAAGTGGGCCGCGACATCCACAGCCGCTCGGCCGCCAACAACCCGTATCAGGCCTGGGTGGACACCTATGCGGGCGAGGACTTCCACGCCGCGGTGCGCGGGGTCATCGCCACCATCGACCGCCTGGCCGAAGCCGCCGACGCGGCCACGCGCGAACGCATGGCGCAGGCCTACCGCTACTCGGCCGAGCTGGAGTGGATGTTCTGGGACAGCGCCTACCGCCTGGGCAGCTGGCCCACGCGCTGATGCCGGCCAAGCTCGTCAAACCAACCGCCCAAATCAGTCACCCGCCCCGGACCGCATGACACCACCGCCTTCACCCGACCTGGTTCGCGTCCGCGCCTGGGTGCACGACGCCCGCCGCATCGCCGTGTTGACGGGTGCCGGCGTCAGCGCCGAGTCCGGTGTGCCCACCTTTCGCGACGTGCAGACCGGCTATTGGGCGCAGTTCCGACCCGAGGACATGGCCACCGAAGCCGGCTTTCGCGCCGCGCCCGAGCGCGTGTGGGCCTGGTACCAGTACCGCCGCGAGCTGCTGATGCAGGTCGGGCCCAATGCCGGCCACCAGGCCCTGGCCCGGTTTGCGCAGCGCCGGCCGGAGGTGCTCACGCTCATCACGCAGAACGTGGACGGCCTGCACCAGCGCGCCGGCAGCCCTGACGTGCTGGGCCTGCATGGCGATCTGTTCGACAACCGCTGGCTGGATCGGCCACGCGCCTGTTGCGACCTGAACCAGGCCCTGGCGGGCCAGCCGCCGGTCTGCGCCACCTGTGGCAACCGGGTGCGTCCCGGCGTGGTGTGGTTTGGCGAAGCCTTGCCGCAAGCCACCTTCGCCGCGGCGGAACGGGCGGCACAGGCCTGCGAGCTGATGCTGGTGGTGGGCACGGCAGGCGCGGTGCACCCCGCCGCAGGCTTGGCCCACATCGCCCGTCAACGAGGCGCGCGCGTGGTGGTCGTGAACCCGGCCCCCAGCCAGTTGGACGACGTGGCGCACCAGCTGCTGCGCGGCCCGTCGGCGCAGCTGCTGCCCGCGTTGCTGGATTGACAGATTCAACGGGTATATACCATTGGTCGTTGTACAGATCAACGGCAGCGAGTCGTACTGCCATGAATGGACTGACCACGCATGACCAACGCGCCGGGCTCATGCCAGACAGCCGAGGTCCGGTGGCACCCCGTGCCACGCTTGCCGCACGCCAGCCGCCGACCACCGCGCAGGACCGCGGTGACAAGCGGCCACGCGGCCTCGGCAGGCACCTCGCAGCCGGTGACGCAGGCGCTCAGCGGCTCAGCGCGGCCTTCACGGCGGCCGACACCTGGCCCATGTCGGCCTTGCCGGCCAGCTGGGCCTTGACGGCGCCCATGACCTTGCCCATGTCGCCGGGGCCGGACGCGCCCAGCTCGGCCACGATGGCGTTCACGGCCTGGGCGATCTCGGCTTCCGACATGCGAGCCGGCAGGTAGGCCTTGAGCACCTCGATTTCGGCGCTTTCCTTGTCGGCCAGGTCTTGCCGGCCGGCGGTGGTGAAGGCGGCGACAGAGTCCTTGCGCTGCTTGATGAGCTTGTCCACGATGCCGACAATGGCCGCGTCATCGAGCTCCACGCGCTCGTCGACTTCCTTTTGCTTCATCGCGGCCTGCAGCAGGCGAATCGTGCCCAGGCGGTCGGTTTCCTTGGCGCGCATGGCGGCCTTCATGTCGTCGGTGATCCGGGCTTTGAGGGACATGGTGTGCTTTCGGTCGGTGCCGGCAAACGCGGCACAACGGGTTCAAAAACGGAAGGCAAAACGAAAAAGGCCCGCTGAGCGTCCCCGGCGAGCCTTGGTCGGGCAAGCCACCCTGAACGGGTGGCCGCACACGAAGCGGATCAGTACAGCTTCTTGGGCAGCTGCATGCTGCGCACGCGCTTGTAGTGACGCTTGACGGCGGCAGCCTTCTTGCGCTTGCGCTCGGTCGTGGGCTTCTCGTAGAACTCACGGGCGCGCAGCTCGGTCAGCAGACCCAGCTTCTCGATGGTGCGCTTGAAGCGGCGCAGGGCAACGTCAAAAGGCTCGTTTTCTTTAACGCGGATGGTCGTCATTCGATTTTGAATATCAATGCGCAGACAGAGGGTGGTCGGGAAGATCGGGCCCAATCGCCATAACTGCAAAGGGTGTCCTGCCTGCTTGTGAAACTCACAACTAGTATTGGCCGCAGGACGTTTGCCAGCAAAGCCCAGCATTATAGCCGGGTCTTGCGCCCGCTGCCCAGCGACGGTCACAGGCGCGGTTTGCGGCATGATCGCGCCCGGACAGCCCCGCCGCCCGCGCCATCCCGGCCGGCGCCAGACACCCGGAACACGCATGCGCGACATTGACAAACTCAAAACCTATGTGGACAGCCACGGCCAGCTGCAACGCGGACGCGGCCTGATCACGGGCACCATCGCCTTTGCCCTGGCCTGTTTGTGCCTGCTGGGTGTGCTGGCCTTTCACTTTCCGCAGTACCTGACCACGCCGGAGCTGCGGCAGAGCTACAGCGTGCCGGCCATGCGGCAGCTGCTGTTCTACGCGATGGCGGTGGCGGGCGGCCTGGCCCTGGTCAACATCCTGTTCAACCGCACGCGCTGGCTGTCGACCTTTGCCTTCGTCATCGTGGCGCTGTGTGCGCTGCTGGGCGGGCACAAGGTGGAGGTGGGCGATTTCCCCAGCAACACGCCCTACATCGGGCTGGACTGGTTCATCCTGGACCTGCTGGGCTCGTCGCTGATCTTCATCTTCATCGAGAAGCTGTTCCCGCTGCGCCGCGACCAACCGGTGTTCCGCGACGAGTGGCAGACCGACTTCCACCACTTCATCGTCAACCACATGATCGTGGGCTTCGTGCTGCTGGCCACCAACCTGCTGGTGCACAAGTTCTTCGGCTGGGCGGCCAACGACGGCGTGCGCGGCTGGGTGGCCAACCTCAACTTCTGGGTGGCGCTGTTCCTCATCGTCCTGGTGGCCGACCTGGTGCAGTACTGGACACACCGCGCCTACCACGAGGTGCCCACGCTGTGGCGCCTGCACGCCGTGCACCACAGCGTCAAGAGCATGGACTGGATGGCCGGCTCGCGCCAGCACATCCTCGAGCTGCTGATCACGCGCACGCTGGTGCTGGCGCCCATCTACGTGCTGGGGTTCTCGAAGGACGTGATCGACGCCTACATCATCATCGTGGGCTTCCAGGCCGTGTTCAACCACTGCAACGTGAACGTGCGGCTGGGGCCGCTGCGCCATGTGATCGTCACCCCCAACTTTCACCACTGGCACCACAGCCAGGACGACGAAGCCATCGACAAGAACTACGCCGCGCATTTCGCCTTCCTGGATTACCTGTTCGGCACCGCCGTGAAAAGCGACCGCGCCTGGCCTGCACAGTACGGCGTGGTGGGCGATTACGTGCCCAATGGCTTCTTCAAGCAGCTGAAGTTTCCCTTCACCTGGAAGGGCTGAGTCGACCCAGGCCGGCAGGCCCGGTCTTGGGCGTGGCGCATGCTGGATGCCTGCGGCGTCGCCGCTCGAGAGCCGGACATTCAGATGCACGCGCTGTGTCCTCACGCCGACAGGCCGGCCCGGCAAAGCCGCGGTGATGGACCTGCGACCCCCATGAGCCCGGTGAGCCCGGTGTGACGCTCCGACGCGATGCGGCCCAGCCCACGACTCGCGGCCTGCTGCGTGATACACACCAGGGAGCAGACTACCATAGAGTATCAACCGATTTCCGATGAATTCATCGTCGACAGCGAGTGATACCCCCAAATTCCAGCAATGCGTCAGACACCGGGACGGATCTGCTCGAGCTCGGCCAGCTTGAGCTGGCTCACCGCAGCCTTGAGCTGCTCCAGCGTGATGCCCAGGGCATCCATGTCCAGCATCACGCCATTGGCGAGCAACACACGCATGCTGGCGCCACTGCCGTCTTTGCGCCCCACTTCGCTGACGGGCCGCCCGCCTTCGGCATGGATGCGCTCGAAGCGATCGGCATCTTCGCGCTGCATGGTGATGTTGGCCCACTCCCCCAGCACCGACTGTCTGGGGTGGGGCCCGATGTAGACCACGTTGAGGGCGATGGCCCGCTCGCCCTGTCCAAAGCCGGCATTCAGCGCCACGCCCGGTCCATCTGCCGTGGTCAAGGGCTGCACGTCCAGTCGGTCGCGCGGCATGCCGGCAAAGGTGGCGGGCATCCAGGCGCTCAGGCGCTCGGTCAGGCGCTGCAGGCCTGCCGCGGACAGCGGCGGCGCCGATGCCGGCGCATCGGCCGGTGGCGCTGCGCTGGCCGATGGCGCCAAGGGCGGCAGACCCAGGCCATCGGACGCGGGCGGCACGGCAGACGCCGGTGACGCAGCGGGCTGCGCCGCGTCTGCGGCAGCCGAGGCCGCGCGGCTCGCCGGCTCGGCGGCCGGCAAGCTGGCCGGCAGGCTTGCAGGGCGCGCCGCAGGTGGGGCGCGGTCCCAGGTCGTGTCCGCGCGGGGCGTGAGCAGCCCGCGCGGCTGCATGGCGTTGATCAAGGTGACCAGCAACGCGGCCCACAGCAGCAGCGCCAGCGCCACCACCGCAAAGTAGGCCCGGAAGCGATCGGGCGGGCAGCGCATCAGGCGCGGCAAGCCTTGCCAGATCAGCCACAGGCTGCCCACCAACCCCAGCAGGCAGACCCAGACGGCCCCCGGCACCAGCGCAAACAAACCCATGAGGAACACCGGCGTCACGCCATAGGCCATGAGCTTGAACGCCCGCAACTCGCTTTGCCGGGCGCCGAAGCGTGGCGCCAAGGCATCGACCACCTGGGCCAACACCCACACCCCCAGCATGAGCACGGCCAGCATCACCAGGCCCATGCCCAGCGCCATGGCCAGGTCGAAGACGTAGCCTGCGGGTCCCGCCGCAGCCGCCAGGCCCCAGCCCGCCAAACCCATGACCAGCGCCAGCACCGCCAGGGGCAGCAGGTGGTGCTGGTAGATCCAGCCGATGGTCACGCGCTCGGTCGCGATCAGCTTCCAGGTGTTGGCCGTGTCACCGAACAGGTCGCGCACGCGGCCCAGCCAGGCCCGGGCCATGGGCGCAAAGTTCGACGGGTTCCCTGAGCGTGTCATGTGTGTGTCCCTGCGGTTCAGCACTTACCAGCCGAAACATTTGCAGCCAAGCATACAACGGGCGGCTTGGCCTGGCCTGCGTCTGGCTTCACGGGAGCGTGGTCGATTGGCTCGGAGTTTGCCGCCGAATCGCAACTGCAGCAGCCTGCGCTCGTCAAATTAAACCAGTCAGTCTATATTCCAGCCATGCCCAACACCCTCGTGCCGCGCCGCG
This sequence comes from Comamonas serinivorans, assembly GCF_002158865.1. Classification (NCBI taxonomy): domain Bacteria; kingdom Pseudomonadati; phylum Pseudomonadota; class Betaproteobacteria; order Burkholderiales; family Comamonadaceae; genus Comamonas; species Comamonas serinivorans. The sequence continues at coordinate 1,917,999 of NZ_CP021455.1, read as the reverse complement.
GCCGTCCCCCCAAAGCGCGAGACAGCGCGCTGGACACGCGCGAGCTGCTGGTGCGCGCCGGGCTCGAGGTGCTCACGGAGAAGGGCTACTCCGCCGCCGGCCTGGACGAAATCCTGCGGCGCGTGGGCGTGCCCAAAGGCTCGTTCTACCATTACTTTGACAGCAAGGACGCCTTCGGCCTGGCGCTCATCGAGCGTTACGCCGCCTACTTCGCCCGCAAGCTGGACCGTCACTTCGACAACGATTCGCTGCCCCCGCTGGCCCGGCTCGAGGCCTTCATCGACGACGCCACGGCGGGCATGGCGCGCCACGACTTCAAGCGCGGTTGCCTGATCGGCAACCTGGGACAGGAAATGGGCACCTTGCCCGAGCCCTTCCGGGCCCGCCTCATCGCGGTGTTCGAGGATTGGGAGGCCCGCCTGGCCCGCTGCCTGAAGGCCGCGCAGGCACAAGGCCAACTGGCTGACACGGCCGACTGCGCCGGGCTCGCGACCCTGTTCTGGACCGGCTGGGAAGGTGCCGTGCTGCGCGCCAAGCTGGAACAGCGCGCCCAGCCACTATTGACCTTTGCGCAGTTTTTCAGCGCCGCCCTGCCCCGTCCTTGATTTTTTTGCCCTTTACAAGACGATCAGTCTAATTTATGGAGAGCCCATGTTCGATGCCATCTTGATCACCCAGGACACCACGGCGCAGCGCGTTCAGCACACCACGCTGGACGACGCACAACTGCCGGCCGGTGACGTGCTGGTGCGCGTCAGCCACTCGACCCTGAACTACAAGGATGCGCTGGCCATCACCGGCAGCAGCCCGGTCGTGCGGCGTTTCCCCATGGTGCCGGGCATCGACCTCGTCGGCTGTGTCGAGCAATCCTCACACCCGGACCACGCGCCGGGCGACTGGGTGCTGCTCAATGGCTGGGGAGTGGGCGAAACGCATTGGGGCGGCCTCGCGCAAAAGGCACGCCTGAAGGGGGATTGGCTGATCCCGCTCCCTCCGGCGTTCTCGCCGCGACAGGCCATGGCCATCGGCACGGCCGGCTACACCGCCATGCTGTGCATCCTGGCGTTGGAGCGGCACGGCGTTCGGCCTGGGGATGGCGACATCGCCGTGACCGGGGCCACCGGCGGCGTGGGCAGCGTCGCCATCGCGTTGCTCGCCCGGCTGGGCTACACCGCCGTGGCCATCACAGGCCGTGCACACGATGCCGACTACCTGAGCCAGCTGGGCGCCGCCGAGGTGCTGCCGCGCGACCCCCTGTCGTCACCGGGCAAGCCGTTGGGCAAAGAGCGCTGGGCCGGCGCGATCGATGTGGCGGGCGGCCACACGCTGGCCAACCTGTGCGCCACCACGCGGTATGGCGGCGTCGTGGCCACCTGCGGCCTGGCTGGCGGCATGAGCCTGCCGGCCACCGTCGCCCCCTTCATCTTGCGGGGCGTGACCCTGGCCGGCATCGACAGCGTGATGCGTCCGCGTGCGGACCGCATCGAGGCCTGGTCCCGGCTGGCCACCGACCTGAACGTCGATGCCCTGCAAACCATCGGCCAGGACATTGCGCTGGCCGACGTGATTCCCCACGCCCAGGCGCTGCTGGACGGACGCATCCGCGGCCGCGTCGTGGTCGATGTCAACCGCTGATGAAGGAGCCCCGCATGACCTAACCCCACGCCACACCTGCCATCAGCCGCTTCCCCATCCCAGCGCTCGACGAGATGCCGCCGGACCTCCGAGACCGCCTGTTGGCCGTGCAGGAGAAAGCCGGGTTCATCCCCAACGTCTTCCTCACCCTGGCGCACCGCCCCGATGAATTCCGCGCCTTCTTTGCCTACCACGACGCTTTGATGGAGCGCCCGGGCAACCTCACCAAGGCCGAGCGGGAAATGATCGTGGTGGCCACCAACTACCGCAAGGCCGACATCACCGCGCACCAAAAAGCCATGCTGGACTTCGCCCTGAAAGTCTCGGAGCAGGCCCATCGGGTCGACGACGCCGACTTCGCCACGCTGGCCGGGCACGGCTTCAGCGACGACGACGTGTGGGACATCGCCGCGATTTCCGCCTTCTTCGGCCTGTCCAACCGCATGGCCAACGTCACCAGCATGCGCCCCAACACCGAGTTCTACGCCATGGGCCGTTGAGGAGTTGCCGCCATGTTTGCCCACTGGAAAGACCTGCTGCGCACCAGTTACCAACGCGGCGCGGCCCTGAACCGCGCCAGCCCCAAGCTGGTGGCCGGGTTTCAGGCCCTGAGCGCCGGCCAGAACGGCCATGGCGCGCTGGACGCCAAGAGCAAAGAGCTCATCGCCCTGGCCGTGGCGGTGACGACGCGGTGCGACAGCTGCATCGCCGTCCATGCCCAGGCGGCCCGCCGCGCGGGCGTGACCGAGCCGGAGCTGGCCGATGCGCTGGGCACCGCCATTGCCCTGAAGGCCGGGGCAGCCTACGGCTATGCCCTGCGCACCCTCGAGGCCTACGAACAGTTCGCCGAACCCGCCTGAGTACCCTCTGCGACCGCCGGGGTTGATCTTCCAGCCCGTTCCCGGACAATTGATCGGCCCCACCGACCCGGGAACGCTGGTTGCACAGCCCACACGCCGTGCGCCGCCTGTCCCTTTTGCCATGAACCACCCCACCTCCTCCCCTTCCCAGCCAGGTCCCTGGTACTTCGGCTGGAACATCGTGGCCGCCAGCCTGCTGCTCACGCTGCTCACCGTCGGCATGCGCATGGGCATCGGCCCCTTCATGCTGCCCATGAGCGAAGACTTGGGCTTCTCGCGCAGCCTGCTGTCGTCCATGGTGGCCTTCGGCATGCTGTGCTATGGCATCGGCATGCCGCTGGCGGGCTGGCTGGTGGCCCGCTACAGCACGCGGGCCGTGCTGCTGCTGGGCACGGCCATCGTCGCCGTCTCGAGTTACTGGAGCGTGCACGCCCGCGACGCCTGGAGCTTCTTCCTCGCCTACGGCGTGTGCCTGTCGCTGGGGCTGGCCTTCACCAGCCCGGTGGCCGTGACCCCCTTGATCAGCCGCTGGTTCACACGCCGGCGCGGCATGGCGCTGTTCTTCCTGTCCACGGGGTCCATGGCCGGCATCGCCGTCATGACGCCGGTGTTCACCTGGGCCATCGGCCAGTGGGGCTGGCAAACCACGCTGCTGACCTACTCCGCCGTGTTCACGGTGTTCACCGTGCTGGTCACGCTCGCCGTGATCCGCGAAAACGCGCCCGCCACGACCGACCTGCTGCCCGAACAAATCGCCCAGCAGGCCAGCCAGTCGGCCGCACCGGCCAACCCGATCACCCCGGCCACGGGCGGCTTCAGCTTCGCCCAGGCGCTGGCCACACGGCCCTTCTGGACCATTTTCCTGGGCCTGTTCGCCTGCGGCTTCAGCATGAACCTGCTGGGCACCCACGGCGTGCCCATGCTGATGGACCACGGTTTCGGCGCCCACACCAGCGCCGAGGGCATTGGCCTCATCGGCCTGGTCGCCATCTTCAGCACCCTGGTCATGGGCCGGCTGTCGGACATGGTGCCGCGCCGCTACATCCTGTGCGTCATCTACCTGGTGCGCGGCCTGGGCTTTCTGGGCCTGGTCGCGGCCGTGCAAGCCTGGCAGCTGTTCGGCGTGTCGGCCGTGGGCGGTGTGGTCTGGGCCGGCTCCATCGCGCTGTCTTCGGCCATCCTGGCCGACTTGTATGGCGTGCGGCTGGTCGGCCTGCTGTATGGCTGGGCCTACCTGGGCCACCAGATCGGCGCCATGATCAGCTCGTGGCTGGGCGGCTGGGCGTTCGAGCAATTCCACACGCACTGGATCGCTTTTGGCGCCGCGGCGGTGTTGCTGTTCGTGGCCGCCCTTGGCTCGCTGACCCTGCCCGTGCGGCTGGCGCCGCCCCGCCCGCCGCTGGGCGGCACGCCGCAACCCGCTTGACGCCCCGCGCCGCTGCCGTGGCCTTGCCACATGGCACCGCCGCAGCGTGCACAGTTGTCACCCAGGCTGCCGACCTTGGCGCCCCGTGCTCAGGCGTAGCCTGACCGTGGAGAGGCGCGTTGGACCCGTCCCTGCGACAGCCAGCAGAGGCTGCAGTGCACAGGCCAGCGTGACCCATGCACGCGCGGCAGCTTCCATGCCACCGCCCACCGGGTTTTCACTCTGGGGGCGCCCCCCTGGCCCTGCGTTCAATGCAGAGGTGATTCACAGGGAGAAGCCATGATCCATCACCTCGTCGTCCACCACCGCGCCTGGGCCGGCAGCCTCTTGGTGGCCGCATGCCTGAGCCTGGCCCTGGCCACACCGGCCGAGGCCAAGAAGAAAACCAGCAAGCAGTCGTCGGCGGTGACGGTCAAACAGGGCAAATCCACCGGCTCAGGCGAAACACGCGCCGAGCGCGACCGGCGCCTGACGCGGGAGTGCCGGGGCCGCCCCAATGCGGGCGCCTGCCTGGGCTACGCCAGCTGAAGAACCTGGGGTATAGCACGGTTGCCGATATTTATAGAACGGCATTCACCCCATACTCCATCAATCAACAGCGCAAATTAATCGGCCGGCGTCCGACCGACGGCCGAGTGCCCCTCGGCTCTGGCCGCTGCCTTCACGCAGGCGTCCGAGCGCGGGACTTTGCTGACCACGCCTTCGGCCGGGCCGAGGACATGGTGCACGCCACCATCCAGGCCGGGCTGCTGGGCCAGAGCGCAAGCCAGCGCATCCTGGCCCGACTGGCGCACGACACTTCCGCGGCCATGGTGCATGCCCAGGACCTGTCCGACACGCAGCGCGAAGCCATCGGCAGTCTGGGCGTCAACTGACCGTGGACGCTGCCGGCAGGATTCATCCCGCAGATACGCCCCCAGGATGCGATCAGCTCGAGGCGACCAGCAACTTGCTTGGCATGGCCTGAACCGGCGCGCTCGCAGGCAGACCCTTCGGCCATCAGCCGATTGGTCTACGTGGCGAGCGCCCGGTGGGCCACCCGCTCACTCCATCTTGGCGCCCGAGATCTGCACCAGCTCCTTCCAGTAGCCCACGTTGCGCTTGTACTCGGCCTCGTGCGCCTCGGGGCTGCTGTCCGTCACGGCCTCGTAGCCAAAGTTGACGAAGCGGGTCTGGATGTCGGGGTCGGCCATGGCCTTGCGGGTCTCGGCGGCCAGCTTGTCCAGGATGGGCTTGGGGATGCCGGCCGGGCCGATGAAGCCGAACCAGCCCATGAGGCCATAGGGCTTGTCGTTCCAGCCCTGCTCGCCGAACGTGGGCAGGTCGGGCAAGGTGGCAAAGCGCTTGTTGCTGGTCACGGCAATCGGGCGCAGCTTGCCGGTTTCAAAGTGCGGCTTCATGACCGCCGGGCTGCCGAAGGCAAACTGGATCTGGCCCGAGAGCAGGTCCTGCACCATGGGCGCCTCGCCCTTGTAGACGGCGTGGCTCATGGGCACGCCCAGCTGCTTGCCGATGTACTCGGTGACCATGTGCGGGTACGAGCCGATGCCGTACGAGCCGTAGTTGATCTTGCCCGGATTGGCCTTGAGCCAGGTCTTGAACTCCTCCAGGTTCTTGGCCGGCACGCTGTTGTGCACCACCAGCATGGCCGGTCCATTCGCCAGCTTGTAGATGAAGGAGATGTCCTTGTTGGGGTTGTAGGGCAGCTTGGGGTAGATGAACTGGTTGGTGTAGATGGCGTTGGAGAGCGCGAGCGAGATGGTGTAGCCATCGGGCGGCGACTTGGCCACGTAGTCGGTGCCGATGATGCCGGCGGCGCCCGGCTTGTTTTCGACCAGCACGGGCACGCCCATGGACTTGCTCATCTTGTCGGCCAGCACGCGCGCCATGGAGTCGGTCAAGCCGCCGGGCGCATAGGTCACGACGATGCGAATGGGTTTGCTGGGGAAATCGGCAGCGGCCTGGCCCTGTGCCTGGGCCCCCAGGCTGACCGTGGCCAGCGCCAGGCCCAGGGCCTGCACCACAGGCCGCCTGGCCAGGCCGGCGGGACGCGCACGCGAAGAGGTCGTTGTCATGAATGCTCCACAAGAGCCGGCACCCCGGCATCACAGCCGCTGCCCCCATCCTGGTGTCTGCGATGGGACGCGACCCACACGCTGGTCAACCACCCCAGCACCCCTGGCCGGGCCCTGCCCCTTGACAGCGCACCCGATCAATTCCTGAAACGGCACACAGTATGGATCAATTGGCGTTATTTTTTCAACGAGAATGACGCCATACTGCCTATGACAATCACCTAATGGCGAACCCTGCTCGCATCCCCCCCGTGTGCGCAGGCCTGGCGGCAACCGGCGCCTGTGCTGGCGTGCCAGATCGAACCCATGCCCCACACCGGTGCGGCCTGAGCCGCGCCACCGCGGGCGCCATGCGCTGTGCCGGGTCGCCCGCCAGCGCCACAACTGGCCTTGTGTGCACCTCGGTGAGGCCATCGTGAATGCGGGCCGGACGGGCATCCGCTGGCGTGGTGCCCTCGCCGCGGTACTTGCGCCAACGCCCCTAGGCAGGGGCGTTGGTGCATGGTAAGGACTGGCCGCATCGCCCCTCACGGGGTATGTCCGCAGTGCAGGTACACCCAAGTCACCTGGGTGCCGATGCAGCGGCGGTCCGCTACCGAATCAGGTGCACACCCGACAGGAAAGCCTTTGGGCGCGCGGCCTTGCGCCACTCAGTCGAGCTTGGCGCCCGACACTTTCACGAGCTCTTGCCAGCGCGGCATCTCGCGCTTGTACTCGGCGGCAAAGACGTCCGGGCCGCTGTTGTCCAGCGCGCCAAACCCCATGTCGTCGATCTTGCGGCGCACTTCCGGATCCTTCAGGGCCGTGCGGATCTCCGCCGCCAGCTTTTCCTGGATGGCCTTGGGCGTCTTGGCCGGCACGGCCATGGCCAGCCAGCCCACCATGGCGAACGGCGCTTCCTTCATGCCCGACTCCTGCAGCGTGGGCACGCCCGGCAGCGCCGACAGCTGCTTGGGCGCGTTCACGCCAATGGCCTTGAGCTTGCCGGTGGCGATGTGCTGCTTGGTGTTGATGGCGCTGGACCAGCAGAAGTCAAACTGGCCGCCCAGCAGGTCCTGGATCATGGGCGACTCGCCCTTGTAGGCCACGTGGTTCAGGTCGCCTTGCGTGACGTGGTCGAGGTAGGCCCCCATCAGGTGCGAAAACGACCCCTGGCCATACGAGCCATACGACAGCTTGCCCTTGTTGGCCTTGATGTAGGCCAACAGCTCCGCGCCCGTCTTCACGGGCAGGCCGGGCTTGGCCACCAACACCGTGGCGCCGTCGGCCACGCGATACAGCATGTCCAGGTCTTTTTGCGGGTTGTAGGGCAGTTTGGAAAACAGGAACTGGTTGATCAGCAGCGAGGTCGACAGGCCGAAGCTCAAGGTGTAGCCATCGGGGGCGGCCTTGGCCACGGCGTCGGTGCCGATGATGCCGCTGGCACCGGGCTTGTTGTCGATCACAAAAGGCTGACCCAGGCTGGTTTGCAGCTTCTGGCCCAGCAGACGCGCGAGCGTGTCGGTGCCGCCGCCCGGTGCGAAAGGCACGACCACGCGCACGGCCTTGTTCGGGTAGGACGCCGCGGCGTCCGCCTGGGCCTGGGCCAGGCCAGGCACGGTCAGCGCCGCGCCCGAAGCGGCGGCCATGGATTGAAACTGTCGACGGGTCAGGGGAAAACGATTGGCAGACATCGATACAACACCAAAAAGGGGACAACAAAACGCCCCTGGACCGGGGCGCGCGCCCATCCTAATCAGTGTTCAGTTTCGCAACACCGGGTGAACCCTAGGGTGCACGCCTCCATCACCACGACCAAGGTCGTTATCGCCTGCCCTGCCTGGGAATGGCGCTATGGATTCAGGACGGACACTGCAGCTTCACCTGTGGCATCGGCCCCAAATCCCCTGACCATCCCAAGGCCAAACGTCAATCCAGCTTCACGCCCACGGCCTTGACCAGCGCCTCCCACTTCGGCAGGTCGCGCTGGTAAATGCTGGCGAACTGCTGCGGCGTGCTGTCGGTGATGGCGGTGTAGCCCATGGCGCTGATGCGTTCCTTCACCTCGGGCTTGGCCAGCACCTTGGCGATGGCAGCCGACAGCTTCTGCTTCACGGCATCGGGTGTCTTGGCCGGCACCGCCATGCCCAGCCAGCCGACGATGGCAAACGCGTCGTCGGTCATGCCGGCCTCGGCAAAGGTCGGCACCTGGTTCATGGCGGCCACCCGGTCCCGCCCGGTGATGGCCAGCGCGCGCAGCTTGCCCGTGTCCACGAACTGCTTGAGCGTCTGCGCACTGCCCCAGCCGATGTCGATCTCGCCGCCCAGCAGGGCCTGGATCATGGGCGTCTCGCCCTTGTAGGCCGCGTGAGCCATGCCGCCCTGGGTCAGCTGGTTGATGCGTTCGGCCGCCAGGTGCGGGTACGAGCCCTGGCCGTACGAGCCGTAGGACAGCTTGCCGCGGTTGGCCTCGATGTGCTTGCGCAGCTCGGCCAGGTTCTTGACCGGCAGGTTGCTGTTCACCACCAGGATGGCGCCCGCGTCGGTCACACGGTACAGCGGCGCGAGGTCCCGTGTCAGGCTGTATGGCAGCTTGGTGTACAGAAACTGGTTGACCAGCAGCGACGACGTCAGGCCGAAGCTGATGGTGTGGCCATCGGGCGCCGCGCGCACGACTTCACCGGTGCCGATGATGCCGGCTGCACCAGGCTTGTTGTCGACCACCACCGGCTGCCCCAGCTCGGGTGCCAGGTGCTGGCCGAGCAGGCGCGAGATGGCATCGGTCGAGCCGCCCGGCTGGTACGGCACGACGATGCGGATGGGCTTGCTGGGGAAGTTGCCGGCGGCCGTGTTGGCCTGCGCGGCCAGCGGCAGGCCAGCGGCGGCCAGCGCGCTGGCGCCCGCCAGGGCCTGGCGTCGGTTGATGGGGGTCATGGGGGTCTCCTCTGGGGGTTGCAATAAAAAAGACGGGCGGCTCTTGCGAGTCCGCCCGTTTTGCAGACGGAGCCTCCGCCTGCGGATTCGGCATCGGTTCCGGTTCAGTCCAGCTTCACGCCCACCGACTTGACCAGCGCTTCCCACTTGGGCAACTCGCGCTTGTACAAGGCCGTGAACTCCTGCGGCGAGCTGTTGGTGTTGGCGCGGAAGCCCATGGCGGCCACGCGCGCGTTCACTTCGGGCTTGGACAAGGCCTTGGCGATGGCGTTCGACAGCTTCTGCTTGATGGCGTCCGGCGTTTTGGCCGCCACGGCCATGCCGAAGAAGCCCACGATGTTGAAGGCGTCGTCGTTCACACCGGCCTCGGTGAAGGTCGGCACATCGGGCATGCCCGGGGGACGCTCGCGACCGGTGATGGCCAGCACGCGCAGCTTGCCGGCATCGACGAACTGCTTCATGACCTGCACACTGCCCCAGCCCACGTCGATGTCACGTGCCAGCAGCGCCTGCACCATGGGTGCCTCGCCCTTGTAGGGCGCGTGCGTCATCTCGCCCTTGGTCATCTGGTTGATGCGCTCGCCGGCCAGGTGCGGGTAGGAGCCCAGGCCGTACGAGCCATACGACAGCTTGCCGCGGTTGGCCTCGATGTGCTTGAACAGCTCGCCCAGGGTCTTGACCGGGACGCCGCTGTGCACGGCGATCAGCGTGCCCGAGTCGATGGGCCGGTACAGCATGTCCAGGTCGCGCGCCGGGTCGAACGGCATCTTGCTGTAGAGGAAGCGGTTGACCAGCAGGGTCGAGGTCAGCCCCAGGCTGATGGTGTGGCCATCGGGGTCGGACTTGGCGACTTCGTTCGTGCCCAGGATGCCGCCGGCACCGGGCTTGTTGTCCACCACCACAGGTTGGCCCAGGTCAGGCCCGATGTGCTGGCCCAGCAGGCGCGAGAGCGCGTCGGTCGCGCCACCGGCCTGGTACGGCACGATGATGCGGATGGGCTTGCTGGGGAAATTGGCCGCGGCGTTCTCGGCGCTGGCCTGGGCCGCCAGCGGCAGGCCGGTGGCCGCCAGCGCGCCAGCGCTGGCCAGGGCTTGGCGTCGGGTGATGCGGGTCATGAAAGTCTCCCTGGGAAAAAGCCGACGGCGGCGGTTCAGGTCGATGCCGTCGCGGGTGAAGGGCGGCGCGGGCCATGCACGCGCCGACGGCACGTTCAGGTGGGCTCCACGCCCGCCTGCTCGATCATGGTCTGCCACAGCGGCAGGTCGCGGATGAGGTCAGCCGTGAAGGCGGCCGGTGTGTCGTCGTCCACCACCGGGTAGCCCGTGGCTTCGATGCGCGCACGCACCTCGGGCAGCTTCAGCGCCCGTGCCGCCGATTGCGCAAAGCGGTTCTGGATCTCGATCGGGGTCTTGCCTGGTGCCGCAAATGCCGTCACGCCCAGCGTCTGGTACGGCGCGTCGCGCTGGTTCTGCTCCCAGAAGGTGGGCAGGTCGGGCAGCAGGTTCGAGCGCTGCTTGCCGATGATGCCGACCGCGCGGATCTTCTCCAGGTGCGGCTTCAGCCCCATGGGGCTGCCCATGCCGATCTTCACCTGCCCCGCCACCAGGTCCAGGATCATGGGCGCCTCACCCTTGTAGGCGACGTGCGCCGCATCGGCGCCGGCCAGGCGGCTCATGTAGGCGCAGATCAGGTGGCCGTGCGACCCCAGGCCATACGAGCCATAGCTGACCTGCCCCTTGTTGGCCTTCATGTAGGCCAGCACCTCGGCCACGTTCTTGGCCGGCAGCGACTGGTGCACCGCCAGCACGATGGGCGAGGTGCACACGCGGCCCACCCAGGCCAAGTCCTTGTTCGGGTCAAACGGCAGCTTCCGGTACAGGAAGCGGTTGGTGACCATGGTGCTGGTCGTGCCCAGCATCCAGGTGTGGCCATCGGGGGCGGATTTGGCCATCGCATCGCAGGCGATGATGCCGGCCGCGCCCGGTTTGTTGTCCACCACCACGGCCTGTCCCAGGTCCTTGCCGATCGCGTCGCCAAGCGCGCGCGCCATCACGTCGGTGGCGCCACCGGCTGCGAACGGCACGATGAGGCGGATCGGCTTGGTGGCGAAGCTGTTGGCGCCGTGCGCAGCGCCAGCCAGCAGGGGGCTGGCGGCCAAAGCGGCACCAGCGGACAGCACATGGCGCCGTCGCCAGGACGGATCGGTTGGGGTCACAGGTGTCTCCTGATGGCCGTGCACCTCCACGCCTGGCAAGGTTCGGGCTTGTCAATATGAAAGGGTATGCCTAGGTGACCGTTTGCGATGAAACGGCCACCCATGCATACCCTTCAAAGTGTGCCCAAAGCCCCGGGAATTGCATGACGCCTGCGCGTCATGCCCGACCCTGTGTGGGGCTAACTGGCCGCCGCGCCGGGCCTGTACCCGCACGGCGCCCCAGCCATCACGTGGGCTGAACGCCGGCCTGGTTCAGCAGCCGGCCCCAGATCGGGCCTTCGCGCGTCCAGGCCTTGCCAAAGGCCTCCAGCGTGTCGTTGTCCATGGGCACAAAGCCCGCGGCGATGATGCGGGTCTTGCCCTCGCGGCTGGCCACGGCGGCATTGGCGGCCTGCGCCCATTGCTTGGCGATGTCGGCCGGCAGCGCCTTGGGGCGGCGATCGCCAGCCAGCCCACCAGGGCCAGGGCTTCGTTCTTGTAGCCCGCCTCGCCGAACGTGGGCACCTGCGGCAGCAGGGGCACACGGCGGTCTCCCGTCACGGCCAGGGCACGCAGCCGGCCCGAATCGATGTGCGGCTTGAGCGTGATCATGCTGCCCATGCCGATCTTGACGTTGCCGCCCAGCATGTCCTGCACCATCAGCGCCTCACCCTTGTAGGCGACGTGGGTCATGTCGGCGTCGGCGACGTCGCTCAGCGTGGCGCAGGCCAGCTGGCCGTGCGAGCCGATGCCGTACGAGCCGTACGACAGCTTGCCCTTGTTGGCCTTGATCCAGGCCATGAACTCTTTCAGGTCCTTGGCCGGCACATCGCTGGTCACCACCAGGCAGATGGGCGCCGTGCACACGCGCACCAGCGGCAGCAGCTCGGTCTGCGGGTCGTAGCTGGTCTTCTTGTACAGGTACTTGTTGGTGAGCATGGTCGTGGTCGTGCCCAGCAGCGCCGTCAGGCCATCGGCCGGCGACTTCACTACGGCCTCGCCGCCGATCAGGCCGGCTGCGCCGGGCTTGTTGTCGATCACCACGGCCTGACCAAAGGTCTTGGCCATGCGTTCACCCAGCACGCGGGCGATCACATCGGTGGCACCACCGGCTGCAAATGGCACCACCACGCGCACGGGGCGCTTGGCAAAGCTGGCTTGTTGCGCCCAGGCGCCCATCGGGGCCAGGGTCGCAGCCGAGGCCGACAGGGCCAGCAGATGACGGCGGTTCATCGAATGTGTCATGTGTACATCTCCTTCTTGACAACTACGCATGCGGGCCGATTCCATGAGTCGACCCGATGTGTTCTACAGTACCCAGGCATTTCCGTTGATCAGTCATCGCAAATCACCCCATACTGGCGAATTGCACAACGTCTTCGTGGACACCTGTGGTCCGACAGCCCGTCCTGGGGCTGCCGCTGAAATGTGCCTGCCAAACCGCCGCCGCCGCATGTGCCAAACCACATGGGTTCTGTGGGGTCATGAGGCTGCGGGCTGCACGCACCGCGCCCCACTGGGCCAGGCAGGGAAACGGCACCGGCGCGTGGCACCCGGACAAGCCGGGCGGCAGCCGCGAACGGATGCCGGCGGGCCTCAGCTCAGGCTGGGCGCCACGCCGCGGGGCGCCCCTCGCAGGGCATCGCCCACCACGGGGCTTCAGTTCACGCCAGCCACACGGCTGCGCACGATCTTCTGGTTCTTCAGCGGCAGCTCGGCCAGCGCGGCGCGCACGGCTTCTTCGTAGGCGGCGCTGGCCTGGGCCGGCATGTGCACCAGCAGGCCTTCGGCCTCGGTGCAGCGCACCTGCGGGCGGTCGGCCTCGGCCACGCCCTGAGCCTCGCTCACCTGCGCCACGATCTGCTCGGCCACGGCCTGGGCCGCCAGCGCGCGCAGCTCGGGCTTGTAGATCTTGCCGACGTTGGTCATGGGCATGGCGTCGATCAGGTACACGCGCTTGGGCCGCGCGGGCGGCTCGTCCACGCGCTCGGCCGCGAACGCCATCAGCGCTTCGGGCGTCACCTGCTCACCGGGCCGCAGCGCGACGAACACCACGGGCAGCTCGCCGGCATAGGCGTCGGGCGCGCCCACGGCGGCGGCAAACTGCACGGCCGGGTGCGCGCCCACGGCGTCTTCCAGCACCTTGGGGTCGATGTTGTGGCCGCTGCGGATGATGAGGTCCTTGGACCGGCCGCTCAGCTGCAGGCGCTCCTGCTCGTCGAGGAAGCCCATGTCGCCCGTGATGAGCCAGCCATCGGCCGTGAAGGCTTTTTCGGTGTCCTTGGGGTTGAGGTAGCCCGCGAACACATTGGGCGCCTTGTACAGCACGATGCCGGGCTCGCCGGGCGCCACGTCCTCGTCGGTGGGCTGGCCGTGCTCGTCCATGCGCACGATGCGCATCTGCATGTGCGGCAGGCGAAAGCCCACGCTGCCGGCCGGGCCCGACGCCCCCAGCGGCGTGGTGGTGGACACGCCCGAGGTCTCGGTCATGCCCAGCGTTTCGTGAATCTTGTGCCCGGTCAGCCGCTCCCAACGGGCGGCCAGCTCGGGCGGCAGCATGGCGGCGCCGGTGCCGCAGTAGCGCAGCGACGAAATGTCGGCGTCGCCGATCGGCACCTGGGTGACGGCCGCCAGCACCGTGGGCACGCCACCGGTGTTGGTCACCTTGAAGTGCTCGATGATCTTCCAGTAGTTGCGGATGACCTCGGGGTTGCGGAACAGCTGGGTCGTGGGCACCACCGAATGCACGCCCACCGCGAACGACGGCAGGCCGCCGGCCAGCGTGCCGGCCACGTGGAACTGCGGGCTGCCGTTGATGGAGACGTCCTCGGGCAGCACGTTGCGCACCTGCACGCTGGCCCAGCAGGTGTAGACCTGCCCGCCATGCGTGTGGCGCGCAAGTTTGGGCGCGCCCGTGGTGCCGCCGGTGTGGAAGTACGAGGCGATGTCGCCGGACTGGATGCGGCGGCCGCTGACCAGCCGGTCGTCCGGCTGCGCGGCCATCAACACGTCCAGGTGGTGCACGCCAGCAGGCAGTGCCGGCCGCGCGGCCGGGTCTTCGCCATACGGCGCCACGCGGATCACGTGCTGCAGGCTGGGCGCCTGCTCGCGCAAGCGCATGGCCTTGTTCCAGTAGTCGGCCTCGGCGGCGTCGCCCCAGGTCAGCAGCACCTTGGCCCCAGACGCGTTGAGCAGCGACACCAGCTTGTCCTCGGTCAACAGCGGGTTCAGCGGCTGGGCAATGCCCGCGGCCGACGCGCCCCACAGGCCCAGCTGGTATTCCAGGCACGACGGCAGCAGCACCGCCTGCACATCGTCTTTGCTCATGCCCAGGGCGTGCAGCACGTTGGCGTACTGCGTGACCTTGGCAAACAGGTCGGCATAGGTCCAGACGATGGACGGCCCGGTGGGGTCGCCGGTCAGCATGAAGGTCAGCGCCGGCTTGTCGCCAAACGCCACGCGGCTGTTGTGGAGGAGCTCGTAGCTCGACTGCGCCTTCATGACCTGGTCCAGCGGCGTCTTCTCCAGCTCGCGGATGTCGTCCATGGTGCGCACCACACGCGTTGCGCGCAGGGGCGGGTGCACCGGCGGGTAATCGTGGGCGGCGGCTGGCGTCGAGGCGGTCATGCAGGTCTCCAATTTTGAGCCCGGGCATCCTAGGGAAAGGCCTAGGGACAACCGGTCGCCCATGTGTCATGCGGGCTGGCGCCGTGGCTTGTCGCTGCCCTTCCTTGCCTCGCCGCACGCGCCCTGCCAGACGCCGTGCCACGCTGCTCCGCGTCGCTCTGCCGGCGACGGCGCCACGCCTTTCACCGCCTTGCCGCCACGTCCGGCCCGCCCAACGCCGGCACGCTGGACATCCCGAGGCCACGCCCTTCCCGCACAATCGCCCGGTCTTGCGCGTCCGCTCGCGCCACCCGCTTGAACCCGGAGAGTTTCCATGCGCCGTCCCCCTCCTTCCCGCCCAGCCCGCGCCAGGGGCTGGCCCCTGAAGCCGTTGGCCTCGCTGATCCTGGCGGGCTGCGCGCTGCCGGCCCAGGCGCTGTCGGTGACCCAGGTCACGCCGCAGGGCGAGGTCAGTCGCGTGAGCCAGGTGGTGGTCAAGTTCGACGCGGCCGCCGTCAACGGCGGTGACGCGCGTGCGCCCGCCCCCTTCAATCTGCGCTGCGAAGGCGGCGCCGGCGATCTGCTGGCGGGCAGCAGCGCGCGCTGGAACAGCCCGCGCGAGTGGGTGGTCAACCTGCGCGGCGAACTCCCGCCCGGGGTCAGCTGCACGCTGGCGCCCCACACCGGCTTCAAGCCGCTCGATGGCCAGGCCTGGGCGCCCCGCCCCTACACCTTCTCGACGGGCGGGCCCATCCCCATCCGCGTCGTGCCCTACGCCGGCGCCCAGGTGGACGAGCAGCAGTTCTTCGTGCTGCGCTTCAACGGCGCGGTGGACCCGGCCAGCCTGCAGCGCAGCGCCTGGTGTGAAGCCGAAGGCATTGGCGAACGCATCCCGGTCCAGCTCATCACCGGCGCCGACCGTGATGCCACGCTGAAACACCGCCACCTGGACAACCAGGCCAAAGCCGACCCCGCGGCCTGGCAGGTGGTGAGCTGCAACCGCCGCCTGCCCGCCGGCGCCAAGCTGAAGCTGAACGTGGGCCCCGGCGTGCGCACGCCCAGCGGCTTGGCCGCTCAGGGCGGCGAGGGCTACACCTTCCAAGTGCAGGCCCCGTTCGAGGCCGAGATGAGCTGCCAGCGCGAGAACGAGAACGCGGGCTGCTCGCCGCTGTCGGCCGTGACGCTGCGCTTCTCGGCCCCCCTGCCCTGGGGCCAGGCCAAGCAGATCCGCCTGACCGGCCCGGGCAAGGACCGCAGCCCCACGCTGGAGGCCCGTGAGTCCCAGGCCGATGACGCGCTGGTCAGCGCGCTGCGCTTTGCCCCGCCGTTTGCCGAACGCAGCGACTGGCGCCTGGAGCTGCCGCGCGACCTGCGCGACGGCGCCGGGCGCGCGCTGGTCAACGCCGACCGCTTCCCGCTTGCCCTGCGCACCGGGCCCATGCCCACGCTGCTCAAGTTTTCGGCCGCGCCCTTCGGCATCGTCGAACGCCATGCCGAAGGCCCCGGCCAGACCGCCCTGCTGCCGCTGACGGTGCGCAAGGTGGAAGCCCGGCTGAACGGCCAGGCGCTGAAGGTCGACGACGGCCAGGTGCGCCAAAAAGCCGTGCACAGCGACGCCGACATCATCGAGTGGTTCCGCAAGGTGCACCGCTACGACACCTGGCTGGTCGAGCGCAAGGTTGCGGCCGGCGACGTGGCCGGCACGCTGCCCCCGCCACCCAGCGACGACTACAAGGGCTATGTCGAAGCCCGCGCGGTGTCGCTGCTGCAGGGCCAGTCCGCCGTCAACACCGTGGCCCTGCCCAAGACCGACGGCGAATCGAGCGAGATGTCCGTCATCGGCATGCCGCTGCCGACAGGCTTTCACGTCGTCGAGGTCAGCTCGCAGAAGCTGGGCCAGGCCCTGCTCAGCGAGGCCTACGGCCCGCAACGCGCCATGGTGGTGCGCACCAGCGCCCTGGTGACCAACCTCGGCGTGCACATGAAGCTGGGCCGCGAAAACTCGCTGGCCTGGGTCACCACGCTGGACAAAGGCCTGCCCGTGGCCGGCGCCAAGGTGCAGGTCAGCACCTGCCGCGGCCAGCCCGTGGCCGAGGCCGTGACCGACGCCCAGGGCATCGCGCGGTTCGAGGCGCTGTCGCCACGCCCGCCCTCGCGCGCCTGTGGCGAGTTGGGCTACTTCGTCAGCGCGCGCGCCGAGCAGGGCGGCGAGGCCGACATGAGCTTCACCTGGACCAGCTGGCAGAACGGCATCGAGCCCTGGCGCTTCAACGTGGACACCAGCGACTCGCCCACGCCGGACACGGTCTACCACACGGTGTTCGACCGCACGCTGCTGCGCGCCGGTGAAACCGTGTCCATGAAGCACTTTCTGCGCACCCAGACGGGCCAGGGCTTTGGCACGGTGAAAAACCCAGTATCAAGCGCTTCCGTTGTCAATCAATCGACAGGCGACAAATACCCCTTATCACTGACGTGGCGCACCACGCGCACCGGCGGCCTCTCGGCCGAGAGCAGCTGGGCCATTCCCAAGAGCGCCAAGCTGGGGCTGTACACCGTGCAGCTGGGCGAAGACGGCATGCTGCAAGGCGGCAGCTTCCGCGTCGAAGAGTTCCGCCTGCCCGTGCTGCAGGGCCGCATCACCGTCGGCCAGCCCAAGGACCCGCTGAGCCTGGTGGCGCCCGACAAGCTGCCCGTGGCGCTGCAGGTCAGCCACCTGTCCGGGGGGCCGGCCAACGGCCTGGACACGGCCGTGAGCGCCATGCTCTCGCCCTACAGCGCCAGCTTTCCCGACTACCCCAGCTTCAGCTTCAACTGGCCCAGCCCGCGCAACGCCAGGGTGGACGAAGGCGATGAAGAAGGCGACGGCGAAACCGCTTCGGCCACCAACCGCGTCATCGCCAACAAGCAAGCCGTGAAGCTGGACGCCCAGGGCGCCGGGCAAACCCAGGTCAGCGTGCCGCAGGACAAGGCCGGCCCGCGCAGCCTGCTGGTCGAGGCCAGCTACGCCGACCCGAACGGCGAGACACAGACGCTGTCGCGCCGCGCCGTGCTGTGGCCCGCCGCCGTGGTCGCCGGGGTGCGCACGCCGGAGTGGGTGTCGGTGAAGAAAGACATCGCCTTCGACGCGCTGGCGCTGGACTTGAACGGCAAGCCCAAGGCCGGCGCCCACGTCTACGTGAAGGCGATCTCGCACGTGACCACCTCCACCCGCAAGCGGCTGGTCGGCGGCTTTTACGGCTACGACTCGACCACCGAGGTGAAGGACCGCGGCACCGTGTGCGCGGGCAAGACCGACGCCCAGGGCCTGCTGGCCTGCAAGGCCAAGTTCGACGACGTGGGCGAGCTGGAGCTGATCGCCGTGGTCGCCGACGACCAGGGCCGCGAGAGCCAGGCCGCCACCAGCATCTGGGTGACGGCCCAGGGCGAGCTGTGGTTTGGCGGCGAGAACCACGACCGCATGGACCTGCTGCCCGAAAAGCGCGACTACGCGGTCGGTGACACCGCCGTGTTCCAGGTGCGCATGCCCTTCCGCGAGGCGCAGGCCCTGGTCACCGTCGAGCGCGAAGGCATCCTGCATGCCGAGGTCGTCACACTGACGGGCCAGGACCCGACCGTGCGCCTGAAGGTCGACCCCAGCTGGGGCCCGAACGTCTACGTGAGCGTGATGGCTTTGCGCGGGCGCCTGTACGAGGTGCCCTGGTACAGCTTTTTCACCTGGGGCTACAAGACGCCGCTGGCCTGGTGGCGTGCCTTCTGGAACAAGACCGACGAATATGTGCCGCCCACCGCCATGGTGGACCTGAGCAAGCCGGCCTACCGCCTGGGCGTGACCAAAATCCGCGTGAACGACACGGCCCACACCCTCAGCGTCAAGGTGCAGACCGACCAGCCGCGCTACGACGTGCGAGGCAAGGCCAAGGTCATCGTCACCGCCACGCTGCCCAACGGCCAGCCCGCCGCGCACGCCGAGGTGGCTCTGGCCGCCGTCGACCAGGCCTTGCTGGAGCTGCAGCCCAACCTGAGCTGGAAGCTGCGCGAGGCCATGCTGACCGAGCGTCCGCTGGGCGTGAGCACCTCGACCGCGCAGATGGAGATCATCGGGCGGCGCCACTACGGTCGCAAAGCCCTGCCCCCGGGCGGCGACGGCGGCCCCGGCAGCCAGACGCGCGAGCTGTTCGACACCCTGCTGCTGTGGCAGCCCACGCTGCAGCTCGACGCCAACGGCCGCGCCGAAATCGAGGTGCCGCTGAACGACAGCCTGACCACCTTCACCATCGCGGCGGTGGCCGATTCGGGCCTGAGCCTGTTCGGCACCGGCGAGGCGCGCATCCGCACCACCCAGGACCTGCAGCTGATCAGCGGCGTGCCGCCCTTGGTGCGCAGCGACGACCAGCTGGACGCCGGCATCACCGTGCGCAACACCACCGACCAGCCCATGGCCATCCAGCTGACGGCCAAGGCGCCGGGCGTCACCCTGCCCGCACGCGAGCTTGAGCTGGCAGCCGGGCAGTCCCAGGTCGTGACCTGGACCGTGACCGTGCCCAGCCTGCCGGCAGCGCCCGGCGCCGCTGCCCAGGCCTGGCCGTGGGAGATCGAAGCCGTGGACAGCCGCCAAGGCGCGCGCGACGCCTTGCGCATCAGCCCGCAGGTGCACAGCGTGGTGCCCGTGGCCGTGCAGCAAGCCACCCTGCAGCAGCTCAGCGGCCCGCTCAGCCTGCCCCTGCAGGCGCCGCCCACGGCGGCCCGCGACGGCGACGGCCGCCCACTGGGCGGTGTGCAGGTCAGCGTGGCCGCCAAGCTGGCCGAAGGCCTGCCCGGCCTGACCGAGTGGTGGCGCCGCTACCCCTATGCCTGCCTGGAGCAGCGCACCAGCAAGGCCATCGGCCTGGACGACGTGGCGCTGTGGCAAGCCACCATGGCCGACCTGCCCACGCACAGCGCCAGCAACGGCCTGCCCACCTACTTCCCGGCCGGCCCCAACGCCACGGGCAGCGATGCCCTGGCCGCCTACCTGCTGGCCGTGGCCCATGAAAAGGGCAACCTGGATCCACGCTTCGCCATCCCGGCGGCCGACCTGGCCCGCCTGCAGGCGGCGCTGGTCAATTTCGTCGAAGGCCGCATCACCGCAAGCTACTGGACACCCGCCAGCGACGTGGGCCTGGCCGTGCGCAAACTCGCGGCCATCGAAGCCCTGTCGCGCTACGGCAAGGCCCAGCCGCGCATGCTGGACAGCATCGCCCTGGAGCCCAACCGCTGGCCCACCAGCGCCGTGATCGACTGGCTGGCCATCCTGCAGCGCCTGCCCGAGCTGCCCGGACGCACCGAGCTGCAAGCCAGCGCGCGTCAGGTGCTGCAGGCCCGCCTGCAGTACCAGGGCACGCGGCTCATCTTCAGCAACGAGTCAGGCGACAACTGGTTCTGGACCATGCGCAACGCCGACAGCAACGCCGCCAACCTGCTGGCCCTGGCGCTGCAGGACCCGGTGCTGCAGGCCGACGTGCCGCGCCTGGCCACGGGCCTGATCGGCCGGGCCCAGCGCGGCCACTGGTCCACCACCACGGCCAACGCCTGGGCCAAGCTGGCCCTGGACCGCTTCTCGGCCCAGTACGAGCGTGAGCCCGTCAGCGGCCACACCGAAGCCAAGCTGCCGCCCGATGGCCAGGGCAGCGTGGACTGGGGCAAGGTCGTGCCGCGCCAGGCCGGCCAGGCTGCCGCGGTGCCCACGCCCTCGGGCGATGTCCGCAACGCGGTGCCCGCGCTGGCCCCGAACGAGCTGCTGCTGCCGTGGGCCAAGGGCGGTGCGGCCCAGACGCTGCAGCTGAACCAGAACGGCAGCGGCAAGCCCTGGGTCACCGTGGCGGCCCGCGCCGCCGTGCCGCTGACGGCGCCGTTCAACGGCGGCTACAGCGTGCGCAAGCAGGTGCAGGTGCTGGATGGCGGTGAGCTCAAGCGCGGCACCACCCTGCGCGTCAAGCTCGACATCACGGCCAACGCCGACATGAGCTGGGTGGCGGTGAGTGACCCCGTTCCCGCGGGCGCCACCATCCTGGGCTCCGGCCTGGGCCGCGACTCGGCCATGGCCACACAGGGCGAGCAAAGCACTGGCAACGGGGCTGTCACCTTCATCGAGCGCGGGTTCGACAGCTACCGGGCCTACTACGCCTACCTGCCCAAGGGCAACACCTCGCTCGAATACACCGTGCGCCTGAACAGCGCCGGCCAGTTCGGCCTGCCCCCCACGCGGGTCGAGGCGCTCTACGCGCCAGAGATGTTCGGCGAAACACCGAACGCGCGCCTGACGGTCAAGCCCTGAGACCGTGGCCTGCGTGCCACAGCACGCAGGCCAGTGCATGTCGCCGCGCAGATATTTACCCGGATTAAATATTTAACCCGGGTAGAATATCGACATGAACGCGATGTTTCCTTCCCACTACACGGCCTTCGCGGGCGATCGACGTGTGGCCCAAGGCCGCTATGCCGAGATCGCCGAGGCCCTGGCCGCCGTCGACGAACCCGCCGGTCCCATCCTGGTCTTCGACGACGCCACCGGCGCACCCGTGGACACCCCGCCCCGTCCCGAGCACGCCGCCCTGCTGGCCCGCCTGGCCCCCACCGCCGATGCCGGCGATGCCGGCGATGCCGATGCAGGGCCCGCGCCAGCCCCTTCGTCCCGCCCGGCACCCGGGCGCCCGCGGCTCGGCGTGGTGGCGCGCGAGGTCACGCTGCTGCCCCGCCACTGGGACTGGCTGGCCCGGCAGCCCGGCGGCGCCTCGGCCGCCCTGCGCCGCCTGGTCGACCATGCGCGCAAGTCCACCGACGCCGCCGACGACCGCCGGCACGCGGCCGAGCGCGGCTACAAATTCATGAGTGCGATCGCGGGCCACCAGCCGGGCTTCGAAGACGCCGCGCGCGCGCTGTTCGCCGCCGACGCCGCGGCCCTGGCGCGCTGCACCGCGGCCTGGCCGCCCGATGTGCGCGCCCACCTCGCCCACCTGGCCCAGGGCGTGTTCACTCCTCACGACGACGACGCAGGCACCCCATGAACCGACCCTCCGCCTTTGCGGGCCACGCCCAGCCACCGCTGTGGCGCGTGTACCTGCTGTTCCTCGGCCCCATGGTGCTGGCCAACATCCTGCAGTCGCTGTCCGGCAGCGTGAACGCCGTCTACATCGGCCAGATGCTGGGCACCTCGGCCCTGGCCGCCGTGGCCGGCATGTTCCCCGTGGTGTTCTTCTTCGTGGCGCTGATCATCGGCGTGGGCGCCGGCGCCTCGGTGCTGATCGGCCAGGCCTGGGGCGCGCGCGAGCCGCACAAGGTCAAGGCCATTGCCGGCACGGCGCTGACGCTGGGCGCCTGCATCGGCGTGGCCGCGGCGGTGTTGGGCGAGCTGTTCGCGCGCCCTGCGCTGGTGGCCCTGGGCACCTCGCCCGAGCTGCTGCCCGACGCCGTGGCCTATGCCCGCATGATGATGCTGAGCATGCCGCTGCTGCTGGTGTTCATCCTGTTCACCCAGCTGCTGCGTGGCGTGGGCGACACGGTGACGCCCCTGCTCGCCCTGGTGCTGTCCACGGCCGTGGGGCTGCTGCTCACGCCGGCGCTGATTCGCGGCTGGCTGGGCCTGCCCCAGCTGGGGGTGGCCAGTGCCGCCGTGGCCGCAGCGGCGTCGTTCGCGGTGGCGCTGGCGTTCTTGTGGGTGTACCTGCGGCGACGCGGCCACCCGCTGGCGCCCGACGCGGCGCTGCTGCGCGAGCTGCGCCTGAACCCCACGCTGCTGCGCGCCGTGCTGCGAATCGGCGTGCCAACCGGCGTGCAGATGGTGACCATCGCCATGGCCGAGCTGGCCATCCTGGGCCTGGTAAACGGCTACGGCGCCGACGCGACCGCGGCCTACGGGGCCGTGAACCAGATCGTCAACTACGTGCAGTTTCCCGCGCTGTCCATCGCCATCACGGCCTCCATCCTGGGCGCGCAGGCCATCGGCGCCGGCCGCAGCGAGCGGCTGTCGGCCATCGTGCAGACCGGCCTGTGGCTGAACCTGGTGCTCACGGGCGGGCTGGTGCTGCTGGGTTACCTGCTGTCGCGCTGGCTGCTGGGGTTCTTCATCACCACGCCGCATGTGCTGGGCATGGCGCAAACGCTGTTGCACGTGATGCTGTGGGCCAGCGTGGTGTTCGGCATGCAGGCCGTGGTGGCCGGGGTCATGCGCGCCAGCGGCACGGTCTGGGGCCCCACGGCCATCAGCGTGGGCTGCATCGCCCTGGTGCAGCTGCCCGCCGCGCACTGGCTCTCGGCCCGCTTCGGGCTGCAAGGCGTGTGGATGAGCTACCCCGTGGTGTTCTGCAGCATGCTGGCCCTGCAAAGCCTGTTCTACCGCCTGGTGTGGCGCTCCCAGCGCATCGAACGCCTGGTGTGACGGGTTTGAGCCAGGCAATCAGGCAGTATCCTTCGCTTGTCGATGCATTGAAAA
The DNA here is from genome assembly GCF_002158865.1 of Comamonas serinivorans. NCBI lineage: Bacteria > Pseudomonadati > Pseudomonadota > Betaproteobacteria > Burkholderiales > Comamonadaceae > Comamonas > Comamonas serinivorans. Next base: position 1,894,820 of record NZ_CP021455.1, on the reverse strand, counting down.
CGGCCGTGATCCCATACTGCCAAACTTTCAAGCACAGCGAGCAGCATCGCGGCGCGGGCCTCGTCATCCTGCGACGCCTCGGACTGCGTTCGATGGCATGCAGCGACCCTGGTCGGGCTGGCGGCGCCCTGGGTCGCGACGGGTGACGGGTGACGCTGCGCCTGCGCATGTCAGCGTTTGACGCCTGAACCCAGAGACCTGCCCAAGCCCGATCGACGCCTGCCCCTCCACCTGCATCACGCCTTGGCGCCGATCAACCGCGCCAGGCTGGGCCAGACGTTGGCGAGCAGCGCCGGCTGGGCCTGCTCGTTGGGGTGGATGCGATCGCCCTGGAACTGCGCCGTGGGGTCTGGGGCATCGGCCACGCCCTTGAGCAGGAACGGCACCAGGGCCGCCTGCCTGGCCTGGGCCACCTTGGCGAACACGGCCTCGAAATCGCGCGTGTAGGCCGCGCCATAGTTGGGCGGCACCTGCATGCCCACCAGCAACACCTTGGCGCCCGCGGCCTGGCCCTGGCTGACCATGGCCGTCAGGTTCTGCTCGGTCATCGCAATCGGCAGGCCGCGCAGCGCGTCGTTGCCCCCCAGCTCGATCACCAGCACCTGCGGCTGGTGCTGCTTGAGCAAGGCCGCCAGCCGCGCCCGCCCGCCCGAGGTGGTGTCGCCGCTGATGCTGGCGTTGACCACCTGCTCGGGCCGGCCGGCCTGCTGCAACCGCTGCGCCAGCAAGGCCACCCAGCCCGTGCCGCGGCGCAGGCCGTACTCGGCACTCAAGGAGTCGCCCAGCACCAGGATGCGCGGACCGCTCGCAACCGCGCCCGCCCCACCCGGCTGCGGCGCGGCCCCGCTGCGGGCGCCACCGGCCGCGTGAGCCGACCAGGGCGCCGCAATCCCGGCCAGCGCCAGGCCCACTGCCCGCGCGATAAAGTGCCGACGCGGTGTGCCCGAGCGCACGCCGCCGTCGCCACCGTCCTGGTCCCCGTTTTGTTCACGTTCTCGATGCTGCACGCCACCACTCCTGCTTCTCATCCCGCCGAGGTCGGCGCGGCTGCCGCCACGCCCTTGATCGCCGTCGATCACGTCTTCAAGTCGGTGACGGACTCGGCGGGCACGCTGGACATTCTGCGCGACATCGATTTTTCCCTGGCCGCGCGGGAAACCGTGGCCATCGTCGGCGCGTCGGGTTCGGGCAAAAGCACCCTGCTGTCCATCATCGCGGGGCTGGACACCCCCAGCCGCGGCACCGTGCGGCTGGGCGGCCAGGACCTGTTCGCTGTCGACGAGGACGCCCGCGCCGCCCTGCGCGCGCGCCACATCGGCTTCGTGTTCCAGAGCTTTCAACTCAATGCCAACCTCACCGCCCTCGAGAACGTGATGCTGCCGCTGGAGTTGACCGGCCGCCGCGACGCCCGCAGCCTGGCCACCGACATGCTGCGGCGCGTGGGCCTGGGCGAGCGGCTGACCCATTTCCCACGCGTGTTGTCGGGCGGCGAACAGCAGCGCGTGGCGCTGGCCCGCGCCTTCGTCACGCAGCCCCGGGTGCTGCTGGCCGACGAGCCCACGGGCAGCCTGGACTTCGCCACCGGCGAACACGTGATGCAGCTCATGTTCGAGCTCAACCGCGAACTCGGCACCACGCTGGTGCTGGTCACCCACGACCGCCAGATCGCTGCGCGCTGCGAACGCCGGCTGGTGGTCGAAGCGGGCCAGTGCCGCGAGGGCTGAACCGCGCTCGTCTGGGTGGCACGCGTGATGCGGCGCATCGCCCATCACCCCAGCCCTGGCCACCCCTGCTCAGACGCCCTCCAAGCCATGCCAACGCCATGCGGCATCCGGCCACCGGCTTGCAGATGCCTTGCACGCCACGTCCGCTGGAGTCTGAGCAGACGATGGCTCCAGGGTGAATCAGACCCCGGCCACTTCGGCAGGGTCAGGGCTTGGCGTAGTACAGCAGCCAGAGGCCGTTGTAGACGGCGTGCACCACCAAGCCCGGCCAGAGGGACGCGGTTCGGCGGAACAGGACGCCGACCAGGAGGCCGACCATGAACGCGTTCAGGAAGATGACGCTGGGCCCATGAACGGCCGCGAAAATCGCCGCGCTGCCCGCCACGCCCGCCCACCGGCCGTAGCGGTTCAGCGCATTGGCGATCACCCCGCGAAACACCAGCTCTTCGCCCAGCGGCGTGAGCAGCGCCCCCGTGATCAGCAACGCCAGCAGCGACAGCATGCCGCCGGTCGCGGCAGCCTGGAAGTCCGCCTGGGTATTGGCTTCGGTGACGAATTGGATGTAGAGGCCCTCGATGAGAAAGCTCAGCCCGAACGCCACCACGCCCACCGCCGCGCCGACAAGCCGCCACGGGCGTGCCACCGCCCGAAAGCCAAACGCGCGAAAGTCTCGAATCCGCACGGTGAAGGCGACGAGGAACGCCACCACGCCCGCCACGCCGTTGGCCGCCATCCCCGCCACGCCGCGCCAGGCCGCTTGCCCATCGGGGATCTGCGCCAGCCAGAGCGCGATGACGAGGATCAGCAGCAGGTAGGCGATCAGCACGGTCGCCAGCTCAGGCCAGCCGGGGCGTGGGGCATGCGGGATCAGCGGCATCGCGTTACTCCGTGGGTTGCACGAATCCAGGCGCAGGCCAGCCGCAGACCCAGGCACGGATTGGCATGAAAAAAGCCGAGTGTGTCACTCGGCTTGCGTCCCCGGCGGCCCGCGCCAAGGACAAGCGTGCAAGCTGGCGGTGCGGAACACAGCCAGCCTGTGACGCGATCAGCCTCACTCGATCTTGGTGATCTTGGCGCCCTGCACCGACACGCCGGCCTCCAGGCCCACGTTGGTCAGCACAAAGCTCGTGACCGGGGCCTGCGCCGAGGTGGTGTCGATGCTGCCGTTGGCGCCCACCTTGCCCAGCGCCACGGTGGCATCGCCGCCGACCGACCAGCCCTTGCTGGCCTGGAACTCGTTCAGGGCCTGGCGGGTGTTGAACACATAGATCACGGCCTTGGACTGGCCACCGGCCTGCCAGCCCACCGAGCCCGCGGTGGTGCTGTAGTAGGCCTCGTTGCGGCCGCGCACGCGCAGCACGCCGCGGCCATGCTCCACGCCGACCACAAAGCTGCCGCCCACGACCGACGGGAAGATCAGCACCCCCTGGGCCCGCGCCACCAGGTCCTTGGAGCCCGGCGCCGTGGTGTACAGCCGCTGCAGCGCCGCGTCGGCGCGCGTGTTGATGGTCGTGCTGTCCGCCCGCGGTGCGGACTCTGTGCCCGGCTTGGTGGTCGTGCAAGCAACCATGGACAGGCTGGCCAGCGCGACGGCCGAAGCGAGCATCAGATGACGAATTGCAGGTGTACGCATGGGTTCCCCTTTCTGGTGTGTATCCCTGACCCCGACGTGATTTCGGGGCCTGTGCACCGCATGATGCGTGGCGGGCCGCGGCGACCAGGGGAGACGAGGCAGACAGCGGCTGTCGGACAACAGCCCGACATGAACGGCGCGCGCTCGGCGCCATCTTTACATCTTCATGCAGTATGGCGCCATTTCCGTTCAACATGAAACGGCAATGACACCATACTACCCAAGCACATTCAAGCTTGGCGCGCCCGCCAGGCCATCACTGCCCACAGCAACAGGCCGCTCGCCAGCACGGCGACGCCGATCCAGGCGGCGTTGAGCCCCGCCAAACGCTGCGTGCTCACAAAGGCCAGGCTGGACCACAGCATGTAGGCGCAGCTGGCGCAGAACAAGGCCGGCAGCACGGGGTACAGCGGCACGCGGAATGGCCGTTCGCGTGCGCCGTCGATCCGGCGCAGCCGGAACAAGGCCAGCCCCACCATCAGGAAAAACAACCAGAACACCGGCGCCGTGTACTCGACCATGGCCTGAAACCCGCTCTGGTGGCCCAGGCCCAGCCCCACGAGCAGCAAGGCCAGGAGGCTTTGCACCCAGGTGGCGTGGCGCGGCACGCGGCGCACCGCGTCCCAGTCGCCCAGAAAGCGCAGCGCAGGCCAGTCCTGCCCCAGGGCGCTCGCGGTGCGGGCCCCGACGATCATGGTGGCGTTGATGGACGTGAGCGCGGCCATGGCCACCATGGCCGCGATGAACTTGCCTCCCAGGGGCCCGAACACCGCAGTCAGCGCGTCGCTGGCCACCGCCTGCGAGGCGGCCATGCCCGACAGCCCCAGCACCTGCCAGTAGGCCCAGTTGACCAGCAGGTAGAGCGCGGTGATGAAGGCCACGGACAGCACCAGCGCCCGGGCGATGGCGCGCCGGTCGGCCAGGTCGGCGCTGATGTAGGCGGCGTCGTTCCAGCCGCCGAAGGTGAGCAGCACGAACACCATGGCGAAGCCCAGCCCGGCCCACGACGTGGTCGCCGCCACGGCCTCGGGCGCGGGTGCGGGCGCGGATTGGCCGCCCAGCAGCCAGAACAGCGCTGCTGCCACTACCAGCAGCAAACCCAGAACCTCGACGGCGGTGAACCACCACTGCATTTCGGCCCCGCTGCGGATGCCACGCAAGTTGACCGCGGTGAGCGCGGCGATGACCAGCACGGCGTACACGGCGCTGCTGGACTCGCCCAGGTCCAGCACCTGCGACATGTAGTCGCCGAACACGTGGGCCAGCAGCGCGATCGACCCCGTGGTGATCACCGTGAAGCGCGCCCAGGCGTACAGCATGGCCACCACGCGGCCAAAGGCCTGGCGCAGGAAGTGGTACTCGCCACCGGTGCTGGCGTAGGTGCTCGACAGCTCGGCATAGCACAGCGCACCGATGAGCGCGACCACGCCGCCCGCGGCCCACAGCGCGAGCATCCAGCCCAGCGACGGCACCTGGGCCGCCACCAGCGAGGGCGTCTTGAAGATGCCTGCCCCGATCACCACGCCCACGGTGATGGCCACCGCATGGCGCAGGCTCAGGGGTGCACCGCCGCTCGCGGCGGCACCCGCAGCTCCCGATCCCATCCCCGGCCTACTCGGTCATCACCAGGGGCGGCGCCACCGGCGGGGCCTGGCTCACGTCGGTCTGGCCACCCTGGCGCGTGGCGGTGAAGCGCGTCACCTGGCTGCCCTGGGTCACCTGCCCCTCGATCCGGTTGCCTTGCACGCGGCCATCGAAGGCCAGCCGCTGGCCCTGGGCATTGCGCAGGCCAAAGCGGAGGTGGTCGCCCCGCAGCTGCGGCTCGATCAAGCCCGCGGTGACGCCGGTGAAGCGGGCCTCGCCCGTCAGCACCTGGAAATGCTGGGACAGGTTGAGCGCCACGGCCTGGCCGTCCAGGGTCAGCGACCAGTCGCCCGACACGTTGGCTGGCACGTGCCAGAGCATGAGGTGCGTGCTGCCCACGTGGGCGGCTTCGTCAGGCGTCCACTCGCCCATGGTGAAGGTGTTGGACACCACGCGGGTGCCGGGCTTCATGGCCAGCAAGGTGGGCCGCAGCTTGAGGTTCAGCTCCGGCAGCAGGTACATGGTCACCACCTGGGCCTCGCGAAAGTCGGCCGCAAAGATGTCGGCCTCTTCGAAGCGCACGCGGTCGGCCACGCCGGCCTGCTGCGCGGCCGCCTTCGAGTACGCGACCAGCTTGGGGTTGAACTCCAGCCCGCGCGCGGTGGCGCCGAACTCGCGCGCCGCGGCAATCGGGATCTTGCCGTCGCCCGAACCCAGGTCCACCACCCGGTCCGAGGGCTTCACCTCGGCCATCTGCAGCATGCGGGTCACGGCCAGGTTGGGCGTCGGCAGCCACATCACGTCCTTGCCGATCTGCCCCCGTTGCGGTTCATAGGCCTGCTGGGCCTGGGCCCCCACGGCCCCCAGCGCAGCCAGGGCGGCCACGGCCACCCGTCGATTGATGCTCCTCACATGCGTCTCCTGCCAGCGTCACAAGCTGCAGCCAGACTCGGCCTGCAGCACGGCCGCTGACCGTATCACCCGCGCCCGTGGCAAGCCGGTGCGGCACGGCGGATGTCCTGGATCGGGAGAGGAAAAACCCCAGGTGACAGGCGATGGGGGCAATCGCCATTAGGTGTGCCAACCGACCGCCATGCGGTCGACGGCGCCCGCCCTTGCGGGCTACGGGGTGAGCGCGCTCGGCCGCGCTCAGTAGCGGATAGAGGCCGGGTCGAGGCCCGGGCTGGCCTTGCCGACCGGGTCGTTGTCGGCGGGGCTGGGCGGAGCCACCTCCCAGGTGGCCGGAATCGGGGCCGCCACCTCGGCGGGCGCGGTGACGGGCGCCACCACGGCCGCAGCCGGCCGGCGTTCGCCTTCCATCTCGCGCAGGCCGATTTCCAGCCGATCAACGCGGGCCTGGATGTCCTGTGCGTGGCGTTCGCTGAGCTCGGCCAGCTGTTGCAGACGGCCATCGGGGCTGGTTTCGCGCAGGCCAATTTCCAGGCGATCCACGCGCGACTGCACGGCCTGACCGGCACCGTCGATCTGTTGATTCAGGCGGCTCAGCTCTTCCGTCAGAAAGCCGCGCAGGTCGGTGAACCGCGAGGCTTCGGCCTTGTCGGCCAGCTCGCGCTGCGAGGCCAGCTCTTTGGCGTGACGCCGCGTTTCCATGAGCACGGCCGACTGCTGGTAGGCCACGAAGCCGATGAACACCAGGGCCATCACCCCCAGGATGCCCAGCATGACGACGCCAACCGGGGCATACACCGTGGTGAAGATCAGCGAGAGGTCGGTGGGCGTGGTCATCACGGTCCAGTTGACCGCGACGAAGATGGCGACCAGCGCGGCCACCACAATCAGCAAAATGGATCGGATCGACATGTGCATCTCCTTGATTCGGTCCGGCCGCACCAACGGCGGGCCAGGGATCCAGGCGGTGAGCCTGATTCAACCACACAGGCTTTGGAAACAGGGTAGGACGGCAAGCCCAGCGCGGCGCGCCCCCTCAGGGCAACGCGGCCGTCGGGCGTGCGCGCCATCACTTCACGCCGTCAGGTGTCGCCTTCAGGTCGTGTCGTCAAGCCACGCCGTTGGCCGCGCCATCAGGCCTCGAACAGCTTGGCCCATTCTCCCCGCAGCAGGTTCTTCTGCACCTTGCCCATGGCATTGCGCGGCAGCTCGGCCACCACCGCCAGGTGCTTGGGGATTTTGTAGTTGGCCAGCTCGGTCTTGAGCTGCGCCAGCATGGCGGCCGTGTCCAGCGCGGCACCGGGCTTGGCGATGACCACGGCCACCCCCACCTCGCCAAAGTCGGGGTGCGGCACCCCGACCACGGCCGATTCGGCCACGCCGGCCATGTCGTTGATGATGGACTCGATCTCGGCCGGGTACACGTTGTAGCCGCCGCTGATGATGAGGTCTTTGCTGCGGCCCACGATGGTCACGTAGCCCTCGCCATCGACACGGCCCACGTCGCCGGTCTTGAACCAGCCATCGGCGGTGAACTCTTCCTTCGTCTTCTCGGGCATCTGCCAGTAGCCCGCGAACACGCTGGGACCGCGCACCTGGATGCCCCCGATCTCCCCTTGCGGCACGGGCTGGCCCGCATCGTCATGGATGCGCAGCCCCACGCCCGGCAGCGGAAACCCCACGGTGCCGGCGCGGCGCTCGCTCAAGCCGCCATGGCGCGCATCGGCGCTGTAGGGGTTGGAGGTCAGCATGATGGTTTCGCTCATGCCGTAGCGCTCCAGAATCGTCTGGCCGGTGCGCGTGTGCCAGTCGCGGAAGGTCTCGGTGAGCAGCGGCGCCGAGCCCGAGATGAACAGCCGCATGCCCTGCACCGCGGCGGGCGTCAGGCCGGCCTCGGCCAGCATGCGCACGTACAGCGTGGGCACCCCCATGAAGACCGTCGCCCGGGCCATGTCGGCAATCGCCCGCTTGGGCTCGAACTTGGCGTGCCACAGCATGGGGCTGCCGTTGATGAGCGCGCCATGGATGGCGACGAACAGGCCATGCACGTGGAAGATGGGCAGCGCGTGGATGAGCACATCGCCACGGCCTTGGGGCCCGGCCAGGTGGGCCCCCCCGGCGGTGGACCAGCCCCAATAGGCCTTGAGCACCTGGGCGTTGTCCAGCAGGTTGCCGTGCGACAGCATGGCGCCCTTGCTGCGGCCCGTGGTGCCGCTGGTGTAGATGATGGCGGCCAGCGCATCCAGCCCGCAGTCCACCACGGTGTGCGCGTCGTCGCAATGCGCGGCCCGCTCGAGCAGGCTGCCAGTGCGGTCATCCCCCAGCGTGAAGACGTGCTGCGTGCCGTGTTGAAACGCGATCTGCGACACGCTGTTGAAGGACTCGGGCCGGCACACCACCACGGCGGGCTTGGCGTTGTCGATGAAGTAGGTGATTTCGCCCTTCTGGTAGGCCGTGTTCAGCGGCAGGTACACGTGGCCGGCGCGCAGGCAGGCCAGGTACAGCAGCATGGACTCCACCGATTTCTCGACCTGCACGGCGATGCGGCTTTGCGCGGGCAGGTCCAGCGAGGCCAGCAGGTTGGCCAGCTTGCCGCTGGCCGAATCCAGGTCGCGCCAGCTGTAGATCAGGCCGGTGTCGGTCTCCACCGCCCATTGCGACAGGTCTTGGGGAAACGCGGCGCGCAGCGCGGCGTACAGGTTGGTCGGCGAAGGGTCCGGCCTGGAAGGGTCCGGCCAGGAAGGGTCCGGCGTGGAAGGGCCAGTGTGCTTGCTCATGGATCGGTCTCGGCTGGGGGTGGGGGCGGATCGAAAAAGGGCGACAGCGACAGGATCGCGGACGGTGGCCAGCCCTGGGAGCCGGTCGCTGTTTTCCAGCTTGTGGGCACGCAGTATAGCCTTGAAGCCGTTCATGATGAAACGGTAACCCCGCCATACTGCCACACGCTCATCAGAACACGGGCGGACGCTTGGCCAAAAACGCCTGCACGCCCTCGCGATGCTCCGCGCTGTCGGCATAGGCGTAGGCCGTCTGCACCACCACGTCGACCGGTGTGCCCTGCCCCAGCGCGCGCAGGCTTTGCTTGTGCAGCCGCGCCGCCTGCGGCGCCAGACTGGCCACGCGGGCGGCGCAGGCATCGGCCTCGGCCTGCACCTGGTCGGGCGCGCACAGCCGCGTGAGGAAGCCCGCCTGCAGCAGCGCAGGCGCGTCGTACAGCGCGGCTTCCAGCAGCATGGCGCGCGCCACGGTGTCGCCCAGCCGGCTGCCCACCAGCTGCAGCTCGCGCGGCGCCATGGGAAAGCCCAGCTTGGCGATGGGCGCGCCGAACCGGGCGGCCTGGCTGGCGATGCGCAGGTCGCAGCAGCTGGCGATCTCGACACCGGCGCCCATGCAGTTGCCGGCTATGGCGGCGACGATGGGCAGGTCACACGCCAGCATGGCCGCCAGCCCGCCCCAGACCTCGTCTTCGTGAAAGCCGCGCAGCCGGGCCTCGTCGAAGCGGAACGCGGGGTACTCGGAGATGTCGCCCCCGGCGCAGAAATGCCCCGATGCCCCCTGCACGACCACCACGCGCAGGTCCGCGCCCGGTTCGGACTCGCCGTGGGCGCCGTGGATCAAGGCCTGCAGGTCGTCAAAGACGCGGCGCAGCTCGCGCCACATGCTGCGGGTCATGGCGTTGAACCGTGCCGGGTTGCGGATGACGACCCGGGCCACCTGACCCTCGCGCTGCCAGTGGATGGCGGGCGCCACGTCGACGGCGGAAGCGGAGGCGGCAACGGCGGGAGATGAGGCAGCAGCGGTCACGGTCCAATCCAAAAAAGTACAAGCCTAGCGCACACGGCACCGGCGCCGCTGTTCACGGACCGGCCTCGCGCCCGGTTCGCGGGCTAACCCGCGCATGCCGGCCCTGGCCGAGCTGCGGCTGCAGGCAGGCCCAGCCAGGCAGGCAGGCTCGGCCAGGACAGTGCCCACGGCGGGCGACGGCTGGCGCCTTCCCCGGCTGCGGACATCCACATTGTCATGCCGGCGACATAGGGTTTACCATTAGTTTTTCGCGCCAACGGCGTGGCCGGCCCTTGCGCACCCCTGCGCGCGGTGGCCCCATCCGCACGCCGCACCTGCCGGGCTCGCCCGCTCGCCACACCGCCTGCACTCCCCCCTGCGCACCGTTCACAAGGGCCTTGCATCCGATGCGCCCGCTGGACGACGCTGGTCGCGCGACCGCTTCCGCCTGCTCAGGCGAAACCGACCAAGGAGTGATAACAATGACGGTATCCAGCCGAACCGATGGCACTGCAATCGCAGACCCATCCGTACCCCACTACACCCCAGAAGAAAAAAAGCGCCGCGTCTTCGCCATCATGGCCGCCTCATCGGGCAACCTGGTGGAGTGGTTCGATTTCTACGTCTACGCGTTCTCGGCCATCTACTTCGCGGCTGCGTTCTTTCCCAAGGGCGACCCCACGGTGCAGCTGCTGAACACCGCCGGGGTGTTCGCCGCCGGCTTCCTGATGCGCCCCATCGGCGGCTGGCTGTTCGGCCGCATCGCCGACCGCCTAGGCCGCAAGCGCTCGATGCTGATCTCGGTCACCATGATGTGCGCCGGCTCGCTGGTCATCGCCTGCCTGCCCACCTATGCCCAGATCGGCGCCTGGGCGCCCTTCCTGCTGCTGGTCTGCCGCCTGTTCCAGGGCCTGTCCGTCGGCGGCGAGTACGGCACCACGGCCACCTACATGAGCGAAGTGGCCCTCAAGGGCCAGCGCGGCTTCTTCTCGTCTTTCCAGTACGTGACGCTGATCGGCGGCCAGTTGCTGGCCGTGCTGCTCATCGTCATCCTCGAAGCCCTGCTGAGCGAGCAGCAGCTGCGCGACTGGGGCTGGCGCATTCCCTTCGTGTTCGGGGCCGTGGCCGCCGTGGTGGCCCTGCTGCTGCGCCGCACCCTGCACGAAACGCAGACGCAGGACGCCATGCAGGAGCAGGAACGCGGCACGCTGCACCTGTTGTTCACCAAACACCTGGCCGCCTTCGTCACGGTGCTGGGCTACACGGCTGGCGGCTCGCTGATCTTCTACACCTTCACCACCTACATGCAGAAGTACCTGGTGAACACCGTGCACCTGCCGATCAAGACGGCCAGCTACGTGATGACCGTCTGCCTGTTCCTCTACATGTGCATGCAGCCGGTGTTCGGCGCCCTGTCCGACCGCATCGGCCGCCGCACCTCGATGCTGACCTTCGGCGCGCTGAGCGCGGTCTGCACCGTGCCCATCCTCACGGCCATGCAGCACGTCAGCTCGCCCTGGGTGGCCGGCCTGCTCATCGTCATCGCACTGGCCATCATCAGCCTCTACACCTCGATCTCAGGCATCGTGAAGGCCGAGATGTTCCCGCCCGAGATCCGCGCCCTGGGCGTGGGCCTGGCCTATGCCGTGGGCAACGCCATCTTTGGCGGCTCGGCCGAGTTCGTGGCGCTCAAGCTCAAGAGCATGGGGCTGGAATCGAGCTTCTTCTGGTACGTCAGCGTGATGATGGTGATCGCCTTCCTGTTTGCGCTGCGCCTGCCCAAGCGCGCGGCCTACCTGCACCACGAGCACTGAGCCGTGCTCAGGGCGGTAACAGCCGCGCATTCAAGACATGGGGTATGGGCCTGTTGCCGATGATTTTTCATCGGCAACAGGCCCATACTGCTTTGAAATGACTGAATCACAGCGCACATGGCACGGCTTGGCCGCTGCAAGGCGGGGCTGCGTGCCCGGCCCAGGCAAGGCGCCCAGTCAGCCCTGCAGCTCGGCGCGCCGGTCCTGCAGCAGCTGCCGCAGCAGGCTGCGGTGGCACTGGCGCTCGTCCTCGCAATAGCAACCCACCGAGAACGCCGCGTGCGCCGACAGCGCGGCCAGCAGGTCCAACGTGCGGCTGGCCGCCGGCTCGGCCATCTCGCGCCGGTACAGGCGGGTGAACTGGCGCCAGAGCCGGTCGGCTTCGGCCGCCTCGCCCTGCGCGCGCGCCCGCTGCGAGGCCTGCGCCACCGCCATGGTGTCGGCCGAGGGGGCCAGTTCGGGATACCACACGTCGTACCAGTTCAGGCGCGCGAAATCAGCCTTGGGTACACCGCGCGGCGGCCGCCGCACCGTGCCGATGCGCAAGCCCTCATCCGGCAGGCGGGGCGATCCAAGTCGAACGATGCGAAGGCTCATGGGGGCTCCGTGTTCAGGGGTGGCGCTGCGCCGGCGCGCGCCTGTCGGTTCACAGGCGGCCGCCGTTGCACAAAGGCAGGCCGAGGCGGTGGGCGCAGAGGGGTGTGCCGCGGCATGCAGGCCCCATTCTGACCCCGCCAGCCTCGCCCTCGGCCCTGTCGGCACGCCTGCCGGCGACGCCGTCGGCCAGCCAGCCCGCACCGCCCTGACGGGCCAGGGGGCCAGCACCTGCATGCGTATCTCCCGCGGCCTGACCGCCCTGCCCCTGGCCCATAATGCGCGGCCATGAGTACACCTACCTTCAAGACCGTCGCCGTGATCGGCGCCGGGGCCATGGGCCGCGGCATCGCACAAATCGCCACCCAATCGGGCAGCCAGGTGCTGCTGTACGACACCAACGCTGCCCAGGTCGAGCAGGCCCGCCAGTCCATCCTCGGTCAGTGGGACAAGATGGCCGCCAAGGGCAAGCTGACGGCCGAGCAGGCCGAAGCCAACAAGCAACGCCTGCAGCCGGCCGCCGAGCTGGCCGCGCTGAAGGAGTGCGACCTGGTGGTCGAGGCCATCATCGAGCGCCTGGACATCAAGAAGAGCCTGTTCAGCGACCTGGAAGGCATCGTGCGCCAGGACGCGGTGCTGGTCACCAACACCTCGTCGCTGTCGGTCACGGCCATCGCCAACGGCGCCAAGCACCCGGCCCGCATCGCCGGCTACCACTTCTTCAACCCCGTGCCGCTGATGAAGGTGGTCGAGGTCATCGCCGGCCTGGAAACCGAGCCGGCGGTGTGCGAGCGCCTGATGGCCTACGCCAAGGAGATGGGCCACACCGGCGTGATGGCCAGCGACACGCCCGGCTTCATCGTCAACCACGCCGGCCGCGGCTACGGCACCGAAGCCCTGCGCGTGCTGGGCGAAAGCGTGACCGATGCCGTCACGGTGGACCGCATCCTGCGCGACCAGGTCGGCTTCAAGATGGGCCCGTTCGAGCTGTTCGACCTCACCGGCCTGGACATCTCTCACTACGTGATGGAGTCCATCTACAACCAGTATTACGACGAAGCCCGCTACCGCCCCAGCGCGCTGGCCGCCCAGCGTGTGGCCGGCGGCGTGTTCGGCCGCAAGGTGGGCAAGGGCTTCTACGCCTACCCCGAAGGCGTGCAGCAGGTGCCGGCCGAAGCCGCCGCTCCGCAGGTCGCCAACCTGCCGCCGGTGTGGGTGTCCACCCACGCCGCACGGCGCGCCGAGCTGCTGCAGCTGCTGAAGGACCTGGGCGCCAAGATCGAGACGGGCCAATCGCCCTCGTCCGAAGCCCTGACCCTCGTCGCCCCGCTGGGCCTGGACGTGACCACCGTCACGGTGCTGGAGCGCCTGGACCCGGCCCGCACCGTCGGCATCGACATGCTGGTGGAGGACGCCGCCACCAAGCGCCGCGTGATCGCCACCAACCCGGCCACGCGCACCGACATGCGTGACGCGGCCCATGCCCTGTTCGCCAAGGACGGCAAGCCGGTCAGCGTGATCCGCGACTCGGGCGGCTTCGTGACCCAGCGCGTGGTGGCCAACATCGTCAACATCGCCACCGACATCTGCCAGCAAAGCGTGTGCAGCCCGCAAGACCTGGAAACCGCCGTCACGCTGGGCCTGGGCTACCCCGTGGGCCCGCTGGCCCTGGGCGACAAACTGGGCCCGGCCAACATCCTCGAGGTGCTGATGAACCTGCAAATGGTCTACGGCGACCAGCGCTACCGCCCCAGCCCGTGGCTGCGCCGCCGCGCCGCCATCGGCCTGTCGCTGCTGCAGACCGAAGACTGAGGCCGGCCAACCGGGCCACGCGCCCGTTTGGTCTGAGACCGCACATGCAGCCCGCCTGGCATCGCCCGGCGGGCTTTTTCGTGGGTCGCCGGCAGGGTCGCCAGCACCGGGTCCTGGCTGCGCTGGGCAAAGCGCATGCCCTCCTCGGGGTCAGCCGGCGTTCTCGGCGCTGGCCGATGCCCTGCGTGCTGGCCCTGCCCGGCTGTCAATCCGGGCAGCCTGCGGACCAACCACCTGAGAGACCCAGCGGTCATCAGCCAGCGCGCGGCAAGCCGGCGTGCCACAATTTCGGCCCAGCTTTCGCATCACCATGGACAGCATCCGCATCGACAAGTGGCTGTGGGCAGCGCGCTTTTACAAGACGCGCGCCCTGGCCGTAGAACACATCGACAAAGGCCGCGTGCTCATCAACGGCGCGCCGTGCAAGCCCGCGCGCGACGTCAAGCCGGGCGATCTGGTTCGCGTGACCCAGGGCCAGGTCATCCGGGACGTGCAGGTGCTGGGCATCAGCGCCATGCGCGGCCCCGCGCCCGTCGCCCAGGCCTTGTACGCCGAGACGCCAGACAGCGTGCGCCAGCGCGAAGCCGCCGCCACGGCGCGCCGCCTGGCGCCCGAACCGGCCGACACCCTGAACCACGGCCGCCCCACCAAGCGCGATCGGCGTGCGCTGCAGGAGGCCCGCAACTGGAACGACCGCTGGAGCGCGTCCTTAGACGACTGAGTCCACCCCGTCGGCCGCGACGGCCTCGTTGAGCGACCGCCGCAGACGCCAGCACGCGATGAAGCGCCGCATGCAGACCCGGCATGGCGACCCCGGCGGCGGCCCGGCATGAAGCATGGGTCTGCAACACCCGGTCGAACGCACGGGTGCCTTGGCAAGGCCGTGGCCATGCCCTGCCCTGCCCGCATCGCGTACAGGCAGGTTGATGCAGCGCGATCGCCGTCATTCAAGAGAGTATCCAGCGATTTCCGATGAACCATCAACGGAAACATCTGCATACTCTGTCAATTTCTCAGGCGAAATCGCCACACGAAGGCGGGCATGCCGGCGTGCGGCGTGCCCTCGCGCGGGGCGATGCCACGCAGCAGCACGAGCCTGCGTCCTCGCGGTGCACCCTTCGGCGCCGGTCAGGCCTTGAATGATGTCCAGCCGCCAACTCAGCGCGGCGGCCTGACCATGCGGCAGGTGGTGGGCATGGACGCCTCGTCCGGCGACAGCTCCTTGACCACGCGGAAGCCGTAGCCCGAGCCTTCGACGTCCACCGTCACGCCAGGCGCACCCAGCTTGTCCATCACCCCCACCACGATGGGTTGCTGGAACTGGTGATCCGCCGCGCGCATGGCGCCGGACCGGCCGGCCAGGCTGACCTTGGCCGTCTCCATCGCGTAGGCCACGGCGCCCGCCTCGGTGCGTCGCGCGCGTTCGATGGACTGCGCCAGGGCTTCGATGAGCAGCTGCATGCGCATGTGCACGTAGTCGTCTTCGGGGCGCGGGAAGCGGTCGCGGAAGGCGCGGTAGAACACGCGGCTGCCATGGTCGGGCATGTTGGGCAGCCAATCGGCCACGGCCACCACCTTGCCGATGCCGGCATCGCCAATGGCGGCCGGGGCACCCAGGGCATTGCCGTAGAAGGTGTAGAACCGGCCCTTGTAGCCGGCATCGCGGGCCGCCCGCACCAGCAGGGTCAGGTCGTTGCCCCAGTTGCCCGTCACCACGGCCTGCGCACCGCTGGCGACGATCTTGTTCGCGTACGGCAGGAAGTCCTTCACGCGGCCCACAGGGTGCAGCTCGTTGCCCACGACCTGCACATCGGGCCGGCGCTTGGCCAGCTCGGCCTGCGCCTGCCGCAGCACGGCCTGGCCAAAGCTGTAGTCCTGACCGATCAGGTACACCTGCTTGAGCTCCTGGTCCTGCTCCATCACCTGCATGAGCGCGGCCAGGCGCATGTCCGAATGCGCGTCGAAGCGGAAGTGCCAGAAGCTGCAGCCCTCGTTGGTGAACGAGGGCTCGACCGCCGAGTAGTTGAGGAACAGCATGCGGTGCTTGGGGTCGCGCCGGTTGTGCTTGTCCACCGCCTGAATCAGCGCCGCCGCAATCGCCGACGAATTGCCCTGGGCGATGTATTCGATGCCGGCGTCTGCTGCGCCTTGCATGGCGGCCAATGCTTCCTCGACCTGGCCTTTGCTGTCAAAGCGCACGATTTGCAGCCTGCGCGCGCCACCCGGCAGCTTCACGCCGCCGCGTGCGTTCACGCGCTCCGTGGCCCACAGCAGGTTGCGGTAGACCGCCTCGCCCGTGTTGGCGAAGGGGCCGCTCAGGCTCTCGATCAGGGCCACGCGAATCGGCTTGGCCTCGGCCGGTTTGCCCCGGCTGGCTTGCGCCCAAGCGGGTTGCACCAGTCCTGTACCGAGGCTGAGGGCCATGCCCAGGGCAAGGCGACGAGGGATGTGAGAGGTCATGAAATACGCCATGGACTGAGGCGCCAACGTGGCGCCTCTTCAATGAAAAAATAGGGCTCGCAGCACGTCTACCTGCCGCAGCAGCGATCTGGCACAAGCTGGTGGCGGGAAAGCGGCACCTGAGCGCCCCTTCACTGCGCCTGAACGTCGGCCGCGCCGGACTGCGCCCCCGAAGCCGCTTCGGCAGGTGCCGGCGCAGATGCGGCAGGTGCAGCGGCTGCAGGCACAGCGGGCGCCGAAGCGGCTTGCGCCGGCGCCGCCTGCACGGGCACCAGCACCATCATGGTGGCGCTGCCAGGCGGCACCACGGGCGCGGCGACCGTGGTCTGGCCCGATGCGGCCGCCGCGGGGCTGGCACCGGCCTTCTTGTCATCGGGCTTGGCCGCATCGGTGTCGTCCAGCGTGGCAAAGGGGTCCAGGTGCCGCTCCATCAGGTCAAACAGGCGCTGGTACATCTGGTGGTTGTTCACCGTTTCGCTGGCGATCTTGACCAGGGTGTCGTAGTCGCCCTGCACCGGCAAGGACACCGAGCCCACGCCGCCCACGCCCAGCGAGGCCGAGGACTTGACCTTGCGCAGGCCGTACTGGTCCTGCACCCCGTTGGCAAAGGCTTCCGTCACGCGCCGGTCGACCCCTTCGCCGGCACACACGACGCGGAACTCGAGCTCGACGTGGCGGTCGGCCTGGGGCTGGAACAGCTTGCGCCCCCGCACGTAGTCGGCCTTGGCCTCGTTGATGATGTACCCCTGGCTCAGCAGCGCACGCCGGGCCGCTTCACAGGTCACCCCGGGTGGCTGGCTGAAGCGCCGGGTGTGGGTGTCTTTGGATGAAAACGCTTCGGGCTGGTAATTGAGCAGGGCTGCGGGCGTGGTGCCCAAGCCGGCGCAGCCGGCCAGACTGAGGGCGCACAGCCCGGCCATCACAATGCGGTGTTGCATGACTTCCTCAAACTTCAAGCGGCGGCCGCAATCGCATCCAGCGGCCAGCGGGGCTTCACGTCGAACGCATAGCGCTTGATCGGGGTATCCACACCCGCCGCAATGCGCATGCCGGCCGCCATCGCAATCATGGCGCCATTGTCGGTGCACAAGGCCAACTCGGGGTAATGCACGCGCACCCCACGACGGGCACAGGCCAGGTTCAGCGCTTCGCGCAGGGCGCGGTTGGCGCCCACGCCGCCGGCCACCACCAGGCGCTGGTCACCGGTCTGCCGCAGCGCGGCCAACGACTTCTTCAGCAACACCTCGACGATGGCCGCCTGGGTCGATGCAGCCAGATCGGCACGCGCCTGCGCCAGGGCCGCTTCGTCGGTCGGCAGCTTCTTGCTCTGCACCAGCACCGCCGTCTTCAGGCCGGCAAACGAAAAATCCAGGCCATGCGAATGCAGCAGCGGCCGCGGCAAGGCAAAGGCCTGGGCGTTGCCCTGCTCCGCCAGACGCGAGAGCGCGGGGCCGCCGGGATACCCCAGGCCCAGCAGCTTGGCCGACTTGTCGAAGGCCTCGCCGGCGGCATCGTCGATGGTCTCGCCCAGCAGCTCGTACTGCCCCACGCCGACCACGCGCATCAGCTGGGTGTGCCCACCCGACACCAGCAGCGCCACGAAGGGGAACTCCGGCGGATCGGCGCTCAGGAACGGCGACAGCAGATGGCCTTCGAGGTGATGCACGCCCAGCACGGGGACGCCCAGCGAGGCCCCCAACGCGCAGGCCACGCCGGCCCCCACCAGCAAGGCGCCGGCCAGCCCCGGCCCACGCGTGTAGGCCACGCAATCGATGTCACGGGTGGCCAGGCCGGCCTCGGCCAGCACCTGCTCGGTCAACGGCAACACGCGGCGGATGTGGTCTCGGCTCGCCAGCTCGGGCACCACACCGCCGTACTCGGCATGCATGCGCATCTGGGTGTGCAGGCCGTGGGCCAACAAACGGGGCCAGCCGACGGCCTGCGTCTGCACCAGGGCCACGCCCGTTTCGTCGCACGACGACTCGATGCCAAGGATTCGCAATGGGGCCGGAGAAGACATGGTCCTTTGAGAGTTCAATCCAGACAGCAGCGGAGTATCTGCCAATGGCAGATCATATGACAACGGCACTTAAGCCGTACTCCCTGTGGTCATCACCAGGCGCGCATCGCGATCAACGCCGAGACACAGACGGCTTGAAGGCTGGCACAGGCAGGCCGCACAACCCGAACGAGGGATAGAAGGCAGGAAGAAACGGAGGGAATCGGTGCCCCTGGGCCGTTCGGCACAGCATCCGAGCCAGGCGACGCTTGACGGAGCCGCATTCTATGTCGCGCTTGCGCAGGGGCCGGCACCCTGCCCCCGCTGCCCTGGCTCGCGTCAGGGCCAAGCCATCCGCGGATGCCACCGACGTTCAAGAGTGTGGCGCCCACGGCCCACGGCCCATGGCACCCCCGTCATGGTTGAACAGCGACGGACACGCACCGCAGCGCGCTGTGGTCGGCTTCACCCCATCGATGTCTTGGATCTGTGGACTGGGTCAGAGCGCTGTGCCCCTCGGTGGGCAGCCTGTCTTCCCAGAAAAAGCGGCGGCGCACGGGCCGGGAAAGTTGTCATGCAGCTGCTGGCCGGCGAACAATCGGGCTCCTTCCATCCACGCCACGCGAACTGCGTGGCCCCAAAGCAAAACGCGCCAGGCTTTGACAGCACTGGCGCGTTTCTTTATCTGGGGTGGCTGATGGGACTCGAACCCACGACGACCAGAATCACAATCTGGGACTCTACCAACTGAGCTACAGCCACCGGAAAGATGAGAGTATAACCTATTTATTGGCGTTTGTGAGCGCTGTTTGCTTTTTGGGGTCAGCTTCGTGGATCTTCACCTTGAAGCGGTCCTTGAGCATGTTGTAGTACGCGTCCATCTCGGCGCGGCTCCAGCCCATGGCGTACTGCTGTTCGGCCTGCTTTTGCGCCTCAGCCGGCAGCACCTCGGGCGCCGTGACCTTGTTCACCCGCAGGATGGCCGAGCCTTGCGGACCCAGGTCCACCACGCTGAATGCCGGCAGTTGCCGAGTGGAAGCGCGCAGCGCGGCTTCCACGATGGGCGTAGGCACCTCGCCCGCCTTGTCGCGCGCCACATCCACGGCCGGCAGCCAGGCGAGCGACTGAGGCGACTTACGCGCGGCCTCCAGCTGCACCTTGGCCGCCTCTTGCGCCAGCTTGGCGCTTTGCTCGGTCACATAGAGCTTCTTCAGCGGTTCCTGCACGTCGGCCAGGCTTTCGGTGTGTGCGGCCACGTACTTGCTCACGCGCGCCACCACCACGGTGGAGGGCGCCACTGCCACGGGCTGGGTGTTGCCTTTGTTGCGGGCCACGTCGTCGGCAAAGATGGCACTGATCAGCTCGGCATTGCCCAGCGCCTGCGGCACCTGCGGCGGCTGCACCCGGTCGTGCACCAGGCCGGCGGCCGTCTTGATCGGCAGCTTGAACGCGTCCGCAATCGGCTTGAGGCTGTCGCGCTGCTCGAAGGCCAGCTTGCCCATTTCGTCGGCGGTGCTGGTGAAGGTCTTTTGGGCCTGTTCGGTCCGGTACTGGTCTTCCAGCTTGGCACGCACTGTTTCGAACGCCGGCGCCTCGCTGGGCTTGATGTCGGTGAGCTGCACGATGTCGAAGCCGAAGTCGGCATCGATCACGGCGCTGATGTCGCCCTTGTTCTTAAGCGCGAATGCGGCCTTGCTGATGTCGTCGACCACGGCGGCATTCTGGGCGCTGAAAAAGCCCAGGTCGCCGCCCTGCTCAGCCGAAGCGGCGTCCTGCGACTCGCGCTTGGCCACATCGCCGAAGCTGGCCGGGTTCTTCAGCAGCTCGGCGTGGATCGCATCGGCCTTGGCGCGCGCCTTGGCCCGCTCGTCGGCCGGCATGTCCTTGGGCGCCTCGATGAGGATGTGGCTGGCGCGGCGCTGCTCCGCCTCACCCAGGCTGGCCTTGTTCGACTCGTAGTACGTCTTGAGGTCCGCCTCGGACACCGTGACGCTGGCCTTGAGGGCGTCCAGCGTCAGCTCGACGTACTCGATGTCGGCCGATTCGGGACGCTTGAACATGGCCTCATTCTTTTTGTAGTATGCCTCGAGGTCCGTTGGTTTTACATCGACCTTGGCAGCATACTCCTCAGGCTTGAGCAGCACATACTGGATGTTGCGGGCTTGGCGGAAGGCGTTCAGGGTGACATCGGCCTGGGCAGGCACGGCAAAGCCGCTGCCCACGACACCGAGCATGACCTGCTGGGCCGACAGCTGCTGGCGCACACCGGCCTCGAACATTTCAGGCGTCATGTTCTGGCGCGCCAGCATCTGCGCGTAGGCCTCCATGTTCAGCTTGCCATCGGCGCCACGCAGGCTGGCGATGGTTGGGTCTTGCGACAGGTAGGTGGCCACCTGGGCGTTGCCCACGATCAGGTGTGCGTTGCGCGCCGCGGCCGCCAGCACCTGTTCGCGCACCAGCTGTTCCAGCGTCGCGTACTTGATCTCCGGGGAGTCGAGCAAGGCCGGATCCACATCGGGATTCTGGGCCCGCAGGCGCATGGCGGCCTGGCGATTGGCCTCGTCCCACTCTAACTGGTTGATCTTGTGGCCATCGACCACCGCCACGGCTTTTTGCTTGTCATTGAACTGGGTGTAGCCCTCAATGCCAAAGAAGACGAACGACGGGACGATCAACAACACCAGCAAACCCATCAGGATCTTGGTGTGGTTGCGAAACAAATCAAACATGGATCAACTTTCCCAGGTCACAAAAAAGGCTTGGATTTCTCCAAGCCCTTGTCTCCATTGGCTTCTCTGACCGGTGTGGACCCGGGCCTGCACGTGGCGTCATGAGCCCCATGGCATCAGGACCTTGCAGGCGCAGGCCAATCACCGGATGAACCAATGACGGCTTTTCGCAACCCCGGATTTTGACATAGGCGCGATTTCTCCCTGTCGGCGCCCAGTACAGCCAGATCATCCCTCACGCGCTCTGCGCCGAAGCGGACTTACGCCGAGCATCGGACCACGTGCCGACCAGCTGGCATCATGCCGCCATGGCACTGCGCCCTCCCTGCACCAAGACAGCCTGAACACACCCATGGTGACCGCACACGTTTTCATCGCCACCAGCCTCGATGGCTTCATCGCCCGCCCCGATGGGGACATCGACTGGCTGTTGGAACACGACGACCCCGCCGAAGACCACGGCTACGACGCCTTCATCGCCGACAAGGACGCCATCGTGATGGGGCGCGGCACCTTTGAAAAGGTGGCAACGCTGAGCCCATGGCCGTATGCCCTGCCTGTGCTGGTGCTGTCGGCGCAACTGGCCGGCACTGCAGCGCCGGCGTCTTTGGCGGGCCAGGTGAGCTTCTCCAACAGCTCGCCCCGAGAAGCGCTGGCACAACTGGCACGCGAAGGGGCGCGCCGGGTCTACGTCGACGGTGGGCAGGTGGTGCAGTCGTTCCTGCGCGAGGGTCTGCTGACCGACCTGGTGATCACCACCGTGCCCGTCTTGATTGGCGCAGGCCGACCGCTGTTTGGCGAGCTGGCGAAGGACACGGAATTGACCCTGGTGGCCAGCCGCAGCTTTCCGTCTGGCTTGGTGCAGTCCACGTACCGACTCGGCTGACCTCAACGTCCCACCTGACCACCGCGAAGTGGCTGCCATTTAAAACAACCATGAAAAAAGCCCTTGGAATCCTCCAAGGGCTTGATAATGCTGACAATTTTTTGGTGGGTGCTGACGGGGTCGAACCGCCGACCTACGCCTTGTAAGGGCGCCGCTCTACCAACTGAGCTAAGCACCCCACCTGGATGTCAAATCCTCAATTCAGAGCATCTTTGAGCGCCTTGCCGGGGCGGAACTTGGGCACCTTGGCCGCCTTGATCTTGATCGGCGTGTTGGTCTTGGGGTTGCGGCCCATGCGAGCGGCGCGCTTGCCGACTGCGAAAGTACCAAAGCCAACCAGAGAGACGGTGCCGCCCTTCTTCAGGGTGGCCTTGACCGCGCCGATCGTGGCATCCAGGGCGCGCGTGGCGGCAGCCTTGGAGATGTCAGCGTTGTTGGCGATGTGCTCAATCAGTTCGGTTTTGTTCACGAGATCCCCTCTAGGTAACAGTGATCGTGTTGGTCTGGAACGGTACGAAGTCAGGACGGATGCTGGATGCTGCGTATCCGCTTCAACCCATCGGCAGCAAAATGGCTGCGCTCAAAAATTAAATCCAAGCGCGACTGCAGCGTCAATGGGGATTCACAGTGACTCACCGTCAAAGTTTGGATTCTAGTCGCATTTGCGCAATGTTCATCAGGCCTGTAGGCCGAAAGTACCGCAAAAGCCACGCCAGGCCTGAATGCCCATTGAATGGGTCATCCTCACTTGACGCTGGCCACCAAGTCTGCAATCGCCTTGCCGACGTCCTGCGTGGTGGCCGTGCCACCGAGGTCGGGCGTGCGAGGCGCGTCCTGGCCGGCGGCCAGCAGCTGCTCGATGGCCGCCAGCACCGCGTCGTGCGCCGCCTTGTGCCCCAGGAACTCCAGCATCATCGCGCCACACCAGATTTGCCCGATGGGGTTGGCAATGCCCCGACCCGCGATGTCGGGCGCCGAGCCATGCACGGGCTCGAACAGCGACGGCATGGTGCGATCCGGGTTCAGGTTGGCGCTGGGCGCAATGCCGATGGTGCCGGTGCAGGCCGGCCCCAGGTCGCTGAGGATGTCGCCGAACAGGTTGCTCGCCACGACCACATCGAAGAAGTCGGGACGCTGCACGAAGTGGGCCGTGAGGATGTCGATGTGGAACTTGTCGACGTTGACCGAGGGGTAGGCCTTGGCCATCTCGGCCACCCGCTCATCCCAGTACGGCATGGTGATGGCGATGCCGTTCGACTTGGTGGCGCTGGTCAGGTGCTGTTTGGGCCGTGACTGGGCGAGTTCAAACGCGAACTTGAGCACCCGGTCCACGCCATGGCGGCTCATGATGGTTTCCTGCATCACCAGCTCGCGCGGCGTGCCTTCGAACATGCGTCCGCCCACGGCGGAGTACTCGCCCTCGGTGTTCTCGCGCACGATGTACATGTCGATTTCGCCAGGCGCGCGCGGCGTGCCATCGCGTCGCACCACGGGCGCCACCACACCAGGCATCAGCCGCGCCGGCCGCAGGTTGACGTACTGGTCAAATTCGCGTCGGAACAGCAGCAACGACCCCCACAGCGACACATGGTCGGCGATCTTCTCCGGCCACCCCACCGCGCCAAAGTAAATCGCCTCGTGGCCCCCGATCTGGGTTTTCCAGTCGTCGGGCAGCATCTTGCCGTGCCGCTCGCAGTAAGCCCAGCTCGAAAAATCAAAGTGATCGAACTGCAGCGAGATGCCGAATCGACGCGCGGCGGCGTCCATCACCCGGATGCCTTCCGGCATGACCTCCTGGCCAATGCCGTCCCCGGCCACGACGGCGATGCGGTGCTTGCTCATGTGTTTTTCCCTCAGTGACGCGCATGCGTGCAGCGCGCCCGGCTCACTCGGTCGGGCCCAGCAGGGCTGGCGCCCGAAACCAGCGGATCTTAGAAGATCGGCCGCAGCCCGCCTGTCGTTCCGGCACACCGGCGTCAGCGCGCCAAGTCGGGCCGCCGGATGCGGCAACGGCCCGCGCAGCGCACGGCGAGCAGGCCGCCTGGGCCAAGCCCATCCCCCGAGCCCTAAAATGCAACGCCCGTCATGCGCCGCGCTTCATCCGAGCGTGACGGGACAACCTCTTTGCACGCCATGAATCCACGTCAGATCTTCGTCACCACCGCTTTGCCGTATGCCAACGGCCCGTTCCACGTCGGCCACATGCTGGAGTACATCCAGGCCGACACCTGGGTGCGGTTCCAGCGAATGATGGGGGCGCAGGTCAACTTCGTGGGCGCCGACGATGCGCACGGCGCACCCATCATGATCGCGGCCGAAAAAGCCGGCAAAACGCCCGAGCAGTTCGTGGCCGACATCGCCGCGGGTCGCAAGCAGTACCTCGATGGCTTCCACATCGCCTTCGACAACTGGCACTCCACGCACAGCCCCGAGAACACCGAGCTGGCCCAGACCATCTACCGCGACCTCAAGGCCGCCGGCCTGATCGAAGTGCGCAGCGTCGAACAGTTCTTCGACCCTGAAAAGGGCATGTTCCTGCCCGACCGCTACATCAAGGGCGAATGCCCGCGCTGCCACAGCAAGGACCAGTACGGCGACAACTGCGAGGTGTGCAGCTCGGTCTATGCGCCAACCGACCTGATCAACCCCTACTCCACGCTGACCGGCGCCAAGCCCGTGCTCAAGAGCTCGGACCACTTCTTCTTCAAGCTGTCCGACCCGCGCTGCGTGAGCTTCCTCGAGAACTGGACACAGAACGGCCAGCACGTGCAGGCCGAGGTGGCCCGCAAGATCAAGGAATGGTTCGGCACCCGCACCAACCCCGATGGCAGCACGAGCGAAGGCCTGGGCGACTGGGACATCAGCCGCGACGCGCCCTACTTCGGCATCGACATCCCCGATGCACCGGGCAAGTACTTCTACGTGTGGCTGGATGCGCCCGTGGGCTACCTCGCCTCGCTGAAGAACCTGCTCACCCGGCGCGGCGAGGACTACGCCGCCTACATGGCCAACCCGAACCTGGAACAGGTGCACTTCATCGGCAAGGACATCATCACCTTCCACACGCTGTTCTGGCCCGCCATGCTCAAGTTCAGCGGCCGCAAGACGCCCGACAAGGTCTGCGTGCACGGCTTCCTCACCGTCAACAACGGCGAGAAGATGAGCAAGAGCCGCGGCACCGGCCTGGACCCGCTCAAGTACCTGAAGCTGGGCATGAACCCGGAGTGGCTGCGCTACTACCTGGCCGCCAAGCTCAATGGCAAGAACGAAGACATCGACTTCACGGCCGAAGACTTCATGGCCCGCGTCAATGCCGACCTGATCGGCAAGTACGTGAACATCGCCTCGCGTGCCGCGGGCTTCCTGAGCAAGCGTTTCGACGGCAAGCTCGGTGAAGTGCCGCCCGATGGCCGTGACCTGCTCGACGCGATCGCCGCCATGCGCACCGCCATCGCCCAGCACTACGAAGACCGCGACACCGCCCGTGCCGTGCGCGAGACCATGGCCCTGGCCGACCGCGTCAACGCCTACGTCGACGCCAACAAGCCCTGGGACCTGGCCAAGCAGCCCGAGCACAGCGCCCGCCTGCAAGAGGTGTGCACGGTCTGCATCGAAGCCTTCCGCCTGCTGACCATTTACCTCAAGCCCATCCTGCCCCAGCTGGCGGCCGAGGTCGCGCATTTCCTCATCGTGCCGCCCGAACAGTTCGGCGATGCAGCCCGGCTGCTGGGCCCGGACCATCAGATCGGCGACTACAAGCACCTGATGCAGCGCGTCGACATCAAGCAGCTCGACGCGCTGTTCGAAGCGCCCGCCGGCAGCGCCGCAGCCCAGCCTGCTGCACCGGCCAAGGCCAAGAAGGTCGACAAAAAGGCCGCCCCCGTGGTGGACCCCAACGCGCCCGGTGGCGAGCCGCTGGCCGAAACCATCGCCATCGACGACTTCGCCAAGATCGACCTGCGCATCGCCAAGATCCTGGCCTGCACGGCCGTCGAAGGCTCGACCAAATTGCTGCAGCTCACGCTCGATGTGGGCGAGAAGGACGACGCCGGCCAACCGCGGACGCGCAACGTGTTCAGCGGCATCGCCAGCATGTACGCCCCCGAGCAGCTGGTCGGCAAGCTCACCGTGCTGGTCGCCAACCTCGCCCCGCGCAAGATGAAGTTCGGCCTCAGCGAGGGCATGGTGCTGGCCGCCAGCCATGCCGACGAAGCCGCCCAGCCCGGCATCTACGTGCTCGAACCCTTCCCAGGTGCCCAGCCTGGCATGCGCATTCATTGAGGTATAGGCCTGCTCCCGTTAGTGATTCAACGGGAACAGTCTCATACCCCATGAAGCCCGCTTTTTCTCGGATGGGGTCAGGCCGGCTTCTGGATTCAAGCGCCGTCGGCCTGCAACCCCCTCGATCAGCTGCCGGGACAGGCCGTTGTGGTTCTGCCCCCCGCGCCGTGCTCGCAGCCCGATCCATCGCGTGCCTGGGTCAGGCCCCGCTGCCCCAGGCTGCCGACGCAACCCGCACCGCAACCCCGTCGGCACCCTCACGTGCCTCCGCAAGGCAACGATCCCCGGAGTCCTGGCTTCGACCCGGGGCCCGGCATGGCGTAGGCCTGGGCCAGGCGTGCGCCGCGCGTCGCGGGTGTAGCGACGCCGGGGCTCAGCCAGGCATCCGCAGCGTCAAAGCACCGGGCAACGTCAAAGCATCCCCGCGCCGCGTCACGGCCACACCAGCAGCGCACGGAAGTCGTTCACATTGGTGTGCGTGGGCCCGGGCGTCACCAGGTCACCCAGCTGGCCGAAAAAGCCGTGGCTGTCGTGATCGGCCAGCGCCTGTGACAACGACGCCCCCACGGCCGCTGCGCGCGCGAGGCTGTCGGGCGTGACCACCGCCCCCGCGCTGGGGCTGCTGCCGTCGATGCCGTCGGTGTCGGCGGCCAGCGCCCACACCGGCAACGGCCCGCCGTCCGCGTCCTGGATGGCAGCGATGTGCTGCAAGCGGTCGATCACACCCAGGCAGAACTCACCCGCACGCCCCCCCAGGGGCGGATGCCGGGCGCCATCCATCGGTGCCACCTCCCGCAGAGCCGCACCCGCGTGCGCCCCATCCGGCTGAGCTGGCCGGGCCACGTCAGGCTGAGCCACACTCGGCTGGGCCGCGCCAACCGCCGGTTGCGCCCGGGGCACATCCCGCGACACGCGCACCGTGGCCTCGCCGCCGCTGAGGATCAGGCAAGGCTGCGGCCGGTCTGCGGGCCACTCCGCCGACGCGGCGACACCAAGCGCCTGCCCTGCCAAGGTGCTGCGCCCCTGCAGCACGGCCAGCGCCAAATCGGCCTGCAGGGCGCCCAGCACCCTGGCCTCGCCCTCCAGCGCATCGCCCAGCACCTGCACCGGCCAGCCGCGCTCGCGCGCCAGCCGGGCCGCGGCCTGCAAAGACTGCCAGGGCGTGGCGATCAGCTGCACGCGGTCGTGCGGCCGCAGCGCCGGCCAGTCGCACGGCTTGGGGGTTTCCAGCTCGCCGCGCAGCAGCGCCTGGCGCACCCCAGCGGGCAGCACATGGCCCTGGGCATCGAGCACGGCCAGGGCCTGTGCGCAGGTGCTGGGGTCGGCAACCGTGGGCCCGCTGGCGATGACCGCCGGCGCATCGCCGGGCACGTCGCTGATCAGCAGGCTGTACACCGGCGCGCCACTGGCCAGGGCCAGGCGCCCGCCGTGGGCCAGCGACACGTGCTTGCGCACCGTGTTCATGGCCGAGATGGGCAGGCCCGAGGTCAGCAGCGCCTGCACCATCGCCTGCAGGGCCGGCACATCCAGGCCGGGCACGGGCGTCATCAGCAGCGCCGATCCGCCACCCGAAATCAGCGCGATGACGAGGTCGTCCGGCCCCGTGCCGCGCACCAACTCCAGCATGCGCCGGCCCGCAGCGGCGCTGCGGGCATCGGGCACGGGGTGAGCGGCTTCCAGCACCTCGATGCGTGGCGTGGGCAAGCCAGCTGGCCGCGGTGGCGTGTGGCCGTCGCGCGTGACCACGCAGCCGCTGAGGGGCGCATCCACGGGCCATGCGGCCTCAAGGGCCTGGGCCATGGCACCCGCGGCCTTGCCCGCGCCCACCACCACCGTGCGCCCCACCGGCGGCGGCGGCAGGTGCGCGGCCAGCACGCGCGCGGGCTGGGCCGCCGCCACGGCGGCGTTGAAGCAATCGCGCAGCAAGGCGCGGGCGATGGCGTCCCGCTCGGCCAGGCCGGTGGGTTGACGAGGCGAATCCGCTGGCATGCGAGCGAGTATGACACCTTTGCCTTTGTTTTGCGAACGGCAAGGGACTCATACTCCACATCAATTGATCACCCAGTTGGGCTTGCCGACGCGGTGCAGCACTCCGCGCGAAGGCAGATTCGCGGCCAGATTTTGAGGCGGGGCTTGGCCTTGGCCGCACCCCACACATCCTGAACTGCCCAGGCGTCGGAATCGCTGACCTCGACACACCTGCGGCCACACAGCTGGCCCATCCGCCCCCGGGGCCGTGGATGCGGCTGCGCAGCCGACGGATCGCGTGCAGCGACCATGTCACCTTCGACCAGTCGGCCGCGCCCATGCGGCCCTGGAGCCGTGCGGCGTCTGCACCGCCTCACTGCGCCAACGCTCGATCAAGGCTTGGCCGCTGTCACACCCGGGGTCCAGAGCAAGGTTTCGTGCACGGGCTGGCCAGCCTGCAGATGAACCTGACGCGTCACGGTGTTGCCTTCGAAGGTCGCCGTCACGGTGTTGCCTTCGAAGGTCGCCGTCACGGTGTAGCGCCCCGGGCGCAGCTGCGCCAACAGCAAGGGGCCCTGCGCCGTGATGGTCAGCACGGGTTGGCCCTGTGCGTCGGCGATGCGGACCCGCACGTCGACCGCGAAGGCATGGGCCTCGCCATCGCGCACTGCGAACGCCAGCGTCAGCGGCCAATCCTTGGCCGCCTCGCGCAGCGCGCGGGACTCGTCGGTGCCGATGCCGCCCGACAGGTAACGCACGCCGCCTTGAACCTGCTCGGGCGGCAAGGCGCCCACAGCTGACCCGGCCGAGGCCGGGTGTGCGGCCGGGCCCGCATGAGGTGCCGCACGCACCCACGGAGGTGTACCCAGCAAGATGGCGAGCACGCTGCTGGCCAGCAGGGCCTTTTGAGACAGGCGATGGGGATTCGGGTTCATGACAGGCTCCTTGGATTCATGTGAACGGCCAGGCGCGTCGGCCCCGAGGCCCGCTGTGCACGGGCCCCGGCACGACCATGGTGCCCGGCCACCAAGGCACTGGTGCGGCTCGGGCGAGCTGGCGAGAACCTGGTCTGGGTCGCCAGCGCGCCGAGCCGCCTGCCGATCGGGGCATCAGCCCAGCCGCACCGGAACGAAGATCTGCTGCCCGTCGCGCGAGATCAGCAAAGCCACCGACTTGGGCGAGCCCGCCACGATGTCGCGCACCTGGTCCACGCTGCGCACGCCCTTGCCGTTGACCGACACCAGCACGTCGCCGGGTTGCACGCCGGCCATGGCGGCCGGGCCGCTGACCTGTTGCACCACCAGGCCCGCGGTGCCGGCGGCCTGTTGCTCCTGGGGCGTCAGGTCGCGCAGGGCCAGGCCCAGCTTGCCTTGGCTCGCCCCGTCGGCCTGCGCGGTGGCACTGCCTTTGGCCTGGGCGCCGCCCAGCGTCACGTTCAGCGATTCGGACTTGCCCTGGCGGATGACATCGAGCTTGGCCTGGGTGCCCGGCATGCCCATGCCAACCAGGGCGGGCAGATCGCCGGACGCCACGATGGGCTGGCCGTTGTAGCGCGTGATCACGTCGCCCGACTTCAGGCCGGCCTTCTCGGCCGGGCTGCCGGCCTCGACGTTGGCCACCAGCGCGCCTTCGGGCTTGGGCAGGTTGAAGGAATCGGCCAACGCCTGGTTCACCTCCTGCACCGTAACGCCCAGGCGGGCATGCTCCACCTTGCCGGTCTTGACGATCTGGTCCTTGACCTGGCTGGCCACCTCGATCGGGATGGCGAACGACAGGCCTTGGTAACCGCCCGAGCGGCTGTAGATCTGCGAGTTGATGCCCACGACTTCGCCGCGCGCGTTGAACAGCGGGCCGCCCGAGTTGCCGGGGTTCACGGCCACGTCGGTCTGCAGGAAGGGCACATAGCTTTCATCGGGCAGCGAACGGCCCTTGGCACTGACCACGCCGGCCGTCACCGAGTTCTCGAAGCCAAAGGGCGAGCCGATGGCCAGCACCCATTCGCCCACCTGCAGGTCCTGGCTGCTGCCCAGCTTCACCACAGGCAGGTCCTTGGCCTCGATCTTCAGCACGGCGATGTCGGTCTTGGTGTCCGAGCCCAGCACCTTGGCCTTGAACTCGCGGCGGTCCGTCAGTTTGACGTTCACGTCGCTGGCACCACGCACCACGTGGGCGTTGGTCAAGATGAGGCCATCGTGGCTCACGATGAAGCCCGAGCCCTCGCCGGCCACGGGCACCTCGGCCGCGCCGCCGCGCCCGCCCCCGAGACCGGGCATGCCCGGCATGCCGAACTGGCGCATGAACTCGCGCAGCTGCGGCGGCAGGCCTTGCAGCTCGTTGTCGCGTGCAGGGGCGGCCTCGTCGTCGTCACCGGCGGTGTCCGACACTTTGCGCATGCCGCGCACGCTGATGTTGACCACGGCGGCGCCGTTCTCACGCGTGATGGCGGCAAAGCTGGGCAGGGTCTGCGCTGGCGCGGCCGGGGCCGCCAGCGCGGGCTGCACCGTTTGCGCCCGGGCCGGCTCCGACAGGTCGATGCGGTTGAATGCCGTGGCACCCACGCCGCCCAACACGCCAGCCGCCAGCAAGGCCAGGATCAGCTTCTTGCTGCCCAGAGAATCCGAGAGATTGGATGTACGGTGTGTCATGACGTCCTCATGAAAAATCGATGGCATGGGACGCAATGTCGTATCGCAGGCTTAAGGCTTGCTTAGCCCCCTCACTCGCCAGGCGATGTGCGGGCCAACGCGGTGGTCTCAGAAGGTGTAGCGCAGGTTGAAGCGGATGTCCCGCGGTGTACCCCAGGTCACGCCACTGTAGAAGCCCACGCGCGAGTAGTACTTCTTGTCGAGCACGTTGTTGATGTTGAGGCTGGCCGACAGGTTCTGGCTGAACTGGTAGTGCGCCGACAGGTTCAGCAACCAGAACGCGTTCTGCACGATGCGACGCGACTCGGTGATGGCGCGGCCATCGGCCCCGGTCTGACCGGTGGGCACGCCGTTGACGTTGGCGTAGGTCATGCTTTGCCAGCTCAGGCCGCCACCCAGCGTGAGGCGGCTCCAGTCGCCCGGCAGGCGGTAGGTGGTGCGCAGGCGCAGCGTGTTGCGCGGCAGGTGCGGGTTGATCGCCTGGCCATCCTTGTTCTTCATCTGCACATGCGTGAAGCCGGCCGCCAGGTTCCAGTCGCGGTTGACCGCACCCTGCACCTCCAGCTCGATGCCCTGCATGCGGTTGCCCTTGCCGGTGCTGCGGTAGGCCGCTTCCTCGGTGCCGGGAATCACGCGGTAGCCGCCATTGTTGTAGCCCGCGGGCGGGTTCGCCGGGTCAAACGTGCCGGGCTGCAGCGCGCCGGAGTCGTCGATTTCGGCCTCGTTGTCCTTGATGCTGCGGAACACCGCCACCGAGGCATTCAGGGCCTTGTCGAAGAACTCACCCTTGAGGCCCAGCTCGTAGTGCTTGCCATTGACGGGGTCGAGGTAGTTGCCGTTGAAGTCGCGGTAGTTCTGCGGCTTGAAGACGTCGGTGTAGCTGGCGTAGGCCGTCAGGTTCCGGTTCACGTCGTAGAGCATGCTGAGGTAGGGCGTCACGACGTTCTTGTTGCGGTAGCCGGTGCGGTTGTACTGGCCGGTGGCATTGACGTAGGTCCAGGCATCCTGCGACCAGTCGCTCAGGCGCGCGCCCACCACCATGGACAAGGGGTCGGTGATGGCGAGGCGGCTCGACACGTAGAACGCCGACTGCTTGCCCTTGGTGCGGCTCGAGTCATAGCCCAGGTAGTTGCGCGTGTACTCGGGCACGATGCCGTCCCAGTTCCGCCAATCGGGGATGTCGGTGAAGAAGTCGGCGGGCAGCACATCGGTGCCCGCGAGCGAGTGCTGCGTGTAGGTCTGGTGGTGGTAGCCGAAATTGACCTGATGCTCGCGGCCCAGCAGCTTGAAGCGGCCCTTGAGGTCCAGGTCCCAGGTCGCGCCATCGGCATGGTGGTCGCCGCCGCCATACCAGGCCGACTTGCCGGTGCCATCGGCATTCGGGAAGTAACCGGCGCCGCCGAACCAGCGCATGCCGTAGCCTTTTTGCTTGTCGTCGGTGTAGGACAGGCGCAGGCCCCAGTCGTCGCTGAACTGGTGGTCCACGCGCAAGAAGGACTGCTGCTCCTTCAGGTTCCAGCGGCTCCAGCGCGCCGCCGGGTTGAACGAGCGCGGCACGTTGGCCAGCGAGCCATCCGAGAGCCAGTAATGCACCGTGCCCCAGCTGGCGCCGGCGTTGTCGGGGTCCTGGTGGGTGTAGCCCGCTGTCACCGTGGTGCGCTCGCCCAGGTCGGCCTGCAGCACCCCGTAGAACACCTGCTTGTCCGTGGTGTACCAATCGCGGAACGAATCGGCTTTTTGCTTGACGGCCACCACCCGGCCGCGGATCTTGCCGTCGAACGCCAACGGCCCGCTCAGGTCGATCTCGCCCCGGCGGTTGTTCCAGCTGCCCAGCGTCACGCCGGCGCTGCCGGCAAAGGTGTAGGTGGGCATCTTGCGCACCTGGTTGAGGGTGCCGCTGGGGTCGCCCGCACCGATGGTCTGGCCGGCCGCGCCGCGCAGCACCTCGATGCGGTCGTACAGCGCCGGATCGGTGGCCAGGCGCGTGTAGCCGTTGGCGTAGTTCACGTTGACGCCATCGACCTGGTAGGTGCTGATCGAGTAGCCGCGCGACACGTAGTTGACGCGCTCGCTGTCCGTCACGCTCACCACCACGCCCGTGACGTCGCCCATGACCTCATGCAGGTTCTGCGCCCCCATGTCGTCCAGGCGCTGGCGCGTGATCACGGTGACCGACTGCGGCGTCTCGCGCAGCGACAGGTCAAGCTTGCTGGCGGTGGAGGTTGCGCGGATGCCATAGGACCGCGTGCCCTCGCTCACCGGACTGCTGCGGTCGGCCTGCGCCGACACCGTCACCACGGGCAAGGTGTCGGCGGCCGCGCCGCCTGCGGGGCTGGCCTGGGACGGGTGCTGCGGCACGCGGCTCAGGGTGTAGCTGCCGTTGGCCGCACGCACGGCCTGCAGGTCCTGGCCACGCAGCAGCTCGGCAAACCCTTCGGAGACCGTGTAGCTGCCCGACAAGCCCGGGCTGCGCAGGCCCTGCAGCACGCTGGCATCCA
This sequence comes from Comamonas serinivorans, assembly GCF_002158865.1. Lineage (NCBI taxonomy): Bacteria > Pseudomonadati > Pseudomonadota > Betaproteobacteria > Burkholderiales > Comamonadaceae > Comamonas > Comamonas serinivorans. Next base: position 1,861,501 of record NZ_CP021455.1, on the reverse strand, counting down.
CCGTGAGTTCGACACCCGCGGCGCCCGCAAATGCGTTGAGGGCCTGCCCCAGCGTGCCGGCAGGCACGTTGTAGCTGTGCCGCACCGCGCCCGGCTGCGCCGCCGACTGCGCATGGGCAGGCGGGATGGACAGGCTCAGCAGGCCCGCCGTCAAACCGGTCAACAACACCAGGCGCACGGCCGCCGCCGTGTGGCTGTGGGCAAACAACGGCTGGGCCACCGCGTGAGGTCGCCGGTGGCCGGCGCGGGCTGGGGAATGGCGTGTCGCCATGCGGATTCCTTTCAAAGCGGAAGATGAAATGGGCTGTCATTTGTCTTCCGAACGAAACCGCCAAACCCTCAACCCCAAATTGCTTCAAGTTGAAACACCTCAGCACTGCCCGATGCCAGACTGCAGCGCATGCCGTGTGCAACGTGTGATGGAGTATGGTTTTCTTCTCGTTTCATGGTCATCGGTAATGCAGTCATACTGCTGGTCATGTCCAGTCCACTTGGCCTGCCTGAGCCGAGAGGTGATGCATGGCCAGGCCGAGCAGGAAAACGCCTGGTTCCCAGCGCTGCTCGATGGCCGGCAAACCCTGCAGCCTGTCGGGAAGCTGTAGCGCGCTCCATGGCGCAGGGCGACGCGACGCCGCGCGGTTGGCTGGGCTTATGGGGGTCGGCCATTCACCGGGGCGCTGGGTTGCGTCCCCCTGCCGCTGCCCTGCCCTGGCTGCCCGCAGACCCCGGTGGGGGACCGCGCTGCAGGGGTTCAGCGACGCCGCAGCCTTCCGACCCGGCGCAGCCCGCTTCAACCGGCGGCAGGTTGCACCGTCACCCAGTACCGCGTGCGCAACACCACCGCCACGGGCAAGGCCAGCACCAGGTTGTGCAGGGCCCGATCCGTGTCGCGCAGCGGAAAAACGCCGCTGACCCGCAAGCCGGCAACCCGAGGGTCACAGCGCAGCAGGCCGGCCCGGTAACGGCCGATTTCAGCCAGCACCTCGTCCAGGCGCATGTCATCCGCCACCAGCACCCCGCGCGTCCAGGCCGTGGCGCTCTCGGTTGCCGGCACCGCGGCCGCGACGCTGTCGGCCGAGAACGAGGCGCCCTGCCCCGCCCGCAGGCGAACCGGGGCACCGTGCGCATGGACGGGCCGCACGTCCACGGCCCCCTCGAACACCTGCACCTGCGCGCGATCCGGATGCAGGCGGACGGTGAAGCGCGTGCCCAGCGCTTCCACCGTGCCCTGGGGGCTGCGCACCCGCAAAGGCCGGGCCACGACCGCCGGATCGGGCGACGTGGTCACCAGCACCTCGCCCGCGTGCAGCACGAGCAAGCGCTCGTGCGCGTCGAAGCGCACGTCGAGGGCAGCGCCCGACGCCAGCACCACCTGGCTGCCGTCCGGCAGCACGACTTCGCGCACCTCGCCCGTCCCTGTGCGGTGGCCAGCCAGCGCGGCCTGCCAGGCCTCGGTGCCGCGCGCGACCCAGGCCGTGCCCCCCACCACCGCCGTCAGCGCCACCACCTGCATGGCGCGGCGCCGGTTCACATAGGCCTGGGGTGCCGGCTCGCGCAGCGCATGGCGGGCGATGCCGCCCGGCACGCTGTGGAGCTTGTCGTCGAAGGCCTGCAGGCGATGCCAGGCCAGCTCATGGTGCGGGTGGGCGGCGCGCCAGCGGGCACAGGCCGAGCGCTCGGCGTCCGTCGCATCGTCGGCCCACAGCCGCGCCATCCACACCGCCGCCTGCTGCGCGATGGCGGGATCGACGGTCTCCTGGCCATCAACCACGGGAAACCGCATGGTGCGTGCGTCAGTGCCGGGGGCCATGCAGCGCGCCGTAGCAGGCCAGCAAGCCCGCCGCGATGTACTTCTCGACCGACGACACCGACACCCGCAGCGCGGTCGCGATGTCGCGGTACGCCAGGCCCTCCAGCCGGTTCATCAGCAATGCCTGCCGCGCCTTGGCCGGCAGACTCTGCAAGGCGGCATCGATCTCGATGAGGGCCTCGACCGCCAGCGCGCGCGTCTCTTCAGACGGCGCCACGGGCTCGGGCAGCAGTGCCAGGGCTTCGAGGTAGGCCATCTCGATCTGGCGCCTGCGGTACAGGTCGATCACCAGCCCGTTGGCGATCTGGGTCAGGTGGCGCCGCGATTCGCCGGCGGGCGGCACCCGTCCGGTGCGCATCAGCTGCAGGTAGACGTCGTGCGCCAGGTCGGCGGCATCGAAGGCGTTGCCCAGCTTGCGGCGCAGCAGGCCACGCAACCACCCATGGTGGTCGGTGTACAGCACCTCGACGCGCTGCGAAAGCGCCAGCTCAGCGGTTCCCACGATGCCCTTCCTCGTCCCTCCCAGAGCCGCGCGAATACCGCAGTCGGGATTAAATGATAATGATTCTCATTATATCAACCGCCTTGGTGAGCCCGCCGCTCACCCGGGCGTGCCATCCCCCTGGCGACTGGTGGCGAGCTGCCATGCGCGGGTCAAAGGGGAAACGCCACCTGCACCTGCAGCCCGCCCAGGGCCGGCGACTGGCCCAGCCGCACCTGGGCACCAAAGCCATCGGCGATCGCCTTGACGATGGCCAGGCCCAGGCCGGTGCCCCCAGGCGCAGAACCCGGCACGCGGTAGAAGCGGTCGAACACCCGCTCCCGCTCCTCGGGCGCGATGCCCGGGCCCGAATCCTCGACACTCAAGGTGACGCCCTTGGCGGTAGCCGCCGTGGGCGCAGCGCCCGCCGCATCGGCCAGCGGGGCGCCCTGGCGCAGCATCAACCGCACCTCGCCGCCTTCGGGCGTGTAGCGCAACGCGTTTTCAAGCAGGTTGCGCACCAGCGAGGCAAAGCCCTCCACGTGGCCGACCAGTTGCACGGCGTCGAGCGCTTCGGCCTGCAGCGCGATGCCCCGCGCCTTGGCCAGGGGTTCCAGATCGGCCAGCGCGCGCTGGCAGGTGGCCGTGGCATCGAACGGCGTCTGCGCCACGGGGCTGATGTGTGCCCCCTCCTGCCGCGCCAGGGTCAGCAACTGCTCGACCATGCGCGTGGCGCGGTCGATGCCGGCAATCAGGCGCAGCATGGCCAGCTCGCGCTGTTCGGGCGCCTGCGCACGCTGCAGGCTTTGCGCCTGCAGGCGCAGCGCGGCCAATGGCGAGCGCAGCTCGTGCGCCGCGTCGGCCACGAAATGCTGCTGCGTGCACCAGGCCAGGTCCAGCCGCGTCAGCAGGCCATTCACCTCGCGCAGCAAGGGCTGCACCTCGGTCGGCAAACCGTCGCGCGGCAGCGGCGACAGATCGGCCAGGGACCGCTTGGCCAAGCTGGCGCGGGCGCGCTCCAGCGGTGCAAAGGCGCGTGCAATGCCCCACCACACCAGCAGCAGGCACAGCGGCATCAACAAGGCCACGGGCGCCATGGTGCGCAGCGCCAGCTTGCTGGCCAGCTCGCGACGCGACAACTCGGTCTGCGCCACCTGAATGACCTGCAGCGGGGTCTGCAGCGCGTAGACGCGAAAGCGCTGGTTGTGGGCGCGCACGTCGGAGAACCCCAGCACGGTCTGCTGCGGCAGCAGGCGCGCGCTGGCCGAGCGGTACAGCATGGTGCCGTCGGCGCGCCAGATCTGCACGATCCAGTCCTGCGCACGCTGGCCCTCGGGCACCTCGCTGTCGTCGAACACCGCCGTGGCCAGGCCGCCGCTGAGCGACAGCGCCATGCGCTGCATCTGCGAATCGAACACGGCTTCGGTCTCGCTCAAGGCGACGCGGTAGACGGCCATGGCCTGCACGCTGGCCGCCACCAGCACCACCAGCACGATGAGCCACAGCAGGCCCCGCCGCAGCGAGGGCGCGTTCAGCTCGTCGGCGTCGGCCTCGCGCCCGGCCGCGCAGGCCGACACGGCTGCATCTTGCAGCGCAGTATCAGCCGAATGCCGTTGAAGTTTGATCGGGAATTTGGCCATACTCGGCAACACCATCCTGCTTGATGCGGGCATGCAGGCACACCTCGGAGCCAGACACATGGGGGCGGCGCGGCGCAAGTCCAGAGGGGCCCCAGGCCGGCGTCACACCACCGCATGCGGCTGCGGCCAGCCGGCGGGCGACAGAACGGGCACGGACTGGAAGACCGACACCAGCGCGGCACGGTGGGGCGCCCAGGGCGCCGTGCAGGCGCGAACGCAGACACGGCCCGCAGCCCAGGCCTGCCCTCACGCTTCTTCCTTGGGCACCAGGTACCCCAGGCCGCGCACGTTCTGGATCAGACCGGACCCGAGCTTTTTGCGGATGCCGTGCACGTAGACCTCGACCGCGTTGCTCGACACCTCGTCGCGCCACGAATACAGCTTCTCCTCCAGCTGCGGGCGCGAAAGCACCCGGCCCGGCCGCGCGATCAGCGGCTCCAGCACCGCCCACTCGCGCGCCGACAGGCTGACCGGCTCGCCCTTGACCGTGACCTCCCGCGTGGCCGGCGTGATGCGGACGTCGCCCCAGCTGTAGCTGGGCTCGGCCCGGCCGCTGGCCCGCCGCACCAGCGCCCGGATGCGTGCCAGCAGCTCGTCGATGTCGTAGGGCTTGACGATGTAGTCGTCGGCCCCGGCATCCAGCCCGGCGACACGGTCGGCCACCGCATCGCGGGCCGTGGCCACCAGCACCGGCACGCGCACCTGCCGCGCGCGCAGGTCGCGCAGCACGGCCAGCCCGTCCTTGCGCGGCAGGCCCAGGTCCAGCAGCACCAGGTCGTAATCGCCCGTGGCCAGCGCGGTCTCGGCCATCTCGCCGTCCTTGACCCAGTCCACCGCCCACTGCTCGGCGCGCAAGGTGTCCAGCACCACCTCGCCAATCATCTGGTCGTCTTCCACCAACAGGATTTTCATGAGGCGGGATTGTGCCTGCATGCCGCGTCAGGCAGTATCCAAGCATTCGCGATTCAGGCCAATCGACAAGCGAGTCGTACTGCCACCTGCACATCGGCAGCAGGGCCATGTGGCACGGAAGTGCGTGCGGCTGGATGAGTCGGACCGTCGCGCCGCGCCTCGCGCCGCAGCGACACGTCGCAAGCCTGCGGGCCGGTGCCTGTGCCTCCGCCACCGCACGGCCTCAGCACCCGGACAAGCCCCGGCTGAACCGCTTGACCCGGCGTGTCACACGCGCCTGGAGGCCGGCCGACGCGGGCGACGAGCAGCCATCCTGCGGCCGGTTTCGCCGAAACGCCGATTTTTGTGGCCCAATATAGGGTTTTCTCAATCGATTGACTGGAGTTACACCATGGGCAACAAAATCGTCACCGAAGCAGATCGCAAGGCCACCCCTCCCCTGCCTGGCGCCACCAAGGCCCGCCAGGGCGCCGGCCAGCGCGTGAGCCTGGAGCGCGGCTCGCACACGCGCAGCAAGAAGAACGCCGGCAAACGCCCGCACCAAGGCTGATGCACCCCGGCGAGTCCTTCGCCGGTGCCGCCCCAAGCGCCTGATGCAGGCGCTTTTTTGTTGCCCGATGCATCCAATCCGCAGTCCGCTGGCCTTCGCCAGGGCGCCGAGCAGCTGGTTCTCCGCTGGCCTTCGCCAAGGCGCGATGCAGCAGGTTCATCACCGAGGTGACGTCGACCTGTACCGGTGCGGTATTTCCGAACGTGGCCAGCCTTCCGCTCGCTGGGCGCCCATGCGGCGCTTGGAAACCACGCTTTCCGAGGCATCAACCTGGCGCAGCTCCAGCGCCCCCGTCCGAGTCGATGCGGCTCAGCCTCAAGACCAGGCCGTCGAACCGCAGGACGTCGGGAGACGCGACTTCCTGGGCAAGACCACGATGCGCCAGGTGCGCATGCTCGCGCATCAGCCGGGAAAGCTGACCCTCAGCAGACACGCGCACAGGCCTGTCTAGGGCGCCCGTGATGGGTCGCGAGTCGCATCCGCAAGCCACGCATGAACCTGCTCGAGCACCTCGACCGACAGCTCAGGATCATCGACCGAGCGGGCGAGGATGACGGCGCCCACCATCGCGGACCAACTGCCGATGGCGGCGCGGCGGCGCTCAGCGGCAGAGCCTGACGGGAGCGCTTCGCTGATCCGCGCGATCTGCTGGCGCAGGCCCTCGGTCATGGCCGCCCGCGCCTGGGCCCCCTGATGGCGCGTTTCGGCGGCCAGGCCCGCCGTGGGACAACCCTTGGCAGGGTTGTCTCGGTGCCGTGTGGACAGGTACCCGCCGAGGAAGGTCTCGAAATCGAACGCACTGCGCTCTGCGGGCTGGTAGGCCTGGGTCAGCGCCTGGGCGATCAGGTCGTCCTTTGACCTGAAGTGCCCGTAAAAGCCGCCGTGTGTCAGGCCGGCGGCCTTCATCACTTCGGCCACGCTGACCGATTCGAACCCCTTCTCGCGAAAGAGCCGACCCGCGGCTTCCAGGATTCGCTTGCGGTTGTCCGCCATCTGTTCCCGGCTGACTTTCATCGTGGGCTCTCCGTGCATGCATTGACTTTTACATGATATCTGTCATATTTAAACCTTATTCATGATTGTCATCATCAATAAAACACCCCCACTCTTCGGAACACACCCATGGCATCCACCGTTTTAGTGACAGGCGCCTCTTCCGGCATTGGTGCAACGTATGCAGACCGCTTCGCTCGGCGCGGGCACAACCTGGTGCTGGTCGCGCGCAATGCCGCGCGGCTGGAGGCGCTGGCATCGCGGCTGACCCAGGACACAGGCGTCACCATCGACATCCTGCAAGGCGACCTGACCAGGCCCGATGACCTGGAAGCCGTCGAGGCACGGCTGCGCGAGGACACGCGCATCGAGGTCCTGGTCAACAACGCCGGCGCCGCGCTGAGCGGCAGCTTCATCGGCCAAACCCCACGGGACGTTGGCCGTCTGATCGCCTTGAACACCACCGCCGTCGCGTGCCTCGCCAGCGCGGTCGCGCCCAGGTTCGCCGCGGCAGGCGCGGGTGCCATCGTCAACGTCTCGTCGGTGGTCGGACTGGCGCCGGAGTTCGGCATGAGCGTCTATGGCGCGACCAAGGCCTTCGTGACCTTCCTGTCGCAGAGCCTGGCCTTGGAGCTGGGCCCGAGGGGGGTGTATGTCCAGGCGGTGCTGCCCTCGGCGACGCGCACGGATATCTGGGATGGCGTGGACGCCGCGCGGCTGGCTTCGATGATGGACGTCGGCACGCTGGTCGACGCAGCGCTGGTGGGCTTCGATCGGCGCGAGGCCATCACCCTGCCTGTCCTCACCGATGCAGCCCGTTGGGACGACTACGAGGCCGCACGCAAGGCGATGGTCCCGGATTTCGCGTGTTCGCAACCCGCAGCCCGCTACCAGGGATGAACGGACGCAGCGGCCTGCCCTGCACACCGCCTACGCGGCCATGTTCTCTGCAGGCAGCAGAGCGGCATCACGCCGGCGCGCGGCGACCTGCTCGTGACAGGCGCCAACGGTGGCGTTGGGTAGCGATCGCAAGGTGGACGTCAACGCCGGGTCCACAGCGGGCGGGCGACCGGCGCCCGTGACGCCAACCCACTGAGCGCCCATCCATGCGGATCGCCAGCCAGACCGCTGTGCACCGCGTGGCTCGGTGGCCCATCCGCGTGGCTTGACCAAGCGTTGGCATGGCGCCTCGATCGGCCGCAGTATCGATCCATTGCCGTTTTTCCTAGAACGGCATCTGGCATATACCCTCAATTCACGCAGCAACCACTGGCAGCCTCAGGTCACGGCACGCAGGCTTTGCATCACCGGGCGCGTCAGCACCTGGCGCAAACCGATCCAGCCGGCCAGCCAGGCCAGCAGCGCGCCGGCACCGGCGCCGGCCAGCGGCACCCAGGGCACGGGGGTCCAGCTGAACTCGAACGCGTAGCGCGCCAGCGCCCAGCCCACGCCCAGCGCCACACAGCTGGCCAGAAAGCCGGCCAGCAGGCCCACGCCCAGCAGCTCGGCACGCTGCACGCGCGCCAGCAGCCGCGCGCTGGCGCCCACGGCGCGCATGATGGCGAACTCGCGCGCGCGGTCTTCGCGCGTGGCTGTCACGGCAGCAAACAGCACGATCAGCCCGGCGGCCAGCGTGAAGGCGAACAGCAGCTGCACCGCGCCGATGACCTGATCGAGCACGCCCTGCACCTGGGCCAGGGTGGCCGTCAGGTTGACATTGGTCACGTTCGGAAAGGCGCGCACCAGCGCGTTGTCGAAGCCTTGCGCCTGCGGCGTGCCGGCTTCGGGGGCGCGGTAGGCCGCCATGTAGGTGATGGGCAGGTCCACGCTGTCCGCGTCGTTGGCCGGCGCGCCGCCGCCGGCGCTCACCACGCCCGCGCTGCCCTCGGCCAGGCTGATCCGCATCTGCGCATGCGGGAACAGCACGAAGAAGTTGGCGTGCATGGAGCCCCACTCCACCTTGCGCAGCGAGGTGATGCGCCCCTGCAGCGGCAGGCCACCCACGTCAAAGTGCAGCACATCGCCGAGCTTCAGGCCCAATGTGGTGGCCAAGCCCTCTTCCACGCTGATGGCGCCCGGCTCCTCGTCCACCCAGGCCCCGGCCACCACGGGGTTGTGGCTGGGCACCTGGGCGCTGTTCGACAGGTTGAACTCGCGGTCGACCAGCCGCTTGGCCCGCTCTTCGGCGTAGTCGTCGGGTGTCACGGCCCGGTCGTTCACCTGCACCAGGCGGCCGCGGAACATGGGGTACCAGTCGAACTGCTGCACCCCCGCATCGCGCAACCGGGCCTGAAACGCCTCGGCCTGATCGGGCATCACGTTGATGACGAAGCGGTTGGGTGCGTCGGGCGGCGTGGCCTCGCGCCAGCCGGCGATCAGGTCGGTGCGCAACAGCACCAGCAGCACCAGCGCCAGCAGGCCCACGGCCAGGCTGCTGACCTGCACCACGGCATACGCCGGGCGGGCGCTGATCTGCCGCGTGGCCAGCACCAGCCACGAAGGCGCGGTGCGCTCGTTCACGGTCCGGCGCAGCACCCACACGGCCAGCCAGCTCAGCACCGCGAACACCGCCACGGCGCCGGCAAAGCCGCCCACGGCGATCAGGCCCAGCTTCAGGTCGGCGCTGACCACCAGCAGCAAGGCCGCGAAGCCCAGCACCCCCAGGCCCAGCACGGCCAGCGAGGCAGGCTTGAGCTGCCCCACGTCACGCCGCAGCACGCGCAGCGGCGGCACACGCGCCAGCTGCAGCACCGGCGGCAAGCCGAACGCGACCAGCAGCGTCAGCCCCACGCCCAGCCCCAGCAGCGCCGGCCACGCCCCCACGGGCGGCAGTTCGACCGCCACCAGGCCCGCCAGCAACTGCACGAAGCCCAGGTGCACCAGCCAGCCCAGCAGCACGCCCACCAGGCTGCCCGCGAGTCCAGCCAGCACGAACTCGACCACGTAGGCGCCCGCGATGCGCCGCTGCGACTGCCCCAGCACGCGCAACATGGCGCAGTGGTCCAGCTGACGCGCGGCAAAGCCCCGCGCCGCCAGCGCCACGGCCACCGCGCTGAGCATGGCCGCCAGCAACGCCACCAGCGACAGGAACTTGTCGGCGCGGCCCAGGGTGCGCTCCATCTCGGGCCGGCCCGCGTCCAGGGTGTCCACGCGCAGGCCGCGCACGCTGCGCTCATCCACCTGCTGCTGCACCCAGCCGGTGAAGCGCGCCACCGCGGCGTCGCCGGCGTTGCCCGCGCCATCCTGGCCAGCCACCGCCAGGCGGTAGGTCACGCGGCTGGCGGGCTGGATCAGGCCGGTGGCCGGCATGTCGGCCAGGTTCAGCATCACCCGCGGTGAAAAGCTGAGGAAGCCGGTGCCGCGATCGGGCTCTTTGACGATGACGCGCGTCACGCGCAGGCGTGCATCGCCCAGCAACAGCGCGTCGCCCAGCGCCAGGCCCAGCCCGTCGAGCAGGTTGGCATCGACCCAGGCTTCGCCGCGTTCCGGGGCGCCGTCGCCGGTTGGCAGGGTCGGCTGCGCCAGGCCATCAGCTGGAGCAGCTGCAGCGACTGCACCCTTGCCGGTCGGCACGGCCGCGCCGGTCGCCGCCGTGCCCGTGGCACCCCGCCGCGTCTCGGGCGCGCTGCCATCGGCGGCGGCACTGAGGGTGAGCTGACCGCGCAGCGGGTAGCTGGCCTCCACGGCTTTCAGGGTGACCAGCTGGCTGGCGCCGCCGCGCTCGTCCGGCGCCCGCGCCATGGTCGGAAAACTCAGGGTGTGCGCCAGCCGCAGGCCCTGCGCCTGCGCCCGGGCCTCGAACTCGGGCGGCAGCGGGTTGTCGGCCACCACCACGGCGTCACCGCCCAACAGCTGCCGCGCATCGCGTGCCAGCCCGGACTGCAGGCGATCGGCGAAAAAGCCCACCGCCGTGAGCGCCGCCACCGCCAACGCCACCGCCGCCATCAACAGCCGCAGGTCGCCCGCGCGCAGGTCACGCCACAGCGCGCGCCAGCCCTGGGCCAGCACGCTGGGGGCGCGTGGCGCCGCGGGCGCAGCGGTCGAGGTGGGCAACCCCGGGGCGGATTCGGCGGTGTGAGCGGGGCTCGGCATGGCAGGCGGCTTTCAAACAATGAAACAGAGTATGACCATGCTGCCGATTCATATTCAACGGCAACATGGCCATACCCCAATGCATGCTGCGGCACCCAGCCTGATGGCCACCGCGAATCAGGTCACCAACCCGGCGGCGCGGTCGGCGGTCGGCAGGGCCCGCATCCGGCGCTGACGCTACCAGAAGCCTGCGCCGGCCGGGCCTGACGCCGCCACTTGCCCCGGACGGTGGCGGCCTTCTTGCTGGCCATTCAGGCCGCTGCCGCAGGGCCGTTGCGGAACCGTTGCGGAACCGTTTCGGGGACGTGCGGCAGGCGCTTTTGCCAGTCGGCCGGCAACCCCTGGCCGTGCTTGACCAGGGCGTCGATGTCGCCGGCCAGGGCCAGCGTGGCCACGTCGGCGGAGATGCCGTCGAGCGCCGTTCCGGGGGCCAGTTCGCGCCCTTGCGGCCACGCGTTGCGGCAAGGCCGCGCGCCGGGCGCGCAGGCCGCCAAGGGATAATCCCGCCACGCCGCACGCCGTGCGGCACCGAACCCTTCCCTTCGTCATGACCGCACTCGACCCCGCCCTCGCTCCCCGTGAACTGGCCCCCGGCCTGGTGATCCGTCAGCTCACGCCGCCGCTCAAGCTGTCGGACTTCAAGCTCATCGCCTTCGACATGGACTCCACGCTGATCAACATCGAGTGCGTGGACGAGATCGCCGACGAAGCCGGCCGCAAGGCCGAGGTGGCGGCCATCACCGAAGCCGCGATGCGCGGCGAGATCGAGGATTACAAGGAGAGCCTGCGCCAGCGCGTGGCGCTGCTCAAGGGCGTGACGCTGGGCCACCTGGAGCACGTCTACAACGAGCGCCTGCAGCTGAACCCGGGCGTCGAACAACTGGTGGCCGCCTGCCAGGCCGCAGGCCTGAAAACGCTGCTGGTCTCGGGCGGCTTCACCTTCTTCGCCGAACGCATCCGCCAACGCCTGAAGCTGGACTTCGCGCGCTCCAACCTGCTGGAGTGGGATGGCGACGCGCTGACCGGGCGCATGGTGGACCAGAGCTGGGGCGACATCTGCGACGGCGAGCAAAAACGCCAGACCGTGCTGGACGTGGCCTCGCTGCTCGGCATCTCGCCCAAGCAGTGCATCGCCGTGGGCGATGGCTCGAACGACCTGCCCATGATGCGCGCCGTGGGCTTGTCGGTGGCCTTCCATGCCAAACCGCGCGTGCGCGGCGAGGCCAAGGTGGCCATCAACGAAGGCGGGCTGGACCGCCTGCTCGAGGTGTTCCAGGGCTGAGCCGCCGTGTGCCGCAGCGGGTTGTAGACGCATCGAAGCGTTGAGCGCGCGCCGGTCCATGAGGGCCGCGCCGACTCGCGCCGCGGGCCCGGCCCCGACATCTGCACCACACGGAGCGGTGTTCGCAGGATGCAAGCCTGTCAAACAGGCCAACGCCGTGAGCGCGGCCCGTGGGATCGCCGCTCCTGGTGGCGCGCGTGCTTGCCCGCTTCACGCCCCTGGCATCGGCCGCCAGCGTGAGCCCCATCCACAGCGGCCTGCAGTGAAGCGCTCCCCAGCCCGTCTACGTACCGCCGGCCGACGGCCACGTCCAGTGCGCGCCCGGGTTCGTCATCCTTTTGCTGGCCGGACAAGAATTGATTGACGCAGTATCCAACGCTGCCGATTCATCCATCGACAGCAACGCCCGATACCCCTGCCATTGAGACCTACCGGATCATCAACCCACGGCGTGCCGCTCGATGAACAGCGCCAGCAGCCTCAGTCGCGCGAGGCGCCTGCCGCCTGCAGCCTGGCCTCGTAGTCGGCCCAGCGTGCGGCCTGGTCGCGGCCCAGCTCGTACAGGTAGGTCCAGGTGAAGATGCCGCTGTCGTGGCCATCCGAAAACGTGGGCCGGATGGCGTAGTTGCCCACGGGGTCCACGGCGGTCACCGTCACCGCGCGCTTGCCGGTCTGCAGCACCTCCTGGCCGGGGCCATGGCCCTTGACCTCGGCCGATGGCGAGTAGACACGCAGCAGCTCGAACGGCAGGCGGAACGCGGCGCCGTCGTCAAAGGCGATTTCCAGCACGCGCGACTTGGCGTGGACGGTGATGGACACAGGACTGGGGTGCATGGCGGACAGGGATGAAAACAGATCGGAACGCGGCGCGGCGGTGGGCTGCACCCCGGGCAGAGGAACGCGGGGCCGGCAGGCGACGGCCCCTGTGCTGGCAGGTCATCAGCGGCGCCACGCACCGAGGCGGCACGGATGACCACGAGGTTGCGCTCGTCGCGCGACGTCAGGCCGCCACCGGGGACGAGGCCGGCACGGATGGCCAGAGGTCATGGGGAACTTCAGGTGCTCACCGGAGCGCCAACCGCCGCAACCCGCCACACCGCAGGCCAAGGCCCGGCATTAAGCCACAAACACCCAGGCCCCCACCGGCACGCACCGCCAGGTCGCGGTCGGGCGTGGCGGTGCGGCCTGCACCGAGCATCCCGGACCACCGGCCCGCGTAGGGCCTCGACAGCGCATCGGCGCAGGTATAGTGCCCGCAACCATGAACACACCGCGCCTGCACCACATCGTTTTCCTCAGCCTGCTGTTGCTGGTGACGCTGGCCTTTGGCTGGGTGCTGTCACCGTACTTCGGCGCCGTGTTCTGGGCCATGATCCTGGCGATGCTGTTCAACGCACCGTTCCAGTGGCTCAAGCGCAAGTTTCGTGGCCAGGCCACGCTGGCGGCGCTGGTCACGCTGGTGATCTGCCTGGTCATCGTGGTGCTGCCGCTGGCACTGGTCGGCATGTCGCTGGTGTCCGACATCGTCGCCTTCACGCAGCGCGTGAACAACGGCGAGATCGACTACCGCCACTACTACCAGCAGGTGCTGCAGGCGATTCCGCCCTGGGTCGACGACCTGGCCCGGCGCGTCGGCATCTCGGTGAACAACCTGGACGAGCTGGCCGAAAAAATCGGCAGCGCCGCGCTGCAGGCCGGCCAGGTGGTCACCACGCATGCGCTGTCCATCGGCCAGAACACCTTCCAGTTCATGGTCAGCTTCGTGATCATGCTGTACCTGCTGTTCTTCCTGCTGCGCGACGGCGTCGCCATCTCGCGGCTGATCCGCAACGCCGTGCCCATGGACAAGATGCACACCACCTACCTGCTGGGCAAGTTCACCACGGTGGTGCGCGCCACGGTCAAGGGCAACGTGGTGGTGGCCGTGGTCCAGGGCGCGCTGGGTGCGCTGGCCTTCTGGTTCCTGGGCATCACCGGCGCGGTGTTCTGGGGCGTGATCATGGCTTTCCTGTCGCTGCTGCCCGCCGTGGGCGCGGCGCTGATCTGGGCGCCCGTGGCCATCTACCTGCTGGCCACCGGCCAGACCTGGCAAGGCCTGGCCCTGGTGGCCTGGGGCGTGATCGTCATCGGCATGTCGGACAACGTGCTGCGCCCCATCCTGGTGGGCAAGGACACCAAGTTGCCCGACTACGTGGTGCTGCTGTCCACCATCGGTGGCATGTCGCTGGTGGGCATCAACGGCTTCGTGATCGGCCCCACCGTGGCGGCCATGTTCATGGCCTTCTGGGCGCTGTTCAACTACGAGTCCGAGCGCCACGCCGAGCGCAACGCGGCCGATGTGCCCGACGTGCCGGAGTGATGGCGCCAGGCCCTGCGCACCCGTCGATACCGGCAAAAACGTCCCGCAATGGTCTCGACCTTTGGAGCCCCTTGGACAGCGGCGCGATCCTCGGCCTGACGCCCCGCAGGCGGCGCGCAACCCCACCGCTTCAGGCCAGGGCCGCACACGCCGGCCTTCGCGCTCAGGCTCCAGAGCAGCCACCCCACAAAGGCTGACCCGCACTCACAAGGCCTGAGCCAGCCCGCACACAGCAAGCAGTATTCAGCCTCCTCCGTTTCAAGCTGAACGCAAAGCACACCATACTGTCGTATTCAGATTCAGCAACAGCCCCACCGCAGGACCTGACCGCCGTTTACCCCCATGGCGTGCAGCGCAGCCCCCGCGTGCTACCCTCGCGCCCCATGTTTGCCCCCACCCAGGCGGAAGTCCGCCGCTTTTTCTGCAGCGCCTATGCCAAGTGGCGCGACGGCGCGCCCATGGAAGCCATCGAGCAGATCGCCGCGCAATGGATCGAACTGCACCCCGAGTACCACACCGTGCTGGCGGACGTCGACGCGGCCCTCGAGGCCCAATACCCCAGCGACGGAGCCGGCGACGCACGCCAGATGGGCAATCCGTTCCTGCACCTGTCCATGCACCTGTCGATCAGCGAACAGTGCAGCATCGACCAGCCCCGCGGCATCCGCCAGGCCGTCGAGCTGCTGGCCCGCCGCAAGGACGACCTGCACGCCGCCCACCACGCCGCCATGGATTGCCTGGGCCAGATGCTGTGGGACGCGCAACGCAACAAGCGCCCGCCCGACGGCGACGCCTACGTGGCCTGCGTGCAGCGGCGCGCCACGGCCTTGTGATTGGCTCGCCGGCCGGGTCCCTGACTTGTTGGACCAAGCCTCAGGCTTTGCCACAGCGCATCGACCGCCGAATGGCGGGTCTGCCAACGCGTCACCGGCTGGCGCACTGAAGCCGCACGCGTCCGTACGCCACGGGTTCAAATGGGCATGGATGAACCCAGTTGTGTTCACGGTGGAATTCATCCCTGCCGACGGTCAGACGCGATGTCCGGCTGGCTGGCGCTGCGTCTGCGGATGACACCGCGCGGAGCCCTTGCGCCGCAAAGATGTTTCCGAAAGTTCAAATACAGTCCATACGAAAATTCTTGGACTACATTGGAACAACCTGCAAGTGTCGCAGGGAGTTACGGAGACCATCATGTCGAAGATCATTGACTTTTTTCCGCAGACTGAAGTTCGCATTGCCCGCCTGAACCACGTCAGCGGGGGCGATGCCGACATCTTTTCCAAGTCCGGACGCAGCACCCATGTGTATGTGCGCGCATTCACGCCGGTTCCTGTGCGAAGCAGCACGGCGGTGCAGTGCCTGGTGGAATACTCTGTGGAAGAGGGCAGGAGCAACAACACGCGTTTGCTGGGGCGCACGACAGTGACGATGGAGCTGGAAAACGGGATGCGCCTCAACAAGATTGGCGGTGGCTTCAAGCCGGCCAATTACTACGAGCGCATCATGGGCGAGCAACACGGCCTGATGGACATTTCAGACCGTCCGGGGATATCCGGCAGCTACCTGCAGACTTGCCGCATTCGCATCGACGGCAAAGGGGATGATGACCAAGGCAACGCAAGCCTGGAAGGCACGCTGATCTTGCCGTTGCGCGTTGAGGTTGAAGATGAGGCGCCATCCACGCCATCGCGATCCTTTTCGCGTCTGGAGATGCTGCAGGGTCGGCCATTCTTCAAATCGGTCAAACTGGGCCTGCCCATGGAGGACTGAGCCTCGGCGTCGCATTGACATTGGCATTGTGCGTGGGGCGCAAACCGTCCTGATTCAAGCCCGCCTCGGCGGGCTTTTTGCTGCACGAGGAGCACACGGGCGGCAAACCCTGGCCTGTTCGATGCCCTGACATCAAAAGGACGCCTCAATGGCGATCTGATGGCACTCAAGCCATGGCCTGCATGCGCCTCAGCAGGGCCTCGACACAGGGGCCGAACACGGCGTGCTCGGCCACCCATTGGCGGTTGCGCGCGGCGATGCGCGGCGCCTCGGCCAGCGCCTCGAGCCAGTCGCGCTCGGGCACGGCCTGCCTCGCACCCTGAATGGCATCGCCCACCAGCAGCCCGTTGACGCGGTGCGCAACGAGTTCGCGGTTGGCTGGCAGATCGCTCAAGACCGGCACGCAGCCGTGCGCCATGGCTTCGAGCACCGAGACGGCCACCGAATCGCTGGCGGGCAGGCTGAGGTACCAGCGCGCCGCCGCGTAGTGCTGCGCCTGCGTGGCCGCGTCCAGGCGACCGACGAAGCGGACCGCCTCGCCCAGGCCATGTTGCGTCACCCAGGCCTGCAGCGCGTCGCGCAGGCTGCCGTCGTTGGCCACCACCAGCTGCGCCTCGGGCCGGTGGGCCTGCACCTGGGCAAACAACTCGAGCACGGCCTGCGGGCGGTAGATGGGCTCCAGCCCGCGGTTGGCAAAGAACAGCCAGGGCGGCTTGGCGGCCGCGTGGCTGTCGGTTGCGGGCGGCAGGGCCTCGAGGCCGAACGGAAACGTCATGACCTCGCGCGCGCCCAGGGCCTGCATGCGTGCGCTCATGTGGTGCGAATCGCTGGTGCACAGGTCGGCCTGGCGCAGGATGGCCTGGGTCAGCCAGCGCAGCGCGGCGCTGCGTTCGGGCGTGACCAGGATGTCGCTGCCCCAGGCCGAGGCCAGCACCCGCCCCCGCAGCCGCCAAACGCGCTTGGCCAGCAGCGCCAGCGTGCCGCTCGACGTGAGGTAATGCGGGTTGATCCAGTCGGCATCAACGCGGGCCAGCCATGCCCCCACGCGCGGCAGCTGCTTCAGCAGGCTGGTGTTGCCGCCCGCGTGCTGCGGCCGGGTGTTCAGCGCCAGGCGCCGCTCGGGCGCCACCCAGGCGTCCCAATCGGGCACAAAGCCCCGCGTGGAGACGGCGAACACCTCGACGGACTGGCCGTGCACGCGCGCCTGACTCAACGCGCGCGCCCACTTCAGCAGGTGCGGGCTCTCGCCATCACCCACCAGCACATGGCGCAGCGGGCGGGCGGGCGGCTCAGCGGGCAAGTCAGCCAACATGGCCGTTGCGGGATAGGGCATCAAGCGTGGCTCAGGCATGCCACGCACCGACCTGCGGCAGCCCCGGCGCGCCGGGCGACGAGGCCGTCACCGCCTGCACCCAGCGCTGGTAGGCCGCCTGCAGCTCGGCGCCATCCAGGCCGTGCTCGCCAGCCAGGCGCGTGAGCCACGCGGCGTCGCCCGTCCGCACGTCGCCCACCACCTGCGCCGGACTGCCGGCCACCACGGCGAAATCGGGCACCACGCCGCGCACGCGGCTGTGCGCGGCCACCAGGCAACAGGCGCCCAGCCGGGTGCCGGCCTCCAGCGTGCTGTGCGGCCCGATGAAGCTGTGCGCGCCCACGGTCACGGCCTCGCGCCGGTCCCCCGGCAAGCCCGTGGCCTGCTCGGCCGTGTCCAGGCTCAGCCCCGACAAGGCCTTGGCCACACGCACGCTGCGGTGCGTCGAGTGGCTGACGATGGACACGAAATTGGTGACCTGCACGCCTGTGCTCAGGGCCACGCCTGCGCTGGCCTCGATGAACACGAAATGGCCGATGAAGACGTCGTCGGCCAGCCGCAGGCGGTCCTCGTGCTCGATGAGCACCGTGGGCGACAGCCGCGTGGCCGGCCGCAGCGCCCCCTGGCTGCGCTCGCCAAACAGCAGGCGACCGAACAGCAGCCGCCAGAGCTGGCGGCGCAGGCGGTTGACGCTGGCGCGGATGCGGACGCGAAGGGGTGACGGAAACAAGCGCATGAAGGTCTCTGCCCCGGATTGTCGCCGCAGCCGCGCGGCGCACCAGCCGCCGGCGCACCCAGGCCCCGCATATGCGCGCACCGCGCATGCACATGCAGACAACTTCGTTGGCGCACGGGGCGCGCGCCCCGAGACTGCGGTTTTCGGATGAGATGAGGAGCACAACGATGCGCGGCACGAAGTGGATGGTGGCGGTGGCCCTGTGGGCGGGCACCACGGTGGCGGCCCAGGCGTCACCGGCCCAGTTCCTGGTCAGCACGGACTGGCTGGAGAAGAACATCGGCGACCCCAAGGTCAAGGTGCTGGAAGTCAGCGTGGACCCCGGTGTCTTTGAGCGCGGCCACATCCAGGGCGCCGCCAACCTGGTGTGGCACACCGACCTGGTCGACCCGGTGCGGCGCGACATCGCCAGCAGAGACGCCCTGCAGGCCGCGCTGCGCAAGGCCGGCGTCTCCAGCGGCGACACCGTGATCCTGTACGGCGACAACAACAACTGGTTCGCCGCCTGGGGCGCCTGGGTGTTCGACGTCTACCAGGTGCCCAACGTGAAGCTGCTCGACGGCGGCCGCAAGAAGTGGGAGGCCGAGAAGCGTCCCCTCACGCCGCTGGCGACCACAGCCAAGGCCGGCAACATCACCCTGAGTGCGGCCAACCCCACACTGCGCGCCCGCCTGCCTGACGTGGTGGCCGCGGCCGAGAAGAAATCGTCCACCCAGCTGGTGGACATCCGCTCGGCCGACGAGTACTCGGGCAAGGTGATCGCGCCGCCCGGCGTGGCCGAGCTGGCCGTGCGCGCCGGCCACGTGCCCGGCGCCGTGAACGTGCCCTGGAGCCAGGCCGTGGCCGCCGATGGCACGTTCAAGAGCGTGGAGGAGCTCAAGAAGCTCTACGGCGCCGTCGGCATCGACGGCAGCAAGCCCGTCATCACCTACTGCCGCATCGGCGAGCGCTCGAGCCACACCTGGTTCGCGCTGAGCAAGCTGCTGGGGTACGAGGTGCGCAACTACGACGGTTCATGGACGGAGTACGGCAACGCCGTGGGCGTGCCCGTGGCCAACCTCGCCGGCACGGTCTGGACGGGCAAATGATTCAGTACAGGGTATGCGCCCATGTCCGATTCATGAACATCGGCAATCAGCCCATACCCCTGATGTAAGACACTTTGTGGCGGTGAGTCGACGGGTGACTTGGTGTTGGGCCGGTTCCGAGCATGGCTTGGACCGGCCTTTTTTTGCCAACCCTTCGCCACCCGATGCCATCCGGTGCAGCGCTGCACCAGACTGCGCAGCGGTCGACGCGCCAGCGTCCGCAGCCATCGGCCCATGTGCTGCAACTGCTCACGGCGCCCGCATCCGCAGCCCAAGGCGCCGGTACGCGTCGTCGGTGTCGGTCTCGCCCATGCAACGACGCCTCGACGCCAAGCCGCGACGGGCCAGCGCGGCAGACGCATCCCGCGAACCGCAACGCCCGCCCTGATGCCTGCCCACGAGCGCCCGGCCATGACCACGGGCGACCGCGAATCCGCACCCTGCCCCACACCCACAAACACACCCATGCCCCGCCCCTGACCTGCCGCGCAGCCGCAGCGCGCGCCCGCCGCCCGTCCTCACCCCTATTGCGAAGCCCCACGCCATGACCTCACCCCCACCGCGCATCCACCTCCCACATCCTGGCTGCCGCCAGGCCGTCTCCTGCTCGCGCCGCTGGCCGTGGCCGCCGTGCTGGCGCTGCTGCAGGGCCACGTTGTGCACGCCGACCTGGGCCCTGACCTCGTGCTCTCGCTGTGGCTGGGCGCCGCGCTGGGCGTGGTGCTGCAGCGCACCCGCCTGTGCTTCTACTGCGATGCGCGCGATTTCCTCGAGCGGCGCGACGCCCGCGGGCTGTGGGGCATCACCCTGGCGCTGGCCCTGGGCACGCTGGGCTACCACGCGGTGTTCGGCGCGTTTTTGCCCGCCCCCGAGCTGCCGCGGCTGCCCCCCAACGCGCACATCGGCCCCGTGAGCTGGGTGCTGGTGCTGGGCGCACTGGCGTTCGGCCTGGGCATGGCCCTGGCCGGCTCGTGCATCAGCGCCCAGCTGTACCGGCTGGGCGAAGGCGCGCTGGGCACGCTGCTGGCGTTGGCCGGCACGGTGATCGGCTTCGCGCTGGGTTTCCTGTGCTGGAACACGCTGTACCTGAACGCCGTGCATGGCGCGCCCGTGCTCTGGCTGCCGCACCACCTGGGCTACGGCGGCTCGCTGCTGCTGCAGCTGGCACTGCTGGGCGGCGTGGCGCTGGTGCTGCTGCGCCTGCACCGCACCCCTGCGGCCGATGCGCCGGCGCGCTGGTGGCCGGCATCGCCACGGTGGCCTTCCTGCGCGTGGCCCCGCTGGGCGTGACGGCCGAGCTGGGCAGCTGGGGCCGCACCGGCGCCCACGCGGCCGGCCTGCTGCCCGACACCCTGCAGGGGCTGGACAGCTTTCGTGGCTGCATCACGGCGGTGAAAAACGGCTTGTGGACGCGCAACGGCGCCTTCATCGCGGCGCTGGTGCTGGGCTCGTTCGCGGCGGCGGCAGGGTCGGGCAGCTTTCGCCTGCAATGGCCCACGCGGCACGAGGTCTGGCGCAACCTGCTCGGCGGCCTGCTGATGGGCTGGGGCGCCATGCTGGCCCTGGGGTGCACCGTGGGCACGCTGTTGTCGGGCATCATGGCCGCGGCCGTGTCGGGCTGGGTGTTCGCCGTGGCGTGCGGCGTCGGCCTGTGGCTGGGCTGGCGGCTGCGCCAGCGTCTGCCCGGTTGACCCGCGAGCGTGTCGATCTGCGGGCTGGCCGCGCGTGCGCTCGGGCCTGCACGGCATCACGATGCACCTGCGGGTTGGCGGTCTGGTCAACCCAGCTTGGCAGTATTCACCGATTCCCGATGTAACATGAACGGCAACCATCCCATACTGCTCATCACCGGTGTGCCGGCGCCAGGCCCTTGAAGGCCAACCGGCCGGATGGCGTCACGCCGCCTCTCGGCCTTTGGGCGCCAGCGGCCAGTTCGCCAGGCGCCAGAAATACCAGCCGAAGTACGGCAGCATGGCCAGCGACACGGCCCAGGCCGCGCCCTGCAGACCGCCTTGCCACAGGCCCAGCGCCAGCGCCAGCAGGAACACCGCCTGCCCGACCAGGGCGAGCTTGAACGCCCAGGCCTGGGCCTGCCAGGCCATGGTCACCACCGCCAGCGGCGCCGCCACGAAATGCACGGCGATGTAAGGGGCCAGCGCCCGCGCCAGCTCACCCGCAGGCCGCCAGGGCTCGCCAAAGGCCCAGGCGAACAGCGCCGGCCCGACCAGCATGAGCAGCGCCGCCCCCAACACACCCAGGGCCGCCAGCAGCGCCAGCAGGCGCCGCACCAGGCGCCGCCCTTCGGCCACCGACGTCTGCGCCAGCCGGGGGTACACCGCCTGCGACACCGCCTGGCCGACCAGGGCCGCGGGCGCCTTCAGGTAACGCAGCGCGAGGCCCCAGAAGCCGGCCGCCACGTCGCCCGTGAACGCCAGGATCAGGGCCACGGCCAGCGCGTCCTGCAGCGCGCCCAGCAAGGCATGCGGCGCGTTCAGCAGCGGAAAGTCGCGGTGGCGCCGCGCCAACTCCCGCAGCCCGGGCGCATCGGCCGGTGGCCAGGCCGCGCGCAGCCAGCCCCGGCGCGGCGCCGGCCGGCGCAGCACCCAGGCGGCCAGCCCCAATGCCACGGCCTGGCTGGCCACCAGCAGCCAGGCCTGCTCGGCCGGCAGCGGTCCGCCCCACGCTGCGTGCAGGCCCGGCGCGCCCATCGCCCCCCAGGCCACCGCGACCTGCAGCAGCGCCACGGCCCCGTACTGCACGAAACGGCTGAGCGCCATGGCCTGAAACGCCTGGGCGCGCGTGGCCCACATCACGCGCAGCTGCACCCAGGCCATCAGGGCCACCAGGGGTGCCAGCCAGGCCACCAGATGGCTGGTATCCGGCCACAGCACAATCCACACGATCGACAACAGCACCATACTCAGCGATACACCGATCCCGATGCGCACACACAGGGCCAGCAGGCCCTCGGCCTCGGCCTCGTCGCGGGCCAGGGGCAGCGCGAAGTCGTAGCGTCCGCACGCCGCCACCGCCAGGGTGGCGGCCCAGGCCGCGAACGCGGTGTACAGCCCCATGGCCGCCGGGCTGTAGAGCCGCGCCAGCACCGGCCCCAGCAGCAACGGCAGCAGCTGCGCCGCCGCGCCGCCCGCCAGCAGCACGGCCACGGCACGCGCCAGGTGGGGAGAACGGGCCGGTGTCAGCGCCATGGGGCCACCTTCGGTCAACGGGCCGATCAGGCCGCCGCCGCGGCGTTCACCGCCGCCTGCAGCCGTTCGCGGCTGGCGGCGCGCAGCCGGCTCAGCCCCAATTCGCGCGCCATGGCGCCCAGGGCCTGGTCACCGTGGTGCCCCTGAGCCCGCACCCAGCGCGCCAGCGACACCAGCTCGGGCATGCAGATCTCCTCGATGTCGCGCACGCTGTCCGCATCGGCGGGTGTGCGGCAGGCCAGCCCGGCGGCGTCCGCGCCATCGGCGGGCCAGTGGAAGCACCCCACGGGCTCTTGCGTGGTGTGGCCCAGGCGGCCAGCCACCTGCAGCACGCGCTCGTGGATCCGGCTGCCCGTGCGCTGAAAGCCGTGCGCGCGGGCGATGCGCCGCGCCAACACGCTGTCCAGGATGGGCCCTTCGTGCTGCACCACCCAGCCCACCATGGCCTGCAGCACCGCGTCGTACGCCGGCTCGTGAAACCGCTCGGCACACACCGCCCCGGCCGGCACCGCATCGGCCGGCTGCGAGATGCGCAGCACGCGCGGCATGACCGGGCCGCCTGGCCGGGCCTGCGGCACGGGCCGCACCCGCTGCTCGGGCGCACGCGC
Source organism: Comamonas serinivorans (assembly GCF_002158865.1). NCBI lineage: Bacteria > Pseudomonadati > Pseudomonadota > Betaproteobacteria > Burkholderiales > Comamonadaceae > Comamonas > Comamonas serinivorans. Next base: position 1,838,662 of record NZ_CP021455.1, on the reverse strand, counting down.
ATACAGGGTCGGCGGCGATGCCCCAGCATCCACCGGGCTGGGTTCATCGGCTCCGTCGCGGGTGGGCGGGTTGGCCGGTTCGGCGTCATGCGACGCCACCGACGCGGGCTCGGGCATGAACGCGCCCGCCATCACCGCCTCGCCCACGCGTTCGGTCGTGGGCGCCTGGGCCCCGTCCGGCATGGGGACGTGGCCATCGGCCTGGGCAGCTGGCTCGGCCAAGGCCGGCGTCACCGGCCGCGCGGCAGCCTCGGCCGCCCGCCGCCTGCGGTCGGCGGCCAGCAGCGCGTTCAGCCGGGCGTGCAGGCGCGCCAGCGTGCCGCCCGGGTTGACCCACCAGTCGGTCGACCAGATGCGCTCGATCTCCCAGCCCAGGCCCCGCAGCACGGCCTCGCGCAGCTTGTCGCGGTCGCGCGCGGTGGCACTGCGGTGGTAGGTGGCGCCGTCGCACTCGACGCCCGCGAGGTAGCGGCCCGGCAGATCGGGGTGCACCACCCCCAGGTCGACGCGGAACGACGACGCGCCGATCTGCGCGTGCACCTGCCAGCCCTGCTGACGCAGCGCTTGCGCCACGCCGGCCTCGAAGGGGCTTTCAAAATCACCCACGCTGCCCTGGTGCGCCTCGGCCAGGGCCTTGGCGCCGCGCTCGGCAAACTCGAGGAAGTGCTTCAGGTCGCGCACGCCCGCCGCCTGCGTGCGCGAGAGGTCGATCTGATCGCCGCGCAGGCTGGCGAACACCCGCAGCGCGTGGCGGGCCCGCGTGACGGCCACGTTCAGCCGGCGCTCGCCGCCATCGCGGTTGAGCGGGCCGAAGTTCATCGACAGCACGCCCGCCGGATCCGGCCCATAGGTGATCGAGAAGTACATGATGTCGCGCTCGTCGCCCTGCACGCTTTCCAGGTTCTTGACGAACACCGGCTCCAGGCCCGCATCCGAGAAAAACGGCTCCAACCCCGGGTCCTGGCGCCGCTCCTCGTCCAGCAGGTCTTCGATCAGCCGCTGTTGCTCGGCGTTGAAGGTCACCACGCCCAGGGTCAGGCCCGCCTGCCCCACCTCGGGCGAGCGAAGCTGGGCCACCAGGTCGGCCACCAGGGCCCGCGCCTCGGGCAGGTTGGTGCGGGCACCGCCCTTCTCGTATCGGCCCTGCACGACGTGCAGGCTGACGGCCTGGTCCTGCGTGAAGGGCGAGGGAAAGGTGACCAGGCCGCCGCCGTAGTAGCGGTGGTTGCTGAACGCGATCAGGCTTTCGTGGCGCGACCGGTAGTGCCACGACAGGTTGCGCGTGGGCAGGCTGGCGCCCAGGCATTCGTCGAGGATGCTTTCCAGATCGCCCTCAACGACCTGCGCGTCGTCGTCGGCGTTGTCGGTGCGGTCGAAAAAGTTCGTCGGCGGCAGCTGCTTGGGGTCACCCACCATCACGACCTGGCGCCCACGCGCCATGGCGCCGATGGCGTCCCACACGGGGATCTGCGAGGCCTCGTCGAACACCACCAGGTCGAAATGGCGCGCATCGGCCGACAGGTACTGTGCGATCGACAGCGGGCTCATCAGCAGGCACGGCGCCAGCTGCAACACCGCCGACGGGATGGCCTGCAACAGCTGGCGCAGCGGCAGGTGCTGGCGCTTCTTGGCCATTTCGCGCCGCAGGATGCCCCATTCGCTGCTGCGCTGAACGCCGTCCATCACCGGCAGGTCGGCGCACAGCCGCGCGCGAATCCACTGCCGCGTGATGGCGGTGAATTCGTCATCGAGCGCGCGGAAGGCCTGGATGCGGCGCTCGTGCTCCGCGGCCACGAAGCGCTTGAGCACCTCGTCGCCATCGACGGCCTCGTCCAGCCACCAGCGCGCGTAGTTCACCTCAAACGCCTGGGGCAGCTGGGCCGTGCTGACCACGCCGGACACCAGCGCATCCACCAGCGCGCCCAGGCCCAGGTCGCGGGCCTCGGTTTGCGCCAGGCGCCAGGCGCACCAGGCGTGCAGGTCGTGTGCCTGCGCGGTCAAGTGCGCTGCTGCGTCCACCAGCTGCGCCGGGGGCTGATCGCCAAAGGCCTGCTGCACCGCTGCGGGCTGGCCCGCGGCGCGGCACAGCGCGTCCACCGCCCCATGCAGGCCGGCCAGCGCCGTCTGCACCCGGTGGCAAGCGGGGCCCAGGGCCGCCTGCACCGCGGGCTCGGCGCCCCACACCGTCTGCTGCAGGCGCTGGCGCACCTGCAGCAGCTGATCGAGCGGCAGCCCCAGTCCGGCCAGCGCCGCCTTGAGCGAGGCGTGAAACCGCAGCGCGCGCTCGAGGGCCGCTTCGTCCGTGTCCAGGCCCTGCCAGACGCCGGGGCAGCGGTCGGCCAGCGCCTGCCGGCTCAGCAGCTGCACCTCGACCGCGCCACGCGCCGTCAGCACCGCATGCTGCTGCTGCAACACCGGCCCCGCCAAGCCTTGCGCCACCTCGGCATGGGCCGATGGCAGGCGGCCGCGCCGGGCAAGGTCCAGGCGGTCCTGCTCGAAGGCCAGGGCCGCGCGCAGCAGCGCCACGTCGGTGTCCGGCCCGCGCCACAGCCCGTGGCTGACTTCGGCCAGGTCCGCGCACGCCGCCAGGTCACGGTCGAGCGCGTGCAGCGCCTTCAGGCGTCGCGCCTCGGCAGCCCAGCGCTCGCCGCACTCGCCCTGCAGCGCCGGCTCCAGGCCATCCAGCGCAAACGGCTGGTGCGCGCGCGCCGCCTGCAGCGCGGCATGGGCCTGCAGTGCGGCCTGCGCCGGCGGCAGCCGCGTGCGCTCGCCCGCCCACACCTCGGCAGCGGCGTCCAGCGGCAGCGCAGCCACCTCCTCGCGCAGGCGCTTGATGCGCGCCAGCGCCGCCAGGTCATCGGCCACGCGCGCCTCGCCCGTGCCGTCGATCGCCGCCTCCAGCGCCTGGCGCACCTTGCGCTTGCCCAGCGCGGACAGCGGCCAGATCGCCTGCTCGGCCTTGGTCCAGTCGCGCAGCAGCTGCGCGGCGTTGAGTTGCCCGGCCTCGGCGCCATACGACACCGACAGGCCGGCCCGCAGGCGCTGCAGTTCTTCGATGCCGCGCAGGCCTTGCGCCAGGTCGGCCGCGACCGTCGCCGACCACGGCTGGCCCAGCTCGGCCTGCAAACGCTGGCGCTGCGCCAGCAGTCCGGCAGCCTGAGCCAGCCGCGCCTGCAGCGTGGCGGGCCATGGCGCCACCAGCTGGGCCGAATGCGCGCGATGCTGGCTCAGCAGCTCGCGCGCGGCCCCCAGCTCGGCGCACACCGCCTCGCTGTCGGCGCTGGCGCAAAAGCGCCAGTCCTGCGCCGACGCAGGCGGCAGGATGCTGGCCAGCACGCCCAGCGCGGCCCGGGTCTGGCGACCCAGCGTGGGCCAGTTCACCCCCACAAGCGTTTGCAATTCAACGGCAGCAGACTCAAACTCCCGCCCCAGGGTATGCACAGACTGGGCGGCCTGCATCAATTGCTGCTGCCACCGGGCCGACCAGTCGCTGACGTGCACGAGCGCCAGCGGGCCGGCCGCCAGCGCGTCCGCGCCCACGGCCTGCGCGTTGGCCTGCAGGCGGGCCACCAGCTCGCGCAAGTCCGCCAGGGCCGCGGCGTCGTGCGTGTCCGCGCTGGGCCAGCTCAGGCCCAGCTGGGGCAAGGCGGCCCCGGCCGTGACGCTGCCAATGGCCGCGTACACGCTCAAGCCATTGCCGTGGCGCCAATGCAGGCGCTCGACATAGGTCGACAGCTGCTCGCGCACGCGCGCCAGGGCCTGCGCCTTGGCGTGCCAATCGTCGGCGTTCACCTCGCCGCGCGCCTCCCAGGCGTTCTGCAGCTGGCCCAGCACCTCGAGCTTGCGGCTCTTGCTGGAATGCAGCTCGAGGCAGAAATCGCCCAGGCCCACGGCGCGCAGGCGGCGGTAGACCACCTCGAGCGCGGCGATCTTCTCGGCCACGAACAGCACGCGCTTGCCTTCGGCCAGGCATTGCGCGATGAGGTTGGCGATGGTCTGGCTCTTGCCCGTGCCGGGCGGGCCGATGAGCACGAAGTCCTTGCCCTGGGCCGCCGCCATCACCGCCGACAGCTGCGAGGAGTCGGCCGGCAGCGGGCTGAACACCGCCTGGGGCGGGTAGTCGCGGTCAAGCCGGGCCGTGTCGGGGAACGGCGTGGACGAGGGATAGGGCTCGCGCGGCGTGTCCAGCAGGTGGGCCACCACGGGCGACTCGCGCAGGTCGCCCGTGCGCTCGGTCAGGTCCTTCCACATCAGGTATTTGGCGAAGGAGAACATGGCCAGCACCACGTCTTCGCTGACCTCCCAGCCCCGCATGTCCTTGATGGCCTGGCGCACGCTGGCCCAGATGCCAGCGATGTCCAGCCCCGCATCGTCGCGCGGCAAATCGCCCGTGGGCACCCCCAGCTCGAGCTGGAAGTCCTGCCGCAGCATCTCGACCAGCGTGGGGTTGAACAAGGCCTCGTCTTCGTGCAGGTGCAGCGTGAAGCCCGAACGCACGCTCGTGCGGTCCAGCGTGACGGGCAGCAGGATCAGCGGCGCCTGCAGGCGCGTGTCGGGCTTGTCGGCGCGCATCCACGACAGAAAGCCCAGCGCCACGAACAGCGTGTTCGCCCCGCCCTCCTGCAGCGCCAGGCGCGCGCTGCGGTACAGCTCGACGAGCCGCAGCTCCAGCTCGTCCTGGGCCACGGCGATGAACACCTGGCGGCGCGCCAGCGCCTCGGCGGCGTGGGCCCGGCGCAGGTCTTCCAGGCTGCGCGCCTCGTGCAGCTGCAGGCTGCGCGGGTCCTGGCCCTGCATCAGCTCGGGGGCGGGCAGCAGGCGGATGCTCTGCCCGCCGGACAAGGCGTCTTCCAGCGCCGTGGCCGAGGCCTCGAGCACCAGCGCCTTCTTGCCCGGCTTGAAGTTCAGCAGCGCGTTGCGCAACGAAAGGTCGAGCAGCTTGCGTTGCCAGCGGGCCAGGCGATCCCGCGGGTCCAGCGCCGCCGCCGGCGCCTCGCCCTGCACCTCGGCGGGCAGCTCCGGCGCCGACTCCAGCGTCAGCGCCTGCTCGCCGGGCGCGGCCTCGGGCGTCGCCGGCTGCGGGGACTCGGCCAGCGCCAGTGGCCGGATGCGCGACATGCGCGCGCGCTTGACGTCGATGGCCAGTTCGAACGCATCGGCCTGGGCCTCGTCCAGCTGCCGCTCGGCCTGCGCAATCGCCTGGCTGAAGCTCGCCGCCGGGCTTTGCGCCGCCAGCGTGGTCTCGAACACCAGCAGCTCCCGCAGCTTGAGCCGCTTGCGCACGGCCGTGATGTCGTCGACCACCGGTGTGGCGAACTCCTCGTCGCGCAACCACACGCCGGCGAAGGCATGGCCCGGCGTGAAGACCAGCAAGGGGTTGAGCCGCGCCTGCTCCAGGCAGGCGGCAAACAGCAGCGTGGTGTCCAGGCAGGTGGCCAGGCCCGCATCCAGGATCTGGCCGGGGCTGCGCACCTTCTGGCCAGCATGCTCGAAGCTGGCCGGCGGCAGCGCGTAGTGCAGCTTGAGCTGCAGCACCGAGGTCCAGATGGCCGACGCCAGCTCCCAGGCCCGCGTGGCGCCCTGGGCATAGCCGTCCAGGGCGCCGGGCTTGCCGGCTGCCTCCAGCGCCAGGGCAGCGCCCTTGAGCACACGGTCCACGGCCGGGTCGTTGGGCTGGACGAACGCCGCCACCAGCTCGGGCAGGTGGTCTAGGCCGCCCCACTGGTTGCGCGCCAGCAGCTCGACCCCCACCTCGGCACTCGCCAGCAGCCGCTCGGGCTCGCGGCGGCTGCGCAAGGCCAGGTGCAGCGTGGCTGACTCGGCCTCTGTCAACCGCGACAGCAAGGCGCCGTCGAGCTGCACATCGAGCTGACTCAGGTGGTAGGTCTCGCCCGGCCCCACCGATTCGACGTGCCAGGTGCGCGGCTTGACGAAGGCCGGGCTGGAGGTCAGCGTCAGCGTCAGCCCCTCCACCGCCACCGGCGTGTCGTTGACGATGACCAGCTCGTGCAGGGCGGGCACGGCGTTCTGGAACGCCGACAGGTTGAGCTTGGGCGCCACACCGGCGCGCACGTGCAGGGCCGGCGCGCCGGCGCCGGCATCGACCGCGTCGTCCTCCAGCACGGCTGGCTGGCTGGGTTCATCGGTCATTCACCGTCTCCTGGGTACTCATTCTTGGGGTATGCATCAATTGCCGTTTTCATGGCGACGGGAACAGGGTCATACTGCACAAACATCACACATCACATTCAGCCACGCAACGCCTTCAGCAGGGTGGCGATCACCCGGTCCTGGTCGGCCTCGCTCAGGTCGGCGCTCATGGGCAGGCTGAGCACGCGCTCGGCCAGGGCATCGGCCACGGGCGTGGGCTGCGTGGCATGGCGCGCATACGCGGGTTGCTGGTTCATGGGCCGGGGGTAATGCACGGCCGTGGGCACGCCCTGCGCCGTCAGCGCGGCCTGCACGGCATCGCGTGCCGGCACCTGCACCGTGTACTGCCCATGCACGCTGGTGCGTCCGGGCCGCGTCCGCATGCGTTCGACGCCGGCGGCATCGAACGCCGCGTCGTAGCGCGCACCCACCTCGGCACGGCGCGCCAGCTCCCAGTCGAAGCGGCCGAGTTTGGCCAGCACCACGGCGCACTGCAGGGTGTCCATGCGGCCGCCCACGCCGACGCGGGTGTGCGTGTAGCGCGCGCTCTGGCCGTGCACGCGAATCTCGCGGCAGGCCTGGGCCAGCGCGGCGTCGGCCGTGAAGATGGCGCCGCCGTCGCCATAGCAGCCCAGCGGCTTGCTGGGGAAAAAGCTGGTGCAGCCCAGCGTGGACAGGCCGCCGCTGAGCCGCGTGCCGTGCGCGTTGCGCAGGCTGGCGCCAAAGCTCTGCGCGGCATCCTCGATCACGGGCAGGCCGTGCCGGTCGGCCACCGCCTGGATGGCGTCCATGTCGGCCACCTGGCCGTAGAGGCTGACCGGCAGGATGGCCCGCGTGCGCGGCGTGAGGGCGGCCTCGATCTGCTGCGCGTCGATCAGGCCGGTGTCGGCCTCCACGTCGACGAACACGGGCACGCCGCCCAGCAGCACGATGACCTCGGCCGTGGCCGCGAAGGTGAAGGGCGTGGTGACGACCTCGTCACCGGGCTGCAGGTCCAGGGCCATCAGGCTGATGAGCAGCGCCTCGGTGCCGCTGGCCACGGTGATGCAGTGCGGCACGCCCACGCGCGCCGCCAGCGCCGCCTCCAGCTCGGCCACCTCGGGGCCCATGATGTACTGGCCGTGGTCCAGCACGGTCTGCATGCGCGCATGGATGTCGGTCTTGAGCGCGGTGTACTGGGATTTCAGGTCGATGAAGTGCATGGCCTTGCCTGCGAAAAAGCGTGCATGGCTGCGCCATGCAAAGCGCCGAGTATCCCAGCCCTGGCGTGCGGCGTGCGCGCCCGCCGCGCCGAACCCGTTCACAAGGGGTTCGCAGGCCAGGCCTGCCAGGCGGATGGGTGGGCCCGCATGTCGGCCTGGACGACCAGCGCAGGCCCTGGATGCATGCCGACGCGCGGTGAAGGCGGCGCCCAGAACCGCGTGGCCGCGTTCATGCCCCAAACGGCAGCCGGTCAAGACCGCGCGCAGGCGTCCGGTCTCCTGCAACGTGCGCCCTTCGTCCAAGAGGGCGCAGGCGGCTGGCTGGTGATGCGCCCAGGTCCGCACGGTCCGCCCCGGTGCCGGCACGACACAGTCACTGCCCGCCTGCCACCTGGGCAACAGCGCCGCCGCCCCGGCCCGGCATTCAGGCGGACAATGCAGCCCTTTCCGCAGTCAAGCGCCCGCGCCCCACGCGCCGGCCCCTCGTGTTCGTGCCCCCTCGCAACCTCTGGATCGACCAGGCCAAAGGCCTGGCCTGCCTGCTCATCGTCGCCCACCACCTCGCGTTCTACGGCCCCATGGCCGATCAAGTGTGGCCCGCCGTGCCCGCTTTCATGAACTGGCTTTATGAGTATGCTCGCATGGCCGTTCAGATTTTCTTGGTCCTGGGCGGATACCTATGCGCCGCCGCCCTGGCGCCCAGCGGCCACATGGCACCCCGCAAGCCCTTGCTGCCGTTGCTGCTCAAGCGCTACCTGCGCCTGAGCCTGCCGTTTTGCGTGGCGCTGCTGGTGGCCATCCTGGTCAACGAGGGCGTGCGCGCCGCGGGCTTCGTCCACGACTCGGTGTCGGCCGAGCCCAGCGTGGTGCAGGTGCTGGCCCACCTGTTGCTGCTGCACACCCTGGGCGGCTGGGAATCGCTGTCGGCGGGCGTGTGGTACGTGGCCATCGACTTCCAGCTCTATGCCCTGTGCGCCGGCTGGCTGTGGCTGGCCCATGCGCTCAGCGCCGACCACGGCCCCTCGCGTCTGGCGCAGGCCGGCGTGGTGGTGGCGACCTGCCTGTCGCTGTGGCACTGGAACCGCGATGCCGATCTGGACGTGTGGGCCATCTACTTCGTCGGCGCCTACGGCCTGGGCATGATGGCGTGGTGGGCCGGCCACGCCCCCGAGCAGCGCGAGCGCCACCGCTGGGTCGGCGCCATCGCCTTTGCCACGGGCCTGGCGCTGTGCCTGGAATGGCGCACCCGCATCGCGCTGGCCGGCGTGGGCGCGCTGGTGCTGGCCACCTCGCGCGACTGGCCGTGGCCCGCGCGCCTGCGCGCCTGGCGCTGGTCGCCCCTGGCCTGGCTGGGCACGCGGTCGTACTCGGTGTTCCTGATCCACTTTCCCATGTGCCTGCTGGTCAACGCGGTGTGGGCCGCGCTGTGGCCCCAGGGCGTGCTGACCAACGCCCTGGGGCTGGGCGTCGCCATCGCCTTGTCGGTGGCGGCGGGTCAGGTGCTCTACCAGACCGTGGAGTCGCGGTCCATCTCGTGGCGCAAGCTGCTGGGCTGGCAAATGGGCGCGCTGGGCCTGGGGGCACTGGCCATGACCAACTGGCTGTGAGGCGCCGGCCGTCGCCCTGGTGAGCGCATCGCATCGCGCCGGTGCCGGAGACGGCCTGCGACCAAAAAAAAAGCCGCCCGGGGGCGGCTTTCGCGGTCAGGCGCAGGGCCTCACTTCAGGGCCTTGTAGCGCATGCGCTTGGGGGCAGCGCCCTCTTCGCCCAGGCGCTTCTTCTTGTCGGCTTCGTACTCCTGGTAGTTGCCGTCGTAGAAGTACCACTGCGAGTCGCCTTCGGCCGCCAGGATGTGGGTGCAGATGCGGTCCAGGAACCAGCGGTCGTGCGAGATGACCATGACGGTGCCGGCGTACTCCAGCAGCGCGTCTTCCAGCGCGCGCAGGGTTTCCACGTCCAGGTCGTTCGACGGTTCATCGAGCATGAGCACGTTGCCGCCCTGAATCAGCGTCTTGGCCAGGTGCAGCCGGCCGCGTTCACCACCCGACAGGTTGCCGACCTTCTTCTGCTGGTCCTGGCCGTTGAAGTTGAAGCGGCCCGCGTAGGCGCGGCTGGCCATCTGGAACTTGCCGACGTTGATGATGTCGAGCCCGCCCGAGATGTCTTCCCACACCGTTTTTTCGTCGGTCAACGCGTCGCGGTGCTGGTCCACGAAGGCCATCTTCACGGTCTGGCCGATGACGACCTCGCCCGAATCGGGCTGTTCCTTGCCGGCGATGAGCTTGAACAGCGTCGACTTGCCGGCGCCGTTGGGGCCGATGATGCCGACGATGGCGCCGGCCGGGATGTTCATCGACAGGTTGTCGATCAGCAGGCGATCGCCAAAGCTCTTGCTGACGTTCTTGAACTCGATGACCTGCGAGCCCAGGCGCTCGGCCACAGGGATGAAAATTTCCTGCGTTTCGTTGCGGCGCTGGTATTCGTAGTCGCTCAGCTCTTCAAAGCGGGCCAGGCGGGCCTTGGACTTGGACTGGCGGCCCTTGGCGTTCTGGCGCACCCACTCCAGCTCCTTCTTCAGGGCCTTGGCGCGGGCTTCTTCGCCCTTTTGTTCGGCCTCGAGGCGGTTGCCCTTTTGCGTCAGCCAGTCGGTGTAGTTGCCCTTGTAGGGGATGCCGCGGCCGCGGTCGAGTTCGAGGATCCACTCGGCCGCGTTGTCCAGGAAGTAGCGATCGTGGGTGATGCCGACCACGGTGCCCGGGAAGCGGTGCAGGAACTGCTCCAGCCATTCGACCGACTCGGCATCCAGGTGGTTGGTGGGTTCGTCGAGCAGCAGCATGTCGGGCTTGGACAGCAGCAGCTTGCACAGCGCCACGCGGCGCTTTTCACCGCCGGACAGCAGGCCGATCTTGGCGTCCCAGGCCGGCAGGCGCAGCGCGTCGGCGGCGATCTCGATCTGGTGCTCGGAGTCGGTGCCGGCCGCCGCGATCACCGCTTCGAGCTCGCCCTGTTCGGCCGCCAAGGCGTCGAAGTCGGCGTCGGGTTCGGCGTAGGCGGCGTAGATCTCTTCGAGGCGCTTCTTGGCGTTGTTGACTTCGCCCATGGCTTCGTCAATCGCCTCGCGCACCGTGTGGTCGGGGTTGAGCTGCGGTTCCTGCGGCAGGTAGCCGATGGACAGGCCTTGCATGGGCAGGGCTTCGCCTTCGAACTCCTTGTCCACGCCGGCCATGATCTTGAGCAGCGAGGACTTGCCCGAGCCGTTCAGGCCCAGCACGCCGATCTTGGCGCCGGGGAAGAACGACAGCGAAATGTCTTTCAAGATCTGCCGCTTGGGCGGCACGGTCTTGGAGACACGGTTCATCGAGTAAACGTATTGAGCCATGTGAACAGTGAGGTGAAAGAGGGGCAGGCCAGCGCCGGCACCCCGAGAAAGAGGGGCCCGGCCAAGCGGCCGCATCGTGCGAGGGAATGGGGGTGATTATCGCCTCAGTGCCAGGGCGGGACTTCCGGCTGTGGGGCATGGCACCTGCCGATCCCGGGCCTTGAGCCCGTCGGGCAGGTGATCTTCTGGGCCAACACCAGCCTTCGCCATGGTCACACAGGCCGACGCCGCAGATGGACACGGTCGCCGTGCACAGCAAGCTGCAGATGAAGGGTCTGGCGGGCAGGCGCACCGGCCACGCGGCGCTCAGTTGCGCATGAGACAAGGGGGCCGGACCCGACGCTTCACCATCTTCGCCTCACCCACTCAGCGGACTTCGCCATGACCCTCGCCTCGCCGTTTTCCACTCCCCTGAGCCTGTGCGGCCCGCTGCGTCAGCCGCGCCAGATGCTGGCCGAGCAGACCTACGACGGCCACAAGTCCATCCACGACGACGCCACGGCCGAAAACCTGGGCCTGCGCGCGGGCCCCATCGAAGGCCCCACGCATTTCAGCCAGTTCGACCCACTGCTGGTGCAGGTGTTTGGCCAGCAGTGGTTCGAGACCGGCTGCATCAGCGCGCATTACCAGACCATGGTGGTCGAAGGCGAATCGGTGCGTGCCTTCGTGGAGCAGCCGACGCCCGGCGCGACCTTTGTGCGCATCCATGCCGAGAAGGCCGATGGCACGCCGGTGCTCACCGGCACGGCCTCGGTCGGCGCGTCCACGCAGCCCCATGAACTGGAGCAGCGCATCGCCAAGCTGCGTCCGCCCACCGGCCTGGTGATCAACCGCGACCTGAAGGTCGGCCAACGTGGCGCCGCGCCCGAGACCATCCGCATGGGCTTCCACCAGCACATGGGCGACCACTACCCCTTCACGCTGGCCGACAAGCTCAAGGTCATCACCGAGCCCTGCCCCTGGTACACGCCCGAGGGCGGTGCCCAGTCGCCGTGGGGCCGCCCCATCATCCCAACGGAGATGATCAGCGTGCTGCTGGGCAGCACCACCATGGAGGCCAAGCTCAAGGGGCGGTCACCGGCCGTGGGCCTGTTCGCAGGGCAGCAGATCCGCCTGATCCAAGGCCCGCTGTTCGTGGACCAGGACTATGCGCTGGAGCGCGAAATCATCGCCCTGAGCGAGAGCGCGCGCACCGAGTCGGCCTGGATCCGCACCCGGGTGTTCGAGCTGCCCAGCCGCACGCTGGTGGCCGAGATGATCCTGAACAGCGCGGTGATGAAAGCCTCGTACCCGCACTACGAACGCGACGCGCGCGAACTCGGCCTCACGGTCTGACGGCACGGGCCGCAGCGACCACCCGGCGGCCATGCGCCCGCATGGGCGGACCATCCCACGGCCGGTCGCCCCGTCAGCGGCAGCACCCTCCGCAAACCGGCGTCAACCCTGGCGCCGCGCGGAAAACACGGCAGCGCCACAAGACCTGTCCACGCCTGTGTCACAATGCATGGGTCGCGAACCGCAGTGAGCTCGCGATCACAGCAATCGGCTGGGGACGAAGAAGCACATTCCGGCTCCCATTTTTGAAACCGCCCGGGTTTGACACTGACCAGTCTTCCAACGCAAGAAGCCGGCCATGACCCTGGCACCCGCGCCCAAAACAAAAATCGGTTGTGGCGCTCCAACATGACATTTGATGATTTGAATCTGGCGCCAGCCATCCTGGACGCCGTGCGCGACATGGGCTACGACGCCCCGACTCCGATTCAAGCGCAAGCCATTCCCCTGGTTCTGGAAGGCCATGATCTGCTGGCCGGCGCCCAGACCGGCACCGGCAAAACAGCCGCCTTCGCCCTGCCCTTGCTGAACAAGCTGAGCCAGCAAGCCGCCGGCAAGAGCAAATTCGGCGGCAAGGCCGTGCGCGCCCTGGTGCTGACCCCCACGCGCGAGCTGGCCGCACAGATCGACGACAACGTCCGCGCCTATTGCAAGAACCTGCCCCAGCTGAACTCCACCGTGATCTTCGGCGGCGTGGGCATGAAGCCGCAGATCGACCGCCTCGCCAAGGGCGTGGACGTGCTGGTGGCCACACCGGGTCGCCTGCTCGACCTGCAGGACCAGGGCTACCTCGACCTGTCCACGGTCGAAATCCTGGTGCTGGACGAAGCCGACCGCATGCTGGACATGGGCTTCATCCACGACGTGAAGAAGGTGCTCAAGCTGCTGCCCAAGGACAAGCAAAGCCTGCTGTTCTCGGCCACCTTCAGCAACGAGATCCGCGAGCTGGCCAACGGCCTGCTGCACTCGCCCAAGAGCATCCAGGTGACGCCGCCCAACACGACGGTGCAGCGCATCACGCAGCTCATCCACCCGGTGGGCCGCGGCAAGAAAAAGGCTGCCTTGCTGTCCATCATCGAGCAGCACAACTGGAGCCAGGTGCTGGTCTTCACGCGCACCAAGTACGGTGCCAACAGCGTGGCCGAGTACCTGACCAAGAACGGCGTACAGGCCATGGCCTTGCACGGCAACAAGAGCCAGACCGCCCGCACGCAGGCCCTGGCCGGCTTCAAGAGCGGTGAGTTGCGCGCGCTGGTGGCGACCGACATCGCCGCCCGTGGCATCGACATCGAAGACCTGCCGCACGTCGTGAACTACGAAATTCCCAACGTGCCGGAAGACTACGTGCACCGCATCGGCCGCACCGGCCGCGCCGGCGCCGATGGACACGCCGTGAGCTTGGTCTGCATGGACGAAGAAGGCTTCATGATGGAGATCGAACGCTTCACCAAGCAGGAGATCCCCGCCCAGATGCTCGACGGCTTCGGCCCCGAAGAAGGCGAGCGCGCCGAACCCATCGCCATGGGACGCCAGACCCTGTGGGGCGGCCTGGGCAAGCCGCCCAGCCGCGACGTGATGGCCGCTGCCGCCAAGGCCGCGCGCCAGGAAATGATGCAGCGCATCCGCGACAACAAGGCCACGCAAGGGCAAAAGCCCAAGCGTGCCGATGGCGACGCGGAAGCCGACGGCCAGCGCCCGGCACGCGGCAACGCCCAACGCCCGGCGCGTGGCAATGCCGGCCAGGCTGCCAGCGCCGATGGCCGTCCGGGCCAGGGCCACAACCGCAGCCGCCGCCGCGGCAATGGTGCCGGCGGCAGCGCGGCACCGCGCGCCGACTTCCAGGAGCGCGTTGATGGCGAAGCCGGCCACGCACCGATGCGCGAGCCTCGCGCCGATGGCGAGGGCGGCGGTCGCAACCGCCGCAGCCGCGCGCCCTATGGCCAGGACCGCAACGACGGTCAGCGCGCCCAGCCCCGTGAACGCGCCGACTTCGACGAGGACTACGATCCCGATCTGGAACGCCTGCCACGCAACGTCGACCCGTTGCAAACCAACCTGCACAACCGCCGCAGCAACGGCGTGCGCCGTCCGGCCGCGCCGGGTTCGCAGCCGGATCCGATGCGCACCAGCATCGATGCCATGGGCGCCGGCAAGCGCTATGGCGGCGGCGGCGGTGCCGGCGGCAACCGTGGCGGCAACCACTTCGGTGGCGGCGCGGGCAATGGCGGCGGCCGTGGCCGCAGCCGTTCGCGCAGTGGCGGTGGTGGTGGCGGCGGAAGCAGCAACGGCGGCGGCAACGGCTGGCGTTCGCTCAACGGCCGCTGAATCCGTCCACCCAGGTGATGCGCGTGCCGCCCTGCGATGCGCGCTGAGCCTTTGAGGAGCAACCCGGCAGATGGCCTGTCGTCCACCTGCCCCACCGGCTGCTCCAGCCCCATGCGCCCTCTTTGAGGGCGTTTCGTTTTTATTGGGGTATGCCACCATTCCCGCTCAATGATCAACGGGCATGGCGGCATACTCTCGTTTTTTCCAAAAGGCTGCTCCCCATGTCCTCGTCATCGCGCCAGGTGTTGATCGCCACGGCTGCTGTGTTGGGCTCGGTCGCGGCCCTGGGCCTGGGCACCTCGTTCGCCAAGCAGCTGTTCCCGCTCATCGGCGCACAAGGCACCAGCGGGCTGCGCGTGGGCTTCTCGGCCCTGGTGCTGACGCTGATCTTCCGGCCGTGGCGCTGGCGGCTCACCCGCAGCGACTGGCGCGCCGTCATGCAGTACGGCCTGGCGCTCGGGTTGATGAACCTGCTGTTCTACATGGCCATCCGCACCATCCCGTTCGGACTGGCGGTGGCGATCGAATTCACCGGGCCGCTGGCGGTGGCCTTGATGGGCATGCGGCGGCGCCTGGATGCCGTGTGGATCGCGCTGGCGGTGGTCGGCCTCTGCTTGCTGCTGCCCTGGCAAGGCGCCGATCAGGCCCTGGACCCCTCGGGCGTTGCCTACGCGCTGGGCGCGGCGGTGTTCTGGGCCGCCTACATCGTCTATGGCAAGCGGGCCGGCACTTTGCCGGGCGGCGCCGTGGTGGCCTGGGGCATGTGCTTTGCAGCGCTGGTGGTGGTGCCGGTGGGCGTGTGGCATGCAGGCCCCCTGCTGCTGGACCCGGGCCTGCTGGTGTTCGCGCTGGGGGTGGCCATCGTGTCCAGCGCCATCCCCATTTCGCTGGAAATGTTCGCGCTGCAGCGCCTGCCCAAAGAGACGTTCGGCGTGCTGACCAGCACCGAGCCCGCCATGGCGGCGATGCTGGGCTGGGTGCTGCTGCACGAGCGCCTGACCGCGTTCCAGTGGCTGGCGATCGCCTGCGTGATGGCTGCCTCCATCGGCTGCGCCATCACGGCCAGCACCGGCATGCGGCAGCGCGTGGAGGCGCCATGAGCAGCGCCGTCCACTGGGCCCCGCACCTGCGCCTGCTGGGCATGGTGGTGCTCTGGGGCGCCTCGTGGCCCGCCGGCCGCGTCGTGGCCCAGGCCATGCCGCCCATGGCTGCGGCGGCGCTGCGCTTTCTGATGGCCAGCGCCGTGTTGTTGATCTGGCTGCACCGCACGCGGGGGCTTGGGTTGTTGCGCGCCTGGGACGGACGGCTGTGGCTGGGCATGACCGCGGCGGCACTGACCGGGGTGTTCGGCTATGCGCTGTGCTTTTTGATGGGCCTGCAGCACCTGCCCGCGGGCAAGGCCGCCCTGATCGTCACCCTGAACCCCGTCATCACGCTGGTGGCCGCGAGCTGGCTGTTTCGCGAGCGCATCAACCGCACGATCGGCCTGGGCATGGCGATTGCGGCCCTGGGGGCGGTCATCGTCATCTCGCACGGCCAACCGTGGTTGCTGCTGCAAGGGGCTGTCGGGCGTGGCGAACTGCTGATCGTGGGCTGCGTGCTGTGCTGGGTGGTGTACACGCTGCTGGGCCGCTGGCTGCTGGTCGGGGTCGATGCGCTGGCCACCACCGCCGTCACCGCGACGCTGGGCGCAGCCTTGCTCACCGCGGCCAGCCTGGTGGTCGAGGGCCCGGCCGGGTTTGGCGCCGCCCTTCAGTCTGGCGCGGCCGCCTGGCAAGCCCTGCTGTTCCTGGCGCTGGGCGCCACCGCCATCGCCTATGCCTGGTACTTCGACGGCGTGAAGGCCCTGGGCGCCGGGGCGGCCGCGGGCTACATCACGCTGGTGCCCGTGGTCGGCGTGGTCAGCTCGGCCCTGCTGCTGGGCGAATACATCGATGCCGCCACCATTGCCGGCGGCGTCCTGGCGGTGGCCGGCACCGCCCTGATGAACCGCGGCCGGCGCTGACGCCCTCGTCCGCACGCTGTGGGCCACGTATCGCCTGGGCCACGCGCGTCAGCCCCTGGCAGCTACGCCGATGAAAGCCAGCGTTTGTACGGAAATGATGGGTATGGCGCGCCTCTCGTTTTCTTGTTAACGGAAAGCTGGGTATACCCCTTCAAGAATTATCACCACACAACAGGCACCGCCTGTTGCACGCACCTGGTTGGGGTGTCGAACCCATGCGTTCTGTGGCCCGCACGTGCCGCTGACAGCGGATCGGACTCCATGACCTCACGCGTTGGCTGGGTCGAGGTGAGGCTCCGCCTCCAAGCACAGCACCATGTCCCTTGGGTGATTCGTCACCGCGGCCAGGCGGGTTTGCCCGGTGGCACGCGCATCGGCTCGGCCCGAGCATGCGGTCCTCACTCATCCAGGAGACCTGCATGCCCATGACCCGCCGCCGTGCCGCCGCCCTGATGGGCATGGCCCCCCTGATGGCCGCCCCCAGCCTGCGTGCCGCCGATGTGTTCCCCAGCAAGCCCATCACCCTGGTGGTCGGCTTCGGTGCCGGTGGGGGCACCGACGTGCAAGCCCGTGCGCTGGCCAAGGCAGCGAGCATGGCGCTGGGTCAGAGCATCGTCATCGAGAACCGCCCCGGCCTGTCGGCCACACTCGGGGCCTCGCAGGTCGCGCAGCGCGCTGCGCCCGACGGCTACAGCCTGTGCATGACGCCGGCAACGCTGTTCCGCCTGCCGCACCTGCAAAAGGTGCCGTTCGACCCGCTCAAGGACTTCACCTACATCGCCAACATCACGGCCTACACCTTCGGCATCACCGTGCCGCAAGAATCGCCGTTCAAGTCGGTGAAAGACCTCGTCGCCTTCGGCAGGGCCAACCCCGGCAAGCTCAGCTACGGCACCACGGGCAAGGGCGGCACCAGCCACCTCATGATGCTGCGCCTGGAGAAGATGACCGGCGCCCAGTTCAACATGGTGCCGTTCAAAAGCTCGACGGAGATCTTCTCGGCCGTGCTGGGCGGCCACGTCGATTTCAGCCCCGAGGCCGCCTTCGGCACCCACGTGAACGGCGGCAAGCTGCGTTCGCTGGGCATTTTCCTGGCCGACCGCGTCCCCAGCCGGCCTGACACCCCCACCTTGCGCGAGCAGGGCTTCGACCTGGTGGCCAAAAGCTCCTGGGGCATTGGGGGCCCGGCCGGCATGGACCCCAAAATCATCCAGGTGCTGCAGGACGCGTTCCAAAAGGCCTCGCAAGACTCCGACTTCAAGCGCATGCTGATGCGCGACGACCAACCTGCCCTGTTCATGGACAGCCCCACCTACACGCGCTATGCGCACGACCTTTACGCCGAGGAAGGCAAGTACGTGCGCGAACTGGGTGTGAAAGTGGAGTAAGCGACACCCCGCCTGCCAGCAAAGAGCCCGCACCAGCGGGCTTCTTGCTGCGGCTCGGTCCCCTTGCCACTCCAGGCGGAGGCTGGCAGCCGCGCGAACTGTTTGGCCGCGTCGTGGCGTACGCAAAGGGTGCGTTCAGGTCCGCAAAGCACATTTCCCATTGCATGCATTGCCTCACTCATTTGCCAGTATTCATTCAGATTCCTCGCTTCATCAACGAGAACTTGCATATACCTTTGCCAATCATTCGGCACTCATGCGGCAAAGGCCTGGCAACGCGGTCGCTTTTCAGGCGGCAGGTCACCTTGGAGAATGACGAGGCCGCCAAGCTGGGCTAGGCTCGCAACGTTCGCAACACACTAGATCCAACCATGTCCGACGCATACATCATCGACGCTTGCCGCACCCCTCGCGGCATTGGCAAAGTGGGCAAAGGTGCCCTGGCCGACTTCCACCCCCAGCACCTGGCCGCCACGGTGCTGAAGGCCCTGGCCGAGCGCAACCAGATTGACACGGCCGAAGTCGACGACGTGATCTGGGGCACCTCGACCCAGCAAGGCAAACAAAGCCGCGACATGGCCCGCATGGCCCTGCTCGACGCTGGCTACAACCCAAAGGCCAGCGGCGTCACCCTGGACCGCTTCTGCGGTTCGGGCATCACCGCGGTGAACTTCGCCGCCGCCACCGTGGCTGCCGGCTTTGAAGATTTGGTCATCGCAGGCGGCTGCGAAATGATGAGCTACACCGCCACGCTGGCGGACCCAACCAAGCCCAACCTGATGGATGCGGGCAACCTGCACCTGCGCAACACCGTGCCGCAGTCGCACCAAGGCGTGTGCGCCGATGCCATCGCCACGTTGGAAGGCATTCCCCGCAGCGCGCTGGATGAGCTGGCCTATGAAAGCCAGCAGCGTGCCGCCAAAGCCATTGCCGAAAATCGCTTTGAACGCAGCCTGGTGCCCGTGCTCAACGAAGACGGCAGCGTGGCGCTGGCCCACGAAGAGTTCCCTCGTCCGCAAACGACGCTCGAAGGCCTGGCCTCGCTCAAGCCCGCTTTTGAAGTGATGGCGGAAAAGCCCATCGATGAATTCGGCAACACCTACGCCGGCATGATCCGCAAGGTCTTCCCTGAGCTGAACATCAACTATGTGCACCATGCCGGCAACAGCTCGGGCGTGGTGGACGGCTCGGGTGGCTTGCTGCTGGCTTCGGGCGACTACATCAAGAAGCGCGGCCTCAAGCCCCGCGCGCGCATCGTGGCCATGGCCAACGTGGGCGACAGCGCCACCCTGATGCTGAACGCTCCCGTGCCTGCTGCCCGCAAGGTGCTGGCCAAGGCCGGCCTGACGGTGGACGACATCGACCTGTGGGAAATCAACGAAGCCTTCGCCGTGGTGGCCGAGAAGTTCATCCGTGACCTGAAGCTGAACCGCGACAAGGTCAACGTCAACGGCGGCGCCATGGCCCTGGGCCACCCCATCGGCGCAACGGGTTCGCTGCTGATCGGTACGGTACTGGACGAGCTGGAACGCCGCGATCTGAAGCGTGGTCTGGTCACGATGTGCGCTGCTGGCGGCATGGCCCCGGCGATCATCATCGAGCGCGTCTGATCCGGGTTCTCGCGCCATGTCTGGGGGCGTGGCGTGAGGGCATCGATGGTGATTTCGATGTACTCCACCAATGTCCACTGAGAAATGATGAAGCACTTCGGCAGATTCATCAAATTTCAGAGTAGAATGCCAGCTTCGTCGGAGCGTAGCGCAGTCTGGTAGCGCATCTGCTTTGGGAGCAGAGGGTCGCGAGTTCGAATCCCGCCGCTCCGACCAATTGATTCAAGGGCTTAGCTCGAAAGAGCTAAGCCCTTTTGTCTGGTCAACGCCTTTCACAGGCATGAGCGGATTCATCATCCGTCAGTGAGCGGCGTGCACCTCCATGGTCCTGGCTTTTCGGGCCACACCGGGCCCTACCCAGCCGCTCTGCCTCACGTCGTTCAACGCTTTGGTGTGTAGATCGCGGAAGCGCCCCCCGGACCTTGGCCATCTCGGTCGACAAGTCAGGCATTGCTCTCTCGAAAGCGCCACGCACTCCGCATGACTCAGCCGGCAAACACACTCAAATTGCGCGCGATGTCCTTGCCTGCATAGGGAGGAAACACATCCAGCAGCTTGTCCGGGTTGCCAATGAGCAGTGATTTTGTGTTGGACAAGGCGTCGAATCCCGCCTTTCCGTAGTATTTGCCCATGCCGCTCATCCCCACACCACCAAAGGGCAAGCTGTCAATCCAGCAATGAAGGTTGGTCTGGTTCACACACCCACCGCCAAAGGACACGCTCTTCAGGAAGCGATCAATGTCCACCTGGTTCTTGCTGAAGATGTAAGCCGCCAAGGCTTTGGGTTTGCGCTTGATGGTGTCGATGACCTCACTCAGATCATCGTAGGGCAGCACAGGCAGAACCGGACCGAAAATCTCTTGCTGCATCGCTGGATCATCCCAGGTGCTGGGGTACAGAATCGTTGGCTCCACATAGCGCGCCTGCACGTCGAAGCGACCGCCATGCACCACCTTCTCGGGTTGAATGTAAGACACCACGCGCCCGGCATCATGCTCGCTGATCATGCGGGCAAAATCCGGACTGAGGCTGGGGTCCTCACCATACATCGCCGTGATCGACCGCTTGAGGCGCGCGATGAAGTCGTCGGCAATGGAACGGTGCACGTACACATAGCCTGGCGCAATACACCATTGGCCAGAAATGGCATTGTGTCCCCAGGCAATCTGGTCCACAGCCACGTCCAGGTTGGCGGATGCGTCCACAACGGTCGGATTTTGACCGCCGAGCTCCAGGATGACGGGCGTGAGGTGCTCAGCTGCTGCCCGCATCACCACCTTGCCGACAGCGGCACTGCCTGTGAAGAAAATGAAATCAAAGGGCAGTTCCAGCAGTTCGGCGATTTCTGAACGCCCGCCGGTGACGATGGCGACGGCCTCGGGCGCAAAGTACTCAGGAATCAACTTCTGGAACAACGCGGCCACCGTCGGCGTGGTGTTGGCGGGCTTGAGCACCACGGGGTTACCGGCCGCCAATGCAGCGATGGCCGGGTCCAGGAGCAAAAGCACCGGGGCGTTGAAAGGACCGATGACCAGGGTCGAGCCGTAAGGTTCTTTGTGAATGACGCCTCGATACCCTTCCGATTCGAGCCCCGAAGGAATAGGCACGTCTTGCGGGCCATCAACTCGCTCAAGTGCTCACGGTAGTAGCGAATGACGCCCAGTGGCACGGTGATCTCGAACAATTGCTCGAAGGGCGGCTTGTGAAAGTCCTGATAAAGCGCATCACAGAAGGCCTGCTGGTGCTCGGTCAACATCCGCGCCATGCGGTCCAGTTGATCGATGCGCCACGCGGGTGACTTCGTGGCGTCACTGAGGAAATGCGACTGTTGCGCTTCAAGGATGGGGGCGAAACGATTGGGCACAGTACCTCCTCAAAGCCACAATGGCCAGGATGTAAAACAATGCGCATTTCTATGGGTCACAACATGGCCAATGGCTGCGTACAGCAGTCACCAACCAACGCGCGGTTCATGAATGACCGGTGCAGCATAAGAACGACTCAGGCGAATGTAAACAGGCTGCCATCAGCGAACGACAGGCCTTAATACCTTGGCACTAAAAATGGCCCGCATCAGCCAGCAGGATCCAAGCTTGAGTGTCGATTCACCGCACCGACACACGGCG